>CANRQN010000001.1 GCA_947641575.1 uncultured Clostridium sp.
AATTTATTTAAAAATTTTTATAAAAACTCTTGACTTTCATATAGTTAGTCTATTTGTCTAACACAGATTATATCAAAAAATTCTATAAAAGTATATAAACCGTTTTTAAAATGAATCAATTCAAAAAACTTTCAAGAATTTTCTGACTTTTTGATAATAGATGACATATACCTAGTGAAAAGTAAAATTGTAAATAAATAAAAAAACTCTCAAACTTACCCAAAGAGTATGGTGCGACTGGAGGAATTCGAATCCCCGACCTCTCGGTTCGTAGCCGAGTGCTCTATCCAGCTAAGCTACAGTCGCATATAATGAAAATATTATAACATTCTTAAATTTAAAATATATTTAAAAGAAATTTCAATGTTTTTTGTATTATCTCTTGAAATTCTAAAATATCAATACTTATAAAGTTAAGAACGTACATTTTATAGTCAAATACCATATCAAATTAAGATACTGCTATATTGACATATATATTATAATAGTTTTTATTAAAAATTTCAATAGAAATCAAAAAAAACTATTGCTTTTTTTGAAAATCTGTACTATAATATATAATTGTTAATAGTTCGGGGCGTAGCGCAGTTGGTAGCGCACGTGGTTTGGGACCATGGGGTCGCAGGTTCGAATCCTGTCGCCCCGACCAATAATAGCTGTTTTTCAAGGGAATTCGTTAGAATTTGAAAACAGTCAAATAATATCAAAAATGCTATTTTCTAAGAATTTAGAGAATAGCATAATTTTTTTACATTCTGGAAAATTCTCAAAAATTCCAATATTTTGTTCAGAAAGATGTTCCGCAAAATTTATTTACGGATAAAAAATTGTTCCTCAATGTTCCGCAAAGCAAAAATCATTGATATTTCAATACTTTCAGCGTTGATTTAAAAACTGAAAGGAGAACTATTGCTATGAATTTTATACCTTATAAAGCAAATGAATATCTTGAAAATGTTTTCTATCAAATTCCAAAGGAACTATTTATAAATCCTTATTATAAAGACTTAACTTCAGATAGTAAACTATTGTTTTCATTATTGATTGATAGACTATCTGTTTCTATGAAAAATAAATGGATAGATGAAGAAGGAAATATATTTTTAATATTTTCAAGAAAAGAAGCTGGAGAAAAATTAAATTTATCAGATAAAACATTACAAAAGCATTTAGACAATTATCAAATGTTAAATGATAAATGAAAAAAAGCAAGGATTTAGAAAAAACAACATTATCTATGTAGGAAAAATAAATCATATATCAACCACAAAGATTATGAGTCGTAAAAGTTACGACTCAAGAAACGTAAAAACTACCATTCAAGAGTCGGAAATTTTACGATGTAATAAGAATAAAGATAATAAAAATAATTATAGTAAGAACTCTAGCAGAAAAATTTCACTTTTAAATTATGAGCAAAGAACTTATGAAGTAGTATAAATAATTCTATATTGGGTCAAAACATTAGAGATATTAGAAAAAGTCTAAATCTAACACAAGAAGAATTTGCAGAGAAATTAAATATAATAAGAGAGGAAAATTAAAAAGATGAAAGAATTAACTATTGAACTAAATCAAGATTATAAACAATTTAAAAATGGATTTAACCAGAAATTAAAAGGAGATTTAATTATAATATCAGGAGTTAATGGCAGTGGAAAAACTCAATTAATGGATATATTGAATAGGTCAGAGGTAAATGAATTTCTGAATTCCAAAATAGCAATATCGTCAAAAGTTCTAATAAATAAGGATGTTTTAGATGCAGAAGATGTTTTTAGACGCAGTTTTAAAGAAATCATAAGAATCGAAAATATAAAATTACCAGAACCTAAAAATGTATTGTGGCATAAGGAACAAGCATGGAAATATTATAAAGGGGAGCATCAATGGATTAATGGAAAAACATACAATAAATCTATAAAAATAATGAATACATCATTAAAGAATATATATGAGGCTAACAATACAAGAGGGATTATTACAAAAGAAGAATTTATAAAATTATTACCTGATAATTTTGTATGGGAAGAGGATGATTTATTTTCTAATAAAATTGCTGAAATATTTTATGAATTTGCTTCTAAAAGGCAAGATAAGAAAGCAGAATTAGGAATGTTGAATGGTGGATTTAACAATAAAGAATATATAAAGGATGCACCATGGACTATTTTAAATGAAATATTTGAAAATTTAAGATTTAATTATAGATTTAAAGAAGATTATGAATTTGTAACGCCAAATTTATCTGAAACACCAAGTTTATTATCTATTAATTCTTATGGCGAACTAGACCCAACTTCTTCAATAAAAGTATCTAGTTTGTCAGATGGAGAAAAATCTATTATTAGTTTGACATTTGCATTGTTAAATGAGAAACGACGTCCAATAGAAAAATTGCTATTATTGGATGAATTTGATAATACACTTAATCCATCTCTAATAGAATCATTATTTAAAGTTTTAGAAGAGTATTTCATAAAAAAAGGAGTAATGGTTGTTATGACGACACATTCACCTGTTACAATATCACTAGCGCCAGATTATGCAACTTTTTATGAGCTATTTAGGCAAGATGACGAATCACCTAAGATACTGCAAGTTCAAAAGGAAGAATATACAGAATTAAAAATGGTAAATAAGAAGTTCTATGATAAAATGTTAGACCAAAAAGAAAGAATAAAGAAACTTGAAGAAAAGATAGAGGAAAAAAATAAAATAATAGAATCAGATAAAAGAGTATTTGTTGAAGATGAGTATACACAAATTTATAAACTTGCATGGTTGAAGTTAAATGACTATCAACCAACAGAGCAAAATTTGGAGAGTTTATTTGACTTGAATTCCAAATTTAAAATATTTAGCAAAGGAAATAAGGACAGTCTAAAGGGATATTTATGCAATCAGTGTATGGATGAATGTGAGGGAAAGAAAATAATAGGATTGTTTGATTTTGACGATGCATATAATTGTTTTAGTGAATTAAAAGTCAAAAATAAAAACGATTGGACAGAAACTTTAGGAGAAGAAAATTCAGGTCTTTATAAAAATAGAAAAGATTATAAAAATATTTATGCGATGATGTTACCTGTGCCAGAACATAGAAAGCAAATAGCTTCAATACAATACTCGACTAAAAGATTAGAAGTTGAATTGTTATTTACAGATGAAGACATTGAAGATATGTTTGGAAATGATTCATGTGCAAAGGAAACAGTCATAGGTGATATAAAAATACCTAAAATAAGTAATAAAAAAAATTTTTGGGTAAAAGCAATTAATATGCCAAAGGAAAGCTTTGAATATTTTAAACCATTATTTAAGAGAATCTATGAATTACTAGAAATTAAGTAATAGTATTTTAATTATAAAAACGTAAATTTAAAGAAAAACAATAGTGTGCAATTTAATATATCGATTGATATAAACAATTAATTATTAACAAATTTAATATCCACCATAAGTCTATACTTTGGTGGATATTAGACTAATGTACTTTTTCTTCTGTTCCATCATCTTTTACAATAACAATATCGTCAAGGTTTCCACCAATTCTTGTATATTTATCTCCACCATCAATAAAACAAGCCCCACAGCTACATTTTTTAAAATCATGTTCATGTTTGGACTCAATAATATCATTGCATTTTAAACATTTAATTTTCATAATTAATCCTTTCTTATATCTATTTTGTTATCAAAGTTAATCCATCAAAATACTCTAACACATTATCAATAACATCTCTTATAGGTATTTCCAGCCAGTTGTTGTTTGCCGTATTAATTCTTGATTGAAATCTGCTATTATTTAGTATATTTGTTAATCTTCTGTGGACATCTTCTAATACATTCTCACGCATATTTTCATCTTGAAAAATTAATATATCTATGTACTTTACTACCTTGTCCTTATCTAAGTTTTCATTGTTAATTAAATAGTAAAAATCAAAGATGTCTTTAAATCTAGTAGAAGTAATACCAAATTTTAATAATGATTTTAATTTTTCAACAATTATCTGTTCTTTAGAATTTATAAGCAAACTTACGCTTTTATCTATTATGTTAAAATCAAAGTAATAATTGTCCTGTTCCATATCAAAATACTTATGTACTCCAATATCAAGTTTAGAACTGATTGAATAGTTGTTACTATCAGTTAGCCTAATATAAACTCTTTTTCCATCATAGTCTTGGTGGTGTAAAGGTTCAATTTTTCCAGAAACTTTAATTTCTATACTATCATCTGTATTATTTAATTCTTTTATAAAATCACGAATGGAGTTATCCTCTAAAGAATATTTTATAAAATCTATATCCATATCTCGAGTTGCACGACGCATATCTTTAGAAATATTATGCATTACAACTCCACCCTTTACAGTAATATTATTACTATATCTGCTGTTTCCAATTTTAAGTAAAACAATATCTTGAGCAACTTTTGGTATTGCATCATCTTCAGAATAACCTGCTCTTACATATTTATTGACGGCTTTGTATATATCCATTAAAACACCTCATCTTGTATTATTTCAAATATTTTATCTCCATTTACAAAATACTGTAAATATTCTTCTATCTTCTGTGTATCTAACGAATTTGCTAGTTTTCTATAATTAGATATTATTTCTTTATACAAATCATATCCTATTTGATTTTTGTTTCTAGCTAGATTAATTAACATTCTTTCTTTATCATAAATGTTTATTTTTATTCCTTCATAATCAATTTGAGTTTTTCCTAAATTGTATAATTCATCTTTCATGCGAATTTGTTTTATTTTTTCTGAAGTAATTGTTGTTCCATTTCTACTCGTAGCTAAATACATTGTATTTGGAATAACATCAGTTAAATTATGATAATAATAAGCAGAGTAAGAAGTAAATACTCCATAAGGATATTTTTTCATTACAACTTCTAAATAATGAACACCAGGAATATCAGAATATAAGCCTTTTTCAATTTTATAAATTTTTCCAACTTCGACAGCTTTTTCTATTTGGTATGCACTTTTATATTTTAGTAATAACTCATTATATGTAAATATCATAAAAACCTCCATATATATTTTAAACTAATTACCACCATAAGTCAATAGTTATGGTGGTAATTAGTCTAAAAATGAAATTATGATTTACTTCTTTTCTTTAAATTTTTTACCAAACTGTCAGACAATTCTTGACTTGGTATTTTTACTGAAATTCCATTTTCAGTATGTACAACATTTTTACTTAAATTCTTTCCTCTGCTTTTATAAACATTAGCTTTATTTTTACATTGAAGTGTATCATATTCAGCTTTTGGATTATTTGCAATAAATGCTTTATTACAAAAATTACAAATCTTTAATAATCTTATATCTTGACCAACTTGCATAGCATAGTATATATCAATAGCTTGCTTTAGATAGTTTATTGTAAATCCAAAACTGTTGTTATAATACAAATCTTCTAAATTATGAGTTATATTATTAGCACTCAAAAAAGGCTGAAAAATTGGTATAGGTTTATGTTCTATTGTTGCATATAAATTTTTATATAATGACCTTGCATAATTTAATATCATATCAACAGGCTCTGCATAATTTTCAGAGTAGATTAAGTGTTCGTTTAGAATACATGTCAAATTTGTTTCTTTGATTGTATTAAAATGTAATTCATTTTTACATTTTCTAATTAAGTTAAGAATTTCTCTTTTACTAAGTTTTGGTAAAAAGAATTTTAAATAATCGTCTATATTTAAAAGGTGATATTCTTTTTATAGTTTATATAAAAAGGATCTCTTATAGCCCAATGTCAACAATTTAAGAAAAAAGAAGAAATTTAGTACAAAGTTTCTTCTTTTTTCAGACTGTTGACAAAGAGCGATGCAGACATGTATCGCTCTTTGTGTTTTCATAACTCTATTTCAAGATTATCTATTGCTGGACCATATATTTGATTTCCTTTATAGTCAAACCTTGAACCATGGCATGGGCAATCCCATGTTTTTTCTAAGTTGTTCCAAGATAGTTCACATCCTAAATGTGCGCATATTGGTTTTATTTTATAAATTTCTCCTTGTTCGTCTTTATATACTCCTACTTTGTCACTTCCTATTTCTATTATTTTTCCTTCTCCGCACTTTTACATCTTTTAATTTTTCTTCTGGTATTTTAAATTTATTTATTATTAGTGAATTTGCTGTTTCTTTTACCATTTCTCCAAATTCCCATCTGTTTTTTATTGGATTTAACCTAGTGGATGAAAATATTTCTTCATATTTGTTTTGTTTTCCGCATAATTTTGTCTGTTATTATTTTTGCAGCTATGTTTGATGTTGTCATTCCCCATTTTTTGTATCCTGTTCCAACATATATATTTTCCATTATTTTTGAGTATTCTCCAATATATGGAATTTTGTCTAGTGTTACACAATCTTGTGTCCCCCATCTATAAAGTACTTTGCTGTCTGGATACATTTCTTTTGCTTTTTTCTCTAAGTCAGTAAAGCTATCCTTTAGGTCTATTTTTGCACCTACTCTATGTCCCATTCCTCCTAGTATAATGACTTGTTTTTCCCCTTTTTTTGCTGTTCTAAGTGATATTATTGGTTCTTCTTTTTTTATATACATCCCTGAAAACTTTGGCTCTTCCGTTTCTATTGCTATAGCATATGATGCTTCTTGATACATTTTTAAAAAATAAAATCCAGGTATATTTATAATTGGATAATGTGTTGCAATAACAACATATTTTGCCTTAATATTTCCCTTATCTGTATAAACTATATACAGATCACCGTCTTTTTTTACTTTTTCTGCTTTACTTTCTTCGTATATTTCTCCACCATTTTCTATTATCTTTTTTACTAATCCTTTTAAATATTTTCTAGGATTAAACTGTGCTTGATTTAGAAATTTTATTGCTCCTTGTATATTTTCTAATTTTGGCTGTATTTCTTGTACAAATTCGGCTTTTCCCCCGATTGCATTTACTGCTTTTACTTCTTTTTTTATATTTTCTATTTCTTTTGCATCTTGAGTGAACACGTATGCATCTTGAGGTTCTAAATCACAGTCTATATTTTCATCTTTTATAATATTTTCTATATTTCTTATAGCTTCTTCATTTGCCATATAATATTTTTTTGCAAAATTTATGCCATAGTCTTCTATTAAATAATCATAAAAAAGTCCATGTTGAGATGTTATTTTTGCTGTTGTGTTTCCAGTGGTCTTTTCTGCTAACTTATCTCTCTCTATAATAACTACTTTTTTTCCTCTTTTTGATAGTTCGTATGCTGTGCTTATTCCTGTAATTCCTCCTCCTATTATACATACTTCTGTTTCTATTTCTTCTTCTAACCTTTTTGTTTTTACTAGAAGCTGCTTTTCTTCTGCTATCCATAATGATTCCATTTGTATTTCCTCCTTTTTCTTATTGTATCCAGTTTTTGAAAAATATTACAATTTTTGTTTTTTATATTGTATTTTCCTAGTTACTATGATATAAATAAAATGATAATTTGGATTTTTATAACTAATGAAACCTTATAAAGAAGGGAATGGTATTTTATTATGTTTGAAACTAATGAGGAAATAGTTGAAAGGCTTAAAAACACAATTCATGATTATTATATGGGATATATTAAGCAAAAGCTTAGACACTGTCTTGCAAATGGTAAAGAGGCGGAAATTAGTAACCAAATCATGCAATTTTTAGATGCTCAAATAGACACTGGAAATTCTTATATAACTAAAGATGATATTTCTAGAATATTAAGTTCTATTTTAACTGATGGATATTCTGAATCCTTTCATGCAGAACTCGAGGAAAAACGTATATCATATTGTTTTCCAAAGATTGCTGATATTAAAATTGAAGATGGAAAAGCAGTTTTCTTAAAAGAGATATTTGATACTCCTCTTCATGGAACTGATGAAAAGTCTTGTTATTTATATATTTCTCCAGACTTTTACGATACTAATATACGGTAATATTGAAGCTGAAATAAAAAAACTTGAAAGAGGATTTTCTAGGCAAGATTTCAAAAATTTTGAGAAAAAGTTTAATGAAGATTTAAGTTTAAAACAATATGAGCTTGAAAGTAGCAAGGTTTATGAAAGTGCTTCAAGACAAATTGAACTAAAAAAGCAAAAGTTTAATAATGTAAGTTCTAAAATGATTAAAGATTATGGTAAAAAGTATTCAGAAATAACTGCAAAGGATATTTCTGATGATGAAAAGGAAGTTCTTTATCAGCAGCTTTTAGATGAAACTGCATCTTATGATGAGAAAAATCGTCAAGCTGTTTCAAGATTAAATTCTGAGTATGAAAAATTAGTAGAAAACTTTAATGGAAAAGTTCAAGATTTTAAAACTACATATAACCAAATGCAAAATTTACATTTATTTGATAAAAATAGATATTTTGAAGATATGATGTCAGAGTCAGAGCCAAAACTTCGAGATTTATATAGAAAAAGATATCTCTTAAATTCTTACAGAAGAGCTCATGGAGAACCTGTATATGATGGAAAGTCTAATGTTTTTACTCATTTTATAACAAACGTATTTAATAATATAAAAAATAAAAATACACAACTTTTACTTGGTCCTCATTTTGAAAGAGATTTCCCTAATCGGAAGTTCTGATACTGATAATGAGACTTATGATAAAGGTTTAGTTAGAGCTTTAGCTACATTTTATGGAAATGCTACTTCAGAAGATACATTTGAGTTTGAAAATTATCTTGTAGAGTATTTTAAAGATAATTATAAAGAACTTATGCAGAACAGCAATAACAATTTTCTTTTTAAATTCGCTAATGGCATGACAGATTCTACTGAAGAGGGGGATTTGTTTAAAATTGCTAGAGAATTTGGAGTAGAACCTTCTAATTTTGAAAATCATTTTGGTTCTAATCTTGTTATTAAAGATGAGCTAATATATGAAAATAGTGATAATAATTTGAATGTTATATACAGCTCTGATAAAGCTATTAACAACATTATAGAAGATTTAGCTAGTACTTCTCTTTATTATAAGAATTTAGCTAAGAAAAATCTTTTAGCTTCAAATGATAGTGCTAATCTCCAAAACGCTTTTGTAGCTTATGCAAAGAATAATGGTACTGAAATTCAAAATAATTTATGCACTACTCAGAATTCTTTGGTTCAAAAGAGGAGATTTGTTAAAAAGCATAAAAAGAATAATGTAATTGATTTTAAACAGGAATCATGCTAGAAAAAATGCCTCAGTATAACTGAGGTATTTTTTCTATTATCTTTTCAAATATTTACCACTTTACTTGGCTTTAATCTGTCTGCTACATTTAATTCTATATCTTTTATATTTATTCCATTTTGTAAAAGCTCATTTGTTACACTTTTATATGCAAGCTGTGGAAAGTTACTTTCCTTACTTAAATGTCCTAGCATTACGTTTTGAAGTCCGTGCTCTAATAGTTTTGAAATTGTCTGTCCTGCCATATTGTTTGAAAGATGACCTCTTTCTCCTGCTATTCTTGTTTTTACTGAGTATGGATATGAACAGCATCTTAATACTTCTGGTTCATAGTTTGATTCTAATAGTACAAATTTGCTTTGTTTTAAATTTGTCATTACTTCTTTTGTTACTTCTCCCAAATCTGTTGCTATACTAATCTTTTTTCCATTATGTTCTATGCTAAATCCACATGAGTCCATTGCATCATGTGATGTTGAGAAAGGAAGTATTTTAAGATCTCCTATTTCAAATTTTTCTCCTATCTTGAAATAATTTTTATTTTCTATTTTTATTACTGCTTTTTCATTTTCTATACCATTCCAAGTTCCTAGATTTGCATATACTGGAATATTATATTTTTTTGCAATTGTGCCTATGCTTCTTATGTGGTCTATGTGTTCATGCGTAACTAATATTGCGTCTATACTTTCTATATTTTCATCTATGCTCTCTAGTGCTTCTTCTATTTTTTTGGCACTTACTCCGCTATCAACTAATATTTTTGTTTCGTTTCCTTGTACAAACAGACTATTGCCTGTGCTACCACTATATAAACTGCAAAATTTCATTTGTTTCCTCTATTCTTCTACTCTTTTTATTTTTGCTCCTAATTTTATGAATTTTTCTTCTATGTTTTCATATCCTCTATCTATATGTTCTATATTATATATTTGTGTTGTCCCTTCTGCTGCAATCCCTGCAATTACTAATGCCGCTCCTGCTCTTAGGTCTGTTGCATGTACTGGTGCTCCAACTAATTTATCTGTTCCTTCAAAAAAAGCCATTTTCCCTTGGGCTGTAATTTTAGCACCCATTTTATTTAATTCTTCTGTATATTGAAATCTTGAGTCCCATATGCTTTCATTTATTGTGCTTGTACCATTTGCAGTTGCCATTACTACTCCCATTTGTGGTTGTAAATCTGTTGGGAATCCTGGATATGGAAGTGTTTTTATACTTATTTTATTAGGTCTTTTTGAACATGTTACTCTGATGCTTTCTCCATCTATATCTGTTACATCTGCTCCCATTTCTATTATTTTTGCTGTTATGGATTCTAAATGTTTTGTTATACAATTTTTTATTGTTATATCTCCTCTTGTTGCAACTGCTGCAAGCATGAATGTCCCTGCTTCTATTTGATCTGGTACAACTGAATATGTTTCATTCTTTTTTAGTTCTTTTACTCCTTGTATTCTTATTCTATCTGTTCCTGCTCCCATTATGTTTGCACCCATCTTGTTTAAAAAGTTCGCAAGATCTACTATATGTGGTTCTTTTGCTGCATTTTCTATTGTTGATACTCCCTCTGCAAGAACTGCCGCAAGCATTGCATTTATTGTTGCTCCCACTGATACTATATCTAGATATATTGAATTTCCTTTTAGTTTTTTTGCTTTTACTTCTATTTTTCCTTGTTCTATTTCTGTAGTTGCACCTAATACTTCAAATGCTTTTATATGTTGATCCATTGGTCTAGCGCCTAGTTTACATCCTCCTGGCATTCCAACTACTGCATGTTTGCATCTTCCAAGTAATGCTCCTGTTAAGTAATATGATGCTCTAAATTTACTTGTTAAGTCTAATGGTGCTTCTACACTTTCTATATTTCTAGAGTCTATTTCTAATGTGTTTTCTGATATTCTTTTTATCTTTATACCAATTGCTTCTAGAATTTTACATATTGTTCTTACATCACTTATATCTGGTATATTTTCTATCGTAGATATGCCATTAACTAATATTGTTGCT
The DNA here is from genome assembly GCA_947641575.1 of uncultured Clostridium sp. GTDB lineage: Bacteria > Bacillota > Clostridia > TANB77 > CAG-508 > JAAWPK01. The sequence goes on from CANRQN010000001.1 coordinate 11,242, forward strand.
GGAAGTATTGCTACAGCAGCATTTTTTGCTCCACTTATTGTTACTTCTCCTTTTAATTTTGTTTTTCCGTTCTATTACTATTTTTTCCAATGTGACTCCCCCATGTATCTTTTATTTGTCTTGTAAATTTTACAGTAACACTATATCATATGTTACATTTATTTACAAGATATTACATAATATTTTTTCACCCTTTTTCTTTGATTTTCATATTATTATTTTAGATGTTATATTATTTGGAGGGTTTTATGAAAACTATAAAACGCGGTTCTACTGGTCCTGATGTAGAGCTTTTGCAAAGTACTCTAAAGAAGATTGGTTTTTATTATGGAGCAATTGATGGTATTTTTGGAAATGCAACTCATAACGCTGTAATGAATTTTCAAAAAAATTTTGGGCTTACTCAAGATGGTATAGTTGGAACTAATACCTGGAATGCACTATTTCCGTATATGTATGGGTATACTTCTTATACAATAAAAGCTGGTGATACTTTATATGGAATAGCTACAATTTTTTCTACAACTATACCTAGAATACTTATTGCTAATCCTGGAATTAATCCTAATAATTTATCGGTTCGGTGCAAGTATTATTGTTCCTTTTAGTAATATTGTCCAAACTGATTTAAGTTATACATATGATATTTTAAAAATGAATCTTTCTAGTTTTTCTGTGGTTTTTCCTTTTATTGAAATAAGTTCTATTGGAAATTCTGTTATGGGCAAAGATATTCCTTATTTAAAAATTGGCACAGGTTCTAAAGAAGTGTTTTATTCTGCTTCCATTCATGCAAATGAATGGATTACTAGTCCTGTTATTATGAAGTTTGTAGAAAAGTTGTGTGCAGCATATGTTAATGATGGATATATTTATGGATATTTAGCAAGGAATATTCTAAAAAACACTTCTATTTATATTGTTCCTATGTGTAATCCTGATGGTGTGGATTTAGTAACTTCTGCTATTTCTAAAGATTCTAAATTTTATAAAAATGCTGAAAAAATCTCAGAGAATTATCCTAGTATTCCTTTTCCCTCTGGATGGAAGGCTAATATTGAAGGTGTGGATTTAAATTTACAGTTTCCTGCTAATTGGGAAAAGGCTAAAGAAATAAAATTTGAACAAGGTTTTAGAACCCCCGCTCCTCGTGATTTCGTAGGTAATGCTCCACTTACCTCTCCTGAATCAAAAGCTATGTATGATTTTACTCTTAATCATAACTTTAGGCTTATTCTTGCTTACCACACTCAAGGCAGAATCATCTACTGGAGATATCTGGATTATTTACCACCTGCTTCTTATTATATTGGAGAACAATTTGCTAAATCTAGTGGATATACTTTAGAGGATACTCCATATGGTTCTAGTTTTGCAGGATATAAAGATTGGTTTATTCAAAACTATTATCTTCCAGGGTATACTATTGAATGTGGTCTTGGTTCTAATCCGCTTCCAATTTCTCAGTTTGATACTATTTATGCTGAGAATGAAGGAATTTTAGTTCTTGGGGCAGTTTTGGCTGAGTAAGAATATAATTTAAGCAATTGTCCTAGAATAAACTCTTCTCCTTAAAGTAGATACTAGGAACAACAGTGGCATAACTTAAAATACTATAACATTTTAGATTAGTTTCATGCCACGTCCGTTGTTCGTGCACCAAATTTTACAAAGTAAAATTTGTGTGCAATTCTGTTATCTAATAGGAAGTTCGGAAAACTTTCCTACTAGATAACAAAGAATTTTTAACTTTAGGAGAAGGGTTTAAAATTGGCCCAATTATTAAAAACACAATGAATTTGTTTTGATTTTTCTAATGTATCAACTTAAATATTATTTAAGTTTTCTTATTGGATGTCTTATAACTGTTTTTAATCTACTAATGTCACATCTTCGTGGATCACTTAAATAAATTTCATGATGAAATCTTTTGTCTGTAATATCTAGTTCATACCCATTTTTGTTCATATATTCATGCATTAAATTAATTGTTTCAGGTTCATTATCATAAGAACCTATATGCATGCATTGAACACATATTCCTTCATCATAGCTTAAAAATTCTACTTTTGAAAAGTCTTGTTTTTTCTTATTGGTTGCTTCGTTAATAGCCCATTCAAAATCTTTTTTTGTTACAAAGTCTGGTAGCCTTATAATTGAAATAAAATTAAATTTATCTTTCGATTTATAGTCTATTCCTTTTTTATTTCCTTCTTGCCACCAAAAACCTTCAAGCGGTGGAACTACATATTCAAAATATCCATCTATTTTGTGAGTTCCTTTATAACTCATTTTTATTGTAAAAGCTATTGCATATAAAAGTCCTATAGATTTTTTGTATTCACTATTTTCATCATTAGGATTCCCTTTGCCTCTAACCGCAATATAGTTCATTTTAGGAATTTTAATAATACTTGGTTTATTTTTAGGCATATAAAATTCTTTATATTCTTTTTTATAATCAAAAGCCATTTTTTATACCTTTCCTCTCTAAATATGCGTTATAAATACTTGTGATAGTATATAAAAGAATGTCATTTTACTCCTTCTTTTCTAACACTTTGCAGTTTCTTTTTGTTCTTTTTTCTCCGCATATTGCAGTATATATTTGAAAAATATTTTTTGTTACCTCTTTATCTACAAATTTATCTTTTTTACATGGTAATATATATGCAGAATATATTACTCTAAATAGTTCTACATCAAAGTTCATATTGCAGAATCCCAAATCTTCATAAAATCTAGCTCTTCTTTGTCTTATTTCTCTTTCTTCTTCTGTTTTAGAATGCTCAATGCTTTCTATTTCTATAAATATTCCATAATAGTCTTTATAAATTTCCTTAAGCAATTTTATGGCTCTTGTGCCATATCCCTTACCTTGGTATTCAGGAAAAATTGCAAAATAATCTAATTGCAGATAAGGATTATTCTCTAATGAATTTGTCGTAATAAAACCTACAACTTTGTTTTCTTCTATTATTTGAATTATATCTACAATTTGATTCTTATATGACTTTTTTATTTCTGTATATGGTTTCCTTTCTACTTGTGGAAAGATTTCTTTATACTTAGGATATATAATTTTTTTAAACTCTTTTATATCTATTTTTTCTAAATTCATATGTTACTCCATATAACATTTTTTACTATATCTTCAAAGTTTTCAGCTTTTCTAATAAGTTTTATTTCTCCATTTGGAGTAATTACAATTTCTGCTGGTCTTCCTCTTCCTGTATAGTTTGAAGACATAGAATACCCGTATGCTCCTGCATTATGAACAACAACAGTATCCCCTATTTTAGGTAACTTTACTGTACGTTCTTTTCCAAGTATATCTCCACTCTCACATACATTTCCACAGAAGTTTGCAATTACTACTTCCCCTGTACTTTCTGGAAGTGTTATTTCATGATAAGAATCATACATAGATGGTCTTACAAGCATCCCCATTCCAATATCTGTTCCTATCCACCAAGTATCATTTTCATGTTTTATGGCTGTTACAGTTCCAATTAGTTTTCCTGCTTCACATGGAACATATCTTCCCGGTTCAAATTTAAATTCTTTTACTGTTTTATATTCAGAAACAAATTCTTTTAGTATTGGTTTTAATTCTTTTGCAACAAGGCTTAAGTTAAGTGGTTCTTCATCTGGTTTATATTTAACTCCAAATCCTCCACCAAGATCAACTATTCTCACTTCCTTAAAGTATTTTTTTACTATGTCAAGTCCTGCTTTTACTCCTTCTATATAGTCTGAGATTTTATCATCTAAGAATAAACTTCCTAAGTGCTGATGTGTTCCTATAATATGTAATTTATATTTTTCTGCAACTTTAAGTAATTCTGGTATATTTTCTTCAGAGATACCAAATTTAGTCTTTTTCCCTGATGTGATAACTTTCTTAGAGTGCCCAACACCAATTGTCCCTGGATTTATTCTAACCATTATTTCAGTTTCTGGATACATTTTTCCCCAAGTTTCTACTTGCGAAATAGAGTCTAGGCAAATTAGTATTTTATTTTCATATACCATAGACATTTCTTCTCCTGAAATGTTATTACACACATATAACATTTCATCTGTATTAAATCCGCTTCTCTTACCTATTTCCATTTCTACTGGTGACATACAGTCGACTTTCAATCCGCTCTGTTTAACAATTTGTAAGATAGCTGGATTATTGTTTGCTTTGATAGAATAATGCATGGAAACAGTGGTATCTTCTGGTAATTCTTCTTGTAATTCCTTTTCTAATCTTTTTATACTCATGCATTTAGTTTCTAGTACTTCCCTGTCATATACATATAATGGACTTCCATACTTTTTTATTAGTTCTTTCTCATTTATCATAAATTTAAATCTCCTTAATTCATTTGGACTTTTCCGATTATGCTATTTATATCCTCAATCTTATGACTTATCATATATTCTTCTACTTCTTCTACCGCCTTTATGCTTACTTCTGGTTCTATAAAGTTTCCTGTTCCTATTGATATAGCTGTTGCTCCTGCAAGCATAAATTCTATTACGTCTTTTCCGTTTACAATTCCACCTAATCCTAATATTGGTATTCTTACAGCCTGTGCTACTTGATATACCATTCTAACTGCAACTGGTTTAACTGCTGGCCCTGATAGTCCTCCCATATTATTTGCAAGTATTGGCTTTTGCTTTTCTATGTCTATCTTCATTCCAAGTAGTGTGTTTATTAATGATACTCCATCTGCTCCAGCATCTTCAGCTCCTTTTGCAGGAGCTGTTATGTCTGTTACATTTGGTGTTAGTTTTACTATTAATGGTTTATCTAATACCTTTCTTACTTTAGATGTTACTTCTTTTACTCCTTCATATGATGTTCCAAAGGCCATACATCCCGCTTTTACATTTGGGCATGATAGGTTTAATTCTACACCATCTATGTCAAGTGTATTTAATACTTTTGCAAGTTCAACATATTCTTCAGCTGAACTTCCGCAAGCATTTACTATTACTTTTGTATCGAACTTTTTAAGCCATGGCAAATCATTTTCCATAAAATATTCTACACCCGGGTTTTGTAGTCCTATTGAGTTTAACATTCCACCAGTTACTTCACATACTCTAGGAGGTCTGTTTCCTGGTCTTAGTTTTAGTGATGTTCCTTTTGTTACAATTCCTCCAAGTTTATTTAAGTCTATAAATTCACTAAATTCTCTTCCATATCCAAATGTCCCTGATGCAACTGTTACTGGATTCTTCATCTCTATCCCCGCCAAATTTACTGTGGTTTTCATATTTATTATTCTCCTTTCACAAATTCAAATAAGAATTAGTTATTTTATATCTCTACTATTTTTGAATCAAATACAGGTCCTGCTTTACATACATGTGTATATATTGTTTGCTCTCCTGCTGCTACTTTTACCGCACATCCAAGACATACTCCTATTCCACATCCCATTCTTTCTTCTAAAGATATTTGGCATGGAATGTTTTTTTCTTTTGCTAAGGCTTGTACTGCTTTTAGCATTGGAAGTGGACCACATGCATATATAGAGTCTATTTTTTCTTTTTCTATATCGTCTTTTAGGTAATTTATGGCAAATCCCTTTTCTCCATATGTTCCATCGTCTGTTGTAAGTATGAATTTGTCTGATACTTTTTTGTATTCTTCTTCTAAAACTACAAAATCCTTACTTCTAAATCCTAAATACATATTTATTTTTGCACTTTGTTTTGCTTGTTTTGCAAGTTCATATAACGGGAATATACCTATTCCCCCTCCAATTATTGCAATATTTTCTTTTCCTTTAAAGTCAAATGTTCCATGTCCTAAAGGTCCGAAGTATATCTACTTCTTCGCCTTCTTCCTTTTTTGATAATATCTCAGTTCCTTTTCCTTTTATTTGAAATACAAATTCTACTAAGTCTCCTTCTATGTTATATATACTTATTGGTCTTCTTAAAATTGGCTCTATTTCATCTGAAACTCTTATTTCTAAGAATTGTCCGTGGAAGAGCACTTTTTGCTATTTCTTTAGATTCTACTGTAAATTTATATATGTCTTCTCTTAATTTTTCTTTTTTTACTAATTTAGATTTACTATGTACTGGCATTTCATATCATTCCTTTCATTTATTATATATAATATTTAATATTAAAATTTAAGAAATGAGCGAATGTGAGGAACTTTGAGCATAGAAATTCTAAGTGAATTTTACGGAAAGCGTCCGAGTTCCCCTCGGAAGGGTGCCGTCAAAGGCACATAGAATTTCTGCGAAAAGTGAACGACCTGAGCGAATGCCGAAAATTTTAATATTAAATTTATAATTTGTTTAATTTAAATAAGAATTAATTTCATCTCTCATTCTAATTGCCTCAGCTCTTGTTGCTTCTTTAAAGTCTTCTTCTTTGAATTTATCTTTCCACATTTCTGATTTATATGCACACATTAAACTTCTTGATGCATTCACAATTCCTCCGAAGTCCTTTTTCATCAAATCCCAATGCTATATCTCCTGCCTTTCCCCCTTGTGCTCCATACCCTGGTATTAAGAAGTATACGTGTGGCATTTCCTTTCTAAGCTTTTTTAATTGTTCTGGATAAGTTGCTCCCACTACCGCAGATATACTACTATAGCCATTTTCTCCTATTAAATCTTTTCCCCATTCATTTACTAGTTTTGCAACTTTTTCATATATTTTCTCTCCATCTTTTGTTTCTAGGTCTTGCAATTCTCCTGATGATTTGTTTGAAGTTTTTACTAAAACGAAAATTCCTTTTCCATATTTTTTTGAGTCTTCTACAAATGGTTTTATTCCATCTGTTCCAAGGTATGGATTTACAGTTACAAAATCCATATCGAATATTTTTTGAAATTCTTCTCCTATTGTTGTTCTTCCTATTGCTGCATTTGAATATGCCTCTGCTGTTGTTCCTATATCTCCTCTTTTCATGTCTCCGAATAACTACCATTTCTTTTGACTTTGCATATTTGCAGGTTTCTTCAAATGCTCTTATTCCTTCTACACCAAACATCTCATAAAATGCTATTTGTGGTTTTACTGCTGGAATTATATCACAAGTTGCATCTATTAATGCTTTGTTAAATTCTATTATAGAATCTGCTACACCCTTTAAATCTTTAGAATATTTATCTTTTATGCAGTTTGGTATCATATCATATCTTGGGTCTAGTCCTATAACTGTAGGGTTGTTTTTTTCTTTTATTTTTTCTATTAAATTATCTATTGCATTTTTCATTTTTTATTTTCCTTTCTATATTTCTATATAAACTCTGTTATACAAAGTTAATATTAAAATTTTCGGCATTCGCTCAGGTCGTTCACTTTTCGCAGAAATTCTATGTGCCTTTGACGGCACCCTTCCGAGGGGAACTCGGACGCTTTCCGTAAAATTCACTTAGAATTTCTATGCTCAAAGTTCCTCACATTCGCTCATTTCTTAAATTTTAATATTAACTTTTGTGTTTTATCTATTGTTCAAACAAGAATTAGTATATTGCTAGGCACGTGAAGGAGATATTCCATGAGGCGTACTATTGTACGTTGAATGGAAATCGACTGAGCAGTAACGACGCAAGATGCTGATTATTGTTTGAACACAACCTTTCCATTAACTATTGTATATCTAACTTGTCCTTTTAATTTTTTTCCAATAAAAGGAGTGTTTTTTGATTTAGATACTATCATATCTTCTTTGTATACATACTCTTTATTAGGATCAAATATACATAAGTCTGCGACTTTTCCTTCCTTTATTTCTCCTTTATCTATTTTAAGTATTTTTGCAGGACTATATGAAGTAAGTCTTACTAGGTCTAAATATGTTAGTAGTCCTTTGTCAACTAATGCTGTGATTGCTGCCGCAAGTGCTGTTTCAAATCCTATTATTCCATTTGGGGCAGCTGATAGTTCTTTATCTTTTTCTTCTTTTGTATGTGGTGCATGGTCTGTTATTATTGCATCAATTGTCCCATCTTTTAATCCTTTTATTATTTCTTCTTTATCTTTTTCTGTTCTAAGTGGTGGATTCATTTTTGCATTAGCTGCACTTATCTTTACTTCTTCTTCTGTAAAAAAGTAATAATGTGGACAGGTTTCACATGTAACTTTTACTCCTCTTTTTTTAGCATCTCTTATCATATTTACTGATGTTTTTGTACTTATATGACATATGTGTGTATGTAAATTATTTGTTTCTGCTATAACTATATCACGTGCTGCCATTATTTCTTCTGCTTCTGGGAGAACTCCTTCTACTTTTAGTTCCTCTGCAACTTTTCCTGCATTTATTGCTCCTTTTGCAACTGTCTTTTCTTCACAGTGTTCTGCTAAGAAACTTCCTAATTTATTCACTTCGATCATTGCATCTCTTATCATTTTTGCATTCTCTACTGGCATTCCGTCATCTGAAAATCCGCACCGCTCCTGCTTCAAGTAATTCTTTATAGTTTACTAATTCTTCTCCTTTTTCACCTTTTGTTACGCTTGCATATGGTAGTATATTACATAAGTTTACTTCTTTTGCTTTTTCTATTATCCATTTCAATGTTTCAGCATTATCTGGTGTTGGTCTTGTATTTGGCATTGGGCAAATTGTTGTAAATCCTCCTTTTACTGCGCTCTTTGAGCCTGTTTCTATTGTTTCTTTATGTTCAAATCCTGGTTCTCTTAAATGGCAATGTATGTCTATCATTCCTGGCATTATATATAGTCCTTCACAGTCTATTACTTCATCAGTTTGACTTTCTAAGTTTTTTCCTATTTCAGCAATTTTCCCATTTTCAATTTTTATGTCTAATTTTTCGTTTGTATTGCTTGCATAGTCTAATACTGTACCATTTTTTAGTAATATACTTTCCATTTTTAACCTCCTATATTTTTGTTTATAATATCATGAATACAGTTAATTTTCAAGTATACTTTAGACATTTTTTTGCTTTATTCTTGACTTTCCGCAAGTTTTTAGTTATTATATATGCTAGATGGAGGTAATAAAATATGAGTAATTTAATTTCATATTTATTTAAAACGAATGCATTTAAGGTTTGTTCTGAAAACAAGCCATTTTGGTATACTTCAGGAAAAATTGGACCTTATTTTGTTAATACTCATTTTCTTTATGGGAGTGAAGAAAGTGCAGTAGAATTTTTAAAATTTATTGATGTTGAAAAAGATGATAAGTTAGGTATCCCTAAAAAAATTCTTGATAAATGTCTTGCTCAATATAATGAAAATTATATTTATAAAGAAGTTATTGATGAGATGGTTAATTTTATAAAAGAACATTTGAATGTAGATGAAATTGACTATGTTTCTGGTGGAGAAAGAAGAGATTGGTTTTTTGCAAATATTGTTGCTTATCTTTTAGGAAAACCTTTTATTACTGTTTTTAAAGATTTATCTTGTACCATAAGTTCAAAGGATTTTAATGAAACTACTCAAAATAAATCTTTAGATGGTAAAAAGGTTTTACATGTTGCAGATTTAGTTACTGCTGCTTCTAGTTATGTGCGTGCATGGATACCAGCAGTTCAAGCTCTTGGTGCTGAAATTGTGTGGAGTGTAGTTGTAGTAGATAGAATGCAAGGCGGAAATGATAGGCTAAAGGATCTTGGAATTGATGCTTATTCTTTAGTTCAAATTGCACCTAGTATGTTTAATAAAGCATTAGATATGGGAATTATTACAAATGAGCAGTCTAAAATGTTAAATAAATTTTTCGAGGATCCTGATGGAACTATGAAAGAGTTTTTAATAGAGCATCCAGAATTTTTAGAAACTTCTTTACATGCAGATGAAAAAACTGTTGTAAGAGCTAGACTTTGTGTCGAAGGCAATTTATATGGATTAGAGAAATAACTGATGCGACAATGGGTGCGACAATGGGGACGGTTCTGTTTGTCGCATTAAAAAATTGCAGAATATGACATCATATGAATTTTGAATTAAAATGCGACAAACAGAACCGTCCCCATTGTCGCACTTTTTATTTTTTCCCCAATTCTATCTCTATTCCAAAGTTTTTTCCTTTTCGTGATACCATAAGTATTACTTTATCTCCTGGATTTTTTGTATAGATATATTTTCTTAAATCACTCATCTTATTTAGTTCTACATTATCTATTTTTGTTATTATATCTCCTACCATTAAACCTTTTCCGAAAGATGGACCATTTTCTTTTATAGATACTACATATATTCCTGTATCAAATTTTAGATTCTCATCTAAATATTGTATTACTTCCTTATCATATGCATATATTCCTATAGAGCTTTCAGTAAATGTTCCGTTCTTTTTCTATTTTTTCTATTATTGGTTTTACAAGGTTTATTGGTATTGCAAATCCTATACTTTCCGCTTCTTCTATTTTTACTGTATTTATTCCGAATCACTTCTCCTTTTTCATTTACAAGTGGTCCTCCACTATTTCCGCTATTTATTGTAGCATCAGTCTGTATAAGGTCTTCCATATATGAATATTCTTCGTTTTCTTTTAGTTTTATTGTTCTTCCTACTGCACTTATAATCCCTGAAGTTACTGTTCTTTCAAATTCTACTCCTATAGGATTTCCTATTGCATATACATTTTTTCCTATTCTTAGCTTATCTGAATCCCCTAAAATCCCTGGTGTTAGTCCTAGTTTTTCTATTTTTATTATGCTTAAGTCTATATCACTATCTGCCCATACGACTGTACCTTGATATTCTTCTTTTTCTCCTTCTATCGTCACATAACATTTACTGTATTTATTTCCACTGACATGCTCATTTGTAAGTATATATCCATTGTCTGTAACTATTATTCCACTTCCTAATGATAATGTTTTTTCTGAATTTAGACTAAATATTCCTGTATCATTTGTAACTATCTTAGATATTCCTACTACACTTTTACATGTATTTTCTAATATTTCACTTATACCAGTTTCTTTTTCTGCATTCACTTCTTTTACTGTTTTTTTAGCAGTATAACTTTCTTTAGGTGTAGCGTCTATGTTTATGTACATGTCATATAAGACGATACTTGCTGTTGCTATAATGAATATAAATACTGCTTCCCATATAAGCCACGTTAAAATATGCGGTTTTTTTGACTTTTTCTTGTAGTTATAGTTTTTCAAGCTTTTCCCTTCCTTTTGATTTGTATCTTTTAAGTAAATTGTTCCCCATATTTTATAAGCATATGCAAAAAAACTAAAAACTGCAAACAATATAATTTTTGTTTACAGTTTTTTAATCTTAATATCCTAATAGTCCCATAAAACTTCTAATTGCTTTTTTATACCATGGTAATTTTATTACGGCTAACTGAAAACAGCCGTACTGTGCTCACAGATTTTGTATCTTTTTTTATCTTCTTCTTTTTTCCGATTTTTTGTAACTTGCACAAATGGTCCCACTCTATATTTTCTCTTTATATATCTTCCCCCTAAGGTTTTGGCTTTTTTTATTTTTCTTTTGTTTTCTTTTTTTCTCATTCTTTTCTCCAAATTTTTTTTATTTTTTTATTATATACCTTGACTTCCGTAATGTCAACTCCAAAAATGGCTTGTCTTTTTATAATATATATAGTATAATGTTGTCAGTATTTAGCAAAATGGGGGCTAATATGAAAAAGGATGTATATAATTTCAGTAAATCACAGGAAACTGTGTCTCTTGCTGTATCAAAAAATTTTTTTGAAAATGTAGAAAATATTGCAAAAGAAAATAATGTATCTAATTATTCCGTATTTTTATCAGCTATTTATATTCTTTTATATAAATACACTTATCAAGATACTTTAAATATAATTTTAAAAAAGCATATAAATTTAGATGAGAGTTTTTCTGACTTCGTGAAAGCTATTCATAAAGATACCAAAAATACAATTGCAAATCGTATATCAGAGAATGTAACTCTAAATGAAGATGGCTCACCTCTTAATATATTATTCACTTATCAAAATCTTTCTGAAGATACTTTGACTGTGGATAATTCTTCACTAGAGTTTGATTTAAGTTTTGAAGTTATTTCATCTTCAAATGTGCTTAATTTAAAGTTTAATGTAAACTTATTTAAGTCACAAGCTGTGAAGAGCTTACTTTCTCATTATTTCTTTATATTGAAACAAATAATAAAAAGTTCAGATTTAAAACTTTCTGATTTTGAAATGCTAACTCCTGAAGAATCTAGGCTCTTAAAGAAATTTAATAATAAAAAAGGCATCAGTTTTGATAATGATGTCTCTTTAGTGATGTTTAATTCAGATGATATGGAGCTTCAAGCTCATATTTTAGATGATAATCTAAAACCAGTTCCAATTGGTAATATTCGGAAATGTCTATATTTCTGGTAAACTTAAAGAAGATGCAAAAGTTTCAAATTCTTTAGTTTTTGATAATCCTTTTGGAGATGGAAAAATTTATAAAACTGGAAATATCGGGAGATGGACTTTTAGCGGAAGGCTTGAATTTCTCGGAAAAGTTTCTAATAAAATCGAACCTAAGATTGAATCTGAAAATATTTATGATGGTTTAATAAAAAATTATGATTATACAAAGGTAAATAATGTACTTGCAAGAAATTCTAATAGGAATTTCAAAACCATTTCAAAGATTAATGTTCGGAAATATATTATTAGTTGGAGGGACTGGTTATTTAGGCGCTCATATTGCGCATGAATTTTTATCTCAAAATGAAGGAAATGTTTATTTCTTAGTTAGAAATGTGGATAACATCCCTTCGAGATATAGACTCTTAGAAAATCTTAAGCTTTATTTTGGGGATAAGTTTACTTTCAAAGTGGATAACAGGATAAAAGTAATTGATGGAGATATTACTACTAGTCCTATTATAAAATCTGATAATGCTGAAACATCTGCTATTATAAAGAATATTAGTACAGTAGTTAATGCAGGTGGCTATAATGTGGATAATCTTATTAACTTTTGCACAAAGTACGGAAAAAAACTTATGCACATATCATCAGCTACTATTTCAGGAAATAAAGAAAAACCTACAAAAATTAATAATTATTCTAATAGTTCAAATGATAAGAAAACTTTTTCAGAAACCGACTTATATATTGGACAGGATTTAACAAATGAATTTGAATTAAATGAATTTAAAGCAGAACTTAAAATATTAAATGCAATTTATGATGGGTTAGATGCACAGATACTAAGACTTGGTAATATTACAAATAGATATTCAGATGGATTATTTGGAAATAATTTAAAGTACAATACTTTTGTTAAAAAGCTTAAATCATATATTGGTATTGGTGCATTTCCAAAGTCTTTTTTAGAGAATAGCTTAGATTTTACTCCTGTTGATTTAGCATCAAATGCTATTGTTACTATTATGAATCACTCATCTGATTGTAATGTTTTCCACATAATGGAGAGTAAGAAACCATCTATCTTATTACTTGCTCAATCTTTAAATGAAATTGGTATAGATATTGTGCCAGTTTCAAATAGATTACTTTTTGATGCTATTAATGGTATTTTAGGAGATGATGACAGAAAGCATATTATTTCTGGAATTTCTGAAGATTTAGATAATGAAAATATGATTGTACAAACTTCAGATGTATGCTTATCTAGTTCTTTTACAGAAAATTATCTGAAAAATTGTGGTTTTAAATGGAAAAAAATTGATAAGAACTACATATTTAAGTATTTGAATTATTTAAAAAAAACTAGGATTTTAAATTTTTAGAGCAAATAGTTTAGGGGGGCAAAAATGAACTATTACGATTTAACAAATCCACAAAAGTCAATATGGCTGATGGAGGAATATTATAAAGGAACAAATATAAATAACATCTGTGGTACTTTAACAATGAAGCAAGATGTTAATTTAGATATATTAAGCAAAGCATTAAATATATTTATAAAAAATAATAAGAGTTTTAGTTTAAACTTTAAGCATGAAAATGGAAATGCAGTACAATATTTTACAAATATCAAAAATGATTTAGTGTTTGAAACTGTAAAATTAAAAGATTCTGATGAGGTAAGAGAACTTGCGAAACAAACTTCTGAATATGTTTTCGATATTCATGATGAACAATTATTTAAGTTTATATTATATAAATTACAAAATGGATATGGTGGATTTATTGTACTTACTCATCATATTATTTCTGATGCTGCAACTTTTAGCATGATTGGAACTGAGATTGTAGAAATTTATAAAAAATTACTTGATGGTGAAGAAATCAGCACCAAGTCTTTTTCTTATGAAGATTATATCAAAGATGAAAAAGAGTATATGAATAGCACTAAATTTGTAAAAGATAAAGAATATTGGAACAATTTATATTCTGATATTCCAGAAGTCGCAGTGATTCCTAGTATGCTTTCTAATACTTCTGCTTCTTTTGTGGGAAAAGCAGAAAGAAAGAACTTTTTAATTGAAAAATCTCTAATAGACCAAATTTCTGATTTTTGTAAAAGAAATAAAATTTCTAATTTTAATTTCTTTATGGCAATTTTTGCTATTTACTTACATAAAGTTACTTCTTTAAATGATTTTGTAATTGGAACGCCTATATTAAATAGAAGCAATTTTAAAGAAAAACATACAACTGGTATGTTTATTAATACTGCTGCGCTTCGTATTGATTTAAAGAATGATTTAGATTTTATTTCATTTGTAAAACAGATTGCTAGTAGTTCTTTAAGTATGTTAAGATACCAGAAATATCCATATGAATTGCTTTTAGAGGATTTAAGAAAAACTGAAAATAATTTACCTGGATTATTTGATTTTATGATTTCTTACCAAATAACAAAAGCTAATGATAAAAGTATTTCTATTCCTTATGAAGTTGAATGGTTACCAACTTCCACAACTGCCCACGGCGTGTGTATACACTTACATGATAATAATGATGAAGGAACTTTAAATATATCTTATGATTATCAAATTCAAAAATATAGTGAAACTGATGTAGAACATATGCACAGCCGAGTTTTACATATTATTAGTCAAGTTTTAGAAAATGAGAATTTATTAGAAAAAGATATAGATATTGTAACTGAAGAAGAAAAAAGCCAGATTTTATATGAATTTAATGATACCACTTTAGATTATCCAAGTGGTAAAACTGTAATACAATTATTTGAAGAGCAAGTAATAAAATCTCCTAACAATCTTGCTGTTATTCTTGATGACAAAAGAATAACATATCAAGAATTAAATGAAAAAGCTAATTCTCTTGCCCTTGAATTAATAAATCATGGTATATCTTCTAAAGATGTAGTTCGGTATATCTCTTCCTCGTTCAATTGAACTTATTATAAGTATTTTCGCTGTTTTAAAATGTGGAGCTATATATTTGCCTATATATGTAGATTATCCAAACGATAGAGTTGATTATATGTTAAAAAATAGTAATGCTAAAATTATTTTAACAAATAACACTTTGAGTTCCAAAATTCATAATATTCCTAGTATTGTGTTAAATGATTTTGAAGAAATTAATGAGTTAGAATCGTTTGATAGTAAAATTGGATCTCCTAATGATATTATTTATATCATTTATACTTCTGGATCTACTGGGAAGCCTAAAGGAGTTCAAATAACAAATAATTGTTTAAATAACTTTATTTGCTCATTTAATAAATACTTCAATTCAATTTCTTTAGCAGATAAATTTTTGTCTTCTACTAATATTTCTTTTGATGTTAGTATATTTGAATTGTTTGTACCTTTATTAAATGGAGCTAGTTTAGTACTTTATCATGATGAAATAATTAAGGATGTTTTAGACTTTTGTGATTATATTATAGATAAAAAAATCACAGGTTTATATATTCCTCCTAATATTTTAGAAGATGTATATTCCATTTTGAAGGATAAGAATAATGTTAAAATTAATAAACTTTTAGTAGGTGTTGAAAAAATAAGGAAAACTACTTTAGATAAATATTTCTTACTAAATCCTAATATGAATATTGTTAATGGATATGGACCTACTGAAACTACTATATGCTGTTCGGCTTTATGTTATGATAAAGATCTAAAAATAAATTCAGATATTGTACCAATAGGACATCCTTTATGTAATGATCATATTTATATTTTAAATTCAGCTCAAAATATGCTTCCTATTGGCATTGTTCGGAGAATTATATGTCACAGGTAGTGGCGTTGGTGCTGGATATATTAATAATTCAGAAGAAACTTTAAAAAATTATATTACTAATACTTTTGATAATTCCTCTGAAAAAATGTATAAAACTGGGGACCTTGGTAAGTGGAATTCAGATGGGACAATTAGCCTTGTTGGAAGAAAAGACAGCCAAGTTAAACTTTCTGGATATAGAATAGAATTGGATGAAATCAATTCTGTTATCGTAAATTATCCTGACATAGAAAAGTGCTTTACAATTGTATTAGATTTAGCAGGTAAAAAACGTTTAGTTACATATTTTACTGCTTCTTCTAAAATAGATACTAGTAATATGGCAGTTTATTTACGTGGAAAACTTGCCTCTTATATGATTCCAAGTAAGCTAATACAACTAGATTCATGGCCACTCACTTCTAATGGAAAAATTGATAAAACTTCTCTTCCTACTCCTATATTTGAGAGTACAGTAGAATATATAGAGGCTAAAACTCAAACTGAAATTGTTTTATTAGAAATATTTAAAAATGTATTAAATATACAAAAAATTAGTACTATGGATAGTTTCTTTGAACTTGGTGGCGATTCTTTACTTGCTATTAATTTAACTATTCGTATATACGAAAAAACTAAAGTAAGGATTAGTATTCAAGATTTATTTGATAATCCTACTATTGTTAAGCTTGCTCATTTAATAGATTGTAGTGAAACTGATACTTCTATTTTAGAAAAAATACCTAAAGCTGATAAAAAAGAATCTTATCATCTTTCATCTGCTCAAAAGAGAATTTACTACTCTTCTCAAATGGCGGGTGTTAATGCTACTTTATATAATATGCCTGGAAGTATTATATTTGATAAAAAACCAGATATAAAAAGATTAAATGAGTGTTTCAAAAAATTAATTCAAAGACACTCTAGTTTGCGTACATATTTTGAAATTATTGGCGATGAGGTTTATCAAAAGATTGCTTCTTCTGTTTCATTTAATTTAGAATATGTAGAGGATTCAAAAAATAGTATAGATGAAATAATGAAAAACTTTATTAAGCCTTTTGATTTGTCAAAAGCTCCTCTATTTCGTGTAAAAATGGTATTACAAAAAAACAAATACTTGCTATTATTTGATATGCATCATATTATTTGTGATGGTACTTCTCTTGCTATATTTACAAAAGAGCTTTCTTCTCTTTATAACAATACTGAATTAGAAGAACTTTCTTTTGATTATATAGATTATTCAGAGTGGGAATTTAATGAGTTAAAAAGTGGAAATCTAAATCAAAGTAAAGATTTCTGGATAAATCAATTCAAAGATGGAATTCCTGTTTTAGATTTTCCTACTGATTTTGTAAGGCCTAATATTCAATCTTTCGAAGGGGCTAAAGTTTATGAAAAAATAAATTCTCAGCTTGCACAAGATATAAATAATCTAGCTAAAAAGCTTAATGTTTCACCTTATATGTTACTTCTTTCAGCTTATTATATTTTATTATATAAATATACTGGAAATAAAGATATTACTGTTGGAACTCCTGTAATCGGTAGAAAAAAAGAAGAATTACTAAGTATTATTGGTATGTTTGTTAATACATTACCATTAAAAAATCATGTATCTTCTGAAATTAATTTTAAAGATTTTTTAAATAATATAAAAAATAATTGTATAAAAGCTTTTGATAATGAGTTATACCCTTTTGATGAACTTGTAAATAATTTAAATATTCCTAGAGATACTTCTAGGCAGCCTCTATTTGATACTACTTTTATTTATCAAAATGATGGTTTTACTCCTGTATCTTTTGAAGACCTTAATGCTAATATGTATATACCTGATAGTAAAATATCTAAATTTGATTTATCATTAGAAGTTGTTCCTAATGATAATGGAGAATTTTTATTAAATTTTGAATACTGCACAAAATTATTTAAAGAAGAAACCATTAAGAAATTTGCTAGTCATTTTATTAATATAGCAAAAGAAATTGTTAAAGATAGTGATGCATACATTTCAGATATTAGTATTTTATCAGAAGATGAAAAGCATAAAATTTTATATGAATTTAATGATACTAAATTAGATTATCCAAAGAATAAGACTATTTCTGAATTATTTGAGGAGCAAGTTCAAAGAACTCCTGATAATATCGCTATTGTTTTTGGAGATACAAAACTTACATATATAGAACTAAATGAGAAAGCAAATAGGCTTGCTTGGCATTTAAGAAATATCGGAATAACAAGAAATGATATTGTTTCTATAATGGTCAATCGTTCTTTAGAATTACTAGTTGCGATACTTGGTGTTCTAAAGAGTGGTGCTTGCTATATTCCAATAGACCCTAATTATCCAAAAGATAGAACAAAATACATGTTAGAAAATAGTAATTGTAAATTACTGCTAACTTCTTCGTCTTTAGAAAAGACTGTTGAGTTTAGTAATAAAATAACTGTTGATTTAACTCCTGATTATTTTATAGATAATGATAATAATTTACCAAATATTAATGAACCTGATGATACTTCATATATTATATATACATCTGGTTCTACTGGTAAACCTAAAGGTGTTGTATTAAGACAAAGTTCATTGACAAATCTTGCATATTTTCTTAATGATTATGTATGTTTCTTAAAAGATAATAAATATATACCTATTGCTTCTGTTACAACCGCAAGCTTTGATATATTCATTTTTGAAACACTTATTTCTTTGCAAAAAGGACTTAAAGTAGTTATTGCAAATGAGGAAGAACAAAGATTACCAAATAAACTTAATAGTTTAATTGAAAATAATGATATTAAAGCTATTCAAATGACACCTTCTAGAATGAGAATATTTATAGATAATATTGACTCTTGTCCTAGTTTGTCAAATTTAGACTATGTTGTTTTAGCTGGAGAACCACTTCCAGACAGTCTATTAAAGGATTTATTAAATTTAGGAATTAAAAAAGTTTACAATGGTTATGGTCCATCTGAAACTACTGTGTTTTCTACTTTTACAGATGTTACTGACTATGATATTGTTAATATTGGTAAACCTCTTGCTAATACACAGATGTATATTTTAGATAATGATTTATCTCCTGTACCTGTTGGCATGCCAGGTGAATTATATATTGCAGGTGATGGTGTAGGAAAAGGTTATTTGAATAATGATAAAATTACAAGTGAACGTTTTTTGCCAAATCCGTTTAATGAAGGAACTCTTATGTATAAAACAGGTGATGTATGTAAATTCCTTGAAAACGGTGAGATTTCTTACATAGAAAGAGCTGACAATCAAGTTAAAATTAGGGGATTACGTATAGAACTTGAAGAGATAGAAGCTAAACTATTAGAAATACCTTCTATAAAAAAAGCTAAAGTGGTAAAACAAAGCATACAAAATAGGGATTTTATTTCTGCATATTATATTGCAGATGCTCATTTAAAATCATATGAATTAAGAAAAGCTTTATCTACTTCTCTACCTGACTATATGCTTCCTTCTTATTTCATATTGTTAAAAGATTTTCCTTATACTCCAAATGGGAAAATTGATAAAAACAGCCTTCCGCTTCCAGAAGTTTCAGAAGATATTGATACTTCATATGTTGCTCCAAGAAACAGCATAGAAAGTAAATTAATCAAAATATTAGAAAATATATTTAAAATTTCTAATATTAGTGTATTGGATAGTTTCTTTAGACTAGGTGGTGATTCACTTACTACTATTGTTTTATGTACAAAAATAAAGCAAGAGCTTAATATAGATATTTCTTTTAGGGACGTAATGGAGAATCCAATTATAGAAGATTTAGCAACTGTCATTTCTAATACTCCTAGCAATAATTCTCTTATCCCTTCTATAAAGAAATGTGAAATACGTGAATTCTATCCTACTTCTTCTGCTCAAAAGAGAACCTATCTAGCAAGTAGTATGGAAGAAAATTCTAATTTATATAATATTTATGGTGGTATACTTTTAAATTCTATGCCAGACTTAAATAGACTTCAAGCAGCTTTTGAAACTCTTGTTTCAAGGCATGATTCATTGCGCACTCATTTTGAAATGTCTAATGGTCAAATTGTACAAAAAATTGAAGATAATGTAAATGTAAAAATAGATGTTCAAGATGTTAATACTAATGATTCTGACGAATTATTTAATATATATGACTCTAATTTCAATTTAGGACATGGTCCTCTACTTAATGTAGTTTTGTTTACTCTTCCAAATGGAAAAGTACTTCTTATGCTAGATATACACCATATTATCTTTGATGGTGCTTCTTTAAATAACTTTATGCAAGAATTATCAAACAGTTATAATGGTGAAGATTTACCTAACCTAGATATTTCTTATAAAGATTTTGCTGTATGGGAAGATGAAAATATAAAAAATAATGTATTTGAAAATAGTAAGGAGTTTTGGCTTAAAAAGTTTGAAGGTGATATTCCAGTTTTAAATTTACCAACTGTTTTTTCAAGACCTGCAAATAAAAGTTATGAAGGCAATACTTTTGTAACTTCTTTATCAAAAGAGTTAATGGATAAAATAATAAAGTTTGCAAATAAATATGAAGTTACTCCTTATATGGTTATGCTTGGATGTTATTATATTTTATTACATAAATATACTAGTCAAGAAGATATTGTAGTTGGAACTCCTGTCTCAGGAAGACTATATAAAGAATTAGAACATCTTTTAGGTATGTTTGTTAACAGTATCCCTCTAAGAAATACTGTTTCTTCAAATACTACTTTTGAAGATTTTCTAAATACGATTAAGACTACTTGTATAGACGCTTTTGCTCATCAAGATTATCCTTTTGATTTACTAGTAAAAGATTTGAAACTTCAAAAAGATGCCTCTAGACATCCTTTATTTGATACTATGTTTACATATCAAAATAGTGGATTTAAACTTAGCAAATTTGGACGGAATAGAAGCAAGTTATGCTCATCCAAAAACTAATAAATCTAAATTTGATTTATCTTTGGAAATAATCCCAAGTGATAATGAATTCAAATTAACTTTTGAATATTGTACTAAACTATTTGATGAAAATTTTATAATTAATTTCGCAAAACGCTATGAAAGTATTTTAAATGAAATATTAATTCATCCAGATACACTAATATCTAATATTTCAATATTAGATGAAGATGAAAAACATAAGATTTTATATGAATTTAATAATACTAAGTCTGATTATCCAAAGGATAAAACTATTATTCAGCTATTTGAAGAACAGGTTAATAAAACTCCTGATAATATTGCTGTGGTTTTTGAAGATAAAAAACTTACATATAGAGAATTAAATGAGAAAGCAAATGCACTTGCTTATGCTTTAAAATCTATGAATATAAACCATAAGGATATTGTTTCTGTACTTCTTGATAAGTCATTAGAAATGATAGTTTCTATTCTATCTATCTTGAAAATAGGAGCTTGTTATTTGCCAATTGATATTAATTATCCAAAAGATAGAATTGATTATATTATAGGTAATTCACTTTCTAAAATTGCACTTTCTACTAAGAATATAACTGATAATTTATCTATTAGCCTTCCTATTTTATGTGTAGACTTAGATGATAAAAGTATTTATAATAATAGTTCTAACTTTGTAAATATAGAATCTACTTCTCCAGAAGATACTGCTTATATAATGTACACTTCAGGTTCTACCGGAAAACCTAAAGGTGTAATGGTTAAAAATATTAATGTAGTTAGACTTGTTAAAAATACTAATTTTATAAAGTTTTCTGAGCATGAAAGAATTCTACAAACGGGTTCTATTGTTTTTGATGCTTGTACATTTGAAATATGGTCAGCTTTATTAAATGGATTTGAATTATATATTATAAAAAAAGAGCAATTGTTGGATTCTTCACTTCTTCAAGATTATTTAATAAAAAATAGAATTACAATATTATGGCTTACTGCTCCATTGTTTAATCAATTAAGTGAAAACAATCCAAACATGTTTAATCATGTAAAATACCTACTAACTGGCGGAGATGTATTATCTCCAAAACATATTAATACTGTTAGAAAAATTAACCCAAATTTAACAATTATAAATGGATATGGTCCTACTGAAAATACTACTTTCTCTACATGTTTTTCAGTTCTCCAAACCTACGAAGATTCTATTCCAATTGGTAAACCAATAGCTAATTCTACAGCTTATGTAGTTTCTCCTCATGGTTCCCTTTTACCTATTGGTTTTGCTGGTGAACTATGGGTTGGTGGAGATGGTGTGTCTAAAGGATATTTAGGCAATCCTGAACTTACAAGCGAAAAATTTATTAAAAATCCATTTGGTGAAGGTATTGTTTATAAAACTGGTGATTTAGTAAAATGGTTACCAGATGGTAATATTGATTTTATAGGAAGAATTGATAATCAAGTTAAAATTAGAGGATTCCGTGTGGAGCTTAACGAAATTAATAATACAATTTCTAATTTTAATAATATTAAAGAATGTACTACTATAATACTTGATATTCAAAATAAGAAAACTATCTGTTCTTATTTTGCCTCAAATGATGGCAACAAAGTTAATGAAAATGAGTTAAGAAACTATTTAAAAAATTATTTGCCAAATTATATGATTCCAACATATATCTGTCAGTTAGAAAAACTACCAATAAATACAAATGGAAAAATTGATAAAAATAGTCTTCCAAAACCTAATTTAACATTAAATGCAGAAAACTATATAGCTCCAAGCAGTAATTTAGAAATACAAATTGTAGAAGCATTCGAACGACTATTATCTATATCTCCTATAGGTGTTAATGATAATTTCTTCGAACTTGGTGGGGATTCTTTGCTTGCTATTAATTTGCAAATAGAACTTATGAAATTAAATTTAAAAATTACTTATTCAGATATATTTATGTATCCTACTGTTAAAGAGCTTGCAAACAAGCTTTCTTCTGGTGGCTCTTCTACTTTTGAAACTATTGATGCAAGTGAATTTGCTAAATTTGATAAAATTTTAGACAACACTACTAATTTGCCTAAAAAAATTTCAAAGCAGGAAATTGGAAATGTTATTATTACAGGTACTACAGGATTTTTAGGTTCTCATATTCTAGATAGTTTCTTAAAAAATGAGAATGGTACAGCTTACTGCTTGGTTAGACCTCAAGATAATATGTCTTTAGAAGATAAATTTATGGAAAAATTACATTATTATTTTGGAAGCAAATATGACAAATATATTGGAAACAGAATTATAATTGTAAATGCTGATATTACTCAAAATAATCTTGGATTAACAGATAAAAAATTAGAAGATATTGTAAATAACATAACTTGCATTATAAATTGTGCTGCTAAAGTTTCTCACTTTGGTAATTATAATGCTTATAAAAAAGTTAATGTAAATGCTGTAGAAAACTTACTTAAAATATGTTTGAAATTTAATAAACGTTTTTATCAAATTTCAACTGTTAGTGTTTCAGGAAATATGTTGTTAGAACAATCTCATGTAACACAAGAATTTGATCATGACATATTCTTTAGGGAAAATAATCTTTATGTAGATCAGTCCTTAGATAATGTCTATGTTAGAAGTAAGTTTGAGGCAGAGAAACTTATTTTAGAATATGTTCTTAAAGGTATTGACGCTTATATTTTAAGAGTTGGTAATTTAATGAATAGATATAGTGATAGTAAATTCCAGCCAAATGCTAATGAAAACGCATATATAGGAAGGCTTGCTTCTTTCCTTAATATTGGGTGTATGCCTGACTATTTAAAAAATAATTACCTTGAGTTTACACCTATTGACATTTGTGCTGATTCAGTTATAAAATTAATACAGTATCCAACTAAAGAAAATAGAATCTTCCATTTGTTTAATCACAATCATGTTGATGTTACTGATGCTATAAAAATTATCAAAGACTATATGCAATTCGATGTTATTCCTAATGATGTATTTATTAATAGAATTGATAAGCTACTACTTGAAGAAAATTCTAATTCTTTACTTGCTGGACTTTTAAGAGATTTTGATGACAATAAAAATTTAGTATATCAATCAAGAGTAAAACTAAGATCTGAATTTACAATTGATTATTTACAAAAGATTGGATTTATATGGCCTAAAATTAGTGAAAATTACCTAAGAAAGTTTTTAGAGTATTTCCATTCTCTAGGTTTTATAAATTGGGAGGAGTAAATGTAATATGAATGTAGAAATTATTGGTTTAATTATAAGTGGATTGTTAGCTTTGGCTTTGACTTTATACTTGGTTAATATAAAGAAAAAAACTCAGCTTCAAAAGGTATTTACAATAAATTCTTTTCTCTCATTCTATTGTTGTGTTTTATTACTTGCACAAAAATATTTTTGTGATAATTTTGATATAGATCCTATTATTTTTGAGAGATTTATTTATGTTTTTACATGTTTTTCGCCAGTCGCTGTTTTATTTACTGGTATAATATTTGCTAATACTAAAATTACTTTTAAAAAGCAATATTTATTACTTTTTATTATTCCAGTTTTATCATTAATCTTAATATGGACTAACGACTGGCACCATTTATTATATGTAAATTACTCAACAAATATGGAAGAAACTGTATATGGAGGTTTCTTTACAATATATAACTTATATGGATATTGCTTATATGCTGTTCGGTTTATTTTATTTACTAAAATATTCTATTAAAAACTCTGGAATATTTTCTAAACAAGCAATTTTGTTTATTATAGCAACTCTTATTCCTATAGTTGTAAATATTTTAGGCGCACTTCGTGTTGTTCCTATGACAATTTATATTACTCCTATCTATTTGACTATTACTGTACTTTTATGTGCTTTTGCAGTTTTAAAATTTGATTTTTTAAATGTAACTCCTATTGCTTTACAAAGAGTGGTGGACCGTATTTCTGATGGTTATGTTGTTTTAGATGAAGATAATATAGTTACTGACTTTAATAAAACCTTCTTAACTTTTAACTCATTAAAGGCTTCAGATATTAGGAATATTAGCATTTTTGATTGGCAAGGTAGTAAATATCTACCTAGTTTAAATGACTGTATTCAAAAGGCTTCTGTAAGTGCTAAAACTTTTGCTTTTGAAGCTTATATAGAGCCTATTAAAAAATACTTTAATGTTGAAATTTCAAGTATTGTTAATAAAAATAATTTCCTTGGTACTCTTATTCTTTTTAAAGATGTAACTCAGCATGAGGAGGATATGAAGACCATTAAAGATAATCAAGATATGCTTGTTGAGAGAGAACGTTTTGCTTCTCTTGGACAAATGATTGGAGGTATTGCTCATAACTTAAAAACTCCTATCATGTCTATTGCAGGAGCTGTAGAAGGATTAAATGATTTAATTACTGAGTATGATATTTCTATTGGAGATTCTGATGTAACAAATGAGGACCACCATGCTATTGCTGAAGATATGCGTTCTTGGGTAGAAAAAATTAAAACTCATACATCTTATATGTCTGATGTAATTACTGCTGTTAAAGGGCAAGCTGTAACTTCGACTGAAATTGTTGATACTTTTACTGTTGAAGAACTTGTAAAACGTGTTTCTATATTAATGAGACATGAACTTAAGCATTCTTTGGTAGATCTAAACTCTGAAATTTTAATTGATAATAATTTTACACTTCATGGTAGTATCAATTCTTTGGTACAAGTTATTGATAATTTAATTTCAAATGCTATCCAGTCTTATGGTGGAGAACCTGATAGCAAAATTGATTTTATTGTAGAGGAAAAAGATAATTCTTTAGTCATTTCTATTAGAGATTATGGCTGTGGTATGAGTGAAGAAATTCAAGACAAATTGTTTAAAGAAATGATAACGACCAAAGGTAAAAATGGTACTGGTCTTGGATTATTTATGTCTTATTCTAATATTAAGGCTAAGTTTAATGGTAATATTACCTTTGAGTCAGAAGTTCGGAAAAGGAACTACTTTCCATATAATCCTTCCTATAGAGGATTAACATCATAGATAATACTTATTGTCCAAAATATAATAACCCCCACGAGTGTTCTTTCTCTGGGGGTTGCTGTTTATATAGGACTTGAAAATTATATTAATCTATTGTATAATAGTTAAACAAGTTTAAAAGGAGGCTATATTAATATGCTAGTTTCGACAGGTGTAACAGTAAGATTTGGTAAGAGAATCTTATTTGAAGATGTAAATATAAGATTTGGTAAAGGTAATTGTTATGGAATAATTGGTGCTAATGGTGCTGGAAAATCTACTTTTTTAAAAGTTCTTTCTGGTGAAATAGAACCAAGCAAAGGTGAAGTTTCTGTAGATAAAGGTGAAAGATTGTCTGTTTTAAAACAGGATCACTTTGCTTTTGAAGATTATAGTGTTATAGATACAGTTATAATGGGAAACAGTGAACTTTATAAAATTATGAAAGAGAAAGATGAGATTTATGCTAAGCCTGACTTCTCTGAAGAAGATGGTATGAAGGCTGCTAAGTTGGAAGAAAGATTTGCTGAACTTGATGGTTGGAATGCTGAATCTGACGCTGCAATGCTTCTTAATAATCTTGGAATCGATACAGAACTTCATTATAAACTTATGAGAGAAATTGAAGCTAAACTTAAAGTTAAAGTTTTACTTGCTCAAGCTCTTTTCGGCAATCCTGATGTTTTACTTTTGGATGAGCCTACAAACGATTTGGATATTAAAACTATTAACTGGCTTGAGGAATTTTTAATTGATTTTGAGAACACTGTTATTGTTGTATCACATGACAGATATTTCTTAAATAAAGTTTGTACTCACATTGCTGATGTAGATTTCGGCAAAATAAAGGTATATCCAGGTAACTATGATTTCTGGTATGAGTCTAGTCAGCTTGCTCTTAAACAGGCCAAAGACGCTAATAAAAAGAAAGAAGAAAAGATTAAAGAGCTTCAAGAATTCATTGCAAGATTTAGTGCTAACGCCTCTAAGTCTAAACAAGCTACTTCTAGGAAAAAATCATTAGAAAAAATAGAACTTGATGAGATTAAACCTTCTAACAGAAAATATCCATATATTGATTTTAAACCAGATAGAGAACCTGGAAAAGATATTTTGACTGTTAGCAATATTTCTAAAACTATTGATGGGGAAAAAATCCTTGATAATGTGTCTTTTACTGTAAAAAGTGATGATAAAATTCTTATTTTATCTGATAATGAGCTTGCCAAAACTGCTCTATTTCAGATTATAGCAGGAGAAATCCTGCCTGATTCTGGTTCAATTTCATTTGGTACAACTATTACTAAAGATTATTTCCCAAAGGATAATAATTATTTATTTAATAATGAAATTCCTTTAGTGGATTGGCTAAGAGCTTATTCTAAAGATCCAGATGAAACTTATGTAAGGGGATTTTTAGGCAGAATGCTTTTCTCTGGAGAAGAAGCTTTGAAGAAAGTAAATGTACTCTCTGGTGGAGAAAAGGTAAGATGTGTTTTGTCTAAACTTATGCTTTCTGGCGCAAACTTACTTGTATTCGATGAGCCTACAAACCATTTAGATATGGAAAGTATTACTGCTTTAAATGAAGGTATGAAGAAGTTTAAGGGAAATCTTATTTTTACTTCTCATGATCATGAGCTTTGCCAAACGGTCGCAAATCGTGTTATCGATATTAAAAAAGATAAAGTAATTGATAAAGAAGGTACATATAATCAATATCTTGGAATTGAGTAATAAAATGAAACGATTTAATTTATTAAAATTTATAAGAATAATAGTATATATAATACTTCTAGGATTTTTAATATTTTTAGGATTTTCTGCTGATGCTACTTTTGGTTTGTGCCATATAAAAGAAAATTTTGGATTACTCTGCCCATCTTGTGGTATCACAAGGGCAACAAAAGCTATTTTAAGCTTAAATTTTGCTTCAGCTATAGAATATAATGCTTATTTTACTTTAGTCCTTCTTCCTGCATTTTTGTGCTTTTTAGTTGATGATGTTATTTGTATGCTCTTTAAGAGGAAGTCTATGGTTGATGTGATTTTTGAATCAGATACACCAAATATTATTTATATGATTATTGTACTTATTTTTGTTCTTTTTATTATTTGGAACATATTTAGAAATATTTAGTTAGGCAAAATTTTTCTGTGCAACGTATTTTTATCTAATAAGAAGTTCAGAGAACTTTCCTATAGGTTAGAAAAAAAACTCTTCTTTTCGAAGAGTTTTTTTATCTTGTATTAATATCCATAGTTTGCAAGTGCTGCAACGCCTATAACTGCAAGTACATATATTAAAATGCAAAGTACTAAACCAATGATTCCAAGAACCATACCTGCAACACCCATTCCACGTCCTGCATCTTTTTTACCTGCTACGCTAAATATTATAGCGATTATACCTGTTGGGATAGATACATACCACCAGCAGAAACAAAGCACAGAGATTATTCCTAATACTAAAGATGTAATATTAAATCCCTTTCTTTCATTTGTTGTAGCTTTAGCTTCAGTAGCTTGTTCTACTTTGTTTTCTTCTTCCATTTTCTATTCCTCCTTTTACTTTGGTTTAAATTTTATGTATATAATAAGTTTATTTAATAAACTTTTAATACCTTTATTTATATTTTTTCTGTATTTCTTCTATTTCTTCATAGTGATTACGCAAGATGTCTAAAAATACATCAGCAATTTGTGGATCGAATTGTATTCTCCTATTTTTTTCTATTTCATCAATAACAATTTGTAGGTCTAATGCATCTCTATATGTTCTCCTAGATGTCATTGCATCAAACGTATCTGCAACTGCTGCAATCCTTGCTAAATATGGTATGTTTTCTCCTACAAGTTTAGTTGGATATCCATTTCCATCATATCTTTCATGGTGATGTTTTACAACAGGGATTATCTCTTTAAAAATTGCCGCATTTGATAATATATGTACTCCAATTGATGGGTGATTTTTTATTTCTGAATATTCATCTGGTGTAAGTTTTCCGTGGTTTTAATAGTATGCTATCTGGTATTCCTATTTTGCCTATGTCATGGAAAAGTCCACCTACTTTAAGTGTATGCAAGTCTTCTTCATTAAGACCAAGATATTTTCCTATCAATACAGAATATTCTGAAACTCTATCTGAATGTCCTCTTGTATATGGGTCTTTTGCTTCTACTGTATACCTTAAAGTTTCTACACTATCCAAATAAGCTTGTTCCAACTGTGTTTTTGCATCCTTTAATTCATCATTTATATCTTTAATAACATTCATTTGATTAATTGCTTTAACAGCTGATTCTATTAAAAGTAGCAATTGATCAAATCTATCACTTTTTTCGCAATATCCTTGTATATCCAATCTTCTTATTGTTTCAAGTGGTGGAGCCAAGTCTTTGTGTCCTGTAAGTAATAAAATATATAGTTCTTTATTAAACTTACGTATTTCTTCTACTACTTGATCTCCATGTATTGGTGTCATTATAAAATCAAGTATCATTAAATCAAAGTGCTCTGTTTTTACTTTCTCTATTGCTTCAAGTGGGTCTGTAACGCCGTGTAAAATCGTATCCAAACCTCTTTAAAAATATTGATAGTGAATCAATGATACCTATCTCATCATCAACTATAAGCACTCTTATTCCATTAGATTCTTTAGTTTGAATATTTTTTCTCACATGTATCACATCCTTCACTATAGAATTATATCAAAAACACAGAAAAAAGCAAGAAATTTGCAAAAATTTCTTGCTAAATTTTACACTTTTTTTATCCTTCTACTTTTTCTTCTTTCTTAATCGGCTTTCCTAACACGCTTTCGATATTCTTTAGCTCTGATTTTAAAGTATTATATAAGGCTTTATTTATTTTTTCTGTGCTTCCACTTTCATATGCTGTTATTTCTTCTCTGATATCTAATAATTCATATCTATTTTGGCTGTTTCCTCCTCTATCATAGCAATATACTGGTATATAGTCTACACTATCTATTGTAATCTTCCCTGTTTCACCACTTTTTCTGATTTGCATATCAAGTATTGCTGTGCTTTTTGTGTGCTCTATAGTTTGCCCTGATACAAAGTTTCCTAATGCATATACTACAAATACTTCCTTTTGTGTTCCATCTTCTAAAGTTATATTTCTTTTTTCCATTGGTTCTACAACATGTGCATGGTTTCCAATTATTATATCTACTCCATGATTAAATAAATAGTTTGCAAGCTGTTGTTGGTCCTCACTTGGCTTTTGTGAATATTCTACACCCCAGTGCATGCTTGCGCAAATAATGTCTGGCTTTTGTACTTTTGCTAGTTCTAATTGTTTTAGCATAAATGCTTCTTCTTCTATTAAGTTTACACAGTATTCTTTTCCTGCTTCTACTGGTATTCCATTTGTTCCATAAGTAAATGCAAGGAATGCTATTTTTATTCCGTTTACATCTTTTACGAGTATTGTATCTTGTTCTTCCTGACTTCTAGCTGTTCCTACATGTGATATTCCTATCTCATCTAATGTGTCTAGTGTACTTACAACTCCTGTATATCTTTTATCTAAACTATGGTTATTTGCAGTGGATAATACATCTATTCCAATATCTTTTAAAGCATATCCTAAAGCTTCTGGTGAGTTAAATGTTGGATAGCCTGTATACCCTCTATCTTCTCCTGCAAATGTTGTTTCTAAATTCCCTATTGCTATATCTGCTTTTGTTATGTGTTTAGCTACATTTACAAATACTGGAGTAAAGTCATATGTTTTTGTTTCTCTATTATATGCTGCATTAAAGTTCGTTGTATGACACATAATATCTCCTGTTGCTACCATATTGATTACTATATCATCAGGAATAATTATTTCTGGTGTCTTTTCTTCTTTTGATTTTGTTACAAATTTCACTCCAGTTATAATTCCTATTGTTATTGCTATTATTGAAACTAGTATAATTGTAATTGCAATGGCTAATTTCTTATAATTTATTCTTTTCTTTTTGCGTCCGTCTACTTCTATCTCTCATGTTTCTTCACTCCTTGTATATTTTTGTATTATTTTTTTATATTATATCAAAAACTCTATCTAAAAGTCTATAGTATTTTTAGATTTATTTTAATTATTAGTTCAAATTAACCATTTCTTTCGTTGTTTTTCGACATTTTTCTTCTTTTTTTCTTTTTGACATTTTCTTGATGTCATCTTATTATACAATAAATATTAAAATCAAATAGAAATATTTTATTTAAAATGGGTGATTTTATGGCTGTTAGAAAATTAAATGGCAATTTAAATGTTATTGGAAATAATTTAATAAAGTATAGAAAAAAGAATCATTTATCTCAAGCTCGGTCTAGCTAGGAATCTTAATTTACTTGGAATTCCATCTCATAAAAATGATATTGGTCTTATTGAATCCAACAAAAGAACTGTTAAAGAATATGAACTTTGGGGATTTGCTAAGGTATTAAATGTTAGTTTTGATGAGCTTTTTTCTGGAATAGAACTGAAACTTGAAAATGATGGTTGATATTTTTTGTAGATTATAGTAAGATTATGTATAAATACAAAGGAAAAGGTGATGATTATAGAAGATTTAGTTGCAAAAGCAAAATGTGGAGATAAGAATGCTTATTCTGAACTTATCGTATCTATTCAAAGTGATTTATATAAAGTAGCAAGAGCAAGACTTAAGTCTGAAGCTGACTCTCAAGATGTAGTTCAAGATACAATTATAAAAGCTTATCTTAATCTTGGTAAATTAAGAATTAATAAAAATTTCAAAACTTGGATTATTAGAATTCTTATAAATGAATGTAATAGATTTTATAAAAAATCTAAAAGAAGAGATGATGTATTTGAGAAATGTGCAATTGATGGTAATGCAGTTGCTTACATGGAAGATAAGGTTGACTTTGATAGCATTATGAAAGTTCTTAATGAGAAGGAAAGGAAAATTGTTGAATTCTATGTAGATGGTTATAGTATCAAACAAATTTCTAAAAAACTTAGCATTAATGAAAATACTGTAAAAACAAATTTAAGCAGAGGAAGAATTAAGTTAAAGAGTAGATACTCTCCTGCATCTATATTTATGTTTATGCTATGTCTATTCATTGCAACAAGCGTAGTTGCTGTAAGTATTATCAGCTACATCAAGAGCTTATTTGAATTAGGTAGTGTTGGTATAAATAATAGTGGAGTACTAATGGCAATTGAAAATATGGAATGGTATCAAAAGGTCGATATGAATTATATTGATTTAGGTGATGGATATAAAATCAAGATGGAATATCTTTTAATGGATGAAATGAATTTGTATATGGTGTTTGACTTCACATCTGAAAAAGATATTAGTAAGTTTACTGATATGACTCCAACTGATTTAACGGTTGTTAATGAAAATGGTGAAGTGATTTGTGACATTAGCAATTTCTTTGCTGAACAATACTGCAAAAAATTTGGATATAAATTAATAGATAGCAACAAGAATAATATGAAAGTACTGATTTATATGTATACTGATAAATTTCCAGTATCTAACTCTCTTGATATAAGTTTTTCAAAAGTAGATTTAACAAAGAAATTATCAAAAAGAGTTACAATAAATAGTAATGTTAATTTCAAAGTTAAGCTAATTGACAAATTCGTAAGTCGAAAATTTACTACATATAAATCAAATAGTAATATAATTGAAAAAGCAATTGTAACGGAAACTGGATTTCATGCAATAATTATATCTGATAACCAAACTTTGAAAGGTGCAAAATTAATTGATGAATTTGATAATTTATATGAATGCAATACTCAAGTTCTTACTGATTATGATTTTAAATATATAATTAATGCAAATTTTAATAATTTTGAATCTAGAACTTTAAGATTGATTATAAATGACAAAGAATATATTTTATCAAAATAATACTAGAGAGGGTTTCTTATTGAAACTCTCTCTAGTATTATTTGTATTTATTTTCTAACTACCAATTTCCATATGCATATTAATTGTTATTTGTGGATTAGCTCCTATAAATGTAAAACGTACACTGCTTCCCCCTGATAATCCTAAATATATATTTTTATATGTATGATCTCCTGTATCTGTTAAAAATGTATATGTATGAGTTTTTCCAGTATTTTCAACATAAACTTTTAAAGTTATTGTTTCATTGTTATTGTTTGTCGCATGTCCATTAACTTTTACATCTAAAAACATTCCTGTGCAATTTACTGCTGCATTACATTGTCCTTTGAATGAAAAGTTGTTTTCATAAAATGAATAAGGGGATATTCCAGATCCTGCTTTAACTGGTATACATATTGAGATTGTTGTTACTAAGCATAGTGCAATCAATACACATACTAGCATTTTGGCTAAAATGTTTTTCATAAATTCTTACCTCCTTAAAAATTATGTTTTCATTATAGCAACAATAACCTGTTTTTGCATTAGAAAATATAAAAAGTTAAAAAAATAAATTTTTTTCAAAAAAATGAAACTTTTTTTGTCCTTAAAATACTCTAATATATGTAAAAAATTTTAAGGAGGAATATATAATGGTAAATGCACTAACAATCAGTAAAAACATTGATTTTGTTCAATCTCTTTTAAGTGATTTAAACACTTTAAATTTACAAATTAGAGTAGCAGGTATCTCAGCAACTAAATCTAAGACATTTGAAGTATTAGGTTCACCAAACTTTAAAATTGTATTTTTAGATAAGGAATTAGAAAGTGATTATCCTAAAGCATTCGTTAAAAATAATAAGAATGTTATAGTCCTTTCTTATAATGAAAACTTTAATTTGATAAGTCCAAGAATTGTAAGATTTTTAAAAGAACTAATTGAAAAACATGATTTAGAAAGTAGAAGGGCTAAAGTATCTAAAGAACTTGAATATATAGGATATAAGTTCAAATATAAAGGAACTCATTACTTACGAGAAGCAATTTTGCAAATGCTTGCAAGTAGAAATACTATGGTTGACAACTTGCAAACTGATGTATATCCAGTTATAGCTAAGATGTATAGTAAAACTGCACTTAATATAAAAAGTAGTATTAATAAAGCCACTGAATGTATGTATTATGAATGTGATGCCAAAAGATTAGAAGATTATTTCAAATGTGGCGAGGATGTTAAACCCACAGTAAAACAAGTTATTTTTACTGTTATTGGCAATATCTGATTATTGCATATTACTTAAATTCATTAACATTTTGGGTTCTATATTAATGCACCTTCATGGTGCTTTTTTCTATGCTTGATATATTTTAAAACATATAACATATCATAATTTTAAAAATCATTGATAAAGTAAATAAAATGTGTATAATAAAAATAATTTCTGAATGTCAATAGTTGGGGAAACTTGGGAAAATTAAAAATGTTCAAAAAATTAAGCAAGACTTCAAAAGCCTTGCTATTTCTTGGTGGGCAACCAGGGGATCGAACCCTGGACCTTCTGATTAAGAGTCAGCTGCTCTACCAACTGAGCTAGTCACCCATATGTACGAAATTCTTAGAAGTAAAAGGAATTTATTATATTCTAATTTGGTAGGTATTTACTTATTAAGAATCACCTGCGCTACCAACTGAGCTAGTAGCGCATTTACAAGTGTTATTATAATACCTTTTACTTAGTTTTGTCAATACTTTTTATTTTATCTAGGTATTTTATTATTTTTTCTTTTAAGTTTAATTTATTAATTTGTATTGATGCTACTGGAATTAACACTACTATATAAGGAATTATATATCTTGATTTTGCTTCCCATAGTGTATGAAATAACATTCCTCCTATAAATATTGTTATAAGTAATAATACTTCATTTGAAATATTTTTTCTATTTTGCAAAATTATAATTATGCTTGCACCAAATATTATAAATATTAGAGCTTTTTGATATATACGTATTGCACTTTCACTTCCCAATATTTGTTCATCTAATTCATAATTAATGTGGTCAAGACTTATAAATGTATTTGATAAATTGTAAATTACTGCTCCATATGTATTTTCTGCCCACATTGATGCTGTTTTTCTGATATAAAAATTTCTCATTTCTATTGGATTATGCAATAAGTAATCTAATCTTTTATTAATACCTTCTTTATATGTATTCTTTGAGGTTTCTGCGTCTGTATAATATGCACTTGATGCACGATAAATATTATACCATCCTGAGCCCGCTTCTGTTTCACTCATTCCCATGTATAAATAACCTATAGGCGGAAAACTCTCTCTTCTACTAAAGTTACATTTATTTATATAATAATTTTTTATAAGTGCTCCTGGTAATATTGAAAGTACGATAAATCCAATTATTACTACTACATTAATTATTGTTTTCTTTAATTTTATTTTTTTATTTATAATATCTAAAAATAAGTATATTACTACAGCTATTATGAATATTAATATATTCATTCGTAACATATATGCAAGTGCCATACATATTGCAGAAAATAAAGCATATTTAATTTTTTCTGAGCTTACATATTTCATTATAAAATATACTGAAAGTAATGCAAAAGCTAGACTTGATATATCTCCATATACATACACTACTAATGCTGAAATTGATATAAATGTTAATGTCATAAATATTCCTAAATATTTGTTTACATTATATTTTTTTGAAATCTCTTTGCATATTAAATGTATAGCTATAATTGTTATCCCATTACATACAGCATTCATATATTCTATTATTACAAAGTTTGTACTTCCAACTATTCTAAATAAAATGCTCCATATAAATGCTAATGTAAATTGTTGACTATAACATTCCATATATATATAATTTGGTAGTTTTACTCCATATGTTGTACCATTTTCTATTATTTCGTTTAAAGTTCCTTCTGTCATTCCGAACAGCTACTTGGTATACCGTCTTTTGATCTACAGCAGGGCATGCATTTCTACAATTAACCCATAATATTTGGAGTACTATATAGATTATTATTATTGCTCCTAGTATTACATATTTCCCTTTTATTTTGGCACATTTAAATTTTAAAATTTTACATATATTATATATTGTAAATGCTATAATAGCAGTTCCTGCCAAATATGCAATAGTATTTACCTCTATTGTTATTATTTCTTTACTTGATAGATATGAAGTATAAAATAAATTTAATACAAGTACTGCCCCTAATAATATGATTCCAATTATACTAATTATATTCTTTAGTAATTTATTCATTTTTACTTTTCCTTTATATTTCTTTTATTTGCGATATATACTGTATATGTTATTACTGCTCCAATAACTCCTGTAATTATTTGTACTAATCCCATAGAATTTTGTAAGTTTTGTACTAATTTTTCTGGAAATATTCCAAATGCATTAATTAAGTTAAATCCTAAGAATATTATACCTACTTTTACTGCTATAGATATAGCACTTGTTACAAAGTAGTTTACTTTCTTTTTTAGTAATAAAACTTTATATAAATATACTAAAGCAAAGTTTCCAATCCATATTGCAGGTATCATATATATCATGTATACCGATGCTGTTTTAAATACATATCCTCCAAGTATTGCAGAAATGCTTGGAAGTGTTATTATGCTTACAATTTTCTTCCATCCTTTTACATTTATTGCAGTTACTATTAATGCTGTATTAACAATTGTTCCTACTATAATTTGTGAATTTGATGTAATTATACTATTTTGTCCAAAAACTATTGTTAATAGTTTAGCTAAAAATGTTGGCACTAGTAATGCTGCTATTCCTATTAATATAATTTGTAAAGCTTCTATTCCTTTTGAATAATCTTTCATTGTTTTTTCTAATATGTT
This sequence comes from uncultured Clostridium sp., assembly GCA_947641575.1. Lineage (GTDB taxonomy): Bacteria > Bacillota > Clostridia > TANB77 > CAG-508 > JAAWPK01. Next base: position 48,159 of record CANRQN010000001.1, read on the forward strand.
TTCTTTCTCCATTATTCTTTCATCCTTTCTTTTATTTATATACATTCTAATTTTCTTTTGTAGAACCACTTTGCAAAACACCTTATGTTTTTTTCAAATTCTTATTTCCAGTTCTTACAACCTTTAGCATTGGGTTGTAACTATCTTCTGATAATACATCTTTTGATATTACTCTTCCGTTTTTCTTCACTATTTTATATGCTTTTGATTTTACTCCATTTGCTCCATTAGTTTGAATTACTTCTTGACCTTCCATAAGTGAACTGTCATATACATATTTAGTGTTTGGTGGTGTTATATCTATTGTCTCACTTACAAGTTCTATTTCTACTTCATTTTCTTCATATATTCCTTTTATTTCCATCTCTAGTATTCCGTTCGTTGCTTTTGCTCCTATTCTTATTGCATATTTTCTAGAATTTGAAAATTTAAAGTCTCTTGATCCATATGATATTGTTGCATCTAAACTTGGGTCTAAGTACGAAACTATCATTGAATGGTTATATCTTTCATCTATCTTTAAATTTGCATAAAGCACTGTATTATATAATGTACTAGATACTTGGCAAATTCCTCCACCATAGTTTTCTACAAGCTCTCCTGCTGAATATGCACCTGCTAGTTTGTATCCTTTTGATGCTGTTGTTGGTCCTACAATACTATTAAACGAAAATCTTTCTCCTGGCATTAGTATTTTACCATCTATTGCCTTTGCTGCTAAATCAATATTTGTTGCTCTGTTTGTGTTACTTGCATCATATCTTGTTGAGAAGCTTGCAAGCTTATCTGGGAATGCATCTTCTCCAAGCATACTCGTTGTTATCCCTGGCTCTATTATTTTAAGCGGAATTACATATTCTTCTTTTTCTTCTTCTATAATTTGTTTCGCTTCTTCCATACTCACTCCAAAATCTATTCCTTTTGAGTGAACTACTAATTTTTGTGTACTTTTATTATATGATGCATCTTTTGCTTCTTTATATATTTCTTTTTGAATTTTCTCTAAGTCTATATTACTTGGCTCTTTTGTTATGACTGGTATTTCTATTTGTTTTATTTCTTTTCCTTCTATTTTTTCATAAGCAAGTTTTATTATTTCTTCTTTAAGTTTGTCTTCATCTATTACTTTTCCTTGTTTGCCTCTAACAATTACTAATTTTTCTCCATCTATATAGTAACTATTATCTATAAATTTTTCTCCCCATTCTTCATCTAAAGTACTAAATATACTTTTTATTATTTCTTCATTAAATCTCAGATTTAATCCTAAATCTTCTCCCTTTATAAGTACTTCTAGGATTTTGTAGTTATTTAGAATTATATTGTCTTTTCTACCTATTGTACATGCTTCATATATTTTTTCTGATATATCTGTTTTTAATTCTATTTGTTTAAGTGTAATTGTTTTCTCATATTCTTCATGTTTTAATATTATTTCATCTTCCATTATATTTTCAATAATTTTTTCAAATTTCATATCTGCTTCGCTCTGAGTTAATCCTGAAACTTTTATATTGTTTATTTTTACATGATTTATAATATTTGAATTTGTTGAAAATATAAGTGCAAATATAGTTGAAAAAATGCCGTATGAAAAGTAAAATGATTCCTAAATAAATTATTGGTATTAGTTTTCTATTTCTTCTTTTTCTCATGTTTTTCTCCATTTCTATCTTTTTTACCTATAGTACATAATTATATATTAGCATAAACTTGTCTTCTTTACAATATTATTTATTCCGATTAATTTAAAATATTCATTTTTTCATATTTACTGCTAGACAAACTTTGTTTTTTTATGTATAATATTATCAGATTTTATTGAAAGAGGAAATGTAATATATCTTTCATTCTCTCAATTAATTTAGAGAATTTTTACTAATTTATTTATTAGAGCACAACTTGCTCGAATGGAGGTTTTTATGATAGGCAATATGCTTGCAAAGGCAAGAAAAGATAAAGGTATGACAAAAACTGACCTTGCTAACTTGACTGACATTAATATTGGACATTTAACACACATTGAAAAGGGAGAAAGAAATCCTAGTCACAAGGCTTTAAAATCAATTTGTAAGGCTTTAAATATTCCTCACCAACCTTTGATGTTTACTTATGATAAAGAAATAGATGAAGAGCAAGCTCTTTATAATGTTACTGATTGTATTTCTTATAACAAAGTCTTAGCAGTTGATAAAATAGGAGGTTTTGTTGATTGTCCACCCAAAATACCAAGTGCAGCTATTGCTATAAAAGTGCCTGATAATTCTATGGAACCTACTTTTGCTAAGAATAGTTATGTTTTTGTTGAGCTTAATGTCCCACTTAGTTCAAAGGATTATGGTATTTTTGAGCTTAACAATTCTATCATAATTAGAAAATTTTTCTCAAAAAAAGGTAAGATTTCTTTGAAGGCAGATAATAAAGAAATAGAGGAAATTAAGGTGTCTTCAGATGATAATTTCTGTATAATTGGAAAAGTATATAAAAATAAATAGTTTTTTTGTAAAAAAAGCTTGAATAATATTTTATTTAATATTATAATAGTAACACAAAAGATAAAATAAATAGGAGATTTATAATGGAATTAACAAAGAATATATTTTTTAATACTGATAAGTTAGTTGCAAATACAACTGTTAAAATATCTTATACTGGCAGTTTATTTCAAGGAAATGCAAAAGAAGTTTTTATTCACTATGGTTTTGGTGAAAACTGGGATAATCTAAATGATGTAAAAATGGAAAAAACAGATCTTGGTTTTCAAGCTGAAATACTTTTAGATGATTCTGCTTCTTTCAATTTCTGTTTTTATGATGAGAATGGAAATTGGGATAATAATAACTCTCAAAACTATTCTTTTACTATTGAAGAATTACCAACTGCCTTAGTTTTGCAAGAGGATTTAAGTTTAGATGGTAAACCTAGACTAAGACGTGCTTATATTTGGAGTAAAAAGATTAGACTTGCTGTTTATAAAATAATTACTTATCTTCCTAAGCTTATTTCTGGAAACTACAAACGTAAAATAAATAATAATGATTAGTATTAAAAAAGGCAACTTTTCAGTTGCCTTTTTTAATATTCTTCTATTTTCTTTCCAAATATTGATTTTGCAATTGTTCCTATTACTGGAAGTTCTGGTTCATCATCATTACACGCCTTTATGATTCCAAATACTATACAAAGTATATATATTACAGATAGCGCTGTTCCAAGAAATGGTATATATAGTGGTATAAATCTATATATTGCTGTTAGTATCATATAACCAAATCCTATTACTATTGCTTGTGCGGCATGATATTTTGTATTTCTCTCACAGTCTTTCACTCCATATAATACTATAATTCCTCCTAGCCAGCTAAATATGTATGCTAATATACATTTCGCTTTTTCTGTCATTTTTATTTCCTCCTCTTTTTCTATTTTTATTTAATCTTTCTTATGTTTACTTTATATTATTATATTTTAGTTATACAAAAATGTAAACACTTTTTAAAAATTTAATCTATCCAACCTCCATCTACTTTTATAACTTCTCCTGTTATGTATTCATTGCTAATTAGCATATATACACTATTTGCAATATCCTCTGGTATTCCCATTCTTTTTAGTGGTATTTCTTTTTCTAATTCTTCTATATCTTCTTTACTTAAGTTTTTATTCATTTCTGTATCAATAGCTCCTGGAGCTATTACATTTACTCTTATATTTGATGGTCCCATTTCTTTGGCAAGAGCTTTTGTCATTCCTATTATGCCTGCTTTTGCAGCTGAATAGTGTACTTCACATGATCCTCCTGTTATCCCCCATACAGATGATATATTTATTATGCACCCAGATTTATTGTGAAGCATATTTTTTATAGTCTCTTGTGTCATATAAAAAACTGATTTTAAATTTATATTTAGCATACTATCTATGTCTTCGTCTGTTAAATCTGTAAATAGTTTTACCTGTGATATTCCTGCATTATTTATAAGTATATCGATTTTTTCGTATTTTTTTAAAACAAATTCTATCATTTGTTTTACTTCTTCTCTTTTACTTACATCTGCTTTGAATATATCAATTTCTATTCCTTCTTTTTGTAATTCTTCCTTTAAGCTTATTGCCTGCTTTTCTGATTTATTATAGTTTGCAATTACTTTTATATTTTCTCTTGCAAGTTTTTTTGCACATTCTCTTCCGATTCCTCTTGATGCTCCTGTTATTATCGCAACTTTTTGCATATCTTCCTCCTAAAATATTTGACAATTTCTATAAATCTGTGTATAATATAGATAGAAAATGAGAAACCACAAACGTGGTTTGCCAGATAAATGTTTAGGCACATCTGACTGGTCAAAGTTACAGATGTGTCTATTTTTTATTGGTTTATTCGCTATTACTCAAAATTACTGCTAATGCTATAATTAAGGCAATTGCTATGATAGTCATTCCTACAAGTCCATAAAACAATATGTATATTACTGTCACTAAATATTCTGCATCTATCATAAGCCCCACCTCCTTACTGGAGGCAAACTACATCTGCTTATCTTATTTTCTATGTTAACTAGTATATTATATTTCTATCAATTTGTCTAGTATTTTAGAACAAATTTTTGCAGAATAAGTAACTATTCAGAGGTAGGACTAGAATGCTAAATTGAAACAGTAAAGAAAAGGAGCGACGTCCCGTCGTCTGTACTACTAAGGCTTTGCTATATTTAAATTTATAATCTAAGAAAATCCTTCGAAGAGCCAAAGAAGTTTATTCTCTGTGGTTCTGCGGTCGATTAGAAATCTCCCCTACATCAGCACTCTATTGTTTTTATATGATATTCTAGTAAATTACCTCTGAATTGTTACCAAGAATATATAAAAAAATTTTTTTAATTTTGCAACAAATACATATTATGCTACGTCATAATTAATAAAAGAGGTGAAAAACTTGGAAGATCTCTATAATGAATATTCAAAACTTGTATATAATTATCTAAATAGCTTATGTAGCAATCAATATCTTGCCGAAGAGTTAACTCAAGAGACATTTTATAAAGCCATTAAAGGAATAAATAAATTTAATAATGAGTGTAAAATCAGTACTTGGCTATGTAAAATTGCAAAAAATACTTGGATTGATTTTTTAAGAAAAGAGAAAAAAAAGGATTTTGTCTCTATTGATGATGAAAAATATTCTGAAGCTTTTTTGACTCAAAAATCTTTTGAAACTAATGTAGAAGATAAAGATGATATTATTAATTTATATAAATATATACATAAGCTTGATGAAGATACAAGAGAAGTCTTTTATCTAAGGCTCAAAGGTGAACTTAGCTTTAAACATATAGGCGAGATTTTAGATAAATCAGAAGACTGGGCAAGGCTTGCTTTTTATAGAGGAAAAATTAAGTTAAAGGAGGTTATGAAAAATGATGAAAAAGGAATGTGAAATTATTAAAGATTTGTTACCTAATTATATTGAAAACCAGATAAATGACGCTACTAAAGATTTTGTAGAAGAGCATATTAAAACTTGTAATGATTGTAAAGAAATGCTTGAATATCTTAATCGGCAAAAAAAATATCACCTCAGATACTAATGATAAGGATAAAAAAGAATTTGATCTTTTAAAGAAATATAATAGGAAATTGAAATCACTTAAAATAATCGCAATAATTCTTGCACTATTTCTTATATTTGCATGGAGTTTTAAAGGTATTCAATGTATATACAGATATTATAACGGAAAGTATGCTTATGAAATTATAAGTAAGGTTTATGAAAGTACTAAAAATTTAAAAGACCAAGATAATTTCTACTTATCAAGCAAAAACTCTTTTCATGAATATAACCTTTATTATAAAGATAAAAAATTTAAGTTAGTATCAAATGATTATGGAAATGTACAAGGTTCTAATATATATTATGGAAAAATAATTGGAGATACTACATTGTGCTTTGATTTTTCTGACGAAAATGGTAAATTAATAAATGGATTTGTTACAAAACTTGAATTTTCTTATCTAGATGTTCCGTTTGAAAATGTATTTTATCTTTTACATCAATTAAATGAAAAAAATTTAATAGAACTTGGAAAAATTAAAGTAAGTGAAGAAACCCGTTATGGCACAGAATATTATATATTAAGAGATTTCTCTAATAACGAAGGATTTGTATTAGAAATAAATAAACAAACTATGCTTGTTACAAAATGTATTAACCTTTCTGATATTGGAATTGATAATTGTACGCATTATGAGTATAGTCCTGGAAAAGCTAAGGATATAGACCTAAAATTAGAAATAGAAAACTTGGATGAATATACTATTGATGAAGAACTTAAACCTTATGTATATGATTTCTAGTAATATTAATACACCTATATTAAATGATAGGTGTATTTTTGTAAGAACAAATCTCGCTTCGCGAGACCTTTTCTCTACTATTAATATTTCGCACTTCTAATTTAAGGTCTCAAAGAAGCGTAAAGATTTGTAGCGCGAAAAATTGCATTGCAATTTTTCTGTGCAACGTATTTTTATATAATAGGAAGTTCGGAGAACTTTCCTATTATATTAAAAATAACACCTTCTAACAAGTCTTATGACAAGTCAAAAAGTGTTTACTGGAGCCACTCACCCGATTCGAACGGGTGACCTACGCATTACAAGTGCGTCGCTCTACCACCTGAGCTAAATTGGCACATCATTTATTTCAATATTAATAATGTCAAGGTGTATATTTATTATAGCAAACGTTTCTTTATATTTCAATACTTTTTGAAGATTTTAACAAAAAAATTATTATAAATTAAAAAGAATTAAAAAGGATTATTTAAGTTTAAATTATATTACATTTCTGGGGAATTTGTGGGGAATTTTTTTATAAAATTCTCTACTATTTTTTATAGTTTTTTATAATTTTTTATTATACTAGGAGGTAATTCATGAATGAGGAAAATCAAATTAGTTATTATTCGGTTATACCAGCTACAGTTAGATATGATGAACAGTTAAAGCCTGCTGAAAAGCTGATTTACAGTGAAATAACATCTCTAACAAATAAATTTGGATATAGTTTTGCAACTAATAAATATTTTGCTAAACTGTATAATGTAACTACTCATACTGTATCTCAATGGATTTCTCATTTAGATAAATTAGGATATATTCATATAGAACTAATCAAAAATGAGAATGGAGCAATAGATGAACGACGAATTTATATAAGAGATACCCCCTATGTACAAAAAAATACATACCCCTGTGGATTTAAAAGTACATACCCTATGTATAAAAAAGTACAATATAATAATATAAAATATAATATAGATGATGTATTTAATTTAATTATGAAAAATAGCACAGAAATTCAAAAAGATTTTTATTCTATTTTGGATCATTTAGAATTTCTTTATACACAAAATATTTTAAATATGATGAAACCTGATAAAATACAAATGCTGAAAGAAATCATATATGTTTTGTATGAGTTATTTAATAGTAATTTTGATTCTGTACTCTCAAAAGTGAGTAGAGAGTCTTTATTAAGTTTATATACATTAGCACAAGAAAATGGCACTGAAAACAAATTAGGCTATTTTAAGAAATCAATTATTAACAAATATGGGAGTTGATTATATGCTGAATAATTATATAAATGATTTTGAAAATATTGCATCTAATATCTTTTTTGTAAGTTTTAAAGTAATATTGATTACACTTATATCACTACTTATCTTTTCTTTAATTATGCTTGCAATAGGATGCTTAATCAAATCTCAAAAAATAAAATCTAAGTTTTTAATTATTGTACCAAGTCTATTATTAGGGAATATATTTTTCATCACACTACCCTATTTCTTGGTACATTTTAAAAATATTATTTAAAATATAGTGCTTCCAATACGATGCCCTTCAAAAAATCGTAAAAGGAGCTGAAAATTATGAATTTAATTAAAAAAGTAAAAAAATTGCCTACAATGGCAACTACTACACTTGTTTTACTTGCAACTCATAACATAAGTTTTGCAAGTGGTATTGGAACGGCGGAAGTTCAAACTGCAACAGAAAATATAAAAAGGGTTATTACTTCTATCGCAATGCCTTTACGGAGGAGTTTTAATTTTTGCGAGTATTGTTGTTGCAGCTTTAAAAATGATTACAAATGCTAATAACCCTCAAAAACGTGCTGAAAGTATTGGTAGCTTAGCCTGGATTTGTGGCCGGTGGAGTAATACTTGGTGCATCTCTTATCATTGCAGGAATTATTATAAATATTGCAACGAATAATACAGGTAGCTTATTAGGTGGCTAGGAAAGGGGCAATTTTATGAGAGTATTTAAAATTCCATATGAAACTAAACGAGAAGAAAAGATTTTTGGGGGATATTTAAGTTTAAGACAAGTTCTTTATTTGATGCTAATGGCAGCAAGTTTAAGTATATTTATAATTCCTTTAAATATAACTGTAAAACTACTTGTAATTACTTTATTATCTACTTTTTTGCTATTATGCACATTTATGAAAATAAACGAGCAGAACTTTGATAAGTTCTTTTTTTATGCAATAAAATATCTATTTCGTAAAAAGGACTTTGTATATGAGAGGTGCTGCAAATGGTAGTAATGATAATATTTTTAATTTTAAGCATTGTTTTTGTTGTTGGAACAGTAGTATATCTGAATATGAAAAAGAAAGAAAGGGCTGGAAATGTAAAACAAAACACTACAACTGATACTAATGCAAGAAGCAAGTCTAAAAAGGGTTTGTTAAATATTTTACAAATAAAAATAAAAGATAATGTAATTTGCTTAGGTAACAGATATTCAAGTGTAATAAGGCTTGGAAATATTGACTATAACATGTTATCTCAAAATGAGCAAGAATCAATAGAAGATGTGCTAATACAAACTTCACTAAGCATTGATTATCCTATTCAATTTTTTAGCACAACGGAATATGTCGATACAAGTAAGGTAGTTGCCTTAATTAAACAAAATAAAACTAAAAATGTAAAAGTACAAGAATATAAAGAACACTTAATTGAATATTTGCAAAATTTACAGGAAAACAGGGCAATTTCTATTGTTCAAAACTATGCAGTAATAAGCTATGATGGTTTATATGAAAATGCCATAGAAGAATTAAGCAGAAAGATGCTATCGTTCAAAAGTAGTTTGCTAAGGGCAAATATCTCGTGTTCTATACTAAATGAAGATGAATTATACAATTTGATTTATAGAGAATTAAACAAAAATTCTACTCTTGATATTAGTAAATTAAAGCAAGGAGGCAAAAATATATATGTTGGGAAAAAACAAAAAAGCAAAAGAAATTAACATTTTTGATAATATTCCAAATTTTATGGACTTAATTGTTCCAGACACTTTGCAGGAGCGAAAAGATTATCTGTGCTTAGGATATAATAAATATTCTAGGGTTTTTGTTATGACTGTTTATCCTGAACAAACTTGGGTTAGTTGGCTGAATGACCTGTTTAACATAGGAAATATCAATATTTCTGTAAAAATAGAACCTTCAAACAATGGAACTACTATTAACCAATTAACAAAAAAGCTAGTTCAAAGTCAGTCAGAATACGCAACATATTCAAAGCAAGGTAATATATTACACTTGCCTGAACTTGAAAAACAAATCGGTGATCTCGAAGACTTACGAATGTTAATACAAACAAATCAAGATAAATTATTTTATGCAACTATATTTATTACTTTAAATGCAGAAAATTTGCAAGAACTAAACGAAACAACAAAAATATTAGAAAGCGAACTTAATAAAAAAACAGCAATGATAAGGACTTTAACCTTTAGGCAGCTCGAAGGTCTTAAAACTATGCTACCTACTCGGCGAAGTTCCAATCAGTAATTATGAAAGAAATATGGTGGCCCGGAGGAATTGCAACTTTAATTCCTGTATCTAACCCAAATCTATCACACGAGAAAGGCATATTTGTAGGTAGAAATATATTCACGAATAGTCCTATATATGTAGATACTTTTTGTGGTCCTCCTACTCTTCCAAATCCTCATACTTTTATATGTCGGAACTTCTGGTGGTGGAAAAAGCGTCGCCTTAAAAACACTGACTGCGAGAAATATTGCAACGGTAGGATGTGGAGCATTCTTTATAGACGTAGAACGGAGAATATACAAATTTAACTAAAATGCTTGGTGGAAAAGTAATAAAAATCGAACAAGGAAAATCAGCTGGAATAAATCCGTTTGAACTAGAGCCTGATACAAAAGGGAATTCACAATTTTTGAATATTTTGGATAAAGTTGCAGAAATAAGAGCATTACTTGCAACTATATGTAGAAATTATATGAATAGAACTTTAAATGGCACTGAAGTTACAGAAATAGAAGTTGTTGTAAACGAGTTATATGCTGAAAGACGGTATTACAAGTGATATAAATTCACTTTATGAAAGAAAAGGTGGAAAATTAGACAATGGTAAGTATGTTGTTGGAAAAATACCTAAAAAAATGCCTACCCTAACTGATTTTCAAAAGAAATTACAACAAAGAAATAAATGTAAAGAGCTTGCTGAAATTTTAGTACCTTTTCTTAGAGGTAATTCACTCGGTATTTTTGATTGTGAAAGTCAAATAAATTCTGATGCAGAGATTATTAACTTTGATATGTCAGAGGTAAAAGATGAGTTCACAAAATTATATGCGTCTTTTGTTATTCTAACTTGGGTATGGCAAAAGTTCGTATTAAAAAATAAAGAAAAGAAAAAAATAATCGTTTGTGACGAGGCTTGGCTATTTTTAAAATATCAGGAATCAGCAGAGTTCTTAGTAAATGTTGCAAGACGTGGTCGTAAATATAATGTACCACTTTTTATACGGTAGTCAGTTTATTGACGAATTTCTAAATAGCGAAGAACGGCAAAACTATTATAAATATATGTTCTACGAGGTATTTATTCAAACAAAGTCCTGGAAGTGTACAAGACATCGTGGACTTTTTTAATTTATCTGACCGGTACTAAAAATTTTCTCACAACAGCAAGCCCTCGGCGAATGTATAATAAGCCTAAATAATAGTGTTACAGCCATTAAATTTGTAATTACAGACTATGAAAAAGAGTTTGTTTTTACTTAATTTTATATAGATACATTCCAAGTATAGGAGGTGATGCATAAAATATTTCAACAAGTTTGGAGGTGAGAAAAATATAAAATTTAAAATTATAAAAGCTAGTATAATTATTTTTACGATATTACTAATAGTTTCTTTATACTTCTTGATTGGCGACTTTTTAGAATACAGAAAGAGTGATAATATACATAGTGAATTGATAAAGAGCGTTATAATAACAGAAAATATACAGGATAATCCTGATGAAAGCATCAAAATAAATTGGCAAGAACTAAAAAGTATAAATAAAGATATTATTGCCTGGATAAGGATAAAAAATACACATATTGACTACCCTATTCTGCGAAGTCAAGAACCTCTAGAATATCTAAATCGTTCCTTTAATGGAGAGTATAACAAAAATGGCTCAATCTTTACAATAAATGTTAATCCGTTTATTGATAAAATAACCACTATATACGGTCATAATATGAAGAGTGGACTAATGTTTACTGATATAAGTAAGTACATGAACAAAGATTTTTTTAGAGAACATTCTGTCTTTGAAATATATACTGAATCTATGAATTATAAAGCAACAGTATTTAGTGTGTATTCAATAGGAGAACGAACAGAAGAAAATAATATAAAATCTTTATCTTTCGAAGATGAGATACAATATTATAAGTCAAAGAGTGTGTATCCAGTCGAAAATATAAATGGAATAGAAAAAATCGTAAAACTTTCAACATGTTCATATATCAATAATAAGGCTATACCAACAGACCAAAGGTATTTTTTAATAGCAAAATTAGAAATTCTAGAATAATTTTAAAAAAAATTTTTTTTGAACATTCCCAAAGAAACAAAAATTTGCTATCATTAATATAAAGGGGGTATGTCTTATGAAGAAAAAATTTTTAAAGGTATTAGTACTTGTATTAGTTTGGTTATTACTTTTTATAGGATCAGCAACTATTGTTATATATCGAGATAATAAAGAAGTTGCTAAAATTCAAGCTGAAGAATATATTGCAAATGAGCATATAGAAAATATTGAGCTTGAAAACGAATCAAACGATAATAATACAATTCCAGAAATAATAACCTTAGAAACAGAAGAAAGTAAAAATGACGAGCAAACAGAAAAAAATACAGAAGAACATTCAAAAGAAACTGTAGTTTCAAAACCTAAAACTGAAACACAAGAAACTGTAACTTCAAAGTCTAAAACTGAAACACAAGAAAAAAGCACTAATACAAATTCTACTCCTACAAAGGATGCTACAAATAGTTCCAAAGTTACAGAAGATAAACCTAAACAAACTGAAACAACGACAAAAGAAATAGTTCCATCCCCTACTCCATCTGCTGAAACATCAAAGGAACAAAACCCTTTCAAATGTGAAGGCAATAAACATGTTAGGGATGTTGGCAACTGTGGGAAATGGTTTAATACACAAACAGAAGCTATGGCATACTACAATTCAATCATTGCTTCATTAGGAAAAGCCTTAGAAAACTTCGAAATTACTGAAGATGAATATGATAAAAAGTGTCCTTTTAGAGCTGAACCTTTTAGTTGTACTTGTGGTAAATGGTCTATTGACTTTAGTTATAGAAAAAAATAAGATTTCAATAATCTAAAAATTATAGATGGATAGAGTTTTAAACTCTGTCTATTTTTTATACCAAAAAGGAGGATTATATAATGTTAAAAATAAAAAACTTAAAAAAAATTTTTGCAATGATAATGGTATTTGTTACATTGTTTAGTATAATACAACCTACTATTCTCGCTGCAAATCAAACAATCAGTGGTAGTGGTAGTGATAGATTCATGGCCAGACAATATGCCACCCGATATAAAACTACTGACGCTGGAAGTAACACTGAGAATGGAATTATTGCTAGGAGACTTATAAGACGTAATGAAAATTGGAATTTTGGTAATGGAGACGGTATTTTAGTTTTCTGTGCACAGAACTTCACACCGTTTGAAACACGGAACTAATTACGACGGAAACTATTATGTACCAACAAGCAATGAATTAAAACAAGCAAGTAAAGTTGCATACTTTGGTTGGTATCAAAATCGTGGTACCTATGGTAGTGACGGAAACTTTGCCGATCCAAGTTCTCTTAAGCAATATGCTTTCACTCAGCAATTCATCTGGGAAACATTAAATCAAAGTTCTGCTCATTTTGTAGATTCATCTGTTCAAGCTGAATATGAAACATTTAAGGCAGAAACAACTGCTAAAATGAATAGAATGAGTTTAAGACCAAGTTTTGATGGCTCAACAATTACTCTAAGGGTTGGAGAAACGACAACATTAACTGATACAAATGATGTGTTAAAAGACTATAATTCAATAGATAGAACAGAAAATAACATTAGAATTACACACAATAAAGGCGAAAATACTATGTCTTTTACACCAAATGAGAATTGCACTATTGAAAATTATAGAATTTCGGATTCCACATTCCTAGAATGGGGATGTATTAAGGAAGGTACAGAAGACAGTCAGACTACAGTATATATTGAGTTTCAGTCTTCAGAAGTTCAAGACCAATTGTATTCGTTAAACTACAATGATCCCGTTACATTAAGAATTAATTTAACTATTGAGGCAAAGGGCAGATTAGAACTAATAAAAACTAATGATAACAGAGACCTTGTTGACGGTTCTGTATTCATAGTAACAGGACCTAATGATTATTATAATGAAGTAACAGTAAGCGGAGGAAAAATCGTATTAGAGGACTTGTTAAAAGGATTTTATAGTATTAAGGAAAAATCAGCAAAATCTTCTTACTTAGTAAATACAGAAACATATACCGTAGAAATAAAACCTAATGAAACCACTACTAAAACTATTGTAAATAAGGAGCCTACACGGAACTATAACTGTAAAAAAAGAAAATGAAAATGGTGATACTTTGGGAGCAGGTTTTGTTTTTAGAATAACAGCTGCCGAAGATATTTATAACGCAGAAAGAACAGTAAAACATTATAGTCAAGGTGACGTTGTAGGAAGAATAACAACCACAACCGCAGGTGTGGCAACCAAATCAGGGCTTCCTCTAGGTCGTTATTTGGTCGATGAGGAAAGCGTAACATCAGGATACTTACTAAACACAGAAACAAAAAATGTTACATTAAATTATAAAGATGAAGTTACACCTATAATATATGGAAGTGTAACTTTTTCTAATGATGAACCTACTGGAACTTTAGAAATTACAAAAGATGATGTTACAACAGGAAATAATGCGAGAGCAGATCACTCTTATAAACATGGAGATGCTTCGATAGCAGGAACTGAATATACTCTTTTTGCAAACGAGAAAATAACAAATGTAGCAGGTACAGTTACATATTTTGAAAAAAATGATGTTTTAGCAACTTATACTTTTAATAAAGAAGGTGTTGCTGAAATAAAAATAACAAATTCACAAACTCCAGCAGACTTAACAGTAAATGGTGTAAAATTAGAGGGTATCCCTATGGGTTCTTACCGGACTAAAAGAAACAAAGACGGCAGAACGGTTACATTACAGATAAAACAATTCATATTTATACTTTCGCATATAAAGATATGCATACAAGTGTAATAAGTAAGAAAGAAATCGTACACAATGACGTAAACAGAGAAGTATTTGAGATTATAAAAGTTTCAACAGATACTAACGATACAGCAGTTCTTCTTGAAAATGTAGAGTTTACTATTATATTGAAAAGGTATGTAAACTTTTACGGTAGCTTTGAAGAAGCATTAAAACATATAGACGAATACGCAGACGACGAATATTGTGTTATGAGAACAGATGATAAAGGTTACAGTATGTCAAAGCCATTGGCTTATGGTACATATATTCGGAAGTGAAACACTTTGTGAATATGAAGGAGTTAATAAAGTTAAGGACTTTGAAGTAACTCTTACAGAAAATACAACTACTCCTGTTCAACATTGGAAGATAGAAAATGATACACCTTTTAGAGCCTATCTAAAACTTGTTAAAAAAGACAAAAACTCTGGTCAAATGGTAACTTATTCACACGCAACATTTAAACTAGAAAAATTAAACGAAGAGTCAAACGAATGGGAAAAAGTATCATGTAAGGTAGGAAACGAGTATCGTGATACCTGGACAACCGACGAAAATGCAACAGCTTATACTGAAACAAAGCTCCCATATGGCACATTTAGATTATCTGAAATCGTAATTCCTGAGGGCTTCTTGGAACTAGATGAGGATATTATTTTTAAAATTTCTGCAAGTAATAAAAGTTGCGAATACGATCAAGATGGCGATGCATGGATTACAGTAGAAGTAAATAATGAACAACCTAGAGCTAAACTATATATAAATAAAAAAGTAGAAGAAAAAGAATTAAATAGTAATAATGTATATTTAGCTGAAGATATTGATTACTCTAAGATTAAATATAAAGTAACTGCTGCTGAAAATATAATAAATTTTGCTGACGGTTCTTATTATTATGAAAAAGGTCAAGAAGTTGGAATTTATCCTGTTACAGAAGACGGAACATTAGTTATTGACTTACCAATGCGGAAAATTTGAAGTGCAAGAAATATCTACTTTGTCTGGCTATGTATTAGACGACAAAATATATACAGTCAATTTTGAAAAAGAAGATAATACTACAAAAGAATATACCTATACACTAGATTGCCAGAACCTAATGACAACAATAGAATTTTCTAAAATAGACATAGAAAATAACTATATTGAAAACTGCGATTTAGAATTATATCAAATAGAAGAAAACGGAGAATTAACACTAATAGATTCTTGGAAAACAACAAAAGAGCCACATATCATAAAAGGAATAAAAGTTGATGCAAAGCTTGTTTTAAAAGAAAAATCTGCTGCTAGTGAATTCGTAATTGCTAGTGACATTAACTGTAATGTGAAAAATTCAACAGAAGTGCAAAAATTTGCAATGGTAGATAAACAAGTAGAAATAAGCAAAATAGACATCGCTGGGAATGAAGTTGTTGGTGCAAAATTACAAGTTTTGGATATGGAACATAATATTTTGGATGAATGGACTAGTTCACTAGTACCTCATAAGGTATCTAATTTAAGGGAAAATGAGACATTCATATTGCATGAAGAAATTTCTGTAGATGGATTTGTAAAAGCTACTGACATAACTTTCACTGTTACAAGTGAAGATAAACAAACACAAAAAATTCAAATGATAGATAAAATTGTGGAAATAAGTAAAACTGATATCGGTGGTAATGAAGTTATAGGTGCAAAATTGCAAGTAATTGATATGGCAACAAGCGAGATATTAGATGAATGGATATCAAGTGAACTCCCTCACAGAGTAAGTAATTTGGAGGAAAACAAATCATACCTACTTCACGAGGAGGTATCTGTGGATGGCTTTGTAAAAGCTACCGACCAAGAATTTACGGTAAGCACAGATAAACAAACTCAAAGTATTTCTATGATCGATAAGGTTGTTCTTATTTCTAAGACTGATTTAGTAACTGGTAAAGAAGTCGAAGGTGCAGAATTGGTTGTAACTGATGAAAATGATAATATTGTAGATCAATGGTTTTCGTCTAAAGACGGACCTCACGCAGTTTCAGGCCTTGAGGAAGGCAAAACTTATGTTTTGACAGAAAAGACCGTTCCTTACCGGATTCGAAGTTGCAGAGAGTATCACTTTTACGGTATCATTCGACAAAGAAAACCAAGTTGTGGAAATGCAAGATATGCCAATACTTTCAAACATTAAGCTTATAAAAGTAGATAGTGATACTAGAGAAGTTATAAAAGCTGACTTTACTTTTGGACTATTTGCTGATAGCGACTGTACAGAGTTAATTCAAGAAGTAAAAAGCGATAAAGACGCAGGAACTATCTTATTTAAAGACATACGCTATGGAAAATGGTTTATAAAGGAACTTTCACAACCTAATAACTACCAACTTTCTGATAAAGTAGTAGAATTAGTAATTGACGATAAAGGTATATTTATAGATGGAACAAAGATAGATGAAGAAAACGGTATCTATAGCTTTGAATTTGAAAATACACAAATACCACGCATTCAAACAGGTAATGAAATGAACTATATTTTGTTAATTAGCATTGCCATAGTTTCTATATTAATAATAGTAGCTGGAATAGTAATATTAAAAAAGCATAGTACCTCTTTAAAATAGTTCTATAATTTAGAAAGGAGACATTAAATTGAATAAAATAGTTAAAAGTTTTGTAATGGTTATTGCAATTCTTTTTTTGTTATCTCCAATATGTCTTGCAGCAACTGATATAAATGTAAAAGATCAAGTAAAACAGGAAGATGGCTCATTATTTGAAAAAATAATTGCAGAATGCTTGCGGAGGAATAGCACAAACTGTTTTAGATTTCACAACTGGAGAGAAAGCTAATGTTGGCTTTAAGGATTACGACACTCTCATATTTAATAATAATAGTGCTGATGATTCCCTCTCCCCTTTTACAAATGAATTATGGAATAAGGCAATGATTTGGTATAAATCTTTTGCTATTATTTCTGGCAGTCTAATTTTAATTGCAGTATTCATACTATCCTATAAAATTATGGGTGCTGGTATGAATACAAGTAAAAAAAATGAAGCAAAAGATAGCCTTTTACGACTTGCTTTAGGTGGAATTTTTATTGCTACCGCTCCTCTCTTTATTAGATTTTTATTATATGTTAATAATAGTTTAGTTCATCTGCTTGTAACATCTGCTGGAAGTAACGGATTAGACAATTTTTTAGGCAATAATATGCTAACTTCAATAAAGACAGGAAACGCAATTACAACAGCTTTAGTTATTGCAATGTTTATCTATCTTTTCGTAAAACTTAATATAAAGTTTATTATAAGACAATTTACTCTTATTATTTTTACGATATTCACTCCTATTGCATGTGGACTTTGGATAATAAACAGACGTGCAACAGCTGCAAGTGTTTGGATAGGTCAAATTGTTATGAATATATTCATGCAATTTATTTACTGTTTTTTATTTTTGATATATTTAGCTTTCCTACCAAGTGGTGGTGGATGGGCAGTATCTTTGATATGGTCTATGATGATTCTCCCACTAGCTGATACATTACAAAATTGTTTGCAAAATATAATAAGTCTAAAAGCTGGTATGGATAATGATAAAATGGCAGGTCGTGTAATGGGTATGGGAGCAACACTAGGATTTGGTTTAGGTGCAATAAAAGAACAATTTAAAGCACCTAATTCAAACAACTTAAATAATAACGGCGATTCTGGTAGTGGATTTAAAGGTTTTGTTTCAAGAGCAAAATCACTTATTAGTCCTAATATCAATTTGTCTGATGAAAAAGACTATAACGGAAATATAAATCCAATTAGAGAGAATATTTCAAACAAAAATAGCATAGTAAACAGTTCAAGTATTAATAACTCAAACAGTTATAATTCTAATACTGAAAAAAAGTTTACTCCAAATACTATTGCAAAAACTGCTATAAAGACTGGATATAATGGTGTAAAAACATATTTAAAACTAGGTGCAAATATGGCTGAAGGAAATTTTAACAATCATAGTTATTCATATAAAGGTTCAAAACCTAATATGAAAAATAATTATAAGGATACAGCATATGTGCCTAAAATTCCAAACAGTAATTTACCTAAGAAATCGGGTGTTAAAAATGAGTTTAATGAAAAAAGCTAAAAATACTGTTAAAAATAAAGTGGGAAAAGAATTAAAAAAAATGGCCTTTAAAGTATTAAAGCCATTTCTTCCCTTTATTATTATAATTCTAGGATTATTTTTTGCAATATGTACAATTATTGATGCAATATTTATCCAAGAAGTACAAGCCGATAATAGTACAATGTCAGCAGCAGAACTTGAAATAAAAAATATGTGTATTTCCAAAGCTGATTATCTAAATAGTTGTAATAATTTTAAAGATGGTGAACCAACTACATATTTACTAGATGTTAGCGATAGAGAAAAAGATAAAACGATAGAATGGTCGCATTTATACTCTATTATGGTATTTGCAAATATGACGAATAATAGGAAATTAGACGAAAACCTTTTAAATGAAGTATCTAAATATTTTAAAAGTACGTTTATTTATGAAACTAATGTTATAGTAACTGAAACATCTACTACAGATGACGAAGGAAATACTACTATTTCAAGAGAAGAACAAATACAGTATTTACTGATAGAAAGCGATTCAATAGTTCGGTCATTATAAATATAACTATAATGAGCAAGTAATAGAAAATGGAAATACCAAAATAACACAAAAAGTATTTGTAAGTCAAGAACTTATTGGAGAGGAATACGAAAGATTAAGAAATTATCTAAAAAATGAACTAAAGATAAGTGAAAGCAGTATTGATACGGATATACAAATCATTATACAAGCATCAAATCGGATATAGCAATAATGC
Source organism: uncultured Clostridium sp. (assembly GCA_947641575.1). Lineage (GTDB taxonomy): Bacteria > Bacillota > Clostridia > TANB77 > CAG-508 > JAAWPK01. The sequence goes on from CANRQN010000001.1 coordinate 67,732, forward strand.
AGAAAACACTTCTTGGCTTAGTAGCAACTCGAATTTAATTATCACAGATGGCAAAGGTCTAATTCCAACTCGGAATGTTTAATTGGCCTATTCCTGGATATACAACTATAACATCTCATTTTGGAATGAGGGTAAATCCTACAAATCGGTGTATATAAACTTCATGCTGGAACAGATGTTGCAGCACCAATACGGAGCTAATTTCGTGGCAATGGCAGACGGGACAGTAATAAGGGCAAATTATAGCTCCAGCTATGGAAATGTCGTTATGATAGACCATCGGTCAAGGTATTGTAAGTTTGTATGCACACGGTTCACAACTACTTGTGAAAACAAATCAAGAAGTTAAACAGGGTGAGCCAGTTTTAAAGGTTGGTAGTACAGGAGATTCCACAGGCCCTCATGCACATTTTGAAGTTAGAATTAATGGCGAATATACAGATCCCATACAGTTTTTTGAAGGAGGTTATTGACAAATGGTATTAATTTTTACTGATAATGAAGAGTTAGATAAAGATTTAAACAAACACATTGAAAATAGTAGAATAGTCTATTACCCTGATTATATCTTACAAGAAAACTCTGCAACAATTTTAATTGCTACTATTCAGCACAATAAATATAATTTTAAAGACTTTATGTTCAAAGTTAGACAAAAGAATATAAGAGTTATTTTGATTTTGGAAAATGACAAAGTTCCTGAATTAAAGGATGCACTTTGTTTGGGGATTTATGATATAGTTTTTGATCCTTTTGACTTAGATGACATTAGGAACAAACTACTATCCCCTACCCCATTTTCTCAAATTTCAAATTATATACAGCCTTTGCTCGAACAATAAATGTTAATATGAATATAATTTTTCCTATATTTGCCCTTCAAAAATATTTTTATTTATAGGAGGAATTTCATTATGGAAATTACAGAAGTTAAAATTTTTAAAACAAATTTAAAGGCACCAGTATTAGCTCGTGCAAATGTCGTATTAAACGACTATTTAATTATTAGAGGTATTACACTTATCGAAGGAAAAAATGGAAGATTTATTTCTATGCCTTCAAGAATGTTAAGAAGCAAGGAAGATTCAAGTAAAAAATCTTATAGAGATGTGTGTCATCCTCTAAACAATGATATTAGAGCAGAAATGACAGAAACAATTTTTAAAGCATATGATGAATATGTAAAAGCAGAAAACTAGAAAAGCTGTTTTCTTTATAATTGCCCTTCAAATATTATAAAGAAAGGTCTTTTGCAAATGATAATAAATGAAAAATTAAAAAAAGAACTACATAACTTACAAGAAGAAACAGGAGTAATCCTAAATAATAATAGCTTGACAGATATGCAGATAGAAAATTACTTAAAAGGTCTTGAAAAACATAGATATATCTTGTTAAACGAAGTTAAATTATATAATAAAACAGTAGGTTTTGACTATGAAAAGTTAAAAACCATTGATAGTGAATATAATGCTGAACTTATAGATGACATATTAAAAATATATGTACCTGAAATTATGCCATCTTATAAAAATATAAAAACTCATAACTACAAAAGAATTCTACTAAACATAGCAGAAATAACAAAACCATTTAAAAATTTATTTGAAGATCAAGTTTTTATTTATATTAAGGTATTTGATAACATTTTAGGTTGGGATATTGATAATAAATGTATAAAACCTATTGCAGATGCTTTAATATTATCACAAGTAATAAAAGATGATAACACTTCTAAAATGTTTTATGCGGCTAAAGGTGAATTTTCTGAAAATCCACATACAGAAATTTTTGTTATTCATGGTGATAAAATTACAGAATTTTTAGAAAATTACAGTCGCTAAAAGTGTCTCATTTTTTCCAAAAAAACTTTTTGAAAAACGAGATATTTTTGAAATTATAAAACATTGTTATATCAACAATTTCAAGTTACAAGTGCGACATTTTAATTAGTGGAGGTAAGGAGTTCGATAGCGTAGCTGTCGAATTACTTGCCATGTACCATTATATGATATGATTTATGTTTTATTAGGAGGTGTGCTTTATTTGAATTATTTTCCCAAATCTAATGAGGAAAAAGAACTGATAAAATTTATTGCTCAATATCAATACCTATATGTGAGTGATGCAAAATATTTTTTCAGTTCGACTATGTATTATAAAAAGCGAATTCATAGCTTGATAGAAAACAATTTTTTAAAAAAGATTAAGTTAAACCTTGTACTAGGTGAGCTTGGAATAGAATACGCAAAACTTTTTAATTTTGACTATAATAAACTAAATCGAAATGCAAAGTATTTGCCAAGATTATTATATATAAGTAGTCTTGCAGCATTTTATCATAATTCTAATACTTTATCCTATACCCCATCTTTCTCCATCAAAAACAAAGAAGAATTTACATCTACTGCCAGAAGATACATAGGAATATTAGAAATTAACCATATATCCTATTTAGCTTACCATATCCCGAAAAATAGTACAAAACAATATATCCTTTCAGTTATTTATGATATTCAAAAAGAAAAACAATACAAAAATATAATAATACTAGCCGATGATTTATCAATGATTAATGCTAGCGAATTTGTTTTTGGAATGCATCAAGTATTACTTATAGAAGATACTCTTGTAAATAGAGAAAAGCTGCAATACCTTAACAATGTAAATTGGTCTAATGTAATACAAAAACTTTATAAAAGCAAAGTTCATTTAGCAGAATATTCTTTTTGCGATTACACCGATTATAAAGATAAATATGTTAGCTTTTTTTATACTTTAGATACAGAAAAAGTTAATAGAATAAGGTACTTTTTATTAGAAAACAAAAATAAAAATATGACAATAGTTTGTAATAAAGAATTGCAAACTACATTAAATAAAGAACTTCCCACTTGTAATTATGACATTATAGCATTAGAAGATTATATTGAGAAAGAACACTATATATATGATTAAGAAGATATGTTTTTACATATTTTTATTTTTTTGTTTTGCTTTAAATGTTATTTTAGATTTTAACATAAAAAACTACATTAAATTACTTAATAAGTGTTTTAATAAAGACATTGTTTTAACTACAAATAATTATATACTTATTTGCTTTATAATTGCTCTTATTTCGTTTTTTATTATTATAGACATATTACTTGTTGTTTATAAAAAACAAGACAAAATAAAGGGTATAAAAATCAAAAGTGAATACGGAACTTATGGCACTGCTAACTGGATGCAAGAGAATGAAATCAAACAAGTTTTAGGAATAAATGATGTTCCAGGTATTATATTAGGAAAATACAATTCTGATATTGTAAAACTGCCTTTTAACAGCTATTTTAACAAAAATATTTGTGTCTTTGGTAGTAGTCGGTAGCATGAAAACAACTCGGTTTTCTATTAACTAATCTTTTGGAGCTTTCAAAGTATAAAAAGTCTATCATAGTAACTGATCCAAAAGGAGAAATTTATCGAACTACTTCCAGCTATTTTAGAAGTATTGGATATAATGTAAAAGTATTAAATTTAAAGGATATGAAACATAGCGATCGTTGGAATCCTTTGGGAGAAAATGAAACAATAACTGATGTTCAAACATCTAGCAATGTTATTATTTCTAATACTCAAAAACACAATGCTCGGTAAAGATGACTTTTGGCCACGAGCTGAAGAAAATCTGTTAAAAGCCTTTGAATTTTACTTTTTAGAAATGCTAATAACAAAAAATAATCTAACTAATATATATAAAAAGATTGCAAATCGGTGATATTGGAGAAATAGACAATATTTTTAAAGGACTACCAAATGATAACCCTGCTAAAATGAGCTATAATATCTTTGCAAGTCGGTAGTGATACTATAAAAGCATCAGTTATTACAGGTTTAGGTACTAGATTACAACCTTTCCAAAATGAAGATTTACAGCGATTAACCTCTGAATCAGATATTGATTTAACCGCTCCAGGAAAAGAACCTTGTATTTATTATGTTATAACAAGTGATGTCGACTCTAGCAATGATTTTCTCGCCTCATTATTTTTTACATTTCTTTTTATAAAACTAGTTAGATATGCAGATTCAAGACCAAATGGTAGGTGTGAAACTGAAGTATATTGTTTTTTAGACGAATTCGCTAACATTCGGTCAAATACCTGATTTTAACAAAAAAATATCTACTGTTAGAAGTCGTGGAATTGCTTTAATTCCTATTTTGCAAAACTTAGGTCAATTTCAAAATCGTTATCCTAATCGGTCTTTCAGATGAAATAATTGGAAACTGCGATAATAGAATTGACATGGGAATTACAGATGTTCTAACTGCGGAGTATTTTTGTTCTCTCATAGGTGTAACAAATGTTGAAAGTACCTCTATAAACAAATCAAATTCCATAGAGGGAGACTTAGCAGAATATGGTCAAAAGAATGTATCCTTGCAGCGAAGAAATCTACTAAATGTCGATGAAATAATGAGAATTCCATCACTCAGGCTAATATTAAACATACGAGGAAATAAACCTTTGTTATTAGATAAAGTAATATATAAAGAGCATCCTCTGGCAAAAAAGCTAAAAGATAGTCCTGTAAGTGAATATAATCCTAAATGGATTAAAAATATTTCCCAAAAAGTACAAGTAAAAGAAAAAGTTAATATAAAAGTTGAAAAAAAAGAAGAAAAAATAGAATGGACTACTTTTTAGTTATATGATATACTTTCAGTAAAATTAAATTTGATGCAAGGAAGGAAGTGCAACTTATGTCTAAATATTTTGAGGGTTTAGGGCATTGTTCTTTAGATGGAAATTACAATTGGTGTGCTACAATTTTAGAAAATGGTGATGCTTATGCAGGTAGACTTGATACATATAATAAAAATGTAACAAAAGTTTCAAAATTAGATGAGCAAAACTATATAATTGAAGTAAATTGTCCTAAATGCCATCGTAGAGAATTTATAGAAAAAAATGTTAAAGATTCAAAAGTATAAAATTATGATTTCACTTACCTTAAATGGTAAGTGTTTTTTATTATGGAGGTGAAATAGTGAACGAACTAGCAATAAAAGAACTTATGAGAAGTAAAGAAGAAAAACGAATACTGACAAGCAAAATTAGTGGTATAGAAGATGAATATTATAAATATAAAAACGAGAATATATCCTGTGCTATTGTTTGGTATGAAGATATAAAAATACTTATTCCTATTCAAGAGCTAGGTATATCAAAAATAAATAAGTCTATAATCAGAGGCATGCTGGGTGCAGAAATAGACTTTATTATAATAGAAATAGATACTATATCTAATATAGCAATCGCAAGTAGAAAAGAAGCTATGCAGCTAAGAGCAAAATTAGAACTTTCAAAGCTAAAAGCTAATGATATTGTAAAAGTTAGAATAATTGCTGTAGGAATTAAGCATATTTTAGTAGAATTGTATGGAAAAGAAGTAATAATAAAAGCTAATAACTTACAACACATATTTATAGTTAATTGTAAAGATTATTATACTGTGGGTGAATATTTAAAAGTTAGAATCAAGAAAATAGATATAGAAAATAATATATTTGAATTGAATAGCAAAGATTTTATAAAAAATCCATTTAAAGATATTCGAAAATATATCATTGAAAAACGGAGAATATACTGGTAAAGTCATTGCTTTTCCAAAAGGTAATAGTGGTGTCATAGTGCAATTAGCTGTAACAGATATTACATGTTTAGTTAGAATACCTGCAAGATTTAATAATTATCCCCATTATATGGATAATGTATTAATTCGAATAACTGAAATAAAACAAGAAGAAAAGCTGATATATGGGTATTTAATGAGAGTAATATAGGAGGATTTATTTTATGATAGATAATTTAAAAATAATAAATTTTATTCAAGATTTTGGGTGTGCTAAGATAGAACAACTGCAAATTATATTTAATGACAATAAAAATACTTTTAAATCGATTCTCAGCTCAAATATGGTATCTAAAAAAGGAACTATCATGGTTCATAATACAAAACAAATAAATAATCAAATGCTTATTGCATTAGACATATTATGCAAATACAAAGGAAGATTTATAAACTTTCACAAAGGATATGAGCCAGTATTTATTACCTTTATTACAAAAGATAATATAAAATATCATATAATAGTGGCAAATGAAGATAATGCAAAGGGAGTTGTAAAATTAGTAAACTCTTATCCTTTATCACTTCCAATCGCTGACAAATTAATTTTAGCATTTCCAAATAAGGAACAATTAGAAAATATAGAGTGTGATATACCTTTTTTGTATTGTATTTATCCTAGCTTAGATATAGTCAATAACTAGGTTCAAAACACTTAAACTATAATAAAAAAGCAGAAGAATGAGTTTTCACACATCCTTCTGCTTTTGAGAAGTAAAGTATCTACTGCTTGTTAGTTACTTATTGTTTTTTTATTTCAAATGCTTTTATAGTTATTATTTAGTTGTAAGGGTAATCAGTCGCCAAAAGGTAGAACGCATATGGAGCAGTGGAATCTGCCATCCTTATGGTATAATTATATTTACCAGTAGGAAATTTACCTCCAACAAAGTAAATGGTAAACTGTCCATTAGGATTATCAGTAAATTTTTTTACTACTCCCATATCTTCTGCATCCCCTGTGAGCCCCAACAGTGTAACAATAATATCTGTGTGCGAATTAACTACCAGCGTGATATACTGTTCGGTAGTTAAAGTAAAGCTTCCAGAGTAAGATGTTTTGCCTGTTGTGGTATCTCCGTATTGAATCTCTTTGAGATCATAGACGGACTGCGTAGAAGTAGGTGCATTGTTGATTTCCACATTGACAATGCTAACTTCTTCGCCCTCATTTGTTTCAACCTCAGCTGCTGAAGCAACCATCGTACTGGAAATGAGAACGACAATTGTCAGAGCCATCGCGAGTAACCGTGCGTGCAAAGTTCTCATAAATATACCTCCATAGTGTTGTGTAGATTCTTTACCTTCTCTATTACAAAAATATCAGCAAAATAGCTAACATTAGTGTAATTAAAAATCCTACTATACTATATTAAGCATTTTATATATTATACAATAAAATATATGAGAAAGCAACAAAAGGTTAAAAAAGATATTGAAACGAATTTCATGATTGTAATAATACAAAAGTAAATTTTCCCTTCTACACAAATATTGTAAATTAATTTTCAAAAATAAGTTTATTCTTTAATTAATTTTTATTACTGTTCTTATTTTATGTAAAAACTAAAAAAGAACAAGTAGACTTCCTACTTGTTCTTTCAAATGAAACAAATTACTAATTAACTGCAACATTTTAATATCTAAAAAACTAAGGATTAGCTTCATTCCATTGATTTCTAAGATTAGTAACTAATGTTATAATACGACGATTTGTAATAACAGCTTCTCCATAAGAAGAAAAGTCCGATCTAGTAGTAATTCCTAGCATAATGTAATCACTATCTCTCCATACTGGTCCTCCACTGTATCCTTCGAAAAGAAGTGCATTAAACTTAAATGTTATATCGTTTGTTTCAAATATCTTTCCTCCTGATGCCCATTGGGTTCTACCATTAAATCCATAGTTACCTTGAGAAGGATAACCTGTAGCTGTTACAGAAAATTGTTTCAATTCTTCTGGATCATCATAATGTTGAAGACCAAAGTACCCAAGATATTTTCCAATAGGTTGAGTTAATACACAAAGAGCCCAATCATATTGCTTATCCTTATTAATCATATAAGAACTAGGGAAATAAATTTGTTCATAATTTGAAGAATATCCTTTATAATTGCCATCATCTATATTCTCGTCGTTTGCATTGCCATTATATCCTGGTCTAAAAACAAGATTTTCAAAAGTATACCATTCCTTATCATATTCTAAGAAAGCAACATGAGCTGCTGTTAGCGCTATATTAGGTCCTACTAAGCTAGCCGAGCCACTAATAGTAGCTGAAACTTTATCAGCTTTCAAATCCCCACTTACTTTACAAGTAGTTCTATAAGGGAAAGCAGAAGTATCTGTCACTTTATTTCCTAAAGCTGCACGCATGTTGTTGGTAAATGCAAGTTTAGGAGAATATATTGTCTTATATGGATCATATGCATTTAGCTTATATGAGCTTTCTCCATTGCTAGTTTTATAAGTAGCAACTACTTGCTCTAATTCTTCCATGTCTACCTCTGTTATTTGCTTTGTTTTAGCATCATACTTCATAATTTTTTCTTCTTCTGGCACTTCTATTTCACCTAAACTTACAGCTTTAACCTCTCCGTCAATATTAATTATAAAAAATAAAATGCTTATAAGTATTCCAATAAATACTTTCATCTTTAAATTTTTAATCATTTTATTTCCTCCTTTCCTATTCTATTTATATAATTTATCTATCTAATTGTCAATATTCTTTCGTGGTACTTTTTTTGACTTTTTTAGTACCTTTTCGACTTTATATATTATTTAGTTACTATTTATAATTTTAATTAATCTAATTCCATGTAATATAGGATTTTTTATTTCAATTTTTCCTGAAACTAAAAGATGTTCATTTCCTATTTTCGTATTTATTTTTTTTTCTCCCTTATCTTCTTGTTCTTTATATTCAAAATAGATAGTATCTCCTATCTTCAATTCCGAAATATTTATTTTTCTTCCTTGATTATTTTGTAATTTTACATCTTTTATTGAAGAAATAGAAAGTACATAACTATCAGCTTCATTCTCGCCATTTCCTTTAACATAAATATCATACTTTCCTTCTTCCCCACCCTTATTTATAGATGTAACAATTCCTGTATTATTTAACAATGTTCTATATATATTTTTTCCATAAGCTGACCATATAATTATAATAACACTTAATATCAATATAACTACTATTGCTATTTTTTTCATTCTTTCCTCCAAAAATACTTATTACTACAGGATAGTTTATCATATTATCATAAAATTTTCAAATAAATATTCAAAATAAAAGTAGGAACACTTCAAAAGCATTCCTACCCAATAAGGGGATTCAACAATAGCATATTAACTTAGCTTAAGTAATACTTTTTTTATTTGTGTGTCACTTTCAATTCCACCGTGCAAAAACTGTTACACTTCCTTCAATGCCAGAAGGAGTTATCATAAGATACCATTTGCCCTCTGGAGGATTTGGTACAGTCCACATTTTGTATTCATTACAGTTTATTGTCCATTCATCGGAGTAGAGTTCTAAATCACTCCCATATAAGGACAATTGAATTGTTCCTTCAGAGCTATCGCTTGTCGCTAAAACAAAGAATTGATCTGTAAATCCCTCGTATTTAGTCAGTTCCAGCTCTAGTCCTCCAGTTTGTCCTGCTTCAATGGTAATACTTGCTCCTCTGTTAATATCCGGATCAACATCTGTTGCATTCGCTTTCTCATTGGTAACTTCGTTCAACACAGGGGTTTCTTCTTTAGCAAAAGCCTGTGTTGGCAACATTACAAAAGTCATTGCGAATACTATCAATGCCATTGCCATCAAGGTCAATGTGCACTTCCAGTTGCTTTTTTTTGCTTGCATTTTGATACCTCCATTAGTTTGGTAGCAAAATCCCCTTATTGTGAAAAGATGATTACTTAAGCTTAGTCCTTGTATACGCTATCACAAATCAATTCAAATGTCAAATATCTTTATTTTACTTCAGCAATGAGGAATAAATTTTTTTATTTTTGCCCATTTTATAGATTATCATCATTTTTTATGTTGATTAAGTAGTTATCCACTTTTAACTTCATTTTTTGATGCATTATCCACATTGATATGATATTCCTCTTACACTGCAAGACTTATCCACAGTTTTTTTAGAATTTTATATAACTATTTTATTTTTCTTTCGTTTTTTTATTGATTTTTTTCTTTTGTTTGTATATAATTTAACCATAAAATCTTAACTGTATTTTACCATGTACAGCTAGATTTATTGAGGTTTGAGTAAGTGTTTGTGTGATGGCTGCACTTACTTCTTTTATGCTCATTTTTAACTCTGATACATATTTTAGCCCTTTTTCTAATAGCTGTCTTATTGTATGTGCAAATTGTATAAAAAAGTAATGTGCTTTCATCGCATTGTAATTTCTTGAATAAATATGCTCTATATCAAATGTCCCGTTCTTCTGCATATTAAATCCTTCATTTTCAATTTTCCATCTCTGTCTTCCATAATATATTATATCTTCTTTATTTTTCTCTGTTATCTTAAATGACGTAAGCCACATAAATTCTATCTTTTCTTCTTTCTTTGTTTCATAGTATTTTATTACATTTGCTTCTTTATCTCTCTTTACTTCATAATATTTTAACTTATTCCAATATTTTATTTTGCTTTCTTTTTCTGCTTTCTCTAATCCTTCTATTTCTTCTCCTAATGCTTTTAATCTATCTTTCTTAAATCTTAATATATATTCCCATTTATTATTCCTACATACTTCCATTACTGGTTCACATGCATACAATGCATCTCCTGATATTATTATTGGCAATTTTGGATATTCCTTTTTTATTCTTTCTGCCATTCTGTAAAATGCTCTTATTTCACAATCTTGCTTTTCTACATTTTCTTTTTCATTTTCCACAAACTCTGTATCTATACTAATTACTATATCTCCTACTACTAACTTTGCCTCTAATACATAATGGTAATATATGCTATATTCATCGTCTTGCCCTTTATTATATGTTCTCTTTAAACAATTTGGACAATGTCTTTCTTTAAATGTTGCTAGTCCTGTCCCATCTATCACTATTTGAAAATATTTTCCTTTATATCTATATTTATCAAACATCTTACTTCTTATCAGTCTATTTACCATATATTTTTGTATTCTTCGTAATTCTTCTATATCAAGTTCTTCAAATATATCGTTAATCGTATCATAGTGTGGGATTTCTTCTATTTCTATTCCTAGCAATTTTCCTATATTTTCTATTGCTTCCTCTGTATTAAATTTTTCTGTTGTATTTCTCATACTTGTTATTCCACATAACAATCCCATTAGCCTTGTTACTGTTATTACTGACATTTGATATTCTACATAACTTTGATGTCTTGTATCTGTTAATCTTTCAAACCTTTTTATTAATTCTGGAAAATATTGTTTTATTATTTTTACTACATCTGCAAATATATCTATCTCTTTTTTTAATTTTCTTTTTTCTGCTCTGTTCATTTTTTTACTCCTTTGTGATAAATTTCTTTTTTATTTTATCACAAAGGAGCTCTTTTGGCTGCTTTTCTTTCTCTTTTTATTGCGAAAAATTTTTATTCCTCAAAGCTGATTTTACTTTAATAAAATATGTCTTATTCTCTCCTATATATATCTTTTACAAGTTTCTTGCAATATAGTCAATAATATTTAAAAATTTTTCTTTTTTACTATCATCTAACTTTTCAAGTTGTTTATATATTTGCTTAATCACAATATCTTCTTCCATTTCTGTTTTAATATCTTTATTATAAATTAGATAGTCCAAACTTAAATTCAATTTATCTGCAATTTCTAAAAATGTACTTAGACTTGGCTTTCTCTTTGCAGTTTCAATATTTGACAAAAATGCTGGTGTGATATTTAATTCTTCTGCCAACTCTTCTTGTGTTTTGTTATTTTTTATTCTTGTTTCTGCAATTCTTTGCCCTATCATATTAAAATCCATTATACCAACCTCTTTATTTAAGTTTGTATAATTATATTGCAAATTTTAGTTCTTTTATATAAACACAAAGAATAGTTTTTCTTTCTCATAGCATAGTTTAATAATAAAAAAAATTAACTTTCTATCTTGTAATTTTCTATACAGTTCTTACATAAGTAAACCTCGTTTACATTGATTATATCTTTTTTTTCTACCACAAGCTGCACATTTCTTTTGTGGCTTTAAAATTAAATTCCCATTAAAGTCTATTGAAATTCCTAATTGCTCTTTTTCTAATATACTTAGAAAAGTTCTGTATTCCATCGGTATAACAATTCTTCCTAATTCATCTACTTTTCTTAATATTCCTTGTGTACGATTTAATGCTAGTTTTTCATTCAAATTCCTTAAATCACTATCTTTATTACAAAATATTTCTTCCAGCACATCTAAAGACAGATTAAGTTCTCTTGTTAGCTTAAGTATATTTTGTATATTAAGTTTAGAAAAATCATATTCTTTAGTTACTATGCTATTTCCAAGTATATTACTTATTTTATCATTATCTAAATTGTAAAATGCTTTTATAGTCTCCATTTTTAAATTTACCGTATTCTTATTCATTACTTTTCTCCCTCTTTCTATTAATTTATATTTACTGCATCTTTTATTCGATTCTTCCTCTTAAGAATTTTAGCTTTTATAACCTATATGACTTTCCCCCTTTCATGAATATTCTCATTATATTTGGGTATATTAATATAGTGTATGATTATATACTATATTCGCCAAAAAATATATTATAGTAATCTATATATTATGTCGAGAGGAGAATAAACCTTGTTATTATCTGAAGCAATTAGAATAAGAATAAATTACTTTATGAACAAAAAAGGTTTTTCTTCTTGTTGGGATTTATATAAATCATCAGGTTTACCAAGATCAACCATAAATGCTCTTTTGTCTAGTGAAAGAAATGCACTTCCTCGTTTATCTACTCTACTTCACATTTGCGAAGGTCTTGATACTAATTTTGTAGAATTTTTTAATGATTCAATCTTCTTAGATGTAGAGGACTTCTCAGAAGATAATCTTAGGAAGTTAAAGGGCTAATAATATATAAATTATATAATTTATATTATTGTATCATGCTTATTTTAAAAAATTTGTCGAATTTTGTAAAATATTTCCACTTTTTTTCTTTTTTTGTTGTCAAATGTAAAAAAGTTAAAAAGGGCCTTTTTATAAGAGCCTTTTTATATATAAAAAAGTTTCACTTTTTTTAAATCTTAAGAAAAAATTAAGAATTAGTACTCTATTTTCAAGAATGCTAATTCCTATTTTTGTGTTAAACTTTTCGGTTATTCGGTCCAGCCACCATCTATTTTTATAACTTCTCCAGTTATATATTCATGATTTGTAAGCATATATACACAATTTGCTACATCTTTTGGTGTCCCAATTCTTTTAAGTGGTATCTCATTTTTTATTTTTTCTTCTTCAGCTTTTGATAATTCATTATTCATTTCTGTGTCAATATATCCAGGTGCAATCGCATTTACTCTAATATTTGAAGGTCCAACTTCTTTCGCTAATGCTTTTGTAAAGCCTATTATTCCGTGCTTTTGTACTAGAATATAATACTTCGCAAGAAGCTCCTATTATTCCCCATACAGAAGATATATTTATTATTACACCTGATTTATTGTGTATCATATTAAGCAAAACCTCTTGTGTTACATAGAAAATTGATTTTAAATTAACATCAAGCATATTATCTATATCTTTATCTGTAATATCTGTAAACATTTTTATCTGCGATATTCCAGCATTATTTACAAGTATATCTATTTTTTTATATTTTCCTAATACATAATCTACCATTTGTTTTATTTCATTTTTCTTTGTAACATCTGCCTTAAATATATCAATTTCTATTCCCTCTGCTTGAAGTTCTTGTCTTAATTCTTTTGCTTTTCCCTCTGATTTATTATAATTTGCAACTACAATTATTCCTTCTCTTGCGAACTTTTTTGCTATTTCTTTACCAATACCTCGTGATGCTCCTGTAATTATTGCTACTTTTAACATAAAAATCTCCTAATTATATAATAATGTTATATTATATCACAAAATACGATAAATTTAACCTCAATACTTCCTTTACTGTATTATAATACAGATATCTGTTAAAAAGTTTAATTTTTTACTTTAAATAGTAGACTTTTTGATATTATAAAAAAATATTACCCCATTATTTTTGTCTTTTTTTATCTTTTGCTTGATTTCCCTGTGAAATATATAGTATAATACAGAAGTTATATACTTAATACAGTATATTCATAATATTTTAATTACACTGATGTTGGTTATATTCTGACATCTTTGTAATAGAGATGGAAAGTGCCTATACAAACAGCTTCAGGAGGTATTACTATGAAGAATGTCAAGCGGCTTTTTACCCTTCTCATGGCTTTGACCATGGTTCTGTCCTGCACTGCGGTGGCTTCGGCCGCTGAACTCCCGGAGAATGACGACGTATCCGTTGTCCAGGAGATTGCCAGTATCGACGATGGCATTATGCCTTTGTCTATTGAGTATCTCGTCCGAGAGAATGGCATGATCAACAGAGGCGCCACCAAGACCTACACCTCAAATACTGTCCAGCAGACTGAAGACGTCTGGCTGTTCTTTAATTGCGACAAGCTTTGTCGTATTGAGGTTTATGTTAAGGCTGGTTGGCAGTCTGCCCTTCTGTATTCTACGGATGTGGAAGGTGGCGGCTCTATTTCCAGGGGAATTACCGCAACGCTCCCCAAAGGGGCAAAGATTCAGGCCAAGATTATTGGCAAAGAAGACAACTGCTCTTACAGTGTAACCCTGCGTGGAAGCTATTAAGCTTCTAAGAACTTCTTATTAGGTAATTAACACTTAACTTCTAGGCACTTCCATCTCCTAAAAACGGATGCATTAAATTGCATCCGTTTTTAGTTATATATTTGACTTTCATTCATTTCTATTGTCTTCTACCTCTAAGTTATACTTATTTGAGCATTTGTCATGTATAAGTTTTAATTAAGATATTACTAAAATAATATCTCAATATATAATTCGTCTTTTATATATTTAGCTGTAATCATTCCTTCATTCATTTCTACTAGCTGCTTTGCTATTGAAAGTCCGAGTCCAGAATACTTTTTTATATTTTCTACAGTATAATATCTCTCAAAAATCCTTTTTACTGTTATTACATCTAATTTGCTCGCTTTATTTGAAAAAGATATTTTTCCATCTTCTTTTAGGGTAATATTGCAATTACTATCACTATATTTAATAGCATTTGATATTATATTTTCAAAAACTCTAATTATCATATCTTTATCAATATTTCTGTATATCTTTTTCTCACATATACTAATATTAGGCTCTACTTTTTTGTCTTTAAATGAATTATATAGGCTCGCTATTGTTTCTTCTAAAATGTCATTTACACAACATTTTTCTTTCTTTATTTTTCTTTCTAGGTCTAATCCTATACTTAAATCTCTTAGTTGTTCTGCAAGAACTGTTAATTCCTTTGTTTTATTTTTTATTATTTTTACATACTCTTTTTTATTTAAGTCTTCTTCTTCCAATAATTCAATATATCCACTAATAGCTGTAAGTGGTGTCCTTAAATCATGTGAAATATCAGTTACAAGTCTTTTTAACTCCTGATTTCCATTTTCATATTGTAATTTTTGTTTTCTAAGTTTCTTTAATTCTATATTTAAGCTATTTGCTAAAGCCTTTATTTCTCTATCATTACTAGATACTGTTATTAAATTATTTGTATCTATTTGTATAATTCTATGTAGTGATTTTTGTATTTCATTTATTGTTTTTCTAAGTAGTATTAACTTTAATGATAATGCTACTATTATTAAAGTTAGTATTCCATATATATAAATACTCATAATAAATATGCTCCTATTTTAGCTCTTTCCTATTAAATAACACTATTCCTGATAAAGTAAATATTGTTATAACACCGTATAGAACATAAAAGTAGTATAGTATTATTGTAATCTCTTCTATTTTCTACATCTTGGTCTGGTGCTAATTTATTTAAAAGCATTGTAGCTTGTCCTGCTGGCATAATATAAAGGATATTTTTATACTCTTTTGCTTTCTTTTCTCCTGGAAATCTAATATTTACACTCATTATTTCTTTTTCTATAATTTCATCACCCCTACTAGTTGTTGCATAATAATATTGTGGTTCATTTACTTTTTCTATTAAGTAAAAACTTGTTGCTATCATTATAACAACTAAAATTAACCCAATTGCTGTTGATAAATTTATATCAGAACATATTAATGGTATAAATGTAAAAATAGCAGCATATTCAATTGTAACCATTATTATATCAAATATAATAATCATAAATTCACTCATACTAATTTTAGTTTCAAACCCTCCGTATAATAGGTATTCCAACTATTGTGGCAAATATTAAATATACTACTTCTATAATGATACTAACCGTAATATTAATCATCAAATTTGATAAATATATTTTTGTTCTAGATTTGCCGAACTACTATCTTATTTCTAATAGCACCGCCCAGAATATTCTGCTCCTGTAAATAGTGTTGCAAATATTACTATTAAAAATGCTATAATATTTATATTTCCTACTAACACTGTTTCTAAATTTTCTATTAAAGTATTATTTCCTTTTTTTGCAACACCAATCATAAGTATTGCGATTAAAAGTGTTACTACTATTATTATAAAAAACATTTTAGATTTACTCAATTTAAACATTCCTAGACTTAGTAAATTATACATTGTTTCCACCTCCAATTAAATTTATATAATAATTTTCTAGTGTTTCTTCTTTTTCATGAAATTCATTGATGGTACAATTTTGTTTTGAAAGTGCAACTACAAACTCTGAAATGTTTATATTACTATATATATTGATTGTATTATCATCGACAATTTTATAATCAATTTTAATCTGTTCTAAATGTTTTACGCATTCTTTTAAGTTATTTACTTTTATTTCAATTCTTTTTTTACAATTTTTTTCTAGTTCTTCAGCACTAATTTCTTTTATTATCCTCCCATTGTCTATGAATCCATAATGTGTCGTAATTTTAGATAACTCATCTAAATAATGACTTGATATTAAAATAGTTATTCCTTTTTCTTTATTAAGCTTTAATATTAATTCCCTTATTTCTATTATTCCCTCTGGATCTAATCCATTTATTGGCTCATCTAAAATAAGTAAATCTGGATTTCCTACTAAAGCTATCCCAATTCCTAATCTTTGTTTCATTCCGAAATGAGAAATTTTTTGTCTTTTTTTTATCTGTGTTTTTTAGTCCAACTAATTCTAAAATTTCTTCTACTATTTCATAACTTGGATTCCCAATAATTTTTGCTTGTGCTTTTAGATTATCTTTTGCTGTCATATCTAAATAAATTGATGGAGTTTCAATTATTGCACCTATTCTATTTCTTGCATCACAAATATTCCTATCTAAGTTCTGTACTCCATAAATAGTATAATTGCCACCACTTGGTTTTTGCAATCCACAAATTACTCTAATTAAAGTGGTTTTTCCTGCTCCATTTTTTCCTATAAGTCCGTATATTGAACCTTTTTCAATGTGCATATTCACCTTGCTTATTGCCTTAAATTTTCCATATCTTTTTTCAAGATTATTAGTTTCTAATACATATTTCATAAAATTTGTTCTCCTTTCTCTTTTTATTTTACCAAGAAATAGTAAAGGAAATGGTTAAGAAAAAGTAAAGTTTTAGTAAAGATTTCTTATTCTTTTATTTTGAATCCTATTCCCCATACTGCTTCAATGTATTCTTCAAGTTTAATTTTTCTTATTTTCTTTCTTATATTGCTTATATGTACTTTCAAAGAACTTTCATCACAATTCTCTGCATCTATACTAATTAAATCTAGCAACCTTGTTTTAGTAATTACTTTATTTGGAGTTAATAGGAGTTCTCTCATTATTGTATATTCTGTTCTAGTTAATGAAATTTTATGGCTTTGAATTTTCATAGTCTTATTATCTTCTAATAATTCTATATCTTTATATTTTAAATTTTTATCTTGGTGATGGCTTATTCTTAATTGTACTTGTATTCTAGCAAGAAGTTCAATTTTCTCAAAAGGTTTTGTAATATAGTCATTTGCACCCTCTAATAACACTTTTGCTTTCTCTTTTGAAGATGTTTTTGCACTAATAACTATTATAGGTATAGTTTTATTTACTTTTTTCACTATATCTTCTCCATTTATCCCTGGAAGCATTAAATCTAAAAGTATTAAATCTATATTATCATTTTCTATTATTGTTAGTGCTTCTGTTCCAGAATAAGCACTTTGAACAATATAATGTTCTTTTTCAAGAAATTCTTTTATAAATTTGTGTATCGTATTATCGTCTTCTACCACTAATATTTTTTTCATCTATATCTCCTATTTTTCATATTTTTATGATATCTACTTTCTTTTTATCAACTATCACTATAATTATAACATATAGTAGATTATGTCCGCAATCTGATTTCAAAGTCTTGTTTTTATTAAGTTTTTAGTGCAATAATAAAGAAAAAAGATAGCCTATTTTTTTCAAACAAAACAGACTATCTATAAGTTTAAGCTACTTTATTTAATGTATAATGTACATTAAAATCTCTATCAAAGAAATCTCTAAAATTGTCAATGTATTTTATCTCAAAATTATATTTAAGCGGTTCCAAATCTTCAATTATTTGACTGATTATATGTTCTGTATCATCTTTATCTTCTTCTCTAATTACAAATGTAATATTATTAATATGAGCCCTTTCAATTTGTTTCAAAATCATATATGAATTTGTAATATTTTGAAACGCAATAATTGCATTATCTGAATTTTCCCTTATAAAATTTCCTAAAAGTAAGTTATTAGTTATTATAATATTATCCGTATTTTTTTGGAAGTTTCCTTTTAGTATCCAATTTCGTGCAGCTGTACCATTTATTTTGTCATTACTTGAAAACCATATTTCTTTTGAACTATTAAACTCTTTATCTAATTTTATCGACAGACCTTGTATCAGTCCATTCTCATCAAACACAGGTATTAAAATTCCACTTATTCCTGTAAAACACCAATTAAAATCTTCTTCTTGATATACTCCAGGAATACCACATAAATTATACTTTTTAGATAAGTTATAAGCTACCAGACGTCTTTTTATGTAATTTTTAGGCAAACTTCTATAAAGTCCATTTTTTATAGAACTTTTTAACAAACCTAGTTTTTCAAGATATCCTCTATGTGAGCTTTCTAATTTTAACATATTTAGAAATTCTCTATAAACTGCATCTCTAACTTCAATATCTGCAATCATATTAATTGGACTAATTTCTATTCGTGATTTATTCTCGCCAAAACATTCCTTTTCTAATAGTTCTCTATATGCTTGTTTTTGATTAATTCCTCTAACATTTGCGTATAATCCTATTGAATACCCTTTTTTCTTACATCTCATGCAATGGTATCTATTTGTATTAGGATTAAGAATTAAAGTAGGTGTTTTGCTATTTTTATTATACCCACAGAACGGACATATAGCTTTAACTTCAACTCCTCTATCCTCGTATAATTCTAAGCATAAATGATATGCTACATTTAGTATATTTATATGTTCTTTTACCTCTTGGTAATCTGCTTTGTTCATATATTACATATTTCTCCCTTCATACTATAAGTTATTTCCCTGTACTATTTTAATTTTTCCATAGCGTAGTCCAAAAGATAATTCTTTTAAAAGTTCTATATCCTTTATTAGCCTTTGATCTACTTGAAATTTTTTTGTTATCACTTTACTTCTTTGTTTTATATCTAATAGTGAAAAATCACATTCAAAAGATTGAATCATATTTGAGTATTTCTCTGTTACATCTTCCATAATATTAATTGCTCCCTTTCTAAAATATTAAAAATCTTAATTCTTCTCTGCTAAATTTGTACTTATGTATTTTTGAAAAATAGTGTTTATCTCTATTTATAACATTATCAATATAGTCATTTATTTCGTTTAATAATTCCTTATTTCCTGTTTCTATATACTGTTTTTTCATCTTAATAAGCTTCATTAAGTTATTTTTTGTAACTCTCTTCAAAGTTCTCCCTCCTCTTTTAATTTTTGTAATTCCAATTCTCCTATCAATATCGAGCAACGTGCCTTAATATATTTAGCTTCTTCATCATTCAATTCTCTAGTCATTTTAATTAGTGCCATAATAAGCTCAATCCATGCTTTACACTTTTCTTTACTTATCTTCATTTTTCTAATCTACCTCATTTTCTTGACTTTTCCATTTTTGATAGCATATATCAGCATTTTTATCACATTCTTCAATCCAATTTTTAGGTACATTAGTCAAGTCATACGAATTAACTAACATTTCATACCAATATATTTCTAATTTTTCATTATCTAAATTGATAATATACTGAAATTCATGTTTATCTAATTCAGATTCCTCATTTATCATATATCTTAAGTTTTCATCTCTATAATACTCTAAATGTCCGATTGTTTTTGCTAGTAAACATACAAAATCTTTTAATGTCCTGGTCGCAATCTCTAAATTTGCATACTTTTTACATTCTTGTATTTGTTTTTCTGTTGGAATATCAAGTACATCTACTAATACTATTTTCTCAAAAATAGTATTCATTTCTGTAATAGATGTTGTATTTACAAAATTAATTATTAATGTACCTATATCGTTATATCCTCCATCAAAATTACTATAAGTTATCTTATATTTGTTATCTTTTTTAAATCCATATACTGCATGTGTTCCCATAATACTATCTCTCCTTTTTTATTTCTTGTTCTAATAATTTATTTTCTACTTGAAGTCTTACATTAGGATAGTTATTTACAATTTCTCTATATACTTTTAATTCTTTTTCTATTTGTTCCATTTTCATTACCTCAATTTTTAGTTCCGTATCCTCTATTTGCTTTTGTACTCTTCTAGCATTTTTCTTGTCATCATTCTCTAAATATCCCCATCTTCTTTTTTTCAATACTTCTATTCGTTCATATAATTCTGCTCTTTTTTCTTCCATATTTTCTCCTTTCTATTAAATGCACAATATCCATTTGTCCTCTTTTTTCTGAAAATTAGGATTATTATTCAATGTTTGTCTAATTTTTTCTCTTACATAATTATTGCCTTTTGCCTTTTTTGACTTAATCAAAATATTATAAATTTCATCAATAGTGGCCTTATTCTTAAGGTATTCTAGTGTTGCCTGAATCAAATCTCTCCAGGTTATATTAGTCGCATTTATGATATTTGCTTTAATATCTGTTGTAGTCTTTATATTATAAACCCATATTTTATTTTTTCTAAAAACAAGTAAATGCTCGTGTTTTATTGGAATGAAGTTATTATTGCTATACACTTTATTATCTGAAATACAATTATATTGTATCTTTATGATGTGACTTTCTAAATCACCGATACCAATTCATATCTTTTATGATACTGTAATATTTACCTTTTTTTCTGACATCTCCAACTAAAGTCGCATGCCTTCCACCATTAACTAAAGAATGATATATTTTTTCGTTTACTAAATTAAGCTTTTTTATAAATTCCTCATAAGGCATTTCATTTGATAAATCGTTTACCGAATAGTTTTTCCTTTGTTTAGCATAGGAAATAATGTCCCAATAAGGCGGATGTGAAAAAATAAAATCTGCCCCACAAGGTATTTCACTTGTTAGGGCATCCCATCCATTATTTAGATCCAAATGTATGCTATTAGTTATATTAAGTTCTTTTGCAACATCTTTTCCAGTATTTCCACCACTAAAAATCTCTACGAATTTTTTTGGCTTCGAATTAGGATAAAATTGAGTTAGCAAATCTTTTATAATATATCCTGAACAATTTCCCCTATACTGATTATCTCCATAATTTCCACGCTCTTTATAACTAACTACACTTTTCATATTTATTCATTTCTCCTTCTTCTAAACATGGTTTTAATAGTAGTTCTAATGCTTCTACCATTTCATTTTGATTTTTAAAATACTTATGCACAAAACTATTGTTATATTTTTCGGTTTTTACATCTAAATTTAATGCTGCTGTACTAATTTTAAAATCTCCGAATTCCTGCATAATCCATATTCTCTTATTTAATATTGTACTTTCGCAAATAATCCACAATGGAGTAGCTCTAGTTACAATATCTTGTTCTAGTTTTTTCCAATTTGAAAAATCTTTTATAGTATCTAAATCTGCTGCATATATAAGTTTATAGATTTTTCTATATTTTTTCTCATATATAGGTGAGTGCAAACTTTCTATTCTCCTCATGCTATCTTCCTTTCCTCCTTTAGCATCCTTTGTTTTAATTGTCCTGGTCCCATAAAAGGTATATCCTTAAATAACATTTCTTGTACTTTCTCAAATTTATTCAATACACTATTTTGTATTTTCTCAAACTCTCCATATATATCCATTGTAAATCCATGTTCTAACATTTCTATTTGAGATAATACCCAGCCTGCTCCATAAAGAAATGTAAATATTTTGTGATTATTACTTATAAAGCATAAGGAATTATCCGAATTATCATAATATGAAATTTCCTTATTTCCTGGTCTAAAATGACAATTTTCTTCCTTTCCTAAATATATTTTTTTATCATAGCTCATAATAGCTTTCATTCCTTTATAATTGCTCCTTACTGCTGAAACAATTTCTAAACATTTAATATTATTCATAATTTTAATCATTCCTCTCTTTTGTTTTATATATTTTCTGTCTATCTTTATTGCGTTTTTTATATTTTATTTGTCCTGTAATATGTATATAGATTCTAAGTATTACTAAAGTCAATATACAAATAATTACCAGTATTGCAGAAATCATTTCTCCAATAATTTTAATTTTTATAAATAATCCCACTGTTATTTTTCCTTTCAATAAACATAATTATAGTTTTGTTTTTCTTTAATTGGTTCTATTTTTTCAAAGATTAACAATATTGCATTCACATTCGTTCCCGCCTCCTTAAAGCTATTTTGTGGTAATTTATACCAAGCTCCATTTTTTTCCTGAAACCATTTCTTAAATTCTTGTCCTTTTTTATTAGATAGCTGTAAAACAGAACTAGTTGCTACAGTGACTAAATATCCATTATTTTTTAGAAATTTATATGCATGCATTATATGTTCCTTTTGTTCTTTAAATGGTGGATTCATTATTATAACATCATATTTTTCTTCTGGCTCTACTGTTAGAAAATCTGTACATATTGGATTATATCCTTTTTGTTTCATAAATTCGCAATGATACGGATTTATTTCAATGCAAGTAACTTTAGAGTTTGGAAATAAAGTAGTTATTTCATCTGCAATATGCCCTTTTCCACAAGATGGTTCTAAAAATTCAAGTTGTTCATTATAGTACAAAGGTATTGTTCCAAACATAATATTTATTACATTTTTAGGTGTGTAAAAGTATTCTGTTTGTTTCTTCCAATTAGTTACTCGCTTTTCTTTGTAAACATTTTGTAGCATATTAGAAATATCATATTCAAAAATATGACCTTTCTTTTTCCTATTCCATTTTGCTCCTAATGCAAGCAAAACTTTATTTACTTTTTCATACACATTTCGCTCTAATTGTATCTTTGGTAAATAATATACATTATCCTCTATAATTCCTTTTTTTAATATGCCGATTGTTTCTTCATCAACATCCATTTGATTTTTATTTGCCATTCTCTCACCTCTTTATTATTTTTTCAAACTAATAAGAGATGAAATTTAATTCATCTCTTATCAAAATTTAATTATCTTGTTCAGGTTTCCATAAAAAAAAGTCACTTGTTTTATAGTTTCCTTCATCTTGAATTGTTGCTGGTCCTTGCAAACTGTCTAAATATTGCTCACCTGCTTTTGATTTTGATATATACATATAAAAATTTTTGTATATATAGCTTTCATTTGTTTCTCCTCTATAGAAATAGCTTAATGTCAATAATGTCTTCATTTTTTGTGCCTTACTTTCCAAAAGTTTTATAAACATTTTCTTTATGTTATGAGCTACATCATCTGAAATTCCAGAAATATATGCCCTTTCTAAAAATATAGTTAATTTTTCCTTATTATATTCTTTATCAATGCTATCATTATCTTCATTTTCTACATCAACAAAAGATAAATTACTTGTTTGCTTTAAATCTTGATTTTTCACTTTTGTAAGTCGAACCATTGCTCTTGCAACTATTTTGCCATTTCTTCTTGCATATAATATTTTTTTATTACTATCAAAACAAGCAAGTAGACATCTATTGTACATTCCTCCTATATATGAAAGGCATGTTTCCATAGGTTCTTGTCCTAGCAGCATCGTAGAATAAAAATCATCAAATTCACCAACTTCAATATCATTATTAGATAATGAAATATTATTAGTCCATTCATCTATTTGATCTTTCGTTAATTCAAAGCTTAACTCTTTGTTTAAATCATCTGTATGATATTTTAGTTTTTTAAATTGTCCTGTAAGTTCTGCTTTTAATATCAGTTTAAATTTTTCTCTATTTATAGTACAACTGTTATAATAACAATATGCAAGTTCTGCTCCATTTTTCAATAAAAATTCTCTTATATTAGCTTGATATTTCTCTATAAATTCTGGTGTCAATTCCATAAACTCTGCAATATTTCTCCAATATTTATCTGTTTCCATCATTTTATCTTTTGCTTCTTGTAAATTTGAAAATTGTGCCAAGTTATCCTTATTTCTTAATATGTATAACAATTCATTCTTATCCTTAATTTCTCCAATAAATCTGCTAATATCTTCATAAGATATTAAGGCTTTAACAACATCACTAGCAGTTATATCCTTAATGTTTTTAAACTCCTGTTCCAACCAGCTATATAATGCTTTTGTGCTTAATTTTTTTGATAACTTTTTTAGTTCTTCTTGTGATGTATAATTAGCTAATAAATTTTTATTTATTATTTGTTTTATTCTTTTAATCCTTTCATCTACCTTTAAATTCAATAAATAGTTATACATTTCATAATATTTTCCATTATGCGTATCATATAACATTTTAATTTCATTAAAAGTATATATATCTTCCTTTAATAAGTGTAAGTTTTGTACTCCTGTCATAGATTGTAAATCTTTTAAATTTTTTGAATTCATAGCATTTATATTTACATATTTAGAGTAAAATTCTTCATCAAATAATATTGAATCATTCGGTATCTCTGAAAATTCATCTGGATTCTGTTCAATTAACTTTAAAAATCCATTTTTATTATTCACTATTGCATATATTATTAGTTTTTCTTTTTTTTCTGTTAAATAGTTTAAATTCAAGCTTTTTAGTTTACTTCCATAAATAAAATTGATATATCCACTTCTGCAGCCAAACATTCCATATAATTTTAAAATATCTATGTCTTTATTTTCTATTTTATTTATTATCGACCTTAAATCATATAAATTACACTTGTTTTCTATCCATCTATATAAAACTCTATATAATATATCATTATTATTTAGCACTTTGGATAACTGATGCACATACTCAAAAATTAGTTTTGCATTTCTATCTATTTGTTCATAATTTTCTCTTTCTAATCTAACTGTTAATCCTTTTCGGTATAAAAAAAGTATGAATTTTTTTAGTTCCTTATTTCGAACTAAAAACTCATACACAATTTTCAAATTCGTATTTGGTATTAAGTTATAAGCTGAAAGTGCTGGTAAAGTAAATAACTTCAATTCTTCTGCCGTCAGTTCTTGTATTTTTATTTTTTCCTGGTTAAAGAAGTAATCAAGGTTTTCGATAATTGTCATTTTTTTAAAGTCATTTTCAACTGTGTCGATAAAATATTTTAAATATGCATAACTTGTATCACTACTTTCATTATGATCTAGTAACACATTTATTATTTTATTTACATCATAATTTGTCAGCTTGTCTCCTGCCTTCTGCATAGTTTCTATAAGCTTACCTATTTCGTCTTTCGTTATACCAGCAACATATGCACGAATTAAATATTTAATAATATTTGTATTCTTTACTAATTCCTTTTGTATTACTTCAGACGACAAGTACATTTGATGTGCCAAATGACTTTCTTCTATTTTTTCGCAACAATTCTCTAATTCTTTTATTTGAAATTCTTTTAACAACTTTAGGTCTAATTCTTTGCAATAAAGATTAGTAGCAATTTTAGCATGCTCTTTTAAAGATTCCATAATTGTATTCCTCCATATCCATATATCTGTTTATATATCCTTTAACTTCATCCAAAGTAAGTTCTTTTTGTCTTATAAATAGTTCTAATATTCTAAAAAATCCTATTATATTCCCTTCAGAAATTTCAAAATTTTCGATATTTTTATCCAAATATCCTTTTACTATTTTTTTACAAATATTCCAAGTTTCATCGTCATATTGTTTGCCATCGCAAAATCCATATATATCCTTTAAACTTGCTTTTGGTACTTTGAAGAAATCTGCTATTAATTCATTTTTCTTTTCTTGAAGTTTTATCATTTTTTGTCTTTCTTTTTCTTTATTTTCTCTGTCTATAATGTCTTGCAATTCTTTTTTTGTTAAATATTTCTCCCTTAATTGTTGATTTTTTTCATATTCTTTATCAATTTTAATCAGCATAAGATATACCGCTCTTAATTCTTCTTTAGGCACTACTTCACTAACAAAATCACTTCTTAGAGCATCCTTTATAAAGTGTATATAATCTTCTGGCTCTACTGTGAATATATAATTATCTAACCAAAGAAATAGTTTTTTGCTTTCTTCTTTTGATAAAAAGCTTCTTTTTATGTCTATCTTACTTACATAATAATAGCTACGATAATTCTCATATAATGTACTTATATTAAATCCCATCTTATCCGTTTCTTCAATGCTATATCCTCTTTCTTCCAATATATATTTTAAAAAATTATAAGCATTTCTGCTTTGTATTTTGTTTACATATGATTTTAGATGATTTATACTTACATTATTTCCTAGACTTCTTTGTTTTTCATATTCTTCATAGTATTCTCTTAACGAAATTAAATCTTTATCTACTAACTGATTAAATATACTAGTCCTTCCATTATTAGGTATATGAAAACTTTCTAAATATGATGTATTGGCAAGTTTATTATATCTTTCAATACACTTTTCTAATATAGTCCTATCGAAATTATTTTGTTCTATGAAATCATTGAATAGTGTTTTATACTCATCCTTTTCCATTTTTTGAGCCAAAACATCCCATTTTTCCTCTAAAATATTAAATGAGAATAACCTATTTGGAAAGATTCTACGAAAATTAAAAAATGTTATTGGATCTATTATATTTATCTTATCTCTAATATTTTCTAATAACCCTTCATCTCCCTCGAGCCTAATATCAAATTTTCTATATTTTTTTATAATCCATTTAACCATATCATACAGTATTTGAGGTTGCTGACTGTTTTTATGTAATATTGTTATACAAAAATTTACTGCTATTCTTTCTTCTGTTATAGAAGAATTGTAAAGTTCAACAGTATTTGGTATTTCAGAAAAATATAGAAGTCCATAATTCAAATAAGCAATTTCTTCTTTCGTATATCCATTTTCGTATAAAACTTTATATACATCACTATCTTGCTTTATCTGTTTTGTAGGTATAATTATCATCTTTTTTAATAGCATAGCATCCTTTTTCTTATAGCCTTTTAAGACACTATATAAACTATTTATTATCCAAGCATATAATTTTATATTATTAATTGCAGATATTGTTCTATCTTTACCTAATAATATAATTATCTGATTTTTCAGATTATCAAATGCCTTTTCTACATTATCAAATAATGATAATACAAAAAAAAGTTCCTCAGTATTCGCATATTTTTTATCCAAAAACTCTTTCCCATATTGTGCATATTTATCAGCATCATACAAATATAATGAACCTTTTAAATATAAATCATCTTCAGCCATACTTTTTATTTTAGTAATAAAATCTACTAATTGAGTTCCTACAATCATATTATTAGTAACCAATTCTTTAGCATAGCCCAATGCCAAACTAATAGCTCTAATATCATTTATATTATTCCCTATTTTTTGCTCATATCTTTCTAATAATTCTCCAAAATATTCAACATTACAAGTACTTTGGATATCATCTAAACATTTTCTCGTAAACCATATGCACTTTTTTCTTATGTTATCTATTTTTTCATTCGAAAAATTATCAGATGTATTAGCAATAAAATTTATTAAACTATTGCATAATCCAATATTGACATTTTTTTCAAATGCTTCATTTTGTATAAATTCTTCCATTTTGATTTCCCTTTCTTTACAAATTTAAGAAGTGGTTTTATGCAGCTTTCTCTAAATTTTCATTTTGCACTTCAAATTCTTCTATTTCCTTTATTAAATTATTTGCACACTTTTGTATTTTGTTTCCAAGTTCTAAAACAACCTTTGGTTCTCCTTTGGCCCATTTTGTGATGTAATTGAAACTACAGCAAGAAGTATCAAG
Source organism: uncultured Clostridium sp. (assembly GCA_947641575.1). Classification (GTDB taxonomy): domain Bacteria; phylum Bacillota; class Clostridia; order TANB77; family CAG-508; genus JAAWPK01. Next base: position 96,031 of record CANRQN010000001.1, read on the forward strand.
TCCAAAATGGTCTGCAACAATAAAACTAATTGATTCCACAAATACTTCAGACAAATTTCTATCAGTCTTATAATCAAAGTCATCATATAGTCCATGTGAAAGTTCGTGTAATAATACTGCTGCTTTATCATCAACTGACAATGATTTTTCCAATACTATCTCTTTTTTTATCGTATTGTAATACCCTTTTGCACTTCCTTCTATATTTCGCTCATATATTGGAAATTTACTAAATTCTTTTAATTTTTCATAAAACTCCGTCATATTATTATTATCAATATTAGTACTCTCTAAAGGAATTTTTTCTCCTGTTGTTTCAGAAATATCATATACATAAACATATCTATATGCGTTGTATCTAACCTTTTCAACAACTTCAACTTCTTCACCATCTACAGTCTTTTTAACTTTTTTAGTATATGCTCTTGGTATTGGTGCAACAATAAATATCTTCTGTGCATCTTTTTTTACTTCTCTTTTTAATTGAGTCCATTTAGCTTTTCCTGCTACCTTTGTAGCATCTGGAAATTGCGAAAAAATTAAAATAAGGTTATTAAAACTATACCCCCTAAAACTTTTGCTAAATTTTAAAAACCTCTCGTATTCACCATTTTGAACGATATTTTGAATATAATTTACAACTTTTTCAAAGACTTGCTTTGTGTTATTCTTCTTATTATCCATAATTTTTTTACCTTTCTTATTTATTTAGTGCACAGGAGGTTAATCCTCCTGTAATCACTATATTTAGATATCAATATGTATTATGCAGCTTTTTTATTAAGTTCATATTGTTTAATTTCAATTTTTGATTTCTTCTCATATTTTGACTTTTTATCCATAAAGTTCCTATATCCTAGCCACTTGTCAATAAAATCATTTTGTTCCTTAGTAAGATTTTTGTTATTATTTGCAAGTACTTTTTGTTTGACACAACCGTTTTTAAATTCAAGTGTTATAAATGATTTATCCATTTTATCTAATTGCCTAACAAAATATATTTCTGTTTCTCCTTCTATATATGGTTTAAGATACAGATGTCCTACACAATTTTTCTGTTCTCGCCCTTCGTTTTTTAAGTCCTCCACACTTGGTGCTGGAAAAATGATATATTTATCATCTTCATATGTGTATTTAGACAATTCCAAATATCTAATATATGCTGCAAATTGTGTATTAATATCTTTAGAAATCTCCAATTTAGTGCTTAATTTATCATGCCAAGCCTTTAATTGATATGGAAATAGCCTTTTTTTACTTTTTATACTAAAGCCTAACTGGTCTGCTGCTTTTAAATAATCTGCATACAACTGTAGATTATTTAATCCCTTTTGATAGTTTAGTAATTTCTTTAAAGGAACATATTTACAAATTTCTCTAATAGTATCACGTCTATAATAAAAGTTATTTACTACGTCTTCATCATGAATAAGCCCTTGCTTTTTCATAAATGACAAATAATTATAATCATAATACCTATATCGTTTTATCATCTCCATATCAGGTCGTTGTATTAGCTTTAATGTTCTATAATCCCAATAATCTATATCGTTTTCCAACATAAATTTAAAGAAACTTTTAGGAACTCCAAATCTTTTTTCAAAAGATCCTTTTTTCTTAAATTTATTTGAAGCTAAAGCTAAACTATGCAATCCCATCTTCCACAATATTTCGAAACTTGGATGAGATGCTATTTGCAATATCTTAAAGTCATTATAATGACTATACTCCTTTTTAAATTCTTGTATTGGAGCATATTCTAAAGGTGTTCCTTTAAAAAGGTGCTTTTCATTATATGGATATATAGGCATTTCATCAATTAACTTGTTTCCAGTATATAAATGCCATCTTTTAATTTTTACATTATGCCATATTGCTTGATGCCACATACCAAAACTTACAGAGTTATTTATAATAATACCTATACCTGGAATAAATCTTGCAAATTCTTGCAAATGTTCTTTAAATGTCCTCGTTTTATAATCATACTTAGACCTTATTTCAAAGATTCTTAGAGCTATTTTATCTTCTACTTTTGTGTAAAAAGCAATATCTTTAAGAAACTCCATATTTCGTAGATTACAATTATAGGCATAGTATTTATGACCACATAATTTACATTCTTTTTTTTCATAATCCTTTAATACTACATTTCCTTCAAAATATTTTTGACATCTCGTACAAAAAAGTCTGTTTCCACATTTTAAAATTACATTATGGTCTGTTGTATTATGATTAATAAATTTTCTCCAATGTTTTGGTTTTTTCCCAGAATCTATTTTTTTCATTAACTTATCTATTTCTTTTTTATTCATGAAACCATACCTCCAAATAATGAAATTTGTTCTAGCTTTTTATTCTCTTCTGCTTTCTTCTTTGCTTCTTCCATAGATATTATATTGTTTTTATTAGATTCTTTTGGAGTCTTTTTATTTGCATTATTTTTTTGCTTTGTATCATTTTTTATTTTTAAAAAGCTATTAGGAAATGCAAAATACATAATTGCCCATGCAAAAACCACTTCATTTGTAATATAATTCCAACCAACCTGTACTACATTTTTGCCCTTTTCTTGAACAAATTTAGCCATTCCATCAATATCTTTCTCTTCGTTTAAATACTTTTGTTCCATATCTTTTCTTGATAACAAATAATCAACTACTTGTATCAAAGCTTTATCTTTTTGCCCTACCATTTGTTCTCTTAACCTATCAAACCCTGTCATTTATCCTTCTCCTTCCAAAATTAAGATACTTTTTTAAATCTGTTAAACAACTCATTTTGTTCTTTTGCTTCTTCCATATATTTTTTATAATTATCAACTCCATATTTTTGTAATTTTGCCTCTCGTTCTTTACAAACATCTTGTAGTAATTTTGGTATTTCGCTAAAATTATAAAAGTAAGAGACAAGGTTCTTATAATGAATAACCTCATCTCCTTTATAATCTTTTATAATATTAAATCTATAGTGATACTTCTTCTTACCTCTATGATTACTAATGCGAATTCCACAGCATACACCATAATCTAATTTTAGGTAAATAGAAACTGTTGTAATCGCATTATGTCTATGCACAATAAATCCTCGCTTTCTTAACTCGCGAGATATTTTTTTGCAACTTCTTTTTCTTTCATAGTTTTAAGCTGCTTCTTCCTGAATTTCGGCAAAATCTAAATACCTTTGTTTATTGACTTTACTTATAATTACTTTCATATATGGTTCGATTCCTCTTATCTTCTCCCTTGGGACATTAATTTTTGTTACTAAGGCAATGTTTGTTCCAAATGCTGTAGGTGTTTGAACTAAATCTCCTACTTCTAACTTAGCATCTGTGAAATAGGAATATTCTTTCCCTGTAAATGTTCCTGGATCATGTTTATCCTCATATTTGACGCTCACAATATTTGTTTCCATATTGCTCCCTCCTATTCTCTATATCCATTATAAATTTCTATACAATAATATCCTTCTGAAATAGTACTAAAAATTATTCCTTGATATTCTTCTTGAGAGTCTGCATAGCATATATCATGCTCTAATTGTGGTAAAATCTCTAAAGAAGTAACTTCTATCTCTGTATAATAATCGCCATTTTCATTTACTTTTATAGTTATAGGTTCGATAGAATATTTATTAATCGTTTCGATATAGTTTTTAAAATAAGAACTATCAGTACAATAAATCTTTATTTTCATAATTGGCTTTGCTTCCACTATTTCTAATTCTATTAATTCAAATCCTATATTCCATAAAGTAGTATTTTGTTTGTTAGCAAAATTACTAAACAAATTTATCATATGATTATAGAAGTCTTTAATTTTACAAGTAGTTTCGTATTTATCGTCCACAACAGTTTTTGGTGTTGCTTTTGTAAAAATTTTAAATTTCAGTTTTACTGTAGAATCATTAGGTAATTTTAACTCATTAATAGTAATATATCGTATATCAAATTTTTGTATTTGTTTACTATTTTGTTGCTCATCCCAAATCTTTTCACATATAAAATTATTTAATAACTGATACAAGTTAAGTTGGCAAATAGTAAAAAGAGCTTTTCCATCTTCTTCAACACATAAACTTGCCCTTTCTTTTCCTGTTAATTTCATATTTTTTGTACTCCTTCCATTTTTATATTATCGTATCTTCTGTCTTAACATATTTAGAGTAAAATTTATCAAAATTTTTAACATTGTGATTTTCAATCCCCATTTCTATTGGAGATAATTTTATAAACACATCTGGGTCAAAAATTTTGACTTTTTTAGGCTTTTTATTTGTTGTTTGTAATTCAACTAATCTATCTATTATTTCTTCCCTTAGAAGCGGATTTGCTTTGTTTAAATAGCATCCAAAAGTTGTTATAACAGGTTCATCAATTCCAGGTATATAAAACGACATTTCAGCAGCATGCCATGTTCTTGTTGCTTCTAACATAATAAAATCTGCTAAATCTTGTAATCTAATAATACCTTTATCTCCCAAATTAGTTTCAACAAATAGAATTCCTTCCTTTTTTATTATCTTTAACATTTGACGTTTATTATATGTCTTATATTTAACTTCTCCCATTACATATCACCTCACACTTAAAATGGTAAGTCATCTCCACTTAATATATCTTCTGTAACTGTTTCTACTTCATTTTGAGTAGTTTCAGATGTCTCGTCATTTTTTGTGTTTTCTTGTGTTGTTTTGCTATCAACAAACTCTATTTCTTCGCCTATAACTTCTGTTACATAGTGTTTACTATTATCTTTATCAGTCCAAACCCTTGTCTGTATTCTTCCAATTACAATAATTTGTTTACCTTTTACTAAGTATTGAGCTACAGTATCAGCAAGCTTGTTCCAAACTACTATATTTATAAAATCTGTTTGTTTTTCTTCTCCTTTTTTTGCAAATTTTCTATTTACTGCAAGAGTAAACTTTGCCACAGTTGTATTATTTGCTTCTGTACATTTAATTTCTGGATCCTTTGTTAATCTTCCCAATAATGTTACTTTATTCATATAAATTCCTTACCTTTCCTTTTAATTTGATTTTTTTACTATTATAAATTTAAGTATTTCATTTGTTTTTTTATATAATCGTTTTAATCCTCGTGTTACTTTAGCACTAGCTTTAAAGTCTATATAGTAATAATATCCTTCTCTATGTCCTTTTACTTTATAAGCAAAATTTTTCACTCCCATGCTAGTTTCATCAATAATTTTCCCTTTACAGGCAATGTAATTACAAATTTTTTCAAGTATTTCTGCTAATCGTTCTTCTCGCATATCAGTCCTAGTAATAATAACTGTTTCATATTCATTCATAAAATATATTTTTCCTTTCCTATGCAGCTAGTTTCACTACTTCTTCACTAACTTGCTCAATATTTTTTTGCTTTGTTTTTTGTAATTCTGTATAATATTCTTCAAGATATTTCTCTCTGTAAAACTCTATTTTGTTCTTATGTTTTCTTAACTTAAACATATTTGTATATCTTCTAATTGCCTTTTTATCCATAGATACTATTTTATTGTTTTTTGTGGCAATAATAAGAAAACTTCCAAGTATTACTTTTCCTTTTAGTATTCTATTAAAATCGCTCACTGGAGCATTATTATTCGCAATAATATGGATATCTCTTGCTAGTTTTATTTTTGATACATCCTTTCCAACTAATGCTCTAATAAATTTAAAATTTCCTGGTATTTTTACAGTTTGTACTTCTGTTCCTGACATAACTAATAACGCTTTTATCTTCATATGTTTTCCTTCTTTCCTTTTCATATATTTTTTGTTTTTTCATTTCAGACATAAGAAAAAGACAGATTATTCTGCCTTTTTCTGCTATGTTTATATTTTACCATTATTCAAGTATTTTTAAGATAATTTTTCTTAACGATTTTATGCTGCTTGTTCATAAGTCTTTTCACTTAATTTACCTTCTTTTATTGTTAGCTTTTGTCCTTTCCTTGCTTCAGCTATTAAAATTTGTGTATCTGTACCTGTAAGATCTTGTATAAAATCAAAATCTGTGCAATTTTCGTTATTATCAATAAATATAGGAATATTTGCACCAGAAATTTTATTAAACATATTTCTAAGTTCAATAGAGGTTGCAATACTTTCAGCTTGCGAAATTTCTTTTAAATTGCTTCCATTATAGGTTATAATAAAAGCCTCTTTAATTTCTCCTGTCTCTTTCAAAACAGAATCATACTTTATTTTCACATTCTTTAAATATTTTGTCGCAAAGCTCATCTTGGCCTCTATATAATTTATAAGAAGTTTATTGGCTACTTTTTTTGTTTCCCTTACATTATCAATTAATTTTTCGTATTCTTTTATTTTTGCTTTAAACTCCTTTATGTCTTGTTTTGCCCCCTCTATGTTGTTTTCCTGTACACTTATATAATTATTATGTTTTTCAATTTCTGCTTTTTCATATTCTAGTCCTTTTATTTGTTCTTCTACTTTAGCAATCTTTTCATTCATATTTTTATCTTGTTTTTTATCTAACGCAAGTAATTTGCATTTTTCTGTCATAAGTTTAGGTTTAAGTTTTGAAAGTTCATTTTCTATTGCACCTTTTTGTGCAAATAGCCTTTCAAGTTCCTCTTTCATCTTTAAAATTGTATTAAGTTTTGCTGCATCCTTTATCTCTTGTTTACACATAGGGCAATGTGCAATCTCTTGATTTTTTATTGATAAGTATTCTTTCTTTCCTGTTTCCATTTTTAAAGTTACATCTTCAAATTCTCTTTCTAATTTTATTATTTGATTATCCAGGTCTTCTACAGTTTTTCGCATTTTATCTAAATTTACGTCTTTAAGCTGTTCTACCAACAATAATAACTCGTTTTTTGCATTAGACAGTTCTTCTGTTTTTTCAAATTCCCATCGTTTCTCTAACTCTTTACTCGCTATATTCTCTGCATATTCGATTTTCCCATTCAAATTTTTTATATTAGTATCATACAATTTTTTATTGCTATTTAGCTCTTTTATATAATCCAATATATTTTTAGGTATTCCTTCTAACATTTTCTTTTCATTATCTTCTAATTTTTCATATACCGTTTTTATATCAATTTGTGGCAAATACTTATCTAATAAAGCTTTTTGGTCTGCTGAATCCTTTCCTAAAAAATAATTAGGACTAACAATTGTTAAGAACAACTTATTATCATAATAAAAGTTTTTTAAGTCTTTTTGTTCAACTTTTTTATCATCCAACATAATATAATTCTTCATATTATTGTACTTATTTTTGTATCGTATAAGTAAATGTTCTTCTCCTTGATTATCAATAAATTTTACTTCCACATAGCAATCTTCTGTTCTTCTGTTACCAAGCCATATTTTGTCATCTCCTGTCAAATTTGTTCCCAAAAAAGCCCAAACTATTGCATAAACTAAAGTTGTTTTACCTTTTGTGTTCGCACCTGTTATAGATGTTATATCATATAAATCTGTGCTAAATTCTTCTTCAAACCTTCTAAAACCTATTGTTTTTATATTTGTAATTTTCATTTTCACTCTATCCTTTCATTAAAAATTCCCCTTGTATCCAATCCTCTGTTCCATCATCAAAAACAATATTATAATCAAGAAAGTGTGGATCTCTACAAATCACAACTGCTTTTCTATTGGAATATTCTGTATTATCACATTCACCAATTCCATTTACAATAACTGTTTCGCCGTCTTTAAATTTACTACGCATTTTTTCTCCTTTATGCTGCTACATCTTTTAAACATTTTTGCACATATTTAATGCTGTTTGTAAATGTCTTGTCTCCAGCAGTTTGTAAATCCAATATTACAGCAGTTCCAACATCGCACTCCAATAGTTCACTTTCAAGTTCATGAGGAATAATTACATCTATTTGTTTATCTTGTGCATTTACGAAATTAGCAACTAGGTACTCTTTAGGCTCTCCATTTTTCATTAAAGTTGTTGTACTTGTTTCTACTAAAAAATGACTTCTTGCAAATAATTCGTCTTGACTTTCTGTATTTTGTATTTCTGCATTTTCTACTTTTGTATTTTGTACTTCCATTGTCATCTGTTCTTGTTTTACGTTCTCCGTCTTTTTTGATTTACTTGCTCTTTTGGTCGTTTTCTTTTCTACAGTTTTTACTTCTTCTTTTTGTGTATTCTCTGTTTCTTTTGTCTTTTCATATGTTTTTTCGGCTTGTTCTTCTTTCAATGTACTGTTTGTAGTGTTTGACTTTTCTTTTGTTGCAATTATATTTTCTTTAGCTTGAATATTTGTACTATTTGCGTTTTCTGGAACTAAACTATTAGCTTTATCTTCTACTTTTACTATTTCAAGAATATAATTTTTATATTTTTTACCTTTTTTTGTATTTTGCTCTTTTTGTACTAGTGTTATATTATACTCTCCAATTACACTATTTCCTATTTCTTTTTGAAAATTAAAATATCCTTCTAAATTTCTAATAGATTCTCCTCCAGTAACTAACATATAACATATCCTATCTTTACAAATTTCAGGTAGCATAAATCTTAATGTTCCTTCCTCATTACAAGTTGCTTTAATTGCTCCTTCTGCTACTATTCTATGAGGACATTCTGCGTTACACTCAACCTCTTTCCAAACATTTGATATTTTCTGCTTTGCTAGGTTTGTATCTTGATTTTTCATATGATAGCAAACTGTTCCACCTTGATTATATCTTGCCCTTCTTACTTTAAAGGGATTTTCGTCAATAACCTTAATAGTTATCGTTTTTGCATCTTTATATTTTTCATTAAAACGATTAACTAAAAATTGCAAGTTTTTATTTTTTGTTTTCGCAATAAAGTGTTCTAATTCAACTGCTCTTTGCTTTCCATTTATAATTTGTTGTTCTCCATGTTGTACTCTAAATGCAATAGGTAAATTTACATTTCTTCTTTCTTCCATATTTCATCTTTCCTTCCTTTTTTTAATTTAAGCTGCAACTAGTTCTTTTAGATAATAACTGTTTTCTTCTACCTTAGAAAAATCAATAGTATAAATAGGATAAAATATACGTTTTATAATACACATTCTAACTTTTTCCTTTAATACTCCTAATTTTTCTAATTGTGAAACTAGACATGGCTTAAACAAATCATTTACGACTATTTCATTTTCTTGTAGGCTAACCTCATCCTGGTCTAAAGTAATATCTGCGAAGTGCGAAACTTGTTCCACTTCTGGATCAAGTCCATAAAGACTTAATTGTAAGTTTCCATTTGCGTATGAAGAACATTCGATAAAACAATTTTTGTATAATGTTTCATACAATTCAAAATCAAAACCACATTTCATAATTTTAAAATCTCCTTTCAATATTTCTGTGTAAAAGATTTCTTTGACCTCCTCCTTTTCTTAAATTTTAGGGCAAAAAAAAGAAAAGTACCGGCTAGCGAAGGGATAAAAATATCCTAGCCTTTACTTTCCTTTTATTATATAAACATAGTCAAATAATCTATATATTAGCTCTATGTTTGTCCCATAATTTTGCTACATTATTTAAAATGTAGATATGCTACTATTAACTGCCATTTAATAGTTATGTCATAAGGTATAACCTTATGAGTAGTTATAGATGTATATTCTATAACATAATCTTTATACACAACCATATTATATATATTTTTTTGAACTTTTTCAATAAACACAATATAAAAAAATTTTCGCCTTATTTTTCAGTGTTTTGAGCCATTATACATGTATCAAAATAAATGTGATTTAAAAAAATTTACATATTGTTTTAATAGTTTTTCTTCTTTAAATTAAGTTCATAATAAAAGCAAGTAGCTTTAAACAATTTACTACTCGCTTTTTAATTATTTCTTATACTTTACTTTCATAGAAAAGTTATATTGCTTCTTCTAAACTTTCTAATTCAAAGGAATCGATGGATAGTTCATAAGCTATTTTTGTTTCTTTGATTCCGTTACTATATATTTTTTCATAATCTCTTGATTGGATACGACCTTTTATTTTCATACAAGTTCCTACTTCTAGTTGTTGTAATAATCTTGCATTTTTTCCCCATGCTATAGCAGGAATATACGAAGTTTTTTTGTATTCCCTGTTAACTGCTAATGATAAATCTACTATTTCTCGACCTGAAGGTGTTTTTCTGTATATAGGTTTTTTTACAATATAAGCAATTAATTCAACTTGATTACATAGTATGTCCTTCATTTCACTTTCTTTATATGATTTTATATTTAGAGCATATACTGTTACAACTAATTTAACATCTGTAATATCAGTAGGAATTTTATTGTATGTTCTGATTTGGCCTTTCACAATTATTTTTTTGCCTTCAGTAATTCCGACAATATTTTTTTAAAACAAAACTCGATACCATTATTGGAATTATGTCTTTTGTCCCACTTAGTCTTTCTACTTCTATCTTAAAAGTATAAAATGCTTCTCCAAGTACCATATGGCTAAATTCCATCTTACTTACCACAGTTCCTACTAGTATTACATTAGTATTTTTCATTTGTATCCTCCATTATATGCTTTTTACATTATGATTATATATTTTTTATAAAAATTTTTCAATACAAGTAGCAAAAAAATTAGATGTTTTCAACTTATTACCTGCTTTATAATTTATTAATTTAATTCACTATAAGCATAATATGTTAGTTTGCTACCTGACTCTATTTTAGAATATTTTAATTTTTTTATTTCATTGGGTGCATCTTCAACTTTTCCATTATACACTTCTTGTCCATCCAAAATTACTTTAATATCTAATAATCTTCCAGCACCAATTGTAGTATATACTCTTTTTTCATTATTTTCACTCATCATTCGTTCTCTCCTTCATAAATTTCTACTTATAATTTCATATTTCATTTTCTTCATAATTACTATATAACTCTTTAATTTCCTCAATCGTTCTACCATTTTTTATTTCATTAAAAATATTATTATTCAAATTTATTGCTGCTTCTTCCATAGACTCTCTTTCTTGATAAAAGAATTTTCCATTATAACTTATCATTGTTTCATAGCATAAATTATTCAAAATCATTCCTTCGTTCATTTTCACACTACTTACAAATAGTTCATTTTCTTTATCAAAATAATACTTTTGTTTTACAGAAGTAATCATTATTGAAGTAGTTTCTTGTTCTATAACTAAATAAACTATAATGCCTTCTTTTCTTATTATATCTAATTTATTTATACATATATTCATTTCGTGGTCCATCATATTAATTGGTTCAATATCCACATTAACAATATTTTCATTCTCGATAATCTCATTTATTTTTGTATGATAATCGTCATTTAATATCTTCTTAATTTCTTGCATACTGATTTCTTTTCCAATATACATATTTCTAAATTCACTTATAAATTCTGATAATTGTTTATTATTCATACTATTTTCTCCTTAAAGTTATTCTTTTCTATTAGATTATATATTAAAAGACAGATAATTTCAAATTATCTGCCATAAGTATTTATCCAAAATTTTAATTTAGTTTAAATGTTATTATTATTTTCTCGTCATTGTCATAAAACTGATAAGTAACTAATGAATATCCCTCTGTATACATTTTGTAACTTAAGTCGTCTATCATATGAGTAGCCATTTCAATATCTTCAAATTTTTCTATTATGAGTGTAACATACTCCTTTGGAACATACATATTTTTTCCTCCTATTCAAATTTATCGTTTAATTATAATATTGTTTTTTGACCTCCTCTCTTATTTCATCAGCTGTTTGAAACATCATATTATATGGATAAATTCTTTTTTCTTGAATTTTTATATAGATTCTCCATATTGGAACTACAAATTGATTGTTCTTTTGTTGTGATATTTTTACAATTTTATTTTCTTTATTCCATTTTTCAGCATATTCTAAAAAATTTATTAAATATTCCGTTGCTTGTTCTATATCTCCAACTTTATCTACATTTATATAAATTTCATAATTTAACATTCCATTTTCATCAAGACCTTCCATAATGTCAAATTTTTCTTTTATATCACTATCCCAATGCTCAAAAACATATTTATTATAGTTTGCTTCATAATCATTTTTTAAATCTCCATATTTCTTTATAGCTTTAAATTGTATTTCTTTTTTATTCTTTAAAGTTATTAAATAAGTTCCATTTCCATTTTCATCCGTTTCCTGTGATACAATTTTCATTTTTATGCTATACTGCTGTGCAATAGAATCTACATCTGCATTAACACTAGAATTAAAATTAGAAAAACCAACATTAGCAAATGTAAATACTGCTCCCCCCATAATTACTGCACCTAGTACAAAAATTATTTTCGTTGTTTTAAATATTGCTTTAAGAAAATTTATAACTATGCTCATTTTTTTAGTTCTTTGGTGCATATCTATACTATCAATATCCATTTTAAATGTTTGTTTTCTTTTTAATCTTTCATTTTCAGCCCATTTTTCTAGTTCTTCCCAATCTTCTTTATTCCCCATATTTTTATTTCCTCATTTATTCTTATAAATTATAATCATCTCGACAAATTACTCGAGATGATTATAACATATAAAAAAGAAATTGTATAGAAAAAACATTGCTTATTTTTATTGACTTTGCGAGCTATATTTGATAAAGTATGAATATAATATGAGATAGATAAATATAGTAAAGGATGGTGAAATAGAAATGAACAAATCAGATTTAATCGCTGCAATAGCAACTAAAACAGAATCAACAAAGAAAAATGCTGAAGCTTCTTTAAATGCAATAACAGAAACAATTACAGAAGCATTAGTAAAAGGAGAAAAAGTACAATTAGTCGGCTTTGGAGCTTTTGAAGTAAAAAAAAGAGCTGCTAGAAAAGGAAGAAACCCACAAACTAAAGAAGAAATAAAAATACCTGCATCAAAATCTCCTGTATTCAAAGCTGGAAAAGCATTAAAAGATATCGTAAATAAATAAATAAATAAATAAATAAATATAAAGCCTAGTTTTTATCTAACTAGGCCTTATTTATTATCAATTTAGAAAACTATTTCTCATTGCGAAAACTTCTTCTAGTGCTTTTGATGTCTCGTTGCTTACGAAAGTATATTCTTCTTGTGTCTCTGAAACAAGTTGCATTTTATTGTTTTTAGTATAGGCAATCTCTGTTGTGTTACCATTTTCAAAATGTAATTTAATCTTCTTATTCTTTTTGTCAATAGTATATTTTCCTCTTGCTTCACTTGATTTCTCATTTCCTGTATGATCTAAATTTATATAATAATCATACTTAAAGTTGTCATATCCATAAAAATAAAACACAGCTACTGTTTTTACATTCTCAACAGGTGTTTCCGTCAAGATCCAGCTTCCTAATAGTTCTACATGTGATTTTGATACTACATATACAACAGTTGTTGTAATTATGATAGCAATAGATAATGTAATCATTGCAATACATATGATCTTTAGTCCTTTGTTCATAATTTTCACTCCTTTCTTTTTCCTGTAATCCGGTAAGTTTTTGCTATAATTTTAAATGGTGATTTTTATGTTTTTAAGCCAAGCGACATATAAAAGAATTGAACAACTTTGTGATTCTCATAATATTCGCTCTATAAATAAGCTATGTAATGACGCAGGCGTTTCGCAGTCAACAGTATATGATTTAACTGATGGTACAACAAAAAATCCTGGCTCATTATTAATTTTAAGATTATGCAGAACACTAAAAATAACATTAAGTGAATTTTACGATAGCGAGCTATTCCAAAACTTAGAAGATGATTAGAAACAAGTTTTAATTATCAAAACTTGTTTTTTATTATATATCCATCACTAAAGCCATTCACAATAACCATAGCATACATTGTAACTTACTTCAAGAAAAACTCAAAAAATGTTATATTTTTTATGCGTAAAGGTGGTGTGATATGGATTTAGACGATAAAATGATTAAAATGGCATTAAGTACAAATGTGAGAAAATCTAGGTTAGCCTTAAACCTAACTCAAGACGAATTGTCAGAAAAGAGTAATATTTCCACACAACTATTAAAAGAAATAGAATCTGGTCGAATGATCGGAAGTGTTTCTACTTTAATAAAACTTTGTATTGCCTTAGATACAACCCCTAATAATATTTTATATGATTTATTTGAAAACAAGCAAAATCATGATGAAGACTTAACTTTTAAAATAAATAAGTTATCTAATAGAGATAAAAATTTAATGGAAATTTTAATCAATAATATGATTAAGAATTAAAGGAATTAGTATGATTTGCACTAGTTCTTTTTTTATTTATAACAAGTATTTATAAATTATTTTTTCTTCTTTTATAAAAAAATAAAGATAGGAAATTATCTTCCTATCTTATAATTATGCACTTTTCTTCCTTATAATTATTTTAGGCTCTATAACTTCAAAATCATATTTTTTTTCTAAAATATATCTTGCCAATTCATTGCTTCCATTAGCTATATATTTATCATTAAAAATACTTTTAGGTAATTCACCATTTGCTACTTTCTTTGCCATTTTTTGAGTTATTTCAACGATGTCTTTTTCGGAATCTTCTAAGTATTTAATAATTTTACTGTAATCTACTCTAGTACTCATTTTGCTCCTCCATATATATAACCAAATTATTTGAAATGATTATATCAAAAATTTTTGTATCTTGCAATAGAGCCTAAAAGCAATTAAAAAGGCAATCTAAAAGTTAGACAGCCTTATAAAATATAATAAGAAACAACAAAATATGATAAAATTTAATCTTACAACTAAGGAATTTGTTATATATTCTTTTCTTCCTTAGTTTTCGTGTTAACAAAACTTCTAATCATAGATATAAATTTAAAGTACATCTTTAATTCTTCATTAGAACTCTTATCTAAAAAATTGTCTATTGTTTTTCTAATACTTAAGTGTTTATTTTCACTAACTCCATATAAAATATAATCAGCTTTTACTCCAGCTTTCAAGCAAATTTTATTTAACGAGTTAATGCTAATATGTAGTTCTCCTCGTTCTAATTTACCGCAAATGATTTTCTGATAATGAACATCGTTCAGCAAACACTTGCCTTGTTTCATTGTACATTTCTTCTCTTATCTTGCGAATCCTAGCTCCCACATAAATTTTGTCATATTTCATTGTTCTTCCTCCTTAATAAATCATGTTCCTGTATGGGTATATTTTATATTGCCATGTAAGAATATAACACATTATAATTCAGGTATTTTTTACACCCTTTTAGGAACAAATAAAATCAAAATTTATTGAAATTTAAAAAATATAATTTTAAAGACCAAATTTAGACAATTTATTACAAAGATAAGACGAAACCTTTGACTTCTTAAATGTCCTCTTATATGTGTAAGGTCTATGGATACTTTATGAGAGAAATACAGATTATTTATTATTATTTAAGCTTGTTTTTTTTATTGAGTTTGCATATGCTTTGCACATTATTGATGCGCACATAATATTTTTAGGAAAGGAGGTTTATAACTAAATTTGTGTTCCTCTTATAGAAGTGGAAATACGACCTAAAAATCTTGATTTTTAGGAGGAACACATTATGCTCAAAAAAAGTAACGAAGAATTAGAAAATGAGGAAAGGAGATTTGAGAGTTTTATAAACAAAACAATAATAATGTCTTCAAAAAGATACTTCAAAAAAGAAGCAAATACTAACAGAAAAGAACAATTTACTATTGATGATACTTTGCACCCTTTTGCATGCACTTTTGATAGCGATTTTTTTAGTGTTGTCGATGATAAATTAGAATTAAATAATGCTATAACCGTACTGTCTGAAATAGAACAGTCGGTTATTTTTTTACTATTTTTTGAAGATCTATCACAAGAAGATGCCGCACAGATACTTGAAATCTGTTCAAAATCTGTCAGTAGAATTAAAGTAAGGGCTTTGGAAAAGATGAAAGAATATTTGAAAGGGGATATGGAAGATGGAAAATAAGACATTATTAGAATTAGGAAAACTTGCAAAAGCTGGAGATGAACTTGCTATGTTAGAAATTATAAATAGAAAAAAGGGACTACTAAAGAAATTTTCTTTTGGAAGCGAAGACCGTTATCAATACTTGATTTTAAAGCTAATTGAGGCAATAAAAAATTATGAATTTTAAAATTTTTTAAAAAATTTTTAAAATCACGGTAGAATTTTGCCGAGATAAGTAAGGTATATATAGTGAAGGGCAAATTAAAGGAAACACTATATTAAAAATGGCAGACAAGATTAGCTCTTGTCTGTCACCAATATTATTTATTTTGGGAAGGAGAAAAATAATGTTTAAATTGATAATGCTCGGAATATTGCTTATATTTGCTATTATCTTACTTAAAAAAGCAATTCAAAATTACAAAGTATATAAAGAAGCAAAAGCAAAAGAAGAAAGACGAAAAGCCTTTAAAAAGAAAATGCAAGAATTAGAGATCAAGTAGTTCTCTAATAGTCTCGTCATGCTCAAAAAGTGTAGACAAAAAATTAACCAAATATAAGGTGATTAAAATGTCAAAAGAAAAAATTATTGACTTATTTTATATAGAACATTTACAAGTAAAGGAAATATCCAATATTGTAAATACTTCTTCTGCTTATGTTACAAAAATCATAAAGCAAGATGCAAGGTATTCAAAAGAAAAAAATGATAGAAAAAGTAAATCAAAAGAAAACAGAAAAATTAGTAAAAATAAATTTATAAAAGCTGCAAGAGAAAATCAAAGATTTGACGATAATTACGATATTATTCAAGTTCAACATAGACAAGCTGCTATGGAATTATCTCAAAGAAGTTACTTAACAAATGAAAGTTACAGAAAATTTAATAGTAGTGCCTATAAATATAACCCTTCACGACATAGGTATGAGTTTGACGAAAAACTTGGTCGTTCTTATGCCATACCTAAATATATTAAGGAAAGGTAAAAAGGTAGTTTTGTTATGGAAAAGAAATTATTAGAAGTCTTTAGACTAGCAACTTCACTAGGTGATAGACAAGATAAAGTATATACTCAAATCGAATATTCTGCAAATGATCAAAAGGAATTAACTATTTCTATTAGGTCAAAAGCTGATTATTCGTTTATCGAAAAATGTAATGTGCAATTAAAAAATAACGCTTTTGTTACATTAGACAGTATTATATTACTGCTACAAAATTACATAGGAGGACAATTAAATGAATAAAAAAGAAGCTGTCGCCTATGCACAAATTACATTAGACCATATGCAAAGTTCAAAATACAATGGTGAAATTACTCCTGAAACTTTTGGTATGGAAATGAGACAATCTTTTAAGTTATATTCTCATGATATTGTTATAAGCATTGCTAATACTCAAATACAAGCTAATAAATTTACAAAAGATAGAAAATGGATGTGATATAAATGGAAGATAAACTAGGTCTTACTGTTGATGAAGCAGCAAAAATGCTTGGTATTGGAAAAAATCTTATGTTAAAACTTGTAACTGTACCAGGCTTTCCAGCAATTCGTTTTAAAAGAAAAATCATAATAAATAAAAATAAATTGCAACAGTGGTTCGACGAAAATGCTGGTTCTTATGGAAATTATGATTATTAGTTTTTGAACATTGTTTTTTTAGGAAGTTTGAGTTAAAATATATACAAGGAAATGTATATTTTTAAACTTTTGCTTCCTTTTTAACATGGAGGTAGAATGGAAAAAATATGTACACCAGTGAAGATGACAAAGTTCAACCTAGATAGTTTATCTTTTGAAATCATACTAAGTGAAAAGGGAAATGGTTTTCGTGCGAGGGTATCTTCGATGGCTCAAATTCCTAATATAAAAGATCCAAGACCAGAAGCTACAAGTTCTAAATCATACAATGATGCTATTCAAAAGCTAATTCCTAAAATAGAAAATTCATTGTGTGGAACTGATAAAAAGCTAGATAAAGTTTTTCAAGCATCTGATGGTAAAATGATGGTTTCTTTAGAAAATATTGTTTATGAAACTCCTGCTTTATCGCCTACGACACCAAACAATTCTACAATAATCGCTTCCACTTTTGTCGAAGCTTTTAAAACTTTCTTTGGTCCTGTTGCTTTGAATAATATTAGTTTTCCGACTGATATTTCAAATCAAATTGCTACAACACAATTACAAAATATTAACGAGGAATCTATAAAAAGTACAACAGAAGTAGAAAATTTTAAAAAATTTCAAGATGTTATTGTAGAGTGGCAACGATATTTATTAGGTAGAACTAAAAAAGCCTATGCAGATAAGGATTATTTTAGTCCAACTACTTTAGACAGCTATAGTAGGAATTTAAGAAGTTTCGTTTTTCCATACTTAACTGATCATCCTGAATGCGACAGTATTTATCTATTTACAGAAGATCATATAGATATAATTTTAGACAATATCAAATGTGAAGATACAAAAAGAGTTCTTTTAGTATCTTTAAGATTAATTTTTGATTTTGCAGTAGAAAAGAAATATATATCTACAAACCCTATTGCAGACAAAAAAATTGAATCTTCAACAAATAAAAAGAAACAACAAAAGGAAAATGACGAGGGTGATTATGATTTTATAGAAGAAGAAGATAGAGCTAAATGGATAAATTGTATGCTAAAGGCAATGACTGTAAAAAGACAAAAGAAAACTGATGCACCACTATCATATCTATTTGCTCTTTTACACGGTCCTAGACCTGAAGAAACTTGTGGTGTTAGGTGGATTGATTTAGACTTTGAGGAAAATGATTATCATGTGCAAAATGCTTATAAAAAAATTCCTATTTATGACGAAGTAACTATGGAAAGAATTGGTTGGAAAAAAACTGATGTACCTTTGAAAAGTCCTGAAAGTTATAGACATATAGGTTTAGATGCTCTTGTAAAACCTTTATTGATTGAACACAAAAAAGAACAGCAAGAAGAATTTAAGGCTGCAGGTAAAAAATGGTCTGAAAAGGAATATGTTTTTCTTAATAGTAAAAGAGAACCATTTACTCCTGATATACTGTCTAAAAACTTCAATAAGTTTATAAAAGCTAATCCAGAACTCTCTCATATAGTTTTATATGGTTTAAGACATAGCTTTGCAACTCATTGTAGAAATTGTGATATGAAGGCTGACATTTTAGCATTACTAATGGGACACACTGAATATGAAACTACTCAAAGGTATTATATACACATCTCGCCAAAACAAAAGAAAAATGAACTACAAAAAGTTCAACAACAAGATATTAAAAAACTATCTCGGAAATGAAAATAAAGAACTAATACATCTTCAAAATAATATAAATAAGTATAATGACACAAATGAAGTTTTAAATTTACAAGCAGTACAAAACGAAGATATGCAACAATATTTACAAATAGATGATAAAACCTTAGGTATATTAAAAGACTTTATTTTAAAAATATCAGAAAAAAATGCTGCTTAAAGTTATAATATAAAAAGTAAAAAAATTCCAAATAAATTATGTATCCTTAAATATAGGATACATAATATTTGGGTAATATGTGGGGAATATTTGGGGAAACCACGGGGAATTATGTGTTGGCTTTCCTCAAATATTTCTCAAAATAATAGGCTATAAAAATATAAAAAAGTCAATAGGCAAGAGTATTTCAAGACTACTGACTTTGGCTGGAGCCACTTCCCGGATTCGAACCGGGGACCTACGCATTACAAGTGCGTTGCTCTACCAACTGAGCTAGAGTGGCAATGGTGACCCGTACGGGAATCGAACCCATGTCTCCGCCGTGAAAGGGCGGTGTCTTAACCGCTTGACCAACGGGCCATTGGTGAGCTATCCGCGACTCGAACGCGGGACAACTTGATTAAAAGTCAAGTGCTCTACCACCTGAGCTAATAGCCCATATCACCAACTTATATAAGAGGCTGCTTTAAAGCAACCGCTTATATATATTACTACAAAAATAGTAAATTGTCAACTATTTTTTCAAAATTTTAACTAATTTTATGATATTTTTATTTATTTAGCTTTTCTATTATTTCTTCCACATCAATTCCATGTACCATACAAGCTTCTTCTATTGTTTCTCCTTGAGATGCAGGACAGCCTAAACAGTGCATTCCAGCTTCTAGTAAAATATCTGCTTTTTCTGGTGCTATTTCTAATAATTCACCAATTGTCATATCTTTTTTTATTTGCATGTTTTATGCTCCTTTCTATTCATTTTTTTCATATTTTATCATAAATTTTCAAAAATGTATAGACAAATTAAAAAATTTGTTGTATTATGTTAAAAGACTTAAGGTGGTGATGACATATTTTTTTAGTAAATTTATTTTTTATATCTTTTATTATTAATATTTTCATAGTTTTTTATTCTATTTATACAATAACCGATATAATATTTTCTAAAAATTCACATAAATCAAAATTTAATATTCCAAATTAAGGAGGTTTTATATGTTTGTAAATACCTTTTCAAGAAGAATACTTTTTAACTTTTCGTGTATTTTTGTATTTCTTGCTATTTATATTTTTCTTTTTTATGATTTATATATATCTGATAGTGTTATAATTTCATTCGCTGTTAATCCTTTTAATATCTGTGAAAAATATCCTGATATTTGGCTGAAAATAAAAATAATTTATGTTTTTGTTTCAAGTATTTCTTCTTTAATTTGTATTAATCTTTTGTATTCATCTCTTTTTACTAAAAACAAAACCAAAATAAAAAAACTTTTAGATATGAAAGATGACCTATTTTTATTCGTTGCAAATGATAATTTTGGTAATCCTATTATTTTACCTGAGGCTGGTCTTTATCAGAATATTTTAATTACTGGTACTATTGGTTCTGGCAAAACAAGTTCTGCAATGTACCCATTTACAAGGCAACTTATCAAATACAAATATGATGATGATAGCAAAAAACTTGGTATGCTTGTTTTAGATGTTAAAGGTAATTATTATTCTCAAGTAGAAAAATATGCAAAATATTATAGAAGACAGGAAGATTTAGTTGTTATTGAACTTGGTGGAGGCATCAAATATAATCCACTTGATAAGCCTAATTTAAAGCCTGCAATTCTTGCTAATCGTTTAAAAACTATTCTTACACTTTTTTCTAAAAATAACAGTGAAAGTTATTGGCTAGATAAAGCTGAACAAGTTATGACTGAATGTATTAAATTTTGCAGATTATATAATGATGGATATGTTACTTTTTCTGAACTACATAAATTGATTACTATCCCAGATTATTATTCTAATAAAATATCTATTATGAGGGAAAACTTTCTTTCTGGAAACCTGACTAATAGGGCTATTCATGATTTACTTTCTTCCATAGAGTTTTTTGAAAAGGAGTTTAATACATTAGATACCAGAACATCAGCAATTTTAAAATCTGAAATAACTAGAATTACAGGTAGTTTTGTTTCTGATTTTGATATCTTAAGTACATTTTCTCCTCCTAAAGAAGAGCTGAACTTTTTTGGATTTGAAGAAATGATAGAAAAAGGAAAAATTGTTGTACTAAATATGAATATTTCAGAATATAGAAATCTATCTAAAATTATTGCAGCATACTTAAAACTTGATTTTCAAACAGAAGTAATGGCAAGGCTTGCTAAATCTAATTCTAGCTTAAGAAGTGTCGCTTTTATTAGTGACGAATATCATGAGTATGTTACAGATACTGATGCTGATTTTTTTGCTCAGTCTAGAGAAGCAAAGTGTATAAATATAGTCGCAACTCAGAGCTATACTTCTCTTCTTAATGCAATAAACAATCAATATACTGTAAAAGTAATTATTCAGAATTTGATAAACAAATTTTGGTTTAGAACTGATGATACTTTTACTATTGAAGATGCTCAAAAACAACTTGGAAAAGAAGAAAAGCAAAAGTATTCTAAAAGTATTTCTGAAAGTTCTAAAAATCCTAAGTTTTCTCCCCTATCTACTTTACTTAGTTATGAAAAGCCCAATTTTTCAGAAAGTTTGAATTCATATACACAGTTTGATTTTATTTTTGATACAAACTTTTTTACCCAAAAACTAGATACTTTCTCATGTTTAACCTTTTTATCTACTGGCACTTCTATTATTCCACCACAAAAAATTAGTCTAATTCCATATTTTATAATCGATAAAACCATGTAATTTATTAAATTTAAAGGAGTTGTTTCATATGAAAAAAATTTTTTATTATATTTTATGTCTGCTTTGTTTGTCTCTTGTATTCTTATTTTCACTAACTGTTTCTTCTTTTGCTGGATATCCAAAATTGGTAAATAAAATAGTAGATGCTTTTGAGGATATAAAGAGTTACATCGTTGCTATTGCTACCCCCCTTGCCGCAGTTGCAATAGGGTCAGGTTTTTTAATGCAAAAATTTAGCCTTGGCGACGAGGAGCGAATTAGAGGAGGCAAAAAACTCATTAGAACATCTGTGGTTTCTTATGCATTTATTTTAGCTCTCGACCTAATTATTAATCTAATAAAGACACTTATTGATTAATTCTAGGAGGTAAATTTTGAATTCTACATCTAATACAATTTTAACTACTATTAATGAACTTTTTAGTTCTCTATTTTCTTCAATTGATAATTCTATATATGGAGCTTTAGACGAAATTGCTTTTATAGATACTGGCATTTTACACTCTGCTTATTTAGAAAAACTATTTGGCACATCTTCTCTTTCTGGAATTTTAGTAATTGCAAATGCACTTTTAATCGGATTTATTTTATATTTCGCTGTAAAGCATATGCTCTCTAGTTTTGCAATTGTAGAAAATCAAAGTCCATATCATTTCATACTTAAAATTATTTTAGTTCGGTATTTGTATGAATTCGAGTTTCTTTTTATGTGAGCAAATTATTAATTTGAGTAGTCTTGTTTCTTTAGCAATTCGTGATACTTGTTCTAATATTTTAGATACCCCTATTTGCTTTTCTAAATTAATAGATGTCTCTAGTTCTATTATACAAATTGAATCAAATACTGCTAATGTTTTCTCCATAGATGGTATTATTAAAACAGTTATATCTATTGGCTTTCTTAATGTTGTTTTTATGTATGCTATAAGATATATCTTAATTAAGGTTTTTATACTTATATCCCCTTTTGCATTCTTAACTCTTTCTCTCCGCTCTACTTCCTTTATTTTTAAATCTTGGCTTAAGTGTATCATTTCTTTACTATTTGTAGAATTGTTTGCCTCTTTGATTCTAGCTGTTATGTTTTCTTTAGAATATGGAATAAACAATATTGTGTCCAAATTATTGTTTATTGGTGCAATTTTTGCCTTAATGAAAGCAAATAATTATGTAAGAGATTTCATTGGCGGGATTAGTATTGATACTTATCATTCTATAAATGGATTTAGAGGAATGTTCAAGCCAAAATAATTTGGAGGTTTTTATGAAATTTATTATCCCACAAAACTACGATTTTTCTAGTAAACTTTTTGGATTTATTGATTATTCTACTGTTATTTTTAATGCCATTTGGGATATTTTAGTTTTTTGTTTAGTTAGTATTTTTATATCTAGTATGTATCTAAAATGCTTTGTTATGATTATTTTATGCTTCCCTATTTTAATTTTTAGCTTTATTGGTTTTAATCATGAAAGTATACTGTATGTGCTTTTTTATATTCTTAAATTTATTTGTAGGCAAAAGGTTTATTTGTTTAGATAAATTGTATTAATGTTTAGTAAGTTAAAATTTGATTACATACTACAACATATAGTTTATAATAAACATTAATAAATTATCACACAAATAAGCTTTCCGTTCTTGTTTTTTTCTACATAAAATGATATAATTTTCTATATCGTAGGAATTTTTGACTGAAGGGAAAAAAACTCCGTACGAGAGAGTTATGCGAAATAAAGTGTAGCTTTTATAAAGTACAAACAAGAATGGGGCGTTTTTTATGAAACTAGAACAAAATGACGAGGCACTACTGTTTTCAACAACAAAGATACCTGATATATTTTTTTCAGAATACATTTCTCAGGCTTCTGGAGATTTTATAAAGGTTTATTTATATATATTATTTTTATCTAAATACGGAAAAGATATTAAAGTAAATGATTTAGCAAAAAAGCTTTCTCTTACTTTTCCAGTTATCCAAGAAGCATTAAAATTTTGGGAAGAACTTGGTGTTATCACTAAAAAAGGAACTGGATTTATAATTAATAATTTACAAGAAATAGCGCTTAATAAATTATATAAACCTAATATGACTATTTCCGCTGAAGATATAGAAAAAAATGAGAAAAACAAAACTAGATCAAAACTTATCGAAACTATTAATAATCAGTTTTTCCAAGGAATCATGTCTCCTTCTTGGTATGCAGATATTGATTTATGGTTTAAAAAGTACGAATTTGATGAACAAGTTATGTTAGCCCTTTTTAATTACTGCTTTAGTCGTTCTGCACTTCATAGAAATTATGTTCAAGTTGTAGCAGAAGCTTGGTCAAAAAGTAATGTTAAAACTTTTAGTGATTTAGAAATTTATTACCAAAAACAAGAAACTACTCAAAAAATTGAAAAAGCTGTGCAAAAGAAACTTGGTATTCTAAGACCTCTTAACGAGTATGAAAAAGCTTACATACACAAATGGACTGTGGATTATGAATATCCTTTAGATATTATTGAAATTGCTCTTAAAAAATCTACTTCTAAAGCTAACATTACTTTCGATTATTTAGATAAAGTTATTACTGATTGGCATGATAGGGAATTAAAAACAACTGATGATATTCAAAATCATTTAATTGCATTTAAAGCTCAAGAAAAAAAGAAAAAAGAATTTCAAAAGAAAGTTAAATCAGGTGACTTTGAACAACGCTCTTATACTAATTTTGATAACCTATATGCTAACAATCAAGGTTAACCTAAGAAAGGAAGGAATTTTGTTTTGGCAAATCCTACATTAAATTTTTTATTAAAAGATTACGAACAAAAGAAATATAAAGCAGACTTAGACTTTGAAAAAGATAAGCTTAAATTTTATAATTCAAACCCAAAATTATCTGAATTAAACACAGCTCTTGGAAAACTTGCAATAGATATTTCAAAAGCTGTTTTAAATAATGATACTACTTTAGTAGATGAACTAAAAACTAATTTCAACAAATTAAAATTAGAAAAAGAAACTCTACTTAAAACTCTTGATATACCTAAGCGGCGTTTTAGAACCTTTATATGAGTGCTCTGTTTGTAGAGATACTGGTTTTGTATTAGATACAAGTGGAAAAACTACTCTTTGCAATTGTATTAAGCAAAAGATTTTTGATATTGATTTTAATAGGTCTAATATAGGAAATCTTGAGAAGGAGAATTTTGATAATTTTACTTTAGATTTATATTCAGATGAAATAAATGAAGAAAAATATCGTGCGAAAATTTCTCCGAAGAAAAATATTTCTAACATTAGAAATATTGCTCTTAAATTTGTAGAAAATTTTGATAATCCAGAAGAAAAAAATTTACTTTTTACTGGAAATACTGGTCTTGGTAAGACATTCATTTCTAATTGTATCGCAAAGGAAATCTTAAATCTTGGAAAAACTGTGCTTTATCAGACTGCCCCTATAATGCTTGATAATATTATAGACTACAGATTTGGTAAATCTGATTATAGTGAAATTTATAATAATATTATAAATGTAGATTTGCTTATCATAGATGATTTAGGTGCTGAAGCAACAAATTCTTCAAAGATATCAGAGCTCTTTAATATTATAAATGCTAGACTATTAAATTCAAACAATCATGTGACAAAGACTATTATTTCTACAAATTTGAATATGAATAATTTAATGGATACTTATAGTGAGAGAATTTTTTCAAGACTTGCATCTTACTATAATATTTGTAGATTCTTTGGAGATGATATTAGACTTTCTAAACTTATAAAGAAATAGATTATATAACAAAAGGAGCTAGGTTACCCTATCTCCTTTTGTTTTTATGTAAGAAAATTATTTGTCTTTTTCCCTGTCTTGCTCTTTATGCTTTTGTGATATCTTTGATGCAACAATTCCGGCAGGTATTACTATCATTTCAAAAATGACAGTAATAGCCAGTCCTCCTATTAATGCCATGTACATATCAGGCTCCTCGCATACATTATACCCTGCAACATATATGATAGCTTCTGATAGCAAAAAGACTATTAGCCCCGCTATCTCAAGGACATTGTTACTGGAGCTTTCAAGCTTTCTCCAAAAGTCGCAGAAGTACCGTTTCTTCTTTTTTTCTTCCATATTGCTTCCTCCTCAAATATATAATTTTTTAGCATTTTATTATAAACCTGCTAATAGAACACAGGGGAATTTTCTACATTGAAAGCTCGCTCAATAATTTGAATTATACCATATATTTATGTTGTTTGCAAATATGGAAAGTCCCCACCTGTTAAAAACCGGTGGGGACAATGGGCTAGGCCAGTCTTGAAAGGTAGTCGTACATGCTTACCAACATGAAGCTTTCGTACTTTCCGGAAGCCGTGTTGCCCTTGTTCGTCAGCCCGTTCTTCTCGTTGAAGTAGTACCCCTCAGGGAACTTGAGCTGAGTTACATCATCACAGTCTGCAATGATAATCCCTGGGTAACTCTCTTCCTTAATGCAAATGCAGATGTTGGGATTGAGCAGTTCCAACTCTTCTCCCAGTTTCATAATGCCCATGTTCTCCATTTTTTTACCTCCAAAAAAATTTTACTAAGTTGATAGTATTAATAGTAAACACGAGTTTTACTTAGATAAAGGCATTTAGCACTTAATCTATTTTTATTATACTATAATTTTACATAAAATTCAAGTTTTCAATTGTTTAGGCTCTATTTTGTCGTAACTATTCATATGTAATACTAGAATATTAAATTAAAATATAGAGAAAATGTAGGGGCGATTAGTAATTGCCCCTTCTTCAACGGCTTTGCTATATATTTTTATGTTTAAGAAATTTCTTCGAAGGGCCAGAGAAGTCTATCTATTGTGGTCTGCGGGCGAATAATATTCGCCCTACACTGTTTTTTTACTGTTTTCACATGATATTCTAGTAAAATACCTCTGAATAGACACATTTTGTCTAAAGTTCACGTAAATATTATTCAATTAAAAGTTTAAACATTATCCTAATTATGTTTACATTCTAGTTGCACTTCTTGACATTATGTTTAATATAATACATTAAGGCATATTGATAGGAGGACATTTTTATGAAAGAAATTTTAAAAGTTAGCAATATTAAGAAAACTTATCAGGCAAAAAATGGTGAAATAAATGCTATTGATGGAGTCAGTTTTACTGCAAATGAAGGTGAGTTTGTAAGTATTATTGGACCAAGTCGGTTGTGGGAAATCTAGCTTACTTTCGATTATCGCTGGGCTAGAAGAAAAAACAGAAGGTAAAATTTATATTGACCGGAGAATTACAGAATCGGTATTTCTTCTAAAATTGGATATATGCTTCAAAAAGATAGCTTACTTGAATGGAGAACAATTTATAGTAATGTTATGTTAGGTTTAGAAATAAAGCATTCTAAAACTAAAGAAAATGAAGAATATGTTAAAGAATTACTTAAAAAATATGGTCTATATGAATTCAAAGATAAATATCCTTCTCAGTTATCTGGAGGAATGAGGCAAAGAGTCGCTTTAATTAGAACGCTTGCAATTAAGCCTAAAATCTTACTCCTTGATGAAGCTTTTTCAGCACTAGATTATCAAACTAGAATGATGGTTACAAACGATATCTACGGTATCCTTAGGGAAGAACATATTACAGCTATTATTGTAACACATGATATATCAGAAAGTATCAGTATGTCAGATAAAACTATTGTATTAACTGGAAGACCTGCAAAGGTTAAAAAGATTCATACAATTGATTTTGACGTTCCTAATAGAACACCAATTAACTGCCGAAAAAGTCCAAAGTTTAGTGAATATTTTGATACACTATGGAAGGAGCTTGATGTACATGTATGACAAATTTATATCACCAGATAGAAAAAAATACTTAAGAAAAATTCGAATAAACAAAATAGCTGTTTTTGGCGCACAAGTTCGGAATTTTGTTTACCATAATTGTTTTATGGGAAGTTTTAGCAAACCTAAAAATAATTGATAGCTTTATAACAAGTCAGCCTAGTCGAATTCTAAATACTTTTATGAATCTATTTTCTAATGATTTATTAACTCATCTGGGTGTTACTTTATATGAAACTATTGTTGGATTTATAGGAGGAACTTTACTTGGTATTGCCATATCAATTGTACTGTGGCTTTCTAAGTTTTTATCAAAAGTTTTTGAACCATTTTTAGTAGTTTTAAACAGCTTACCAAAGGTTGCATTAGGTCCTATTATAATTATCTGGGTCGGTTCTGGAACTTCCGCAATTATTGTTATGGCTCTTGCAATTTCACTTATTGTAACTATTTTAGATATTTTACACGGCTTTATAAATACTGATAAAGATAAAATTAAAATGGCAAAAACTTTTAAGGCAAATAAATTTCAAATTCTTACAAAGATTGTAATTCCAGCTAATATTCCATGTTTTATTAATTCTCTAAAGATTAATATTGGATTATCTCTTGTTGGTGTTATATCTGGAGAATTCTTAGTTTCAAAAGCAGGTCTTGGATACCTTATTGTATATGGTGGCCAGGTATTTCAGCTAGATTTAGTTATGACAAGTGTAATTTTACTTGGTATGATGGCAGCTATTATGTATAAAAGTGTTATACTTTTAGAAAAGTTTATTATTAAAACAGATAAAAAAGAAAATTAAGAGGAGGTTATTTTCTTGAAAAAATTAATTATTTCTCTTATTGTTATTCTAATAGTTATTGGAATTGTAATAGGAGTTTCTTGTATTAAAAATAAAAATACAAATGATAACAGCTTACAAACTGTAAGATTAAGTGAAGTTACTCGTTCTATATTTTATGCACCCCAATATATAGCAATAAATAAAGGATTTTTTGAAGAAGAAGGTTTATCTATAGAACTTACTACAGCTCAGGGCGCTGACGCTGTTATGACATCCGTTTTAGCAAATCAAAGTGATATTGGTTTTGCTGGTCCTGAAGCTTCTGTATATGTTTATAACGAAGGTAAAGAAGATCACACAGAGGTTTTTGCACAACTTACAAAAAGAGATGGATCTTTCTTGGTAAGTAGAAATAAAAACGAAGACTTTAAATGGTCAGATGTAAAAGGTTCAACCATTATTCCTGGTAGAAAAGGTGGAGTTCCTTATATGACTTTACAATATGTTCTTAGAAAAAATGGAATTGATTTAGACAAAGACGTTGTATTGGATGATAGTATTAGTTTTGATTTAATGGCTGGTGCTTTTAGTAATGGTAATGCTGACTATGTTTCTCTATTTGAACCTACTGCATCAAGTACAGAAATTGCTGGAAAGGGTTACATCGTAGCTTCTATTGGAGCTGAAACAGATGAACTTCCATATACTGCATATTTTGCAAAAAAGAGTTATATAGAGAAAAATCCAGAAATTATTCAGAAATTTACAAATGCTATATATAAAGGTCAAAAATGGATTCAGGAACACTCTATGGAAGAAGTAGCTGAAGCAATTGCTGAATACTTTCCAAATACTGATAAAGAATTATTAATTACTGTTTTAAATAGATATAAAGATATAGATGTTTGGAGTACCTCTCCTTATCTTTCAGAAGAAGGATTCGAACTTCTTCAAACTATAATTCAAGATGCAGGAGAACTAAAACAAAAAGCTCCATATGATAAAATAATAAATAATAATTTTGCAAATGAAGCTATGAAATAGAGAAGAACTTTGGTATTAGAGAATAAAAGAGGCTAGACTTATAAAGTCTTTGCCTCTTTTTTAGTATTTTACTTTTATTCTTCTTTTTCTTCTATTTCTTTATCTTCTGATATTTTTTCTATGCTTACTACTTTTCCTTCATTTGTTCTCATAAGTGTTACACCTTGTGTTGGTCTTCCTAATATACTTATTTCTGATACATTTATTCTAATAATTGTTCCAGTGTCTGTAACAAGCATTATATCATCATCTTCGTCTACTAATTTTACTCCAACTACTTCTCCTGTTTTTGGTGTGATTTTGTATGTTATAACTCCTTTTCCTGCTCTTACTTGTACCCTATATTCATCAAGTTCTGTTCTCTTTCCAAATCCATTTTCTGTAATTGTAAGTAGTGTTTGTTTACTTCCTGCAATTATTGATTCCATACCTATCACGCTGTCGTCTTTGTCTAATTTTATTCCGATAACACCTTGTGAAACTCTTCCCATTGGTCTTACATCTTTTTCATCAAATGTTATGCATTGTCCGCCTTTTGTTACCATTACTACATTATCTTCTCCGTCTGTAAGCCTTACGGAAATAAGCTCATCGTCTTCTTTTAGTGCTATTCCTTGAAGTCCTGTTCTTCTTGAAGAGTCATATTCCGATAGTGGAGTTTTCTTTATAATACCATTTTTTGTTGCCATAAGTAAGTATTTACCTTCTGCAATATTTTGAATTGGTATTATTGCAGAGATTTTTTCTCCTGGATCAAGGCTAAGTAGATTAACTATAGCTGTACCTTTTGCAGTTCTTCCTGCTTCTGGTATTTCATACCCTCTAAGTTTATATAGTTTTCCTTTATTTGAGAAGAACATTATTATATCATGAGTTGAAGCTGTAAATATTTCTTTTACAAAGTCTTCTTCTCTTGTTGTCATTCCTGTTATCCCTTTTCCTCCTCTTTTTTGGCTCTTATATGTATCTATTGGTAATCTTTTTATATACCCAAAGTGAGATAAAGTTATAACAGTCTCTTCTTCTTTTACTAAGTCTTCTTCATCTAGCTCTCCTTGACTTGCAACTATTTTTGTCTTTCTTTCATCTCCATATTTTTCTTTTATCTCTAATAGTTCTTCCTTTATTATGTCATATACTAATTGTTCACTTGCAAGTATTGCTTTTAAATGCTCTATAAGTTTCATTATTTCATTGTATTCTTCTTCAATTTTTTCTCTTTGTAATCCTGATAAAGTTTTTAATCTCATATCTAGAATTGCTTGTGCTTGAATGTCTGACAAACCAAATCTTTCCATTAATCTTTCTTTTGGATCATCATATGAACCTCTAATTATTCTTATTACTTCATCAATATTATCAATTGCAATTTTTAAGCCCTCTAAGATATGTGCTCTTGCTTCTGCTTTTTCAAGTTCAAATTTTGTTCTACGAACTACAACATCTTTTCTATGGTCTATAAAGCATTCTAAGCACTGCTTTAGTGTTAATATTCTTGGTACACCTTTTACTAGTGCTAATGTTATTACTCCAAATGTTTCTTGCATTTGTGTAAATTTATATAATCTGTTTAATACAACTTGTGCATTTGCATCTCTTTTAAGTTCTACAACAAGTCTTACATTTGCTTTTCTATCTGACTCATCTCTTATTGCTGAAATTCCTTCGATTTTTTTGTCTCTTGCTAAATCATCTATTGCTTTGTGCAGTCTTGCTTTGTTTACTTGATATGGAAGTGATGTTATTATTATTCTTTGTCTATTTCCAGACATCTCTTCTATTTCTGCTTCTGCTCTCATCAAAATTTTTCCTCTTCCTGTTGTATATGCAGATTTTATTCCTTCCCTTCCAACTATCGTTGCTCCTGTTGGGAAATCTGGTCCTTTTATTATTTTCATTAAGTCTTCATTTGTCACTTCATCATCATCTATTACTTTTATTATTCCATCTACAACTTCTCCTAGGTTATGTGGTGGAATATTTGTTGCCATTCCTACTGCAATTCCTGAAGAACCATTTAATAAAAGTGCTGGTAATCTTGCTGGTAATACGCTTGGTTCTTGTAATCTATCATCATAGTTAGGTACAAAATCGACTGTATTTTTTTCTATATCACTTAACATATAGTTTGCAATTTTTGACATTCTTGCTTCTGTATATCTCATTGCTGCTGGTGGATCTCCGTCTATTGATCCGAAGTTTCCATGTCCATCAACTAATGGATATCTTAAGGTAAATGTTTGTGCCATTCTTACCATTGCATCATACACTGCTGCATCTCCATGTGGATGATATCTACCTAGAACTGAACCTACTGTATTTGCACATTTTCTATATGGCTTGTCTGATGTTATTCCATCTTCATGCATAGAATACAAAATTCTTCTATGCACAGGCTTTAGTCCATCTCTTGCATCTGGTAAAGCACGTGCAACTATAACACTCATGGCATAGTCAATATAGGCAGTTTTCATTTCTTTTTCTATGTCTCTTTCTATGATTGTTTCTTCTGGTCTGTCCATTTTTTCACATTCCTTCCTAAAACATAAACTTTTTATGTTCTTTTTGTCTTATTATCCTACGGATATTATACTAAAAGGATATTTTTTTTGCAAGAGTTTAATCAACATAATTATAGTAAAATTTTTAAATTGTTTCAGCTAATCTAAGCTCTTCTTCTGTAATATCTTCTAAAGAATTCCCTTTGTTTTTAATAAGAGTTTGTATATTTTCTACTGTTCTTGCTTCTTTTAGAGTTCTTTCAAGTGGCATAAGTTCTTCTAATTTTTTTGTAATCTTTCCATATTCTCTTTTCATTCCACTTAAGTCTTTTTGTGATAGATAGTTTTTCCAATTGTTTATGTATTTTCCTACTTTTTCTATTCCATCTACTTGTTCCATAAAGTTTTCTTCTATTTTACTTGATATACAGTCTTTCACTACGTTTTTACTTTTCTTTATGACTTTTGCAGTTGAACTTTTTATTAAATTATTATCCTGCGCTGCTTTTACTGCTGTATCTACCATCTTTGAAGCTGTATCTATTATTCCTCCTGATTTTACTGCATTATATGCTTGTGATACAGTGTCAAATTTTCCTGTAAATATTCCTGTTATACTTTTCCCAATATTCGTAGCAGAGTTTACGGCTGCTTTGATTCCCTCTTTAAATCCATCTGTTAGTATAACATTTTTTATTCCTATTACTTCATCTTCTATTGCATTTGGAAGAATTGCTCTTAGTGCTACATCTATTCCTGTATTTATTACTTTTCCTACTGTACTTTCTAAGAACTTATTTTGTTTTTCTTCAAGACTTATTTCTCCTTTTGTTTCTAAAGTCTTTTCTATATTATTTTCCACTTGATTCGTTATACTTTCATTTTCTCCATTATTTACAGTAGTTTTAACAACTTCATTATTGTTCATCACTTCTTCTAATTCCATTTATGTATCCTCCTTCATTTTACATATTTATATTATTTGTAACTTATTTATTATTTTTTCAAATTCCTTTCTTATATTTTTGTTAATGTATAGTTTATTTACATTCTTGTTTATAATTTTGCTATAACAATTATCATACATCAAACTTCCTATCATTTTGTACTTAAAAAATATAATTTCTAGTAAACTTTTCTTTATTCCATATTTATTCTTCTTGTTATATACAAGTTTTATTTTCTCTTTTTCTTCTTGATATTCATTTAGTATATTAACTGTTTTTCTGATTTCTACTAAGTTCCCACTTAATAAGCAAACTATGTTACTACTCAAACTTACTAATATTTTTCTTAAGTCTTTATACTTAGAATCTGTACTAACATCTATCAAGATTAAATCATATCTATTTCTAATATCTTCTAACATTTCTTCTATAGCTTCTTTACTATACTTATATGTATCATCAAAAATTATCTTTGTGCTTGATATTAAATCTATCTTTTTATCTACTTTTACTATTAATTGTTTTATATTTTTTTCATTTAATCTGAATTCTCTTACAAATTCTTTGTCTTTTATTTTTTCTTTTATGTTCTTCGGGATTCTTTGTACTCCGAAAACAGAGTGGAGATTATTATTTATAAGATCAAAATCTATTATTAGAATTTTTTCAGTTTTAAAAAGTTTTGCAAGTATGGATAAAAATATTGTTTTACCGAATTCCTGAACTTCCTATTACAGTTATAATACTTTTTTCTTTTATCTTTAACTCTTCTTTTGTTGTTTGTGTTTCATTTGTGTATTCTTCCTCCCTTCTTTGTTCAGTTTTTGTTTCATTGTCACTTTTTATTTTAGTTGCTTTTTCTTGTTTTATGTTTATTTTTGATAAAAGATAATCTAAGACTTCTTTTACATAATCATTTTTATTATTAATTACTTTTATTATATTCTGAGTTTCAATGATACTATTTTCTCTTTCAGTTACAAGAATTATTTGTATATCCTTTTTAAGTATTATTATGGTTCTTATCAAATCTTCTAAATCTAAACTTCCTATTATATCTTCGTTAATGATTGCAATATCAATATTTTTATATTTATCTAATGCCTCAATTATCCCTTCTTGGTATTGTATATCTGGACTTTCAACTATGTATTCATTTCTTACTTTTAAAATATTATTTAGTTCTTCATTTCCTACTGCTGTAATTATTCTTTTCACTTTATACTATCATTCCTTTTTCAAAGTCATCTGCTTCTATTTTCGTTAGTATATGATCGTCCCCTACAAACATTAAACATTCTCCTCTTTTGAGTGTTTTTATTTCTATTTTTTCTTTTTCAGAAAGATTTGAATATTCACATAATATTTTTATGTTCTCTTCTTCTAGTGAAAAGAATGTTTTTATACTTGAGTTATTTAATATACTTTTTCCATATGTTCCATTTTCTAGACTAAACAAATCTGAGACATCTTGTGTTATTGCAACTGCACTACCACTGTATTTTCTTATTGTTTTAAAGATTTTATATATAAACCCTGCTACATATCTGTTTGAAGTGACTCCTATTAATCTCCATATTTCATCTAGGTATATTGCTTTTTTTACTTTTCGATTTTCTTTAACTTTATTCCAGAAACATTCAATGAATACAAACATTGCATATTTTATATTTTCTTCTCCCAATTCATATATATCTGCTACAATTAGTTTGTTGCACATTTCTATATTTGTATGATTATTAAAAAATTTTAGTGAACCGCTTTATAAATGGTATCAATTTAATTTTAAATATTTTTGTCTTTTCTGTATTTCCAAGAATATTATATAAATCTTCTAATATCGGCATATCTATGCTTTCTTTAAATATTTTTTCTTTTTTACCATTTATAATTTCTTCTTTATATAAACTTTCATCATCAAATGTTATTCCTTTTATTTTATAACATTCTATTAATTTCTCTTCTAATATCGCCTTTTCTTCTTCATCCATTTCTCCGAATATTAGATTAAAAAATCCTATCAATCCTCCTATTTTTGAAGCTAAATATCCTTCTCCTTCTTCTATACTTTCTTTTCTTATTTCTAAAACATTTATGTAAGTTTTAGAGGATGGACCTAATTTAAGTAAAGTTCCTTCTAAATTTTCACATATATTTATATATTCTCTTTCTGGATCTATTATGTATTGCTCTATTCCAAGCAATCTATTCCTTAATATTAATAGTTTTGTGTAAAAAGATTTTCCGTGCACCACTTGTTCCAAAAATACATATATTTGCATTTTTATATTTTGATGTGTCATATCTATCAATAAATACAAGCGAATTGTTATATATGTTTGTACCTATGAAAATTCCATTTTCATCAAAAATTGATGATGAAATAAATGGATATGTTGATACAAGTCCAGATGTCAAAATATTTCTTTTTGCTACATTTTTAATTTCATTATTATTTTGCATAAGTGGTAATGTTACTAAAAAACCTTGTTCTTCTCTAAAATATGCTCTCCTTGTTTGTATTCCTTTGCTTTCAGCTATTCCTTCTACCTTGTTTATTAAGTATTCAAGTTCTTTTTTGTCTTTTGAAAATACTGTTAAATATATATACATATAGTATATTTCTTCACCATTTACTTGCATTTCTTTTCTTATGTATTTTGCATCATTATAGCTAAAAGCTGCAATATCTATATCTCCTCTATTTTGCTTTCCTTCCTTTAAATCTACTCCAACATTTCCTATATGATATGTTAGTTCTCTTATTGTTTTATAGCTATCTTGCTTTTCATAAAAAATCGATATGTTCATATTTATATTTGTATCTATTAAATTTTTTAGTATCAAATCATCTTGTTCTCTATAATAATTTACAGCAATCAAAGTAGAATAAAACATTTCGTCCATTTCAAATACTTTTGGATTATTTAGATTTATATATGATGGAGATAAAAAATCCTTATCTGTAAATGTACCTTCTTTAAAATTCATTTTTTCATTTGTTTGTTCTTTGTCATTTTGTTTTATTTTAATATTCTTTCCCTCCCTTATATCAAAAAGTTTTTTCTTGTATTAAAAAATGTAAATAGTATTCTTTTTAATTCTTCTTTACTTTGTATTTCTGCCACTAGGTTTCCACATCTTGATAAACATTCTTTTATCTTAAAAAATTTTTCGTTCAATTCTGTAATACTTATTTCTTCATTGTTTATTGTTTTTATGACAATATAAAAATTTTTAGATGAAGATTTTTTCTCGTTATTTAATCTTTTTATAAATTCTATATATTTTTCTGAAATTTTAAATAGATTTAAATTAGTTTCCTTTTTGACAATTTGATTTATTTTAGAAATGTGTTTTGTTAAATCTTCTTTGTTACTTTGAATTAATATTTGAATATCGAAATTGCATGTTTTTAGTAGAGTTTTATAAGAATTTAAAATGCCTTCTTTTTCTAAATTAGATTTTAGATTATAATTTATAGGAATAACTTTAATTACTTTTATATATTCATTATTTTTCATTTTGACAATTCCTTTTTCTAAAATACATTCAAAAGGTAACCATTCTTGCATGGATATTTTTTTGTCTTTTTGCATAAATTCTCCTTATTAAATTTAATTTTGTTGTTTAGTGAATTTTTGAATTTAGATTTAAAAAAATTTGAACTAAATATTTTTTGAAATTATATTAACATTATTCTAGCATGATTTTTTATTTTGTCAAGTGTTTTTGTAAAAATTTAACTGAATATTTGCATTTTTATTGTTTATAATAACTAATATAAAATTAATATTAGTTGAACTAAGAGCAATATGAGGTTTACTTTTAAGCTTTGTATTGTTCGTGCAAAGGTGAAATATAGCTTTGATTTTAGGTTATACTTTGCCGGCGATGAGAGTGTACTATTTGTATGTAAGCTGCATTTATTTTTTTATCTTATGTAGTTAAATTATAGAGAGTACATTCGAAGTTAAGATTATATTTATATTTTTTAGTTTGTGTTACTAGTCCCACGAGGATGAATATATAAATTATTGGTGTACTTATAGTCGAGCGAAAGATTAATATATTTGGCTGATTGTTTGTTTATATAGCAATATATATCAAATGAAAAAGTTAGGTATATTAGTTCTAGCTGAAGATTAATATTAGTTTTATATCATACAAAAGACTAAGAAAATCTTTCTTGGTCTTTTGTGTTGCTTTTTTATATAAAATATTATATAATTTAATTCTACTTATGTAGTCAAGTACTAAAAAAAGTAAAGAAGGTGACTTATGAATCATTTCGAATTTGATCCAGATTTAAGATTAATGCAATTAAGAAGTTGGGCTGCTGAAGTCGCAAAAGAATCCACTAAAAAATGTTTAGATTCAGAAGACCAAGAAAGCTACCCCATCATTACTCGGAAACGTTCGGAAGAAGATGATTTGTTTTTTAGAACTCACCAATTAAAAAGGAGAGGCTAGTAGCCTTCTCCTTAATTTTATATATCCAAATTCTTTACATATTTTGCATTTTCTTCAATAAATTTTCTTCTTGGTTCTATTTCGTCTCCCATTAGAAGTGTAAAGGTTTCGTCAGCTTTCATAGCATCTTCAAGTTTTACTTTTATTAGAATTCTTCTTTCTGGATCCATTGTTGTTTCCCAAAGTTGGTCTGGGTTCATTTCTCCAAGACCTTTGTATCTTTGAATACTTACTTGGTCTCTCGCAACTCCTCTTTCTTCTAATATTTTGAATGCTCCTGACATATCATCTTCATACCAATAAAGGTCGTCCATACCTTTTTTAGAAAATTTATATAAAGGTGGCTGCGCTAAATATACATTTCCATTTTCAATTAATGGACGCATATATCTAAAGAAGAATGTAAGTAATAATGTTCTAATGTGTGCTCCATCTACATCGGCATCTGCCATTATTATAACTTTTCCATATCTTATTTTTGTAATATCAAAGTCTGCTCCTATTCCAGCTCCTATTGCAAGTATAACTGGTTGTAACTTATCATTTCCATATATTTTATCTGCTCTTGATTTTTCTACATTTAGCATTTTACCCCATAATGGAAGTATTGCTTGGAATTTTCTATCTCTTCCTTGTTTTGCGCTTCCTCCTGCAGAGTCTCCCTCAACTATATAAACTTCACATTCATCTGCATTTTTACTACTACAGTCTGCAAGTTTTCCGAGGAAGTGTTGAACCTTCCATTGAATTTTTCTTTCTTACAAGTTCTCTTGCTTTTCTTGCAGCTTCTCTTGCTCTTGATGCACTTATACATTTTTCGAGTATTGCTTTTGCTACATTTGGATTTTCTTCTAAAAATGCACTTAAAGCATCTGTTACTGCATTTAATACGATTCCTGTTACATTACTATTTCCAAGCTTTGTTTTTGTTTGCCCTTCAAATTGAGGTTCTTTTACTTTTACAGAAATTACTGCTGTCATTCCTTCTCTTATATCTTCCCCAACTAGGTTAGGATCTTTTTCTTTTATTATTCCATGTGCTCTTGCATAATCATTAAATACCTTTGTTACTGCTCTTTTAAATCCTTCTAAATGTGTTCCGCCTTCTATTGTGTTTATATTATTTACAAATGTATAAATATTTTCTGAATATGCTGTAGTATATTGTATTGCAACTTCTATTGGAACCTCTCCATCTTTTTCAATATATATTGGCATTTGGTGTATTTTCTCTTTATTTTTATTTAAGTATTCTACAAAAGAATTTAATCCTCCTTCAAAACAAAAATCTGCTTTTTTAACTTTGCCTTCTACTTCTATCTCATTTCCATCTTCATCTATCTCTATTTCTTTTTTTACTCTTTTATCTTCTATTGTTATTCTAAGTCCTTTTGTTAAAAATGCCATTTCTCTAAATCTTTTTTCTAATACTTCATAATCATATTCAAGAGTTTCAAATATTGTATCATCTGCTAAAAATCTTACTGTTGTTCCTGTTTTATCAGAATCTCCTATTCTATTTAAAGATTTTATAGTTTTACCTCTTTCAAATGACATTTGATAAATTCCACCGGTCTCTTTGAATTGTAACTTCTGTCCATTCAGAAAGCGCATTTACTACGGAAGAACCAACTCCATGTAATCCTCCAGAAACTTTATATCCACTATCTCCTCCAAATTTTCCTCCTGCGTGTAAAATTGTATATACTGTTTCTGCTGCGGAAATACCAGTTTTCGCATGTTTTTCTACTGGAATTCCTCTTCCATCATCTTCTACTTTAATTATATTTCCTTCTTCTATTGTAATATGTATATTTTTGCAGTATCCTGCTAAAGCTTCGTCAACACTATTATCAACTATTTCATATACTAGATGATGAAGCCCTCTTATTGAAACACTACCAATATACATTCCGAGGTCTTTTTCTAACTGCTTCTATTCCTTCTAGTACTTGTATTTGCTCTGCACCATATTCATGATTTACTTTATCCATTGTTTTCCTCCTCTTTGTCCTTAACAACTTTTATTATATTATTGTTTAAGCAAAAAAATCAAGTCTTTTTTTATTTTATATTTTAATTTGTTATAATTCACAGCTAGTTAAATTTAAAGTCCGCACAGGAAGTTATATCTAACTTTAAAGCTGTAAATTAATATTCATTAATTATATTTCCATTTTCCACATAAAAAACTTTTTTATTTTCATTTTTAAGTTCTAGTTTATCTGTACATGTAATAATCACTTGTGTATCTTTAACATCTTCTAAAAAGTTTTCTCTTCTTTCTTTATCTAATTCTGACATAAAATCATCTAATAATAAAATTGGACTTTCTTCTATATCTTCTTTTATTATTTCAAATTCACTAAGTTTTATAGAAAGAATTGTACTTCTATGTTGACCTTGTGAACCATATACTCCAAGTTCATTACCATTTATATATACTTTTAAATCATCTCTATGTACACCTACTCCTGAAAAGCCTTTAATTATATCTATTTTTCTATGACTTTTTATTTTATTTAAAAATTCTTCTTTTTCTATAAAATCAGAAATATATTTTAACTTTATTTCTTCTTTATTGTTAGTTACTTTTAGGTGTATATTAATTATCTTTTCTGTTATTTTCCCTATAAATTCTCTTCTATATGAACTTATAACTTCTGCTGCCATAGCAAGTTTTTCTTCCCATATATCTAACATGTCTTGAGGTTTATTATCATATTTTATTTGTTTTAAATAGTTATTCCTTTGCTCCAATATTTTTTGATACATATTCAAGTTATATACATATGATGGTCTTAGCTGACTTATCATAATATCCAAAATTTTTCTTCTTCTTGCTGGTCCTTCTTTAAATATGTTTATATCGTCTGGACTAAACAAAACTACATTTATATTTCCTAAAATTTCACTCATTCTTTTTAACTTTATATCATTTATAGAAATTATTTTCTTATCTGATATATTTGCTGTAATTTTTACTTCTCTATCTTTTTTTATATATTTTATATCTACTTTTGAAAATTCACTTTCTAAATTAATAAGTTCTTTATCTTTACTAGTTCTATATGATTTTCCTACTCCACATAAATAAATGGATTCTAATATATTTGTTTTTCCCTGTGCATTATTTCCATAAAATATATTTATGTTTTTATCTAAATTTATTTCTTGTTTCTTATAATTTCTAAAATTATTAAGATTTATCGACTCTACGTACATTAATATTTCCTCTTTTATTCTTGTATTCTGATAGGTAAAATCATATATACATAATCCCCAGTATCTTCAACAGATTTTATTATTGATGGAGATAAACTACTTCCAAAATCAACAAAGACTTCTTCATCTTCTATTGCCTTTAATGCATCTAAGAAATATTTAGGATTAAATCCTACTTCTAAATTCTTTCCTTCTGTTGTTAA
The DNA here is from genome assembly GCA_947641575.1 of uncultured Clostridium sp. Taxonomy (GTDB): domain Bacteria; phylum Bacillota; class Clostridia; order TANB77; family CAG-508; genus JAAWPK01. The sequence continues at coordinate 137,185 of CANRQN010000001.1, forward strand.
AAATATTTCTTCTTTTGCATCTCCTGCTTGATTTTTACATGATATAACTATCTTGCCTATTTCTACCCAAACTTTTACAGGATACTTTCTTTCTTTTTCAATACTAGACATTGAAATCAAACTTACTCTTTCAAAGCATTCTTGAAGTTCTTTTTTATTTGCTCTTATTCTAGTTTCCCATGTTTTTGGAATTACTTTTTCATATTCTAAAAATTCTCCTTCTAAAAGTCTAGTAACAATTTTGCAGTTGTCCATTTCAAATAATGCTTGATTTTTACTTATACTAATTTTTACCTTATCAAATGAATCTAAAATTATTTTATTTACTTCATTTAATGTTTTTCCTGGAATTACAACTTTAAAATCATTTACTTTATCTTCTAAATATTTACTCTTCCAACCTAATCTATATCCATCTACTGCAACAACATTTAATTTATTGTCTTTTATTTCAAATAAACATCCTGTAAATATAGGCCTATGTGCTTCTGTACTAACTGCAAAAATTGTTTTTCTAATCATATCTTTTAATGTATTTTGTTCTAGTTCTACTGAATTTTCTTCATCAATTGTAGGTAATTCTGGAAATTCTAAAGGATTCATTGTTGCTAATTTATATAATGAACCTTCACATTCAATTACTAATAAATCTTTATCATCTAGAAATATTGTAATATCTGTATCTGGTAATCTCCTTATTATTTCACTAAATACTGTTGCTGTAACTACAGTATTTCCTTGTTCTATTACTTCACAGTCTATTATGTATTCAATACCTAATTCTAGATCATATGTAGTTAGTTTAATTTGGTTATCATTTGTTTGAATAAGTATACCTTCTAATATTGGCATAGTAGTTTTAGAAGATACTCCTTTTACTACGGAATTAATAGCTTTAAGCAAATTTGTTTTATCACATACAAATTTCATGGGGCATTTTCCTCCTTTATAAATATATAATAATTTTAGTAGTAGTAGTAGTAGGCATGTTGATTGTGTGGAAAAGTAATTTTTATTATACTCTCCGTAAATAAATCTTGTGTGCATAACTTGTTTATAACTATATATGAAATCCACAACTAAAATTTTAAAAAGTGGAAAACAGAGTTTTAAACATGTTATCAACAACTTATTAACACATATATGTGAATAACCAATGTACTTCTTCCGTAAGAACAGAAAGGGTTATTTTTTTGACAAATGTTTTAACAAACAAGATTTTTTTAAAAGTTATTTAAGTTATTTATACTACACTTCTCTTGGTCTTAAGATAATGTTTTTCACACTATCCACATGTGTAAATGTATTCTTATCTTTTTTTATCTCTTGTTCAATTTTATTACAAGCATGCATAACTGTTGAATGGTCCCTTCCTCCAAATGAATTTCCTATATTTTTATATTGCATTTTGGCAAGTTCTCTACATAGATACATTGCAATTTGCCTTGGATATGCAACTTCATTTGAGCGTTTTGAACTGTCTATATCTTTTACATCAATATTAAAATATTTTGAAACAGTTTCTTTTATATAGTCAGATGATATTACTTTTTCTTTATGAGCAATTACATCTGATACAGCCTTTTCTGCAAGCTCAAATGTTATTGGACTATGTATAAGTGATGCTTGAGCTACAATTTTATTAAGTGTTCCTTCTAGTTCTCTTATATTTGTATCAATTTTAGTTGCAATATTAGAAAGTACAATATCGTCTATTACAATGTTTTCTAACTGTACTTTTTGTCTAAGTATTGCAAGTCTTGTTTCATAATTTGCAGCTGAAATATCTACTAAGAGACCATCTAAAAATCTAGATTTTAAACGTTCAGATAAAGGATTTATATCTTTTGGTGGCTTGTCTGAAGTTAAAATAATTTGACCATCATTATCTTTTATTGTATTAAAAGTATGGAAAAATTCTTCTTGTATACCTTCTTTTCCAGCTATAAATTGTATATCATCAATCATTAAAACATCGACGTTTCTATATTTTTGTCTAAACTTCTCGTTTGAATTATCCTTTATTCCATTAATAAATTCATTTGTAAATTTTTCAGATGATACATAAATTACTTTTTTTCTAGGATTTCTTCTTAGAATCTCATTTCCAACAGCATGTAAAAGATGAGTTTTTCCAAGGCCTACTCCACCATGTATAAAAAGCGGATTGTATGAAAGTCCTGGTGCTTCAGAAACTGCAAGTGCAGCAGCTTGTGCAAATTTATTGTTATCTCCTATTACAAATGTACTAAAAGTATATTTTGGATTTAAGTTAGATTTTACTTGAATATTATTTGTATTTGACATACTTGTATTTCCGCAAATCTTGTCCTATTTTGTCTGCCGTAATATAATTTATATTATATATTTTATTGGTTACTGCTCTAAAACAATTTTGAAGTAGTATCTCATATGGTTTTAATTGATCTGCAAAAAAAGGAGTTGGAACAACTAAAGTTGCAACATTATCTTCAATTAAGTAAAGGTCAGCTGGAGAAATCCATGTTTCATAAGCGATAGAAGAAACACCTTCTTTTGCCTTTTCTTTTACTGCTTCCATTAGGTATTCGTAATTTTCTTGCATATTAACCTCCTTGCATTATTTATTTTGTTCATAAATATAATATCAAAAAAGGTCAAAAAAAGTCAATAAGAATGTGGAAAAAATGTAAAAAAATGTGGATAAAAAAACTAAGTTTCTTGTTTCCGTAAGAAAAATTAATAAAAAACTTGACAACTATACTTTAGATAATGTATAATCTTAATGTTATAATAAGATTTCGGAGGTGCAAAATGAAAAGAACATATCAACCAAAAAAGATTCAAAGACAGAAGGAACATGGTTTCCTAAAAAGAATGAAAACAAGATCTGGTAGAAATATATTAAAAGCAAGAAGAGGAAAAGGAAGAAAAAAACTAAGTGCGTAAACTAATTTAATGGACCTAAGTTAAAAAATATTTAGGTCCATTTTGCATAAGGTTTTTAGAAAAGTAATATGAAACATACGATAATGTTAAAAAAAAATTATGAATATAGGCTTGTTTTAAACAAAGGAAAATATTATGCAGGTACATATATAGAAGCTTTTTTTGTTAAAAATAATTTGAAATATAATAAAATACGGTGTAGCTATAAAAAGCAAGATGCGGAAAAGCAGTAAAAAGAAATAGAATTAAAAGACTTATAAAAGAAAGTTATAGATTAAATGAAAGTAAAGTAGGTTTAGGAAAACAAATAGTGTTTTTAGCAAAGAAGAATATTGATATAAAAGAAGTATCATTTAAAAATATAGAAAAAGATATGGTAGAAATCTTAGGAAAGATTGGACAAGAATATCAAAAATGAGAAGATTTTTTATTAAACTTATAGAAAAATATCAAAAAAATATATCACCATTTTTAGGAAAAAATTGCAAATATTATCCAACCTGCTCAGAATATGCAAAACAGGCAATCGAGAAATATGGAGTAATTAAAGGTTCTTTTTACGGAATAAAAAGAATCATTAAGTGTAATCCATTTTCAAAAGGTGGGTATGACCCATTAAAATAGAGTAGAGGAGAAAACTAATGATTTCATTTTTTGCAAATTTATTTGGATATTTATTAAATTTTTTATATAATTTAATTCAAAATTATGGACTATCAATTATATTATTTTCTATAATTGTAAAGATTGTGCTTTTACCAATTTCAGTTAATCAACAAAAAACTATGAAAAAGACAGCAAAAATACAAGAAGAGGTAAAAAAGCTACAAATTAAAAATAAAAACAATCCAGAAGCTTTACAAAGAGAAACTATGGAACTTTATAAAAGAGAAAAAATGAACCCTTTTGGAGGATGTTTTAGCGCAATAATTCAGATAATATTATTATTTTCAGTATTCTATTTAGTGAGATGTCCTTTGACATATATGAAAAAAGTAGAACCTGAAATAATAGAAAAATATACGCAAGAACTTAATGAAAATCAGGAAGGAAAAGATGCTTATCCAGAAATTTCTATAATAAGAGAAAAGGCTGAAAGTGACGAATCCGTAAATATTAACATGGAATTCTTAGGATTAGATTTAAGTAGTATACCATCTAGAGATGTGGCAAATTGGAAAACATATGTAATACCAGTTTTATATGTAATATCTACATTTATTTCAATGAGAATTACTACATCAATGCAGAAAAAACAGAAGAAGGAAGTAAATGGTGAAGCTGGTGAAGGAAAGGACGAATTTGATATATTAAATCAAACAAATAAAAATATGTCACTTATGATGCCGATACTTGCTGTATCAATTTCATTAGTTGCACCACTAGGGCTTGCACTATATTGGCTTACAAATAATGTTCTAATGATAATAGAAAGATTATTATTAAATAAATTTATAAAAGACGATGAGGAGGTAGAAGCAAATGCCTGATTCTAAAATTTTTGAAGGAAAGACTACTAATGAGGCAATTGAAAAAGGGTTAAAAGAATTAAAAGTATCTAAAAATGATGTAGAAATAAAAGTTATAAAAGATGAAGAAAAAAGAAGCTTTTTTGATATATTAGCACCGAGAATTGTAAAAGTAGAAATGATATTAAAAGAAAAACAAGAAGAGAAAAAATATGAAAATGAAAAAGAAAGAAAACAAGAAGAAATAAAAATAGATTTTAATACAATGGAAAAAGCTAAAGATGCTGTTAAAGAATTTTTGGATAAATTCCTAAAACAAACAACAGGTGAAGATATAAATTATAAATGCAATATTAAAGGTAATGTAATAGAAATAATTATAGATGAAAAACAAGCAGATTTTTTAATAGGGTATAGGGGAGAGACATTAAATGCTCTTCAAACAATACTTTCAGCAATTGCTGTAAGAGAAAATAATGAAAAAATTAGAGTTGAATTAGATGTATTAGAATATAGAGAAAAAAGAAAAAAAGCATTAGAAGATTTAGCAGAAAAAGTAGCTAAAAGTGTAATAAGAACAAGAAAATCTATTACATTAGAACCTATGACACCATATGAAAGAAAAATTATACATTCAAAATTGCAAGATAATAGTAAAGTTAAAACTACAAGTATAGGAGAGGGAATGCATAGAAAAGTTGTAATTTCTCTTAAATAATTAAAAAAATATATATAAAATCTAAGGTCAAAGTGAGGATTTATATATTCAAATGAATTTTTTGAATATGTAGTTACATTGACCTTTTTTTGTATAACATTCAGCACATACTCATTCAAAGTCCGCGCAGAGTATTAATATTTATTTTATTTTGGTTCTTTGCTGTCGGGATCCTAACGGACCCTCCATTCGCCTATGGTCATATCCACTTGGGGAGCATTCCTGCGCATCACTCTAATAAAATAAATATTAATACCCATTGCAAGACATCATCACATATTAAGGCTGGATGTTATATAAACATAAAAATGAAAGGAGAAGGATATATATGAGTACAATAGCAGCAATATCTACGGCAATAGGAAATGCGGGGGTAGGCATTGTAAGACTAAGCGGAGAAGATGCATTTGAAATAATAAAGAAGATTTTTAGTCCTAAATTAATAGACATAAAACCAAATATGATTAAATACGGCCATATTGTCTCAGGAGAAGAGATAATTGATGAAGTATTAGTTTCATTTTTTAAGGCACCAAAATCGTTTACAATGGAAAATACGTGCGAGATTAATTCTCATGGTGGAAGTATTGTAATGAAAAAGATTCTTGAATTGTGTTTGAAAAATGGAGCAGAACTTGCAGAACCTGGGGAATTTACTAAAAGAGCTTTTTTAAATGGAAGAATAGATTTATCTCAAGCAGAAGCTATTATAGATGTAATAAATGCAAAAACAGATAGAGAAGCTAAAGCTTCTATGAAACAGTTAAATGGAGAATTATCAAAAAAGTTAGCTGAAGTTAGAAAAATTGTAATGGATATCTTAGTTGATATTGAAGCTTCAATAGATTATCCAGAATATGATGTAGAGGAAGTAACAAATAATAAAACATTGGAAACCTTAACTACAATAGAAAAAGAAATTAATAAGTTAAAGAAAACTTTTGATAATGGAAAAATAATAAAAGAAGGAATAAAAACTGCAATTATAGGTAGACCAAATGCAGGAAAATCGTCTCTTTTAAATGCTATATTAAAGGAAGAAAGGGCTATTGTTACAGATATAGAAGGAACGACAAGAGATACAATAGAAGAATTTATTCAAATTGACGGAATTCCTGTACAAATAATAGACACAGCAGGAATTCGTAAAACAGATAATAAAGTTGAAAAAATAGGAATAAATAAATCAATGGAAGCAGTAGAAAATGCTGATTTAGTAATTGCTATAATAGATGGAAGTAAGGAGCTAAAAGAAGAAGATAAAGAAATCTTAAATATAGCCAAAGAAAAGAAAAGTATAATACTTATAAATAAAACTGATAAAGAAATTGTTTTAAATAAGGAAGAAATAGAAAGAGAAGTAGGGGATAAGGAAATCATATTTGTATCAGCGTTAAATAAAGTAGGAATAGATAAAATATATAATAAAATATCAGAAATGTATAGTTTTAATGAGATTAATATAGATGATAGTGTAACAATAACAAACGAGAGGCATAAACAAGCTATAATAAATATGAAAAACTGCATAGATAATGCAAGAAGAGCAATAAATGAAAATATGCCAATAGATATTATAACAATAAATATAACAGATATATTAGAGGAAATTGGAAAAATAACGGGTGAAGGAGTTTCAGAGGATATTATAAATGAAATATTTAAAAAATTTTGTCTAGGAAAATAATATTAAACTAAAAAATGTTTCACATTAAACATATAACATTTTATAAAGTATTAGGGATATACAAATCATATGAATAAGAAGTAGAATGTAAATGTATTTTACACCCATACACAACATAAATGGTTAAAAGAATTTATAATCTAAATAAAGTAAAGTATAAAATAATGTATTTTGAAGATAAAAAAATAGAAAGCCGAGTAAAGGAAGGGATAAAAATGAGTTATTATGCAGGAGAATTTGATGTAGCAGTAATAGGAGGTGGACATGCAGGATGCGAAGCAGCACTAGCAACAGCAAGAATGGGATTTAAAACATTATTATTTTCGATAAGTCTAGAAGCAATTGCAAATATGCCTTGTAATCCAAATATTGGTGGAACATCAAAAGGACATTTAGTTAGGGAAATAGATGCTCTTCGGTGGAGAAATGGGAAAAAATATAGATAAAACCTTTATACAATCCAGGATGCTAAATACATCGAAGGGACCAGCAGTACATTCTTTAAGAGCACAAGCAGACAGAAAAAAATATCATGTGGAAATGAAACATATTTTAGAAGAACAGGAAAATTTATATATAAAACAAGCAGAAATTATAAGTATTGGTGTGGAAGATGAAAAAGTTAAAAGTGTAGAAACAAATATTGGTGCAATATATAATATAAAATGTGTAATACTTGCAACAGGAACATATTTAAAAGGAAAAATATTTATTGGAGAAGTTTCATATGAAAGTGGACCTGATGGAGTGTTCCCAGCAAATAAATTATCAAAGTGTTTAAAGGATTTAGGTATAGATATAGTTAGATTTAAAACAGGAACACCAGCAAGAGTAAATAGAAGAACAATTGACTTTTCAAAAATGGAAATACAAAATGGAGACGAAGAGATAGAGATGTTTTCATTTGAGAATTCTCCTAAAAAAATAGAACAGGTTCCATGTTATTTAACATATACAAATCAAAAAACTCATGAGATAATAAGAAATAATTTACATCGTTCACCTCTTTATGGGGGAGAGATAGAGGGGACAGGGCCAAGATATTGTCCATCTATAGAAGATAAGGTTGTAAGATTCAGTGATAAGGAGAGACACCAAATATTTATTGAACCAATGGGATTAAATACAGAAGAGATGTATGTACAAGGAATGAGTTCATCCCTTCCAGAAGATGTTCAAATTGCAATGTATAGAACTATTGCAGGATTAGAGAATGTAGAATTTACAAGACCAGCTTATGCAATAGAATATGATTGTATAGAACCATCACAATTAAAATTATCATTGGAACTAAAAAAGATTTCTGGTATGTTTTTTGCAGGGCAAATAAATGGTACTTCAGGATATGAAGAAGCAGCAGCACAAGGAATAATTGCAGGAATTAATGCAGGACTTAAGTTAAAAGGAGAAAAACCACTTATTTTAGACAGATCAGAAGCATATATAGGGGTTCTTATAGATGATATTGTTACAAAAGGAACTAATGAACCATATAGAATGATGACATCAAGAGCTGAATATAGATTACTTTTAAGGCAGGATAATGCAGATTTGAGATTGACAGAAAAGGGATATAAAGTAGGATTAATTTCAGAAGAAAGATATAATAGGTTTAAAAACAAAAAAATGTTAATAAATAAAGAAATAGAAAGAATGAAAAAGACTGTGGTAAAGCCATCAAATGAATTAAATGAGATACTTGTTAAACGTGAAACATCTCCACTTGAAACAGGAACAAAACTATCAGAACTCTTGAAAAGAACAGAAATTAGATATGAAGATTTAGCTTGTTTTGACAAAGAAAAAGAAGAATTACCTAAAGATGTTATAAAAGAAGTAGAAACTCAGTTAAAATATGAAGGGTATATAAAAATGCAAGAGGCACAAGTAGAGAAATTTAAAAAGCTTGAAAAGAAAGAACTAAGAGAAGACATTGAATATGAAAAGATACAAGGACTAAGTTTAGAAGCTAGACAAAAATTAGATAAACACAAACCAACATCTGTTGGGCAAGCTTCAAGGATTTCAGGAGTATCTCCAGCAGATATATCTGTCCTTTTAATTTATATAGAGCAAGAGAAAAGAAAAAATAGAAGAAGTTAATTCAAAAACATTGACATATTTATGAATTTTTTATATGATTAGTATACTAAAATAGCTAATAAAAAGGAGGAAGAACAGTGGCAAAAGTAGTATCAATAGCAAATCAAAAAGGTGGAGTAGGTAAGACAACAACAGCAGTAAATTTAAGTGCAGCACTTGCAAAAAAAGGTAAGAGGGTATTATTAATAGATGCGGATCCACAAGGAAATGCAACAAGTGGACTTGGAATAGATAAAGAAATAGATAAATCTATATATGATGTAATAATAAATGAAGTGAATTTAGATGAAGCAATAAAAGAAACAAACTTAAAAAAACTTAAAGTTTGTCCTTCTAATATAAATCTAGCAGGAGCAGAAGTAGAGCTTGTTTCACTCATGTCAAGAGAACATAGATTAAAGGAAAGAATAGATGAAATAGAAAGTAAATATGATTATATATTTATCGATTGTCCACCATCACTTGGATTAATAACATTAAATGCATTTACAGCTTCAGATAGTGTTTTAATACCAGTTCAATGTGAATACTACGCATTAGAGGGATTAGGACAACTTATAAATACTATTAATTTAGTTAGAAGACATTTGAATAAATCAATAGAAATAGAAGGTGCAGTACTTACTATGTATGACTCAAGAACAAATCTTTCAAATCAAGTTGTAAAAGAAGTAAAGGGATATTTTGATGATAGAGTATATAAAACAGTTATACCAAGAAATATAAAATTAAGTGAAGCACCTAGTTATGGAATGCCTATTTCAGTATATGATGCTAAATCTAAAGGTGCTAAATTCTATGAAAAATTAGCTAAAGAATTTATAGAAAAAAATGAAAAAGGTGATGAAAAGGTAAAAGCAAAACATATGAAATAGTAGATCTAATAAAAAGAAAGGAATGATTGTAATGGCTAAAAATACAGGGCTAGGAAAAGGATTAGATGCATTGTTTAAAGATACAATAAAAGAAGAAGAGGTACAAGAAGGAGAAAAAATCCTTAGAGTTAATATTAATGAGGTAGAACCAAATCGAGAGCAACCTAGGAAGAAATTTGAAGAAGAAGCATTAGATGAACTTTCTGAATCAATAAAAAGATATGGAGTAATTCAACCAATAATTGTAACAAAAAAAGACGATTATTATGAAATAATTGCAGGGGAGAGAAGATGGCGTGCAAGTAAGAAAGCACGGACTTAAAGAAATTCCAGTTATTGTAAGAGATAATGATGAAAAGAGAAACAAAGAGATTTCTTTAATAGAGAATATACAAAGAGAAGACTTAAATGCTGTAGAGAAAGCAATGGGAATAAAAGTTTTAATGGAAGAATATGACTTAACTCAGCAACAAATGTCAGAAATACTAGGAAAAAGTAGAAGTGCTATTGCAAACACAGTAAGAATACTTAATTTAGATAAAAGAGTATTAGAACTTGCAAAAGAGGGTAAATTAACAGAGGGACATTGTAGAGCTTTACTTAGAATTGAAGACCGGAGATAAGCAATTTGAAATGGCATTAAACATAATAGAAAAAGGAGATAATGTTAGAGAAGCAGAAGAAAAGGCAAAACCTAAGAAAAAAACTAAGAAAAAGGACTTAAGATATGAAGCTGTTTACAGAGATATAGAAGATTCATTCCAAAGTTTTTTTGGAACAAAGGTGAAATTGCAAGCAGGTCAAAGAAGAGGAAAAATAGTAATTGAATATAAATCAAATGATGATTTAGAAAGATTATTAGAACTTATAAAAGACTAAAGAAGTAAGGGAAGTGTAATTTTGGATACTATTTTAGAATTTATGAGAAGTGATATGTTTTTAATAGGAATTACGGGGTTTTGTGCTTTATTGTTTATACTATATCTAATTAATATAATAAAACTTTGTAAAATGAAAAAAAGTTATAAAGAATTTATGAATAAACTTGGAAATGGTACAAACATAGAAGAAATACTAAGTAAACATATAGAAAAAATAAATAAAACAGTAACTAAAAATGAAGAATTAGAGAAATTTTGTATAAATCTAGATGCAGATATAAAACACTGTATACAAAAAGTAGGAATATATAGATATAATGCATATAAGGATACAGGAAGTGACTTAAGTTTTACACTTGCATTACTAGATGAAAATAATGATGGAGTTGTACTTAATGGAATATACTCTAGAGAAATGTCAAATATATATGCTAAACCAGTAGAAAAAGGGAAGTCACCATATAAAGTGACTGATGAAGAGGTAGAAGCAATAAAAAGAGCAGTAAATGCAAATGATGTAATAAAAGGGAAATAGGAAATTATCTATTAGATAAAAATATGCTTGACAGATTACTACAAATATGTTAATATATTAATGTTGTATATGTTTTTAGCATATATGCAGAGGTGGTCGAGTTGGTTTATGGCACCAGTCTTGAAAATTGGCGTAGGCTAATACCTACCGTGGGTTCGAATCCCACCCTCTGCGCCAAAATAACAGAAAGGAACGAGCAATTATCTTTTGCTCGTTCCTTTCTGTTATTTTGTTTTGTTAAATGGTCATCTGTCAATTTTATAGGCGATATAGATAGCATCACTATGCGAGAAATCTACAACGTACATATTATGCAATTCTGGATACTGAAGGAAGCGAGCAAGAACAGACGTTGCATAATTCAAACCATAAGGATTGGATTTTAGACCGACTCTCACAAGTCCTTTATGATAAATGCATGCGATAGTATAGCCGTGATTTAATGCCTCCATTGCCAATTTAGACATTTTGGTTCCTTTAAAGCAATTGCTCAAATACCGTTTTTTCACCTTTACTGAACAAAAAATGTATTGTTTTACAAATAAAAAAACGCTATAATAAATAGCGCTTTTTTGGCGTAGGTGAGAGGATTCGAACCTCCGCGGCCCTAAAAGAACCCTACAAGTTTAGCAAACTCGCCCCTTCAGCCTCTTGGGTACACCTACAATACTTTAATATTATAATATATTTTTTGCTTTAAGTCAACTGATTTTAGGAAACAAATTAAATTATTTCTAAATTGTAATGGCGGAGAGTGTGGGATTTGAACCCACGGTAGACTTAAAGCCTACTCCAGTTTTCGAGACTGGTACCTTAAACCGAACTCAGACAACTCTCCAAAGCATAAAAATATAGTAAGACAATACATATTATAATATAGAAATATAAGTACGTCAACATAGATAGAAGTATCAGTAAAAGAAGATTTTATAAATGGTAAAATAAAGTGACCGATTTAGAAAAATAAAAGACACATAGTT
>CANRQN010000002.1 GCA_947641575.1 uncultured Clostridium sp.
TAACACCTCCAAGTATTTTCTTACTTCATCTTCTATATTAAATAATTTTGCATATTTATGCAATTTAATAGAGTTTCTATCTTTTCTTTCAGCATATCTTTTCATTGCATCTGTAAATAATGCAATTTCTATTCTCTTCTTGTTTCTAATAATATCGCAGATCGTTCTTTCTAAATCATATACTTTAACTTTATTTCCATAAGGTGTTTTCATTTCTGTTATACCTATTTCATATAATTCATCTTTTAAATAAAAGAATTGATAGTTCTTATTTTTAATTAATATATTATTATAATTAGTAGGTACTGTTAATTGAAACTTTATAGGCGTTCTGTCACATAAATCATGAAAATATAATGCCGTTTCATGAGAGAATATTCCTTTCTTACATATTGCTTGTGTTGTAAAATATGTATCTTCTATTGTATCTACACTTATATAAATACCTCTCGCTACTCTTTCAATTATTCCTCTTTCAATCATTCTGGTTAAAATTCTACTATTAATCCCTAAATCTTCTACTTCACTTGTTGTTATAATTCCGTTTCTTTTTTTCAATAACGCTTCAATTTTCTCAATATTATCCATTTTTATCTTCTCCTTTGCCGGAAATCTTCGTAAATATTATATCATTTACGAAGATTTCCGACAAATATTTTGATGAAATTTTATAAAATTATTGATTTTTAATAAAATTTCTATTATACTTTTATTAGATGATTGAGAAGGCTTACTCCGGTAATCAGTTATGATTTAGAATGTAGCTTATATAGAAATATATGAGCTATAGTTTTTTTATTTTAAAATTTACTTAAAAATGTTGATTTCTGCTAGAATACCTATTATAATTTTTTACATTAATTGTTGCACACTTATAAAGTGTGGAGTTTGTTTCATCTTTTATAAAGATGCTTAAAAGCCTTCTATCAAAAGAAGGCTTTACTATATTAAACTATAAATAACTTACTATATCTTCAAATGTATCATATCCACTTTCACTATTGATATGTCCTGCATTTGGTATTAAGACTTGTTCTGTCGCAATTGTATCTGCAAATTCTTTTTCAGCTTCATATTTTACATATGGATCATTATCTGAATAGAAACAAATAATTTCATATGCATATTGTTTTACATCTTCTAAGTTGTAAAAATACATTGTTCTATTTACTGTATCATATTCTTCATTTATTCCTAAATAGTTGTTAAATCCACATACAAATATTAATTTTTTCACTTTTAATTTATTCTCTACTAAAAATTTGCAAACAAATACTGGGGCAATACTATGTGCTATTATTGTTGTATTTTCATTAATTATTCCTAAATCTAAATAGTATTTTAACAATTTACTCCAATTTTCATAATTTTGATAATCAACTCCTATTGGAAATTGTGGCACATATACTTGTTTTCCATCAGATGATATAAAATCTTGTAGCCAACTAAACCAATTTCCAAATGGACTTCCAAAACTTCCATGTATTATAAAATAATTTTTCATTTGCTTTTCCTCCAATTTCTTATAATAAAATTTTAAATTTATCTCGTGTCCACCATAATACTTTAATATTTTTTGCATTCTCTTATTTTCATCTCCAGTGGCACATGATACTATTTTTATATCTTTATTTTCTTCTCTCAATTTCTCTATTAGCTTAAAGAATACACCACATTTTCTGTATTCTTCTTCAACAAACATTTGTGAAATCCATAGCACTTCTCCATCATTTGCCCAATAGAAATATGAATATAGAATCATACCCACTGGTTTATTATCTATTTCTGCAACTAGACATTGAAATACTTAGCTTTACATCATATCTACTAACCAACACCACCTATACCTGTTATGCTTACCATAGACACAATCGTAAGTTTTCCAGTATTTCAAACACTTTGCTTAATTTCCTAAAAATCAATTTATGTATTTCCACTTACCACTTAAGCAACCACTTTAACTTTCACACCCAAATTTTGATGTTTTTCTTTTCCAAATCTTCCTTTTTCTTCAAAGGTTATAATCTCCGAAACCATATCAAAATCAAGTATTACATGTCTTGTTTTAGTTGTAGCACTGCCACGCATTCCACATGCTTTGTAAATGGGAATAAGTCTACTGGAGTAATTTTATTTATTTCGTATTTTTCCTCTAATTTATTTAAGTCTCTCATAAGTGTTGCAGGGTTACAACTAATATATACTATTTTTTTAGGTTTTATTTTTAATAAATTATTTATTGTATTATTATCTAATCCTTTTCTTGGAGGGTCTACGAATATTACATTTGGATTTATTTTCTCTTTTTCTATTAATTCTTCTAAAGTTTTTTCTACATCTCCTGCCATGAATTCTATATTTTTTATATTATTTATTTTTGCATTATTTTTTGCATTTTCTACCCCCTCTTCTACAATTTCTATTCCATATACTTTTTTTACATATTTTGATGCAAATATCCCTATTGTTCCTATTCCACAATATAAATCAAGAATTACATCATTTTTATTTAATTCTGCTCCTTCTATTGCTAATTTATATAATTTTTCTGTTTGAACTGGATTTACTTGATAAAATGAATTTGTAGATATATTAAATAAATATTCTCCGAAGTTTATCTTTAATATATCCATCTCCATATATAGTTATGTTTTCTTCTCCTAAAATTACATTTGTATTTTTTGTGTTTATGTTTTTTATTATTGTTTTTATATTTTTGAATTTTTCTAATAATAATTTTACAAGTTCATTTTCTTTTTTGAATGTTTTTTCTCCTAAAACAAATATGCACATTATTTCATTTGTCCTTATCCCGAGCTTTTATTATAATATGTCTAAATGCACCTTTTAAAGTTTTTTCATCATATACACTTATATTATTTTTATTTATAAATTCTAATATAGATTTTGCAATTTGCTGTGAGATTTTTGTCTGAATTTTACATTCTTCAAATTCTATTATTTCATGTGTTCTACTTGCAAACACTCCAAATACTGCTTTTCCTTCTTTATTTTTTCCGTACTGGATATATAGCTTTATTTCTATAAAAATATGGATTTTCCATTCCTACAATGTTTTTTACTTTTATATTACTTTTCAAATT
Organism: uncultured Clostridium sp.; assembly: GCA_947641575.1. GTDB lineage: Bacteria > Bacillota > Clostridia > TANB77 > CAG-508 > JAAWPK01. Next base: position 3,105 of record CANRQN010000002.1, read on the forward strand.
TTTATTTACTAAATTCTGCACAGTATTTTTCTTTGTTTCTAGTGTTTCTAAATATTCCATATGTCTTAAATTACATCCACCACATTTATTATAACTTTGGCAGTCAGGTTGTTTTCTGTTTTTTGATTTCTGGGTAATTTCTATTATCTTTGCGAATGCGTGTGAAGATAACGTTTTTAATATTAGTATTTTTACTTGTTCTCCTTTTATTGCATTTTTTACAAATATTGTATATCCATTTATCTTTGCAATTCCTTCGCCTTCAAAGCCATTGTCAAGTATTTCTACAATATATTCTTGGTTCTTTTTCACTGGTATTTCCATTATTCTATCATTCCTTTTTATGTATTCTATCATGAATCTACTTGTTTTTCAAGAATTTAATCTTCTACTTTATGGAGATTAAAACTTAGTATTCATGTAGTAGTCAAAAAGTATGGTTTTTATTTACATTCTACTTTATAAAGATTATAACTTATGATTGGATTAAACAGATTAATAAAACCTTGCCCTATTTACATTCTACTTTATAAAGATTATAACATAGCAATTTAAGACTGATAATGCCCAATGCAAAACGATTTACATTCTACTTTATAAAGATTATAACTCAAACACCCATGCAACAACCAGTAATGCCTCAATATCAATTTACATTCTACTTTATAAAGATTATAACAGGATATTTAAAATCCATTATATTTATCCACTTTTATTTACCTTTTCTGTCTATCTGTCTTTTATTCTATCATAATAATTACAATTTTAAAAGTATTTTTTATAAATCCCTTATTTATAGCCTTTTTGGCATCTGTCGAACCCTATATGTTTTTACATTATTACACATCGACAGATTAATTTATTCAAAATTAAAAATTATATATAATTCATTTTTATTTTGTAACCAATTTTTTAAATTAGAATAATATATATCATAACTAATGAAGCAAATAAAACATTAGACTTTTTTAATAGGGAGGTTTTAAATATGAACTGTTTTTGTGGCAATAATAGTGAATTTTTATGGTTCATTATCTTGTTCCTATTACTTTTCTGCTGTGGTTGCGGTAACAGATGTTGCTGTAATAACTAATACTTAAGTAGACTTTTCAAAACACATAGATGTGTAAACTCTGAAAGGGGGGAAATAATATGCCAGAGAATAGATGTTGTGGTGGTAACTGCGGCGGATTTGGTGGCGATTGCTGCTGGATTATAATATTATTCATAATATTATTCTGCTGTTGTGGTAATGGTTTTGGTAACAATTGTGGTTGCTAATTCTAGAATTTAGACGTTAGATATTAGACGTTTGGAAAGAGGATTTTGTTAAATCAAAATCCTCTTTTTATTACGTAGGAAATTACTAGCTTTGCTAGTATATTTCCGAAGTAAAAAGGTTAAGTTACCTTAATTCGTGCGATTGCGAAGCAATCTGCAAATGTAGCGAAGCCACTTTTCTTATTTTATGTGTATTTCTAGATAAATTAGCCCTTTTTGACGTTATGTAAATTTTGTGCTATAATATATTTATAGCTATCAGCAAGTCGCTGATTTGGTAGACGATTTTTCTCTACTATCGTAAGAGCCCTTAGCTAGGGCAAATATTTGCTTACATAAGCAGATATTAAACTTTTGCTGATTTATGCCCAAGTCAGCACCACATCAATAAAAAGGGGTATCAAGAAAATGCACACTATGAAGTTAGTACTACAGAGCATATCCTCAAGCGAGATTGTTGCAAGAGCTGCAATCGCTGCTTTTGTGGCACAAGTAAACCCGACCATCGATGAGGTTTCAAACATCAAAACTGCCGTTTCGGAAGCTATCTCAAACTGCAATCTCTCGGCATATCCTAATAATGTCGGTCCTATTTACATTACTGCCGCCTTGGCAGACAAGGGGGATGACAAAGAACTTGTCATCATCGTCCGCGACCGTGGCATTGGCATCGCAGATGTCGAGAGAGCCAGACTTCCTTTGTACACAGAACTTTCGGATGACCATTCTGGAATGGGCTTCCCCATCATGGAGTCCTTTATGGACAGTGTGAAAGTCCACTCCACCGTCGGCAAGGGAACTAAGGTTATCATGAAAAAGCGGATTTACGGCAAGCATTAAACATACCAAAAACTCAGTGGGGGCATCCACTGAGTTTTGTTTTTTTATTATATTTTTACTCTTTCTTCTCCGAAGTATCTCTTTAAACTGATCTACCGTATCTTTTATCATGAATATTGCACCACATGGTTTTGTTCCTTCTTCGTCTATTATTTCTACTTTTATATTATTTCTATCTCCCATAAAAAATCTAATTGCCCCTCTTAATTTTGCCTTAGTTTCCTCGTCTATCCCTCTTATATCAAGTTCTAACTTTTTCTCTTTTTTCTCAGTTAGATTTTCTATACTTGTTGCAATTATAGTAGGTTCTTCCTCCTCTCTTATACTAAGTCTACCTGTAACTAATACTATATTTTCCTCCATTAATTTATCTTGTGCTTGTAAATAACAATTTTCAAAAGTTATTATTTCTGCTTGACCATACAAATCTTCTATTGTTACAAATGCCATTATTGTATTTTTCTTTGTATATTTCTTTTTTACCTGAGTAATTATTCCTGCATACTTTACAATCTGTCCATCCTTAAATGCTATACCTTCACTGTTTTCATTTTCTTCCATTAGTTCTTTCATTTTCATTGTATCTATATTAGTTTGTTTTACTATTTCATCTTTTAATTTTTCAAGTGGATGTCCAGATAAATACATTCCTAGCATTTCTTTTTCCATTGACAAAAGCTCTTTGTCTGTATATTCTTCATACTCTTTAAATATATATTTATGCTTTTCTGTTTCTTCTTTGCTTTCTCCTAAATCAAACATACTAACTTGACCACTATATGACCTCTTAAGCCCATCTTGTATTGTATCTATTATTTCTTCAAATGATTCAAGTAATGTTTTTCTAGTTTGTTCAAATTCATCAAAACATCCCGCTTTTATCAAACTTTCTATACATTTTTTATTCACTCCGCCGTTTTGAACTCTTTCACAAAAGTCTGTAAAACTTTCATATGGTCCATTTTTTTCTCTGTCAAGAACAATACTGTCTACTGCTTGAATCCCAACATTTTTTATACTACCAAGACCAAATCTAATTTTTCCTTCTTTATCTATTGTAAATCTAGTTTTACTTTTATTTATATCTGGTTTTAATATTTCTATATTTAGGTTTCTGCATTCATCTATATACAATGGAATTTTATCAAGATTTCCTAAAAAGCTATTTAACGTTGCAGCCATAAGTGCTTCTGGATAATATGCTTTTATATATGCTGTTCTATATGATACTACTGCATATGCTGCCGCATGTGATTTATTAAAAGCATATTTTGCAAATTCTGCCATTTCATCAAATATTGTATTTGCATCTTCTTCATTTATACCATTTCTTACACAACCTGGAATAATTACATTTCCATTTTCGTCTACTTCTCCATGTATAAATATTTCTCTTTCTTTTGCCATTACATCAAGTTTTTTCTTACCCATAGCACGTCTAACTAAATCTGCTCTACCTAAAGAATATCCTGCTAAATCTCTAACTATTTGCATTACTTGTTCTTGATATACCATACATCCATATGTTACATTAAGTATTGGTTCTAGTGATGGATGTGTGTATATTGCATGTTCAGGATTTAATTTATTTTGTATATATCTTGGAATTTGGTCCATTGGTCCGTGGTCTATATAGTGATACTCCTGCTATTATATCCTCTAAGCTATCTGGTTTTAGTTCCTTCATAAACTTAGTCATTCCAGCACTTTCAAATTGGAATATTCCGAATAGACTTTCCTTCTGCCCAAAGTTTATATGCTTTTGGATCTTTCATATCTTTATCAAATTCTAAATCTATCCCCTTTGATTCTTTTACAAGTTTTATCGCATCTGAAATTACTGTAAGTGTACGAAGTCCCAAAAAGTCCATCTTTAAAAGTCCTAGTTCTTCTAGTGTTGTCATTATATATTGTGTCGAAATGCTTCCGATCTCTTACATAAAGTGGAACATAAGTGTCTACTGGATCTTTTGTTATAACAATTCCGACATGCATGAGTTGATGCCTGCCTTGGCATACCTTCTAATGCCACCGATATATCTAATATATTGTGTATTGTTTCATTTGTTTCATATAATTCCCTAAGTTCTCTATTTTGCTCAAGTGCTTTACTTATTGTAATGTGTAATTCATTTGGTATCATTTTTGCAAGTTTATCTGTCTCTGAATATGGGTAGTCTAATACTCTTCCTACATCTCTTATTACCATTCTTGCTGACATGGTTCCAAAAGTTATAATCTGAGATACATGATCATGTCCATACTTTCTACTTACATAGTCGATTACTTCTTCTCTTCTTTCATAGCAAAAGTCTACGTCAAAGTCAGGCATACTTATTCTTTCTGGATTTAAAAATCTTTCGAATAGCAAGCTATACTTTATTGGATCTATATCTGTTATTTCTATAGCATAAGCAACTATAGAACCTGCTCCCGAACCACGTCCTGGTCCAACAGGTATACCATTTTCTTTTGCATAATGAATAAAATCCCACACTATTAAAAAGTAGTCTACATACCCCATCTTTTCAATTACTGACAATTCAAATTCTATTCTTTCTAGTATTTCTTTTGAAGGATTTTCTCCATATCTATTTTTTATTCCATCTATACATAATTTCCTTAAGTATTCTCCATGTGTTTTATATTCTTTAGGTACATCATAATTTGGAAGTATAGTGTGTCCAAATTCAAATTCCACATTACACTTATCTGCAATTTTCACTGTATTTTTAATGACTTCTGGAATGTTTGAAAAATAGTCTGCCATTTCTTCTGGACTTTTCAAATAAAGCTCGTCTGTTTCAAATCTCATTCTATCCTCGTCAGACATTTTTTTACCTGTCTGTATGCACAAAAGTACTTCGTGATTATATGCGTCTTCTTTTTTTAAATAATGTGCATCATTTGTTGCAACTAATGGTATATCTAATTTTCTTCCAATTTCTATTAGTTTTTGATTTGCAAGTACCTGCTCTTTTATCCCATTATTTTGTAATTCTAAATAATAGTCTTCTCCAAATACATCCTTAAACCACTTAGCTGTGTTTTCTGCTTTTTCCATATTGCCTTCTAGTATTGCTCTATTTACACTTCCTGCTAGGCATGCACTAAGTGCTATTAGTCCTTCATGATACTTTTCAAGCACTTCTAAGTCTATACGTGGTTTATAGTAATATCCATCTAAAAATCCTATTGATACTAGTTTACTTAGGTTTTTATAACCCTTATTATCTTTCGCAAGTAAAATTAAATGATTGTATTCTTTATCTATTTGACCTTCTTTATCAAATCTACTTCTTGGTGCTACATACACTTCACATCCAATTATTGGCTTTATTCCTTCTTTTTTACATGCTTTATAAAAGTCAATTGCTCCATACATAACTCCATGGTCTGTTATTGCAATTGATTTCATTCCAAGTTCTTTTGCACGAACTGGTAAATCTTTTATTCTATTTGCCCCGTCTAATAAACTGAATTCGCTATGGACGTGTAAGTGTACAAATTCTGGCATATGTTTTCCTCCCGTTCGAAAAATAAGCTTCGCATTACGTCGTTGCTATTCAGTCGATTTCCCATCAACGTACCTTCGTACGCCTCAGGGAATATCTCCTTCATGCGCCTAGTCCTGCTTGCTTCTTTTTCGAACTTAATTCTCTACTTTTTGCTATTATATAACATTTCTGTGGAAATAACAAGAGTGCAGTCTACATAATTTTGACAGATAGCTATATTTATGACATAATATTTTGCGAAATGACACAAGTGTCATGGTCCAAAACAACCGATTTTAGAATGCCACAAGGAGGTATAATTATGAAGTGGCAACAAATGGACTCAAGCGATATGCTTGAGTCCATTTGTTTTATTCCTTATTTGTAGCTTCTTCTAGTTTTAGTAACATTTCCCATCTTTCGTCTAATTCTTTTTGGAATTCTTCTATCATCCATTCATTTCCTGGTTTAAATAAATGTTTAAATCTTCTTTGTGGTTTTAAAAATTCTTCTATTGGTAGCTTTTTAGCTGGTTTATAGTTTATTTTGTATTTTCCATTTTCCACCTCATATAGTGGCCAGTAACATGTATCTACTGCTAATTTATTTATTTTCATTAAATCTTCTGTTGGATATCCCCATCCTCTTGGACATGGTGCAAGTACATTTAAAAATGCTGCTCCCTCTGTATATATTGCTTTTTCTGATTTTTCATATAAATCTTTAAAGTTAGCTGTTGCTATACTTTGTGCAACATATGGTATGTGATGATTTGCAATTACTTCTGTTAAGTCTTTTCTAGGTTGCATCTTTCCTGGTATTTTTGTTCCTGCTGGAGATGTTGTTGTATCTGCAAACTGTGGTGTTGCTGATGAACGCTGAATTCCTGTATTCATGTATGCTCCATTATCATAGCATACATATACCATATCATGTCCTCTTTCCATTGCTCCTGATAAACTTTGAAGTCCTATATCATATGTTCCTCCATCACCACCAAAAGCTATAAATTTTGTATCTTTGTCCTCTGGTAATTTTCCTTGTTTTTTCATTGATTTATATGCAGCTTCTGCTCCTGATAGTGTTGCTCCTGCACATTCAAATGCTGTATGAATAAATGAGTCTGACCAAGATGTGTATGGATACATAAATGTAGATACTTCCATACAACCTGTTGCAGCACATATAACTGCATGGTCTTCTGGTTTTAATGCTCTTAATACCATTCTCGCAACTGGTGGAGCTCCACACCCTGCACACATTCTATGTCCTGCCATAAATCTTGAGGGTTTTTCTGCAATTATTTCTTTTACATTATACATATTTATATTTCCTTTCTATTAATTTAATTTTGGATAAGAATTAGTATATTACTAGGCAAAGTTTTCTCTCCTTACTCCAAAATATCTATAAGGATTATCCAGTTTTCCTGTTTTTTGTATTTCCATTAAGTCGTTATATACTCCTTCTATATCGTAAGATGTTGTATCTCTTCCACCTATTCCATAAACGTAGTTTACAGATGGAACATTTACACCATTTACATACATTGCAGATGTAACATCTGTATATAATGCTCCTCCTGCTCCATTTACGCTGTCTGATTTATCAAGTATTGCAACTGCTTTTGCTTTTGATAAAGCTTTTGCAATTTCTTCTGCTGGGAATGGTCTAAACATTCTTATTTTTAACAGTCCTGCTTTTATTCCTTTTTCCCTCAAACAGTCTACAACAAATTTAGTTGTTCCTGCTGTTGAATTCATACATACAACTACAATTTCTGCATCTTCCATTTTGTATTCTTCAAAGAATGAATATTTTCTTCCTGTCATTTTTTCAAAATCTTTTGAAACTTCTTCTATTACATTTTTTGCTGCTCTCATTGCATTTGCTTGTTGATATTTATGTTCAAAAAGATAAGTTTGAACATCTAATGGTCCCATAGCAATTGGTTTCTTATCATTTAGCAAATAGTGTTCTGGTTTATATTTTCCTACAAATTCTTTTACTTTTTCGTCTTCTATTAATTCAATATTTTCAATTGAATGTGATGTTATAAATCCATCTTGACATACCATTAGTGGTAACTGTACATCTTTGTGCTCTGCTATTTTATGTGCCATTATTAAATTATCATATGCTTCTTGGTTATTTTCTGAAAATAGCATTATCCATCCGTGCATCTCTTACTCCCATCGCATCTGAATGGTCATTGTGTATATTTAATGGTCCTGATACTGCTCTATTTACAAGTGACATTACTATTGGCAATCTCATGCTTGACGCTATATATATCATCTCCCACATTAATGATAATCCATTTGCAGATGTTGCTGTCATTGCTCTTGCTCCTGCTGCTTCTGCTCCTATACATGCACTCATTGCACTATGTTCACTTTCTACTGCAACAAATTCTGTATCTACTGCTCCATTACTTACAAATGTTGAAAAATACTGTGGTATTTCAGTAGATGGTGTTATTGGAAATGCTGCAACAACATCTGGATTTATTTGTTTCATTGCTATTGCTGCTGCCTCGTTTCCGCTTAAACGTTCTCTTATTGACATTTTTAATTCCTCCTTATTCTCTAATTCAAAACTAATCAAAAGCGAGTAGTACTAGGCATTTTTTGTTAGAAATACCGGAGGTGTACGTGTGTACATTGAGGATTTTCTAACAAAAAATAACGACGTAATACGAAGCTTTTCATTAGTTTTATTCCATGGTTATTGCGCCGAAAGGACACACCTTAGCGCAAACTCCGCATCCTTTACAATAATCATAGTTAAAGTCTTCTCTTTTTTGTTCTTTATTTACAGGAATTGCGTCATCTGGGCAAACTGGGAAACATAGTCCACATTGTTTGCATTTTTCACTTAGATAAATTGGTTTTTGTGATCTCCAGTCTCCTGTTTTAAATTCTAATGAATTTCCTGCCTCATATATGTTTCCAGCAATTGTCATTTTTTCTGCTGGTGTATTTGGTGTTATTTCCATATCCTTATATCATTCCTTTCATTCTGGACTTTAGATTTTTTTTACTTCATTTAAAGCCATTTTTAAGGCATTCATATTTCCTTCTATTACTTCTGGTTTTTTTGCAAATTTATGCTTGAATGAACCTTCCATATCATTTATAAATTCCTCATCAGTCATTATTTTGCTTACTTTAACAATTGCTGCAAGCATTGGTGTGTTTGGAAAATATTTGCCTAGAGTTTCTATTGATATTTTTCTCGCATCTACTACATATACTTCACCTTTATAGTCCTTTAGTTTTTCTTTTACTTCACTTCCATCTTTTGTTGTATTTATTACTATTGCTCCTGTTTCTTTTAGCCCTGCAGTTACATCTACTGCATCTAGTAATGTATCGTCTACAACAACCACATAGTCTGGTTCATAAATATTACTGTGTATTGTTATTGGATCACTACTTATCCTGTTATATGCTGTTATTGGCGCTCCCATTCTTTCAGGTCCATATTCTGGAAAACCTTGAATGTATTTGCCTGTATTAAATGCTGCATCTGCAAGTAAAAGTGAAGCTGTTTTTGCTCCTTGTCCTCCTCTGCCATGCCATCTTATTTCTATCATGAAATTACCTCCTTTTTATATTAAAAGTATATTATTAATATTCGTCAAAGTCAATATTATAGTTTATAATTCAGTAGTAAACTTTTCTAAAGTCCGCACAGGATATTTTATATATAACTACCTGTCGCAGAACATCAGCATATTTTAAACTGCTCGAATAGATAACTATTAATAAAACTTAAGCACTGCATGTAAACTTTTTTCATCAATACTTTTTATGCTTACTGTATGTATATTATTCTCTTCTGAATAATATATATATACTGTTTCTCCGAAGTTTTATTTGTTTTTTATAATATATTTCTAAATTTTTAAAATCTAATTTTACATCTTCTGGAAATACATTATATGCAAATTCTAAATAACTTACATTATTTACATGATGGTTTGCATCTATATCTCTTCTTTTAGTTGTGTATTCTTCTTTTCTTTCTTCATCTTCATCTGGCTTTAGTCTTCCAATTACTTCTTCTTCAAAAACTTTTTTATCTACCATTCCATATTCATTTGCCATTTCTTCTGTTATTTTTGCAAGCCTTCCAGCTTTTGCATCTATCAATGCCCATTCTGTAGTCCCGATTACAATTAAGTTTCCTTCTTCATCATATACTTCAAAGTCCCTCCAAGATGATACCTTTTCAAATGCTCTTGGCCATGTTCTTATTGTTAATTTTGTGTTCCAACATGGTCTTTTAAATGCTCTTATTTTCCAATATAGTAACATCCATGTATATCCTGTTTTTTCTATTTCATTTACACTATATCCTATTTTTTGTGAATGAGCTCCTGCTGCTTCTGATAAAATGTTTAGTATTCCTTTATCTGATAATTGATTGTCTTCATTTATATCTTGATATCTTATATTGGTTTTGTATTCAAATACTCCCATTTTATTCCTCCTTTTTGCTTATACAAGTATATCACACTGCAAAATTTATTACAATACAGATTTTTCCTTTCTTTAGTTTATCATTTTATCTTTTATTATTTTTTGTTTACTTTTGTATTTCTACATAGTATAATTTGAAAATGTTATAAATGGTCTAAAAAAATGGAGAAGTTTATATGAATACAAATGAAACAATTAGTCAAATAAAAGAAGAAAGTTTAAAAACAGAAGCAGATGTTATAACTCATAAAGACAGTGCCTTAAAAAAATTAGATTCATTACTTTTAAATTATATAAAAAATTCAAATACTTTAAATAAAGCTGATAAGCTTTCTTATTGGGTAGAAGATTTTTGTAATTTCCTAAAATCTGAAAATACCTTTAACCCACAATATTTAAAATCTTATTCAAGAGGTGATATACTTCAAGTAAATTTGGGTTATAATATTGGCAATGAAGAAGGAGGATTACATTATTGCTTAGTTGTAGATAAGCACAATTCTAAAAAGTCTGGAATAATAACTGTTATTCCTTTGACTTCTAATAAAGGACAAACTCTAGATTTCTCAGAAGTCTTTCTTGGAGATGAAATTTATTCGTGTTTCAAGTCAAAACATGATGCTTTAATGCTTAAACTTTCTAAAAAGATAAATTCTTTTAATAACAACACTCCGAGAGAAGAACTTAAGTCCACTTTAGAAAGCTTAAATTTTCTAAAGAAGATGGATTCTAAAATGTCTAAAATGAAAAAAGGAAGTATTGCTTTAGTAAGCCAAATCACAACTGTTAGTAAGCAAAGAATCTATGATCCTCAAAAGACAGATGATTTGTTATCTGGTATGTGCATATCTAATGAGAGTTTAGATTTAATAAACAACAAGATGAAGCAATTATTTATAAAATGCTAAAAGTGTATAAATTTTTGCGTATTTTATTTGACATTTAGCATATTATATTATATAATTAATTTACAAAGCTAAGTAACTTATGTTAACTGTAGCACAAAATTTAAGACAAAAAAGATAGCTCCTAAGTGAGCTATCTTTTTTTTATTCTTCTTCTGGTGCTTCTACTGGGCAAACTCCTGCACATGTTCCGCATCCTATACATAAGTCTTTGTTTATTTCGTATTTTTCTTCTCCTTGTGAGATACATTCTACTGGGCAACTTGCTGCACATGCTCCACAAGATATACATTTGTCTGTTATTTTATATGCCATTCAAACTCACCACCTTTCAGATTGTTCTATTAATTATTCATATCGTTTTTATCTAATTCTTCAAGTTTTTTCAATTCTTTTAAGTCATTTTCATCTATCTCTTCATCTGTGTCTTCTACATCTTTTATAATTTCTACATCTTTTACATTAACCTTTTTTATTTTTGTTTCATCTTTTTGTACTATTTTTACTCTCAAAAGTTCTTTTAATGTTTCTACACTTTCAACTGTTCCCTCTCCTTCATCAGTTTTTACTATTGCGCCTACTTTTGGAAGTCTTGAAAGTTTTTCTTCATATACTTCTTGCTCATATTTTAAACAGCACATGAGTCTACCACACGCACCTGATATCTTAGATGGCGTTAATGATAGATTTTGTTCTTTTGCCATTTTTATTGAAACTGTTTCAAAGTTTGAAAGGTGTGCACAACAGCATAATTCTCTACCGCAAATTCCACATCCACCCATTCTTTTTATTTCATCTCTTATTCCTATTTGTCTAAGTTCTATTCTTGTTTTAAATATTGCAGCTAAGTCTTTTACAAGTTCTCTAAAGTCTATCCTTCCATCTGCTGTAAAGTAAAATAATATTTTACTACCATCAAATTTATATTCTACATTGACTAAATTCATGTCTAGTTTATGCTTTTTTATATTTTTTACAGCAATTCCAAATGCTTCTTTTTCTTTCTTCTTGTTTTCTTCATAATGTTTTTTATCTTTATCTGTTGCAATTCTTTTTACTTGTTTAAGAGGTGCTACAATTCTATCTTCTGACACTTCTTTATTTGCTATAACTACTTCTGCATACTCTTCTCCAAGTGAGGTTTCAACTATAACAAAATCTCCAATATTTAATTTCATTTTCCCTGGGTCAAAGTAATATACTTTTCCTATCTTCTTAAGTCTAACTCCAACTATTGTTTTCATTCTTTTCTCCTATTCCCATATTTTTAAAATAAGATTATCTATACTCATATCAAAATTACTGTTCTGTTTTAATTTCAATTTTGTGTCTTCTACATAGTCTATATACTTTAAATACCTATTGTCTGTTTTTGCTTTATTTATTAGTATCATATTTATAAATTCTAAATTTTGAAGTACGTTGTCTTTATCTTTGTACAACACATCTAATTTATTTAATAAGTCTATACTTAAGTATTTTTCTACATTTCCAAAGATTTTTTCTAAAGCATCATATCTTATTTTTTCTTCTTCTGTAAATTCTTCTTTATCTTCCTCTGTAAATAGTATTTTTGTACATCTTGATTTTATTGTTATTAATATATTATTTTCATTGTTTAGAACTAATATTATTGTTGCAAATTCTGGTGGTTCTTCTAATGTTTTAAGAAGGCAGTTTTGTGCTTCTTTTGTCATATTTTCGCTATTGTTTATAATATATACTTTTTTTAATGATGTTATTGGTTTTTCAAGGATCTTTTCTTGCATTTCTCTTATTTCATCTATTTTTATAGTTTCTGATTTTTCTTTGTTTATCTCATAGTAATCTGAGTGATTATTATCATTAAACATTAAGCAAGATTTGCATTTATTACAGTATCCATTTTTTTCTTCAGCATTACACAATATCATTTTCGCAAATTCCTTTGCATATTTATAGTTTTGAGTTTTTCCGGATTCCTGAAAACATATATCCATTAACTATTCTGTCTTGTTCTACTGCATTTTTTAGTAATTCTTCTATTTGCTTGTTTTTCATATTATACCTTTCCCATTTTATTAAATGGCCAAAATCTAATTAATACTTTACTTTCGATTTTTTTAATTGGTACACATCCAAATTCTCTACAGTCTTGACTACCTGGTCTATTATCACCCATTGCAAATACATATCCTTCTGGTACTGTTACATCATAGTACATTCCTGTTCTTTCTGTTTTTAATCCTTCTCTTAAATATTCTTCTTTTAGTTCTTCTCCATTTAAGTATACTTTTCCATTTTCTATTAGTACATGATCTCCTGCAACTCCTATTACTCTTTTTATATAGCTATCTTTACCTATTTCTAATACATAATAGAAGAATTTAGAAAATATATTTGTGGGTTCATTATTGTATATTGCAACTGGATTTGCTTTATCAAATTTAGATACATCTGGCTCTTTTACTGATGGTGCTTCAAATGTTATTATATCTCCTCTTTTTATTTCTTTTTTTAGTGTAATACTTAGTCTATCAAGAAATAGCCTATCTCCTTCTTGCAGAGTTGGTTTCATTGAATATTGTTCTACAACTGTTGGTGTGAATACATAGTGTCTTACTAAAAGTGCTAATACCACTGCTATTAAAATACATAATATCCATTCTATAATTTCTTTTATATTATTTTTATTTTCTAATTCTTTCATTTATATATTATCACTCCTTAAAGAAATCACTTTTCAGTATCATATATTATATATCAATTATCTTTATAAATCAAGTTAAATACTACTTTTTTGTAGGTACTTTGATTACTACTTCTGTACCTTCTCCTTTTTTACTTTTTATGTCTATACTTCCGTCATTTTTGTCTAGAATTTCTTTGGCAATCGAAAGACCAAGTCCTGTTCCTCCCATTTCTCTTGTTCTTGCCTTATCTACTCTGTAAAACCTTTCAAAAATACGTGTTAAGTCTTCTTCTGGTATTCCAATACCATTGTCTATTATTTTTATATATGCATCATTATATACAAATCCCACATATATTTTGATATTTCCATTTTCTCCTGTATATTTTATACTATTTGTTAATATATTTAATACAACTCTTTCTATTCCGTCTTTATCTGCATAAACTGCTGGGACATTTGCTGTAACAAAACACTCGACTGTTTGGCTTTTTTTCTCTATTTCTATTTGTACTTTGTCTTGACACCTTTTTACAAGTTCTCCTAAGTCAAATTCTACTTTTTCTTGTCTTGTTTCATCATTATCATATCTCGAAAGTGATAATAGATCTGTTACAAGTTTTGCCATTCTCCTTGCTTCTGTAGATATTACTGTTAGGAATTTATCCTGTGTTTCTTTATCATATTCGTCTTCTAGTAGTGTATCTGCATATCCCATTATTGAAGTTATCGGTGTTTTCAATTCATGTGATACATCTGCGACAAATTCTTTTCTCATGTTGTTTAGTTTTACATGTTCAGTAATATCTTGTATTACAACGATTACTCCTGTTGGTATATCGTCTTCGTTTTTTAGTGGTGCAAAGTGCATATGCACATAGGTATCCCCTATTGTCACTTTCTCTTCTGAGGATGTCCAATTTTCAAGATATATTATTTTTTCTAAATTTATATCTACATTTAGTTTGCCAAATATTTTTTCAAAGTTTTCATCTTCTGGAATTAACCTAAGTAGCCTTGTTGCAGCTGGATTTATTAATTCTATTCTTCCTTGCATGTTAAATGCTATAATTCCATCTGTCATATGTAAAAGTATTGTCTCTATCTGATTTTTCTTTTTTGATACTTCACTTAGGTTTTCCTTTAGTTCTTTTGTCATTACATAAAATGCATTTACTAAATCATCAACTTCATTCTGCTCAGTTGGTCTTGCAAGTTCTTTAGTTTCAACTTCTTCTCCTAGTGCTATTTTTCTTGCATTATTTATTAATCTTGTTATTGGAGAAATTATTCTTTGTGTTACAAATACACCGTACTAATACACAAATTGTGCTAAATGTTAGTACTGTAAATAGGGTTATTATTTTTACTTGCCCTTGGTATCTTTGTATTATTTCTCCAATTTCTTGTACATTATCTGACTCAGCTTGTACTACTGCTTGTAAATTCGCATAGTTAATGTATCCCATTGCTGCAATTGCAATGATTCCAATTATTAAAAAGATTAGAACTATTTTTATTTTTATATTTCTTAACATCCTTAAATTTACCTTTCATTATCAGCCTTAATTAAAGGGCACTCTTTAGTGCCCTTTTCATTATATTTACATAGTTTTATAATTTTATTGTATTTATTTTACTCAGGTTTTGCAATATAATATCCAACACCTCTTTTTGTAACAAGTATCTGTGGGTTTGTTGTATCTTCTTCTATTTTTTCTCTTATTCTTCTTACTGTAACATCTACTGTTCTTATATCTCCAAAGTATTCATATCCCCAAACTTTCTCTAGTAAAAGTTCTCTTGATACAATTTGTCCGAGGTTGCATTGCTAAGTATTTTAGTGCTTCAAATTCTCTAACTGTTAAGTCTACTTTTTCTCCTCTAACTTTTACCTCAAATCTATCTATATCTAAGCTTAAATCGCCTACTTCTATTTTATGCTCTTCTTTCTTTTCTTTTGTTTCTGAAACTATCACTGGAACTTCTGATTTTCTTAAGTTTGCTTTTACTCTTGCCATAAGTTCTCTTACACTAAATGGTTTTGTTATGTAGTCATCTGCTCCAAGTTCTAACCCTACAATTTTGTCTAATTCCTCATCTTTTGCTGATAATATTAGGATTGGAACATTTGGAATAGCACTTTTTATTTTTTTGCATGCTGTTAGTCCATCCATTTTTGGAAGCATTATATCGAGTAAAATTAAGTCGGGCTTCTTTTCTAACGCCATTTCTACTGCTGTTACTCCATCATTTGCTTCTATTGTATTATATCCTTCTTTTTTTAAGTTGTATACTAATATGTCTATTATCGATTGTTCATCATCTACTACTAATATTGTTTTCTTGTCTTCATCATCAAACATAACTTGTCCGCCTTTCATTTAAGACTTTATACTATGTTTATATCACATATTTTAAATTAAAACAAGTATTTTTGTATTTTTAATCTTAAGTTTTTGTTATTTCTATGTTATTTAGATTATAACCGAATTTGCTACTAATTTTATAATGTCCGTTCTACATTTACATTCTACTTTATTTAGATTATAGCATATAGAGTTAACCATCTTGTATATAATTCTTTTTCATATTTACATTCTACTTTATTTAGATTATAACTAGAGAATATGAATCACATTCCATATGTGAGTTAGGATTTACATTCTACTTTATTTAGATTATAACTTTGCTAATCCATTTATGAGTGCAATGGAATTTATATTTACATTCTACTTTATTTAGATTATAACGTTACAGAATTACCGCATAAAACTTAAAGTGAAAGAATTTACATTCTACTTTATTTAGATTATAACGTAATGCTTGATATAACTGCATTATAATAATAACGAATTATTTACATTCTACTTTATTTAGATTATAACACTATAGTAATGTAATTAATTTAGTAGCACAGCTAATATTTACATTCTACTTTATTTAGATTATAACTGAGTGCTATAGAGATATGCAATTGACACAATTAGAAGAATTTACATTCTACTTTATTTAGATTATAACATGTGAGTTAGGAGGAGAAAATGTTTGAATTTTTTGAATTTACATTCTACTTTATTTAGATTATAACTGAAATGCAATATTTTTGATTTTATCTATGATATAATCATTTACATTCTACTTTATTTAGATTATAACTGAGTGCTATAGAGATATGCAATTGACACAATTAGAAGAATTTACATTCTACTTTATTTAGATTATAACTAAAACAAACTTTGAATAACTAAAGCCTTCATATCAAATTTACATTCTACTTTATTTAGATTATAACAGGCTAATTCTAAAGCTTCATATATAGCCATTTTCACTTACTATTTCTGTCGTTCTATATTTATTTTATCATATAAATTCAATTTTTCAAACTATTTTTTATAAAATACCTATTTATAGCACCTTTTGCAATCTGTCGGTTCCCCACAGTTTTTACACTATTAGACATCGACAGATAGATTTATAGAAAGTTAGAAGTTTTATCATCTTCAATCATCCCCAAAAATTCCTTATCTAGCCATCTTTGATTTCTGCTCTTAAATAGTATCACACTATCCTTATCTTCTCTTATATATTTATCAAGTTCCTTTTTTAATTTTATTGCTTGCGATTCCAAAAGTTCCCCCTCAAAAACTGAATTTTGAATATGTACTAAATACTTTTTACATGTTTTATATACATTTCTTAAAACTTTCTGTCCTTCTCTTTCCTCCAAATTTATATCATACACTAAAATCACATACATATTACCACCACATCTTAAACCCTTCATATGATATATCTTCCATAAGATGTTTTATTAGTTTATAAACTTCTAACCTCATTAAATATTCATAACTTACTTCTCTTCCTAATTTCTTATGCATTATTTTAGTTTGAAGTTTTGCATCAATCTCTTTTGTTATTTCCTTCCTTGCATCCTCTTTTATATATAAAAAGTTCAAATTTTTTTCAAAATCCTTTTCTGTTAATTGTTTTTTATTAAGCATTGAAAATATTAATCTATCACCTATTATTGGTTTAAATATTTCTGCAATATCTAGGCAAAGTGAAAATCTTCTTTCTGAAGGTTCATGTAAATAACTAATTGTTGGATTCAACTGCGTCTTATATATTTCGCTTAGTACTCTAGTATATATTATTGTATTAACATATGATATAAGTGAATTTATAGCATTATCAGGTGGATTTTTGACTCTTTTTTCAAATTCTAAGTCTTGGTTTATTATGTTTGGCCATGCATCATAGTATAGTTTTCTTATATTCCCTTCTATTCCCATAAGTTCTTGAACATCTTTGCATAATTCTATTTGAGTTCTAAAAAACTCTATTTCTTTCATATGTTCATTTACATCTTTTCCCCTATTATTATAATATGTTAAATTTCTATATATATTGTAAGATGCCGCTTCTATAAATGCTTTTGCAATTTCTAATCTTTTTTCTTTATTAGTATAATTTTCTACCTGCTTAATTAATAATTTCCCAGAGACTAAACTTTCTTTTGGATAATATGTGCCAGTGTAAAATCCATAATAATTAAAGAAATGCACACTAATTCCAAATTGTGATAAATAATTTATCAGTTTAGTATTAAAGTCGAATTCAGTCATTACATATATATCATCAATTCTTTCAATTGGAATACTTTTCTTTGTTCCATCACTATATACTATTTCAATAGTGTTATCTTTTCTCTGTAACCTTCCACTTTTATATAAATAATATGATTGCTTCATTTATTCCTCCCTTACACATAGCACAAATCAAAATATGAACATTTCTTACATTTCTTATCTTCTTCCTTAATTGGCGGATTGTCCATTTTTATTATTTCCTTTATCTTTTCTATAGTATCTTTTAATATTTTTCTATCTTCATCATCTAGAACTATCTCTTTTCTTTGCTTTAACAATGGATAATCAATTTCAGCATTAATATCTTTTACTCCTTTATTTTCTAAATAGTACATATAATATTTAAGTTGCCAAATTCCTGCTTCTTCAATAGCTTTTGTCTTCTTTACCTCATGGAGTGTCGCTCCATCATTTACAAAATCTATATTTATAGTTCCATCTATTAGCATATTTTTCTTTTCTCTTACATAGCTTGTTTCATCTATAATTTTCCCAATGCTTACAAGTTCACTATTTTGCTCCATTTCAAGCTCATTTGCAAAATACCAAAGTTTTTTCTTGCATATAAAGTAATAGTAAATCATTACCCCTGTTATATCTTTCATGATATTCCTCCTAACAAAACTTTTCATTTAGTTCATATTCTTCATCTTTTTCTAGCAATAGCCCTATTTCTTTATCATACTTTAAATCTATTATATATATCTTTTCTTCTTTCATATATGGGTTTTCTGTTACATATCCCTTTACTTTTTGATACTGTGAATTAGTAATTGATGTAGTTAATTTATTAATCTTTCTTTTTAGACTAGATTTATTCTTATATTCGCTTTCCTTTTCATATTCTTGAAATAAATCCAAATTCTCATCATATATCTTCTTTGGAACAACTATAATATTATCTATATTTCTAAGTAATTTTTGTGCTTCTTTTTTATTTGTATCATAATCTACCACATTGTTTAAAATATTCATTCCATTTTCGAACTTTTTTAAAAAGTCTGTTCCTGCCAATTTTTCCTTTGAGTATAACTCATCTACTAATTGTATTTTCTCCCTTTCTACTATTAATTTTTTATTATATGGTGTTAAAAGTTCTATACTCTTTTTATAAATATCTTCATCATATATGTATTTAATTCCTGTAACTTCTTTAGTATATATATAAATATTAGGTTCTTTTTCATCATATTCCCTATTTCTATAACATCTTCCAAATCTTTGAAATATACTATCTAGCGTTGACATTTCTGTACATAAAAAGTCAAAATCTATATCCAAAGATGCCTCTACAATTTGTGTTGTTATCCATATCCCATGCTTATTTATGCTCTTTGAAAAGTCTTTAATTTCTTCTTCTTTTTCATTTCTATCTTGTAATATAAATCTAGAATGTAATAAATTTATATTTTCGCAATTTTTTAAAGACTCATACATCTCTATAGCCTTATTGATCGTATTACATATAACTAATACTTTGCTATTTTTCCCTTTTTCTTTTATTTCTTCTATATCTTCTAGCATGCTTTTTTCTTCTAATAGAATCCTATGTCTTTTTACGTCTTTGATAAATTCTCCATATCTAATTTTTACTCCCATTTTTTCTAGTTCATCTTTATATATTCTAGGAAGTGTTGCTGTCATAACCATAAACTGTCCATTCATTTCATAAATCATTTGCAATCCTTTTAATATAATTGCTACAATTTCTGGTGAATAACCTTGTATTTCATCTATTATAATTTTGGAATACCCTAAAGTTGCATATATTTTTTCATATCCTCTGTATTTAAAAACAAATGGAAAAATTTGATCAATAGTGCATGCAGTGATTTTTTCAGCTAAATTCCTTGATGCTTCATAATTATTTACTTTTACGTCAAATTCTTGTTTTTCCTCCAGATAATCTAAAGCTGTTGAATGCAGTAGTCCTACATGTTCATACTTTATTTCATCACGAATTCTATCAAAAATTGCATTAATACTTATTCTAATTGGTAATGTAAAGAAAGTCTTACTATTTTTACTCCAAAGCAATGCCGCTTCTGTTTTTCCTATCCCTGTAGAGCCTACTACTAGTAAATTTTCTCCTTGATTTTGTTTGCTAAATTTTTGTATTTCTCTTAAATCATATCCTTTTTCTTTTATGCTATTTTCTACTAAGTTTGAAATTACTTCTTTGGTTTCATTTTCTACAACTATTCCAGCAGAGCTACTATGGTCTAATCTATGTAGCAATCCTTTTAACAAGAGATATTCTTCATATAAACTATCTCTTTTAGAAATCCTATCTCTTTTTCCACTACCAATTTCTATTAAGTAAAATGATGATGGATTTTTCTCTATTTCTATTCCAGTTTCATTCTCTATTTCAGTTAATCTTGGAAGAATATCCTCTTTAATAATTTTATCTACTAAAGTATTATTTACTACTTGTTTCTCTCTTTCATGATGATAGAAAATCACTTGATAAACTAGTTTTTCTTCATCTATTGTCAGATTAAATTTTTGTATTGGAATAAAAAGCGGAGATAATTCTTCATGTTTTACTGCTTCGTAATCAAATTTGGTTGGTAAAAGCTCTATTCCTAATTTTTTTCTTATTTCATTTTGAAATGGTGTATATGCCTTTCCTAAATCATGATAAGTACATATTATTTCTAATAAATTCCAGAATCTCTCTTTATCTATATTTCTTCCTTTTAATATTTCTTCACCATATGTATTTTTTAGTATCTTTAGATTATTTAATAATTGATCTGTATGTTCCTTTATCGATTGCTCTGGATTAGATTTCGCATAATACATTTTAATTTTTCCTTTCAATATACAATTCTAATAGCGACGCAAGATGTTAATTCTTTTTTCAACTTTTTTAGCCACACTTTATAGTAAGTGTGGCTCTTTATCATAGAAAAACACATAGTTTCCGTCTTCATCTATTAATGCTTCTCTTAGTCCTTTATTTGTATGTCTTTCTATATATTTTACATTAACTTTGTCCCATTTTCTAAGATTATTTACAACTTTATATGTAGTATTTAGTCTATAGTTAATTCCTCTAATTTTATCATCTATATATTCAGGTACATATGCATTATATTCATTAATCATTCCTCTTGATATTTGCATTTCTCCTATTATTTTCACTTCATCTACTCTTACCATGTCCTCATTTCTTCCAAGTGTAAATGTTTCTTTTCCCATAGTAATATTTTTATATAATTTTTCTATTATATCGTCTTCTGCTTGAATGTGAATAATTAACTCTACATTTAATAACTGATGTACATTTCTTGGCATAGATGTAACTTGGTCTTTTCCTTTAAACATTCTTAAATTCTGATAATTTGAAAATATACTTTCATATTTACCTTGCACAGAAATATTCATCGAAAAATATTCTCCTGACTTTGCTTCTAATATTTTGTGTAGCATTCCTATTACTGTAGAATATGGTGGTAATGGATAAGTTTCTGCAACTTTAAAAGCAAATGGCTTTTTATAGCATGCTGTTTCTTGAAATAGTTTTAATCTTAAATATTTCACCCTATCACCTCTTTCTATTTTTTGTAATACTCCTCTACTTGCTTCTCTAAGTTTTCAAAGAAATCTTGCACATTAGAAACTTTTCCCTCAAATATTTCTTCTATTTCTTTTTCATTTTTAAATGTGTCTTTTATAATTCCTACTTTTGTATCATCATAAATAGAATTTCCCCCTATTTTTAAGTTTATTGTATCTTTCAACATATTTGTATTTAGTGAAAATTCCTTATTTCTCCCTTCTAACTCGATTCTTCCTAAGAAAAATGGTGAATTTAAGTCGTAAATTCCTCCTATTACAAATAATGGACTTAAGTTTTCTTCTCTTCCTCTTATATCTCTATTTAATACTTTTATTATTTCTAATAATTCCTTTACTCTCTTAGCTCTTATCTCTTTATCTATTTCTACATTATCATCTACACCTACTTTTGCCAAATCTATTGTTATTGTATATGTGTAGAAGCTTAAATGTTGTTCAATATTTGCTAGATTTGGAAATTCATTTATTCTATCTGCTAATCCTTTGTTATTTAAAAAGTCCATATCGCTTTTATAATCTTCTAGAGAAATTGCATTGCTTAATCTAACTGCTGCACTTCTAATGCTAGAATTTCCCTCTTCCTTTTTTGCTGTTTTCATATATCCGAATAAATCCATTTCTTCTGAATCTTCTATTGTTAATTCATCTTTAAATTGAACTGTTCCTTTTGATTTATCTACTACTTCTAAGTTCCATCCAAATAGTTTATTTCCAATTCTTGCTATATCATATCTTAGTGCTTGTCTTGATGCAAATGTATATACACTCCCATCTCCTCTTGTTAGTTTTTTTAGTTCTGAAATATTTCCAATTCCTTCTCCATAATTTAAGCTTTGTGCTTTAAAAATCATTGTTATACTTAATCCATTTTTATTCATCTTTTTTTACCTCCACTTTTTCTTCTCTTTTATTTGATATTAAACCTGCTAAAAAGCTATGTCCTATTGATTCAAAATCTAAATTTGTTTCTTTCATTATTTCTATAAAGATTGGTGATACATCTTTTTCCATTGACATATGAATTCGTAAAATAGTATCCATAAGTTCCTTTCTGTTGCCTGTTCTAATTGAATTTAGCATTTTATATGTATATCCATCTATTCTGTTTTCTTCTCCTCTTGCTTTTAATTTCTCATGTATTTCTACTCCTAAGTTATACAAGACACTTAGCCTTGCATTATTTTTCTTTATTTCTTCTTCCACATTATCTTCCTCCTTTTTTAGTAAATTTAAGGTTAATCTTATTTTAGTTCCTAGATAAGAATAAAATCCAAATGGGCTTTCCTCTTTTAATTCTTCTCTTAATCTATCATTTATTACATATTTTATATCTTTGCTTTTTAAAATACATTCCATAATTTGGAGCTTATAGCTATATTCTTTAATTGGGTTTAACATAGAATTTGCATATTGTTTGAAAAATTTTGCTATATGTCTATTTATATTAAAATATTGCATTCTGCTATATGCACCATATTCTGTTTCAAATTCTATAACAAAAATGTTTTCAAGCTCCCAGCTACTAATCTCCTTATTTTGCTCCACTATATTTAATATCAAGTCACTATATGGATTGTTTTCTGCTGTTTTATCTTTTTTCATTCTTGCTTTAAAATAATTATTTGTTTCTAATAAAGCTTTAATATTTGTATCATAATTTACAAAGTTTAGTATTTCTTTTTCTTTATATACTACCTTTCCTTTGTCTTGTTCTTTTACAATTTTTGAAATTGTTGTAATTCCTGCTGGTATACAGAATAAGATTAATTTACAGATATCGCAAACTGGAAATTCTGCATTTTGATTCCAAAAGAAATTTTTCATATTATCACTACTAATTGCAAGTGGTGCAAAATTACTTTCTGAATAATTGCTAGTAATAGTGTGTTCATTCTCACACATATAGCAAGGTGAAAATACTTTTTCTTGTATATAACTTTGTATTTCTTCTAGTGTTTTATTTTTTTCTATGTATTTTTTTGTTATATTGTTATATATTCCATTCATTTCTTTTGTTAAAAGCTCAGAATCACTTTTTTCTATATATTCCTTTATTTGTTCTATACTATGTTTTCCTTCTACAATCTCTTGCAAGTAGTCTGTCTCTATTATGTTGCTTATATAGTCTTTATACATTACATCTTGTTGCTCTTTATACGATAATCCTGTTTTTACAACATTTAAAAAACTAGGCTGACCAAAGTAATTTTTACTTAGTATACTTTTAAATAAGTTCATTGTAATTCTTTCGTTTATTTCTTCTTTTTGTACTTGGGCTATAATAACTTTTTGTATCTCTTCTAATGCTTCTTTTTCTTCTGCTTTGTCAATTTCATTATACTTGTTAGCTATATTGTTATATATTTCTTCATTTATTTTTTTGATTTTATCTAACTGAGTTTTTATATATGCTTTTATATATTTTTTCTCTGTTTTTATTTTCTCTTTTGTTTCTTTATTTTTTTTCTCTTCTTCTGTTTTTTCTCCTAAGTATTTCTCTATTCTTTCAAAAGATGTTTTTATTCTATCTTCTGTTTTCTCGGCTATATTATATGTATCAAAGAAATATTTAAAATAGTCTTTTTGAAATTCTTTTAATTCTTTTGTATCAAATTCAATGTAATTTTCTTCTATTTTTACAAATTCTCTTTTGTTATGTTCTACTATTTTTAAAAATCCTATTATTCCTGCATTGTAAAACCATTCTCTTGTATATACTTTTACTTTCAAATTTTCTCCTCCTTTCTTTAAATCAAATCAAATAGTCCGAATCCCATAGCTTTTTTAGTACCAATTCCACTTTTATATAAATAATTTAAGAGCTTACTATCACCTGTTAATTCAAATGTCCCAAGTGAACATTCTATGCTATATTCATATAGCTTTACTACTGTTTTTCTTGCATTTACTGGCTTTATTTCAAATCCATCTAGTAAACTGCTATCTAGTCCTTCTTCTTTCATTTGTTCTAATATATTTATTCTTATGTATTTATTAAAATCTTCTTCTTTTTCAAATGAATAATATTTGTCTTTCTTTGTAACTCTGTCATGGTTTCTAACAATAATTGGGCTTGACATTTTTACTTTTATACTATTTTTTGTTATTTCTTTTTCTACAATTGGTACCACTTTTATTAATGTCATTGAATTTTGATTTAAACTAAACTTTTTGTTTCTTTGTCTCATAAATGCATTGTATAAATGCAACATATATGCATAATCATATCCTGAAAAAACTATATAAAACCCTGTTGTTTCTAGGGTAATTTTGTTTAATTCAAACTTAGGATAAGGTAATATAGCACTATATGTATATGTTTTTTTCTTTGTTTTTCCTTCTCCATATAATTCCTGAAATAGATTTTCATCATATTCTTGTATGCTATGCTTGAAGTAGCTAATTATTGACTTTCTGTATTGTATATCTAATTCAGGTTTTTCTAGTTCAAAGATAAGTTTCATTCTCATCCTTTTTCACCTCCATTCTTTTTTTATGTTATGACATTCTATAATATTTAGATTGTTGATTTTTTAGTGTTCTATCATAATTTCAGTCATTTAAATTCTACTTTAACTAATATTATCTTAATTTCAGTCTGGAATTATTTATGTCTTAACTGAATAATATATTATTTTCTGACAAAATAATATAAAAAGTGTAAAAAAGCAAAAAAAGAAGAATACTAGTGTATATTCTCCTTAAAATAATCTTTTATTAAGTTTTCTATTTCTTCTTTTCTACTTCATCTAATATCTCAGAAAAGAACTTATGTATATTCATAGATGGATTATCGCAATACCATAAAGTTTTATTTTCAACTTTCTTATTAGTATATTTTTTATCAACATCAAGCTTCTTTTTCATTATATCTTCTGCATTTTTTATAGCTCGTCTTACATCTTTTAATGTTATTTGTTTTAGCATACTTTTTATTACATTTTCATTTTTTATATCTGCTGTTTCTTCTAATTTATACGTCTTTCTTATTTCATCTACATAACCGTCGTTATTATTAGCACATTTATCATATGGCTTTTTATGTAATAATATCCATAAGTCAAAATTTAAATTGGTATAATATGTTATTATTCCCCTTGTTTTTATTCTTCGTTCAAATTGCTTTGGTTCTTTGTCATAGTCAAACACAGCAATTTTAGTCATTGCAGTTGACAACTTAGATAGTGTTTGAAACTTTGCTTTCTCGTTAAATTTAACACTAGCATTAGGAAAGTTTTGCTTTATCAGATTCCCAAAATGTTTAAAATACATTTCTTCTTGCTGTCCATCATAATAGCATACGTATTCACGCCTAAACTTAGAAGACATTACCCATCCTCCTTCATATCAAGTATACTTTCAAAATCTATATATGGTAATGCTCCAAATTCTCCCTCAAAATATTTTTTCATATAGTTATTTTCTGTCTCGACATCAAATTCAGATAATTTATATACATTACTAATATATGTTTCTTCATCTTTTTCAACAAATAAAATTTGGTCTCTTCTAAAAAACCTTCTTTGTAAATATAATGGATTATGTGTATTAAATATAAGTTGTGCATGTGCTTTATTTATTTTTTTATTATTAAATAGATCTATTATCCCTCCTATAAGTTCTGGATGTATAGAACAGTCAAACTCATCAATTACAAATATTCCGCCTTTTTCAAAAAGTTCCATAAATCCAACCCAAAAGTCAACAAGTTTTGTAGTTCCTCTTGATTCAATCAATTCTGATTCTAGCATTATTCCTTTCTTTGCTCCTTTTGGTTCATACATTGATGCTAACACAAATTTTCCTTCAGGATTCTTTGTATACCCTATATTTTGGGGTCCAAAATCTGCTAATTTCAATAATCTATCTAATGATTCATTTGTCCATATTGAGTTATCAGGAGCACCATCAAAACTCATATATGGTTCTCTTAAATCAAAATCAACAATTGTAATAAGCTTATGTTGAAACCAATCTAATATATCATTTGCAACCTTTTGACTAATGATTCCTTTAAATAAAGTTGTTAAAAATAATGTCTCTTCATCTAAATTTTCATTAATGCTTTTTTGTAAGTTGTTTAATTCAGATAAGTACTGTTCTTCTTTTTCATATATCTTTAATACTTTTTTATTATTGTTTAATATAATTTCGTTTTCATTTCTTTTAAATATATTTATCTTGTTTTCTTTAATTGATGTACCTATATCTTGATATTCTATTACATTTAATTCTTCGCAAACTATACTTCTTTCTTTTCCAATAAGCGGATTCATTATTTTTATTTTTATTATATAATTATATATATTTAAATTAGTTTTAAATGTTATATTAAATTCTATTGGTTCTTTCATTTTTTTAACATCATGAATAAAAGATGAAATTTCTAATTTATCTATTGTGGCATTATTAATTTGTTTTTTTATAGTTCCATTTGTTACGATTTCTTTAATACTGTCTAATGCAGCAATTATTGACGTTTTTCCATTTGCATTAGCTCCATATATGACCATTGATGGTAATACATTTCTTTTGTTTAATTCTTTATTTGGTTCTTTTTTTCTTATATTTATAAGTCTATCAGGATATTCTCTCTTCATATTATCTGCTATCATATTAATCTCTGTAGTATTATAAAATGACTTAAAATTTTTCATTTTGAAATTTAATAACATATTTAACCTCTATTCTTTTATAACTTTATTAATATTGTATATCTTATTTACCTAATTATACCACATTTTTGAGATTTGTAAATATATATTTACGATTTTTTTATAAATTCATATAGTTTTTTACTATTTTATCTATTTATTATTTGACAAAATAATAACCACTTATATTTAGTGGATATTATTAGATATTCCTAATTTTTATAATTATTTTAATCCAAATTGCGCTTTAGATATTACCTTTCCATTTTGAAATGCAATATTTGCATTTGTTCTTCCATGTTTATTTTCTTCTTTTATTTATATAAAATAATTTTATATGATCTTTAGACACAATAATATAAAAGATACAAAAAGCACAAAAGAATGAGAATATTAGACTATATTCTCATTCTTTTTCGTTAGTTTAACAATTCTTTATTTGTGTTTAACATATAAATTTTCAGTTTTACTTACAACAGCATCCCAGTCACACAATTCTAATATATGTTCTTGTATTTTCGATGCATTTATTTCAATTTTTCCTTCAATTACATTTTCAATTTTTTCCTTTAATGATTGAATATTGCTCATTTCAAAGGGTATAGCATATTTCCCTGCAACTTCAATATTCTCTGGTATATCACTAATTATGCACACATTTCCATAGCTCATTGCTTCAAGTAGACTTAATGGCATTCCTTCTATATCGCTTGGAAGGCAATATGCTAAGCAATTACTAAATAACTCTTCTAATTCTTGTCCCTGAACAAATCCAGTCATATTTACTCTCTTATCTTGTGAAGCTTTTTTCTTTATTTCTTCTAGATACTCATTCGTATGACTTGATCCCCCTGCTATTACTAATTTCTTTGTGGTATTTACTTGTTTAAAAGCTTCTAACAAATAATGAATTCCTTTTTCCGGAACAATTCTTCCCAAGTATAAAATATAGTCGTTTTCTTCTAAGTTATATTTTTCCTTTATTATTTCTGCATTTTTATTTTCTGGTTTTTCTATACCATTTGGAATAAATTCTGTTTCTCTTCCATATTCATTTAGAAAATACTCTTGCATATTTTTTGAAAGTACAATTACTTTATCTGCATATTTGGCAGCTATTTTTTCTCCAAATTTTAAATATTTTTTTGCAAATCCTCCCCATTTTGCCCTTTGCCAATCTAATCCATGTATTGTCGCTACAGTTCTAATCCCTAAAAAATGAGGTATCCATAACATTGCTGCTGGTCCTTCTGCATGATAGTGAATAACATCATATTTACCAAAAATAGCTTTAATTGTAGCAAAAAAAGAATACACTAAAGCTTCCAACCCTTTTTTCTTTAAAGTTGGAATAGTTTTTATATTTACCCCTTTATATTCAGTTAAATTGCGTTTATCCTTATCTGCATTTTCGTCTTGAATGTTGTTTCCTTTTCTATTATACACATCAACTGTATGTCCTTTTTTTGCTAATCTTATAGATAATTCCTCGACAACAATCTCAACTCCGCCTTCTCTTGATGGAATACGCTTATGCCCTATCATGGCAATTTTCATTTTATTTGCATCTTCCTTTGCTATAATATTTAATATGATAGTTACTACATTATATTATTCCTTAAAATTTCACTTTTCCTACTAATTCTATTTTTCAAAATATTATATTACAACATAATAACTAAGCTTTGTGTACATTAAATATTATATATTAGGAACTTTTATTAGTCAATATTTTTTGTTTAATTTGATAATAATAAGCAAAAGCATAACCTTCGTTATCCTTAAGATTATATTATAAATTTACTAATTGATTTACCATAGGCACTTTCCTAACTAAATAGACAATAATATTTGAAATTACTATTGTTAGTATAAATATTATTGATGTCATAAAAACACTATTAGTAGAGTTTATTGAATTTAATGATAAAACAATTTTCAAGTGTATTATATATACACCTAATGTATTATTACTTAATTCTTTAATTAATATAATTCTATTCTCTTTTATTGATTTTTTCATTAATATATCAAACATTATGTAACAGTATAGCATTGTTATTATATTATCATATGTTAATGACATTTGCACTTCATGATAAATCCACTTTCCCATAAATGATTGGTATGCTATTTGAACAATTATAATCAGTATTAGTATTAATATTTCTTTTTTTATTGAAATTCTTATTCTACTTCCATACTTTGAATAATATCCTCCTAAAGAAAAATAAAATAACCAAGTCCATATTCTAACAAATTGTAATTCATTTGTTGCGTAAGTTCTTATATTATTTAGTTTTCCTGTAATTATTCCTATATCAACTATAATATTTATAAAAAATAACACTATCATGAAGTATTTATATATTTTTTCTTTTGTGAAAATATTTTTATGCAATATTGGTAATATAAAGTAAATTATAATTATTGCTCCAAAGAACCAAAATTGAAAGAAATCTCCTCTTAAAAAAATATTTTTTATAGACTCCTTAAATGGATTTGATAAATTTTGGTACACAATTATTTTATATATCATCAATACTATATTCCATAAAATAATTATTTTTATTATGTCCAATATTTTTTTAGCAATATATCTATAAGTAATATTATCTTTTTTTATTAACAGATATCCATTTGTCATAAAAAACAATAATACTGATATTGAAGATAAATAATATAATATACTATTATCATTTCTATTATGTCCAAATGTATGTAGCACTATTACTCCTATCGCTGATACTATCTTGATTAAGTCAATATTTAAATTTCTGTTTCCTTCCTTATTTCTCTCTTTAAGTGTATTGTGTGTACAGCCTCAATAGTTTCGTGTTTCATCATACTCTCCTTTTAATACCATTCTACATTGTTTCGTATAACTTTAGCAGGTACCCCTACTGCAATTGAATTTGCTGGTACATCTTTTGTTACAATTGATCCAGCACCTACTATTGCTCCATCTCCAATATTAACACCTTTCATTATAATTGCTCTAGTTCCTATCCAAACATGATTGCCAATTTTTACAGGTAAGGTTTTTTCATGATTATCTTCCAAAATATCATGTGCATCTGTATCTCTAATTATAACATCTCTTGCAATTGCTACATTATCTCCAATCTTTATATTATTTGCACATACAATTTGTACAAATCCATTTAAATATCCACTACCTATTTCTAATTTTGCATTATCAAATACCCTTATATCTGATCCAAAACCAACTCCAAATTGTCCATTAATCATTAATTCACTATTTTTTCCTAAACTTAGCCTTGTTTCTTGTTTTGATTTTTTATTTTCTTTATTTCCTAGAGAAATTTTACCATTTCCACTAATAGTTGCACTTCTATCAATATTTACTCTTGAATACTTTTTGAAAGCTATTCTTTTATTTCCATGTAAAATACTATTTACTACACTTATATCCATAATACATTATTCCTTTATTTTTCTATATATTTTGCTTGCTCTTATGTATATTTTTATTCTTTCTTTAATGCCTGGCTTCCTAAAAAAATTTCTACACAATTCTTTATAATTCATTTGGTCTATATTCTCAAATACTTTCTCTCTTGCTTCTGTTCTATCAGGTGATTTATAAGTGCAAACATTATCATTAAATACGTCTTGAGAATTAATCTCTTGAAATTTTATTTTATTTCTTGTCTTGTCAAATAATTCTTGTCCTTTATGTGAATTTACTAATACCATTGATGTGCCCATATCATTATCTAATTGCTTGTTTATCTTTTCTATTCCCCAAAAATCTGCTAATGTAATATCCCCTTTTCTCGGAAATCCCTTAAATCTACACTCATAACATGCTGGTCTCATAAAAGCTGTATATTTTAAATATCCTACCATGAAGGAATCTATATATCTATTACCAATATACACTTTTCCATTTTCGAATTCTATTCTTGTTGAAAAATTATGCCATCCATGAATTTTATTTTTAAATTTTACTTTCTTGACTCCAGCTTTATATTTTTCTTCTAAATTGTTAATATACATTTTAAAAATTTTGGGAGAATTCATTCCTCTACATATAAAATCACATGTATACAGATTCTCATAATCTTTATTTAAATAATTACTAAGTCCAGAAACTTGGCAAGGACTTCCGCAAAATAGCACTTTCTTATTTTCATTTAATTTTTCTTTTATTTGTCTGTATATATTATTTATATTGCTTTGTAAATATTTTGAACTTCTAATATCTTCTAGCTCGGTTCTATCATTAGTTAATATATGTTCAACTTTCCATTCTTTGTTATATATTGCACCACATATGTATCCACCTTCATCAAAAATTATATTAGCAAGCTCTGAGAATATGCCTCCTGATGTACTATCTAATCTTACTTCTTGATTTTGACTCCATGCAGCATAAACTTTTGGTCTCTCAAAATTATTATTTTTGGTTACATTAATCATTGGACATATTTTTTCACATAATCCACAGTTTATGCATTTTTCACTATTGACTTTTGGATATTTAAAACCTTCCTCATCTTCATACATCTCTATCGCATTTTTTGGGCATACATTATAACATGCATGGCATCCCATACACTCTTCCTTTTTATCTATATTAACCAATTCTTACACCCACTTTCTAATAATACTTATCATTTTGTATAATACTATATTTTTGCCAATATAGTATTGTACTTTATTTCTAAATGTTAATTTTTCTTTATATGCTTTTATTGTAAGTATTCTTTTATTATATATAATTTTATTTCTTATATAGTATTTTTTTATTAGCCTATCAATTCTTCCATCCCATAAATAGTCAATAATTTGTTTTGATGGATTTTCGTTGTAAAATTTTATTGTCTCTTTTATTCCATCTTGAAATTTTATCTGCGCATTAAATTCTGGGACTATGCTTTTTATTTTTGAATTATCAAATTCTCTATCTATTCCTTTATCACTCTTTAGTACTCCCTTATATTCTGGCATAATTTCTATTATATAATCACTAGGAATTTCCGCTATATTAGCCTTAGTTCCTAGAGCTTCTTCAATATACTCTGTTGCCTCTTTCCATGTCAAAGTATAATCACTAGTAATGTGAAAAGCTTGCCCATAGGCTTTTTCTTTTAAAAATACTCCTACTATTCCTACTGCAAAATCTTTAGTTTGTGTAAGTGTACATGTTGCTTTTCCTGCATCCCACAAAACTATTGGTTTATTATTTAATATTCTATTTGCTAGTGTCCAATTCTTTGAAGATATTATTGCATATGGAATTCTTCTTTCACTGTAAGTTACATAAGGTCTTATTATTGTATAGTTTTGTCCATTTCTTTTATAATTTTCTTTTAATTCATTTTCACACTTAATTTTATCTAGTGAATAGTCCCAATCAAAATTGTTAGCTTCAGTTTCTTCTGTTATTTTTTCACCTTTTTTTGTTTTTCTATATACTGTTGCAGAAGAAATAAATATATATTGTTTACAATTATTATTAAATATTTGTAGCTTACTTTTTAATTGAGTTTCTGTGTAAGACAAAAAGTCTATAACAACGTCAAAATATATCCCTTTTACTTTTTCTTTAACTTCTTCACTTTTGTTTATGTCTACTATTATAAATTTTACACTTTTACCTAAATTTTTATTGTTATTTCCTCTGTTAATAATATAAACTTCATGACCTCTTTTTATACATAATTTCACTATATCTGTGCTAAGTATACCTGTTCCACCAATAAATAAAACTTTCATTTAACTTTAACCTTTCTATACAAATTATAAAATATCTTGTTTTTTAATAACCAGTACTTAGAGTTTTCTTTATATTTCATATATTGTTTTTTTTCATTATTTAATATGTCTAAAATATACTCATATTTATCATATTGTAAACCAGCCTTTATTCTCCTTCTATCATATAATAAATTTATATCCTCTTGATATATTTCCCAAATCTTCATTGGTTCTAAAACATTATACAAAATATCTATGTGACTATCAATCCTTTTTAGTTCTTCTTCAAATGTAGCCGTTTTAATCCTCGAGTGACTATTTGCTATTATATTATAATTGTATACTATACTATTTACAAATCCACATTTTTGCTTATATAAAATTGGTAATAATAATTGCCAATTTTGTCCAGCCCTTGTACAATAAATGATCCTATTTTTTATTTTTTTATCAAATTCCTCCATTCTTATCATAAATGTGCCTGGGAAACAATATGTATTAATTCCAAAAATATAATTTTCAAAAATATATTCACTTTCACCTTTTTTAGGTTGTCC
The DNA here is from genome assembly GCA_947641575.1 of uncultured Clostridium sp. Lineage (GTDB taxonomy): Bacteria > Bacillota > Clostridia > TANB77 > CAG-508 > JAAWPK01. The sequence goes on from CANRQN010000002.1 coordinate 36,964, forward strand.
TATTCTAATTTTTTTATTATCTTTTAGTATTCTAACTTTTCCTCTTACTATATTATATGATTTGTTATTTTGTAAAAAAGTAACTAATCTTTCAATTCCATTAAATTCTAAATAGTCATCACAATCCATCCAATATAAAAATTCTCCTGTAATATTAGGTAGTGCCATATTTACAGCAACTGCTTGTCCACTATTTTCTTGTTTTAAATGTTTATAAATAAATCCGCGTTTTTCCAATTTATTTTCATATTGTTCTAATATTTCCTCTGTATTATCTGTGGATCCATCATTAACAATAATAAGTTCTATATTATTATATGTCTGATTTATAATTGATTCAAAATACTTTTCTAAATATTCTTCTCCGTTATAGCATGGAGTTATTATTGTAACCAGTCCTTCTTCCATAATTATTTTCCACCTTTTACTTTATTTAATAATTTTTTTAGAATTTCCTTTACATATTTAAATTCTTCATACTTTCTAAAAATTATATATATTAAGATAGTATATATTGTAATAGATGCTATTAGATTTAATATAAGACCTAGTATTCCATAAAACTTGATAGTTCCACATATAATGTATGATATGGCACCAATTGCTAGACATGATACTATATATGGTATATAGTATTTTAATATATATTTATAGTATTTTTCTTTAAAAATATTTTTATATAATATATAAGTTCTATAATAATTTGGTAATACACTGCTTATTATTGTTCCAACTATAACACCTGATAATCCAATATAATGAGCTAATATAATAGATACTACTATATTAATTACAGATTGTGCGATAGGTACCCACTTATCTTCATTATATAAACCTGCTGCATTTCTAACTACTGAGCATGCTACTCTAAGTCCTGTAAAAAAGAAACTGAATGATATTAGTATAACAACTAATGGTTCTAATATAAATTTACTTCCTATCCATATTTCTATAAACTTACTAGCCACTGATAAAAACACAATCCCACAAAAACTATATATTATAAATGCTATAAAATCAATTTTTTTAAATATCTCTAATCCTTTATTAGAGTTTTCCTTTGCCAAAAGATTACCAAAACTAGCAGTTATATTATTATACACCATTGAAATTACAGAATTTATCATTGCAATAATCATATTGTAATTTGAATAAAGCCCTACTGTTGATACATCTATCATACTACTTATTATAATATTATCTGTTCCATAAATGCAATATTCTCCTGCTTTATGAAACATCATTGCTTTAACATTCTTTTTTATAGTTTTTAATAAGTCTTCATCTAACTTTTGTTTACTCTTGAAATTTACTTCTTTATATTCTTTTGTTATGTATATATTAGTAGCTATCTTTTGTGCTATTTGAACAAAAAATTGCATAATTAAATAAATAATAAAATTTCTAAATACAACCAAGGCTATTATTTGCAACACATTTAATAATACTGTAAATATAACATTTATGTTTGTTAATTTATAAGCCTTTTGATCTGCTGTAATAAGGATTTCCTTATATGCTGTGTAATATGTAGAAACTGTGTTTATTAAATATAGTATATATATTATATTTAGTTGTGGTATTGTATTATACTCTTTAATTATTTTGTCAAGAAAGAAATATAAAATCATTCCAAAAATTAGAACTATAAATCCTATAACTTCATAGACTTTTTTAAAAAATGTCATAATAGAGCTTATTCTCTCATTATTTCTATCAGCTAATGGCTTATATAATCCAAAGCTTATGGCAGAGCTTACTCCTAATTCGGCTAAGGACAACATGGATAAAACATTAGTAAGCAATCCATTTACTCCTAAATATGTTTCTCCTAAAACTTTTATAAATATTGTTCTTGTAATAAAACCAAGTATGTTTTTTATGATATATATAACGAAATTAGAACTAACATTGAATAATGAATTTTTTGTTCTACTTGCTTCTCGCATTTTTCCTCCCTAATAGAATATCCTATATTATTTTTTAGTATCTCCATAATTCTCTCTCTATTTTTAATTATATTATCTACATTGTACAGTTGTCAATTATATATTATCAATTAAAATTTTTTCTATCAAAAATTTCTTTAAAAAACTTTTTCGTCTTTTCTCTTTCTTTTTCTAAAATCTCTTCGACTTTCAAATAGTCACATTCAAATATTTCCTTATTATTCTTTACTACTTCTATTTTTCTATTTTCTTGATTAAACATCTTTAATAGAGTATCTAATCTAGAATTCATACTTTCTACTCCTTGCTGTTTGCGGTCAAAAACAAAAAACGGTTTATTAAATATCATAGAAAATACGCAAGCGTGAAAAGAGTCTGTATATACCATCTCTGCGTGATTGAATAAATATATAAACTCACTTGGATCAAGAGAGTAATATTTAGTCTCATTGATATTAGCTATATCTATTACATCTAATTTGTTTTCTCTTGCAATTTCTTTTATTTCTCTCTCATATTGATTTTCTCCTAAGAAATATACTAATATGTATTTCTTATTTTTAAATTTTCTTGGTGCTTTCTCAATCTTCTCCCAATCGTCTCTACTTATTAATAATGTTGGATCAACTAGTACTTGTGCTTCTCTTCCAGTTAATTCTTTAATAAGTTCTTTTCCTCTTTCTTCTCTTACTGACAAATATTTTATGTTATTTATACCATTCTTTATTATTTCTTTAAAGTCTTCCTTTATACTAGAAACTCCAAAACTTGCAGCATACGAAATTGCTTGATTATAGTCAGCATATGGTAAGAAATATCTTTCTAATCCTACCATATATGTATAATTCCATACTTGGTCGCTTCCAACTATAAAATAATTATAATTATTTTTTAATTTATTTAGTTCTTTATCTTTTCTTCCAACTATATTAATATGTTTTTTATTAAACCTTTTAAATTTAATCTCTTTTAGTCTTTTAGTATGCCATACTGGTAAACAAAATTTTATAACATTTTTTATTTTAGTTTTTGCTCTATTGGCGAGATTTTCCTTAAAATAAATGGTTTCACATTCAAATCCATATTTCATCATAAATTCTTGTAATGCATAATTTTGTAATCTATTTCCATAGTTACTATTATCTACTATAGTTACAATCCCAATCTTCTTCATAATACTTCCTTTCTAATTTTTACATTTTTTTGATTTTTTCTCTGATAATAAAAAACACATAAGTTAACTTTATGTATCTTTTCTTTAATAAAAAGGCATATAGTTTATTTTTTAGTCCATGTGGTTTGTAGTTCTTAAGAGAATTAGCCAATTTACAATTATCTATTGCATTTATAATTTCTTTTGGTGATACATTATTTCTTACTAACAAAAAAATCGTTTGCATTAGTACAGAAACATTAGAAGAAATAAATTGCTCATATATATAATTAGGTAATTTTAACTGTTTGAGATAAGAAATAGCTTCTTCAAATACTACATCTAGCTCCTTAAACCTGTTCTTTGATACTCCTAAATTGCATATACTTGTTGGTGAACTCCATATATGAATATATGATGATGAATTTTGTGTATAAATCTTTTTTACATGCTTTAAATATTGTAAGTTCATATATATATCATCACCAAAAGTAATTTTTTTAGAAAACTCAATATTATTTTTTCTTATTATGTCACTTACATATATTTTATCCCATAGATAACCATCTATTCCACATAATATCCATTCTGTAGCCTTATCAATATTAATAAACTCATTTTCAAAGTTCTTTTTTTGAACTTTAAGTTCTTTTTTATTAACTATACTATATTTACTATTTAATATATAATATTCAGCTTTATTCTCTATTGCTTTATGAAGTTCTTTCATATAATCATCTTCTACATAATCATCTCCATCAACAAATACTATATATTTGCCTTTTGCAACATTAATTCCTTCTTTTCTAGCATCAACCGAACCTCCATTTTCTTTATGAATGACTTTAACAAAAGAGTATTTTCTAGCATATTCATCACAAATTTGAGATGAGCAATCTGTACTTCCATCATCAACTAGTATCACTTCAAAATCATTATAACTTTGCTTTAAGATACTCTGTAAACATTTCTTCATTCCGTTTCCTTCGTTATATATAGGAATTATTACAGAAAATATATATTCACTCATTTTCTCTGTCATCCTCTCTTAAATTTAAGTATTTTTCTTTATTATACCTTTTTTATTCTTCTAAATAACTTAAATGCTAAATTATAAACAAAGATAGATTTTACAAAAAGATAAGCTTGAAGTTTTTTGATAAAACTCCACTCCTTGTCACCAATTATATATTTGAAATTCTTTTTTACTTCATTTTGAAATTGGCGTATTTGTTTTTTTTCACAATTTCCTTTACTTTTTAATACCATATCATAAACTGTCATATTTGCCGATGCATACGCAGCTCTAACGCATGTTGTTAAATTTGGATATTTCTTTTCAACATATAGCATTTGCTGATAAGAAGCTTCTATGAAATCAAAATTAATTTTTCTATCTTTTGAAATACTTCCTTTTCTCTGAAAATAATAATACAATGGTTCAGAGTGGTATAATATTTTTTCCGCCTTATCAAATAGTAAATACATTACATAATAATCTTCGCTTAATTTACCTGTCGGAAATCTAATATCTTCAAATAAATTTTTATCATATAATTTTGCCCAAGCAGACATATCAAAGTACCTAAAATTATTTAATTCAAAAATTGCTTTTTCTGAATCCATAATTAAATCTTTAACTTTATCATTATATCTTATATATTTCTTTTCATCTTCAAATATGTAATATCTATTACATATTACAATATCAGATTGATATTTATTTATAAGATTACCGTAAAACTTCAAATATGTGCAATTCAACAAAATCATCGCTATCAATAAAACTTATGTATTTACCTGTTGCTATATCAATACCGGCATTTCTAGCAGAAGATAGTCCCCCATTTTCTTTATGTACTACTATTATTCTTTTGTCTTTCTTTTTCCATTCATCACATTTCTTGCCAGATAAATCCGTAGAACCATCATCTACTAAGATGATTTCTAAATTTGAATATGTTTGATTAATTACAGTTTCTATACACTTATCTAAATATTTCTCTACATTATAAATTGGAATAATTACACTAATTAAGTCATCCATTTGTTATTCTCCTATTTATGATTATATATTTTTATTAATCAAATGTCAAAATTATCCTTGTCTTCAATTTCATTAGCTGTTTGTACTGTTTCTTCCTTTAGTTCAAATAGTCTTTTAAATTTATGTTTTTTAATACCTATTTCTACTTTCTCGTCCTGACATTTATCTGAAGAAATTATTGATATTGTAATTAGTGCTATCATTAGTCCTAATGGCCATGGCATAATTGATGATGTTAACATATTCATAAATGTGTATAACATTATTATAAATGAATATACATTTCTACCTGCAAATTTAAAAAAACTATAAGAAAATGCAAATACTGCTAATATTCCTAATTCTAAATAAATTTGTACTAAATCCAGCTCTAAATATCTGTCTATTACAAGCATACTTGTACCATATCCATAAGAAAAATATCCTTTATTTCTCCATAGTGACAAAATATAGTCTCTTCCTGTTGAAAACTTATAAACATTTATATTTGTAAATATTTTTCCTTCCATAAATTGGGTATAACAAACTGTCATTACAGTAAAAAGAATTGAAAATACTAATATAAGTTTTGGAGATAATTTACCTCTAAAATCAATTATTTTTTCTAGTAATATTATTGCTACTATAAATACGATCCCCAATCTTTTAAAACATAGCAAAGTAAATATAAAAGATAGCCAGCAGCATATTTTTGTTGTTTTATTATTAAAACTCTTATCTTTTACTTTTAAAAAATAATAAAAAAACAAAAATAGTTGTAGGAATACTTCAGCAAAATTATGGCTTTCAGTAAAACTTTTAAATTTAAGAATATCAAAAGTTTCCCAACTAGATATATTAAAAAAAGATACTAGAGTATGAGTTGGTTCACAAAAATATGCTATTATAACTATTGCTAATGTAATTTTCATAAGATTCAATACTTTTTTTATCGAAAAAATATTTATTAAACAGAAAGCATTTATTGCAGGCATCAGAAATAAACATATCTGTACAATTGTCCTAAAGTTAAATTTATAGTTCACTTCTCTTGCTTTTATTACAGATATAATTAAAAATAGAATACTAGTTCCTATAATATAAAAAATCTCTTTTGCATATATTTTTGGTTTATCTAAATCATGCTTATTTATAAAATTTAAAATAATTGTTATAAATCCGCATTGTAATAGTTAAAGCCCAAATAAAATATCTATATCTAGAAATATCTTCACCCATTCCATATATAGCTAAGGCAAATGAATAAAATACAACAAATGCAATATATAATATACTATTAATTGTTTGCATTGTTTCTAAATTTATTTCTTTTAATTTCATTTTTACATAGCACCTTCTTTCTTAAATACAGAAAGCACTGTCCTAAAAATTATTTTTATCTCATACCATAAGCCTCTATTATTATAATACTCTAAATCTAATTTTAGCCTTTCTTTAAAGGTATTTTGACTTCTTCCAGACACTTGCCAAAGTCCTGTTATTCCAGGTTTACATTTTATAATATAGTCATAGTAGTTTTCCATATCCTTTTTTTCTCTATTTAAGTATGGTCTAGGCCCTACTAAGCTCATCTCACCTTTTATTACATTAATAAATTGTGGGAATTCATCTAAGCTTGTCTTCCTTAAGAAGCTTCCAATTTTTGTTATTCTATCATCATTTTCTATCTTTCTATAACTTAAATATTTCTCTCTAAATTCTTTATCTGTTTTTAGTTTTTTCATTAATATTTTATCTGCATCTACTACCATTGTTCTAAATTTGTATAGTCTAAATAGTTTACCGTTCTCACCAATTCTTTTTTGTACGAAAAATATAGGTCCATTATCTTTTCCAATTTTATTTGCAATAAAAACAATAGCAATAAGAGGGCAAAGAATAATTAACCCCATTATCGATGCTAAAATATCAATAGCCCTTTTAGATATTTTATATATATTCACATTATTACTTTCTTTTAATTTAATGTTCATTTTTATATTATTTACATTTTCTCCGTTTAACATATTATCTCCCAAGACATAAGTCTGCTTTTCCGTAGTATATTTTATATGATAAATAATATCATAAAGCGACAAAAAGTGCAAGACATTTGCTTAAATTTGTCTTAGCACTTTTCTTTTTATATTTAATTTTTATTTGAATTCCATTTGACTATACTCTTAATATTCTATTGCTATTAGTTTTACCAAGTTTTTATTTATCATTCACTCATCTTATAAATTCCAGTCAAATTCTCCGCTAACCATAACTTGCTTATTCCCTTTTGTAATAGTTCCTATTTTGTAAGCATTTATTCCATTTTGTTTTACGTGATTTATTACTTCACTTACAGCTTCTTTTTTGCAAACAACTGTAAGTCCTACACCTAAGTTAAATGTACGTAGCATTTCTTTTTCATCTACATTTCCTACTTCTTTGATAATTTTAAAAATGTCAAGAATTTGATATTTTGATGCGTCAATTTCAGCATTCAAATCTTTTGGAAGTATCCTGTTTAAGTTTTCACAAATTCCCCCACCTGTAATATGTGCAAGTCCTGTTATAATTCCTTTATCGAATAAATCTTTTATAGCTGTATAATAACATCTATGAGGTTCGAGAACTGCCTCTACAAAAGTTTTGTCTCCTACTTTTCTATCTAATACTTCTGGATATTCTTTCATTATTTTTCTAACTAATGTGTATCCATTTGTATGTATTCCGCTTGACTCTAAAGAGATTACTGCATCTCCTTCTTCTATTTTAGAACCATCTATTATTTTATCCTTATCAACAATTCCTACTATACTTGAAGTTAATATATATGTACCATCTTGTAATACTCCTGGTTGTTCTGATGTTTCTCCTCCTGTAAGTACACATCCTTGTGCCTTACATGCATCTGATATAGCATGTACAATTTTATTTATTGCTGTTTTTTCCATTTTTCCACATATTATTGCATCTTGCACAGTAAGTGGTTTAGCTCCCATTACAATACAGTCATTTATTAAATGATTTATCATATCATAAGATACATTCTCTAATTTATCATACTGCGCCGCAATTAGTTGTTTAGAACCTGGTTCTTCTGTTTTTAATACCAAAACAGGTTCTTTATATTCGTCAAATTTTATATCATATAGTGAAGAAAATGCACCAATTTTATTTAATACTCTTTTATTATTTGTCTCTAGTGCATCTGCCATTGCCTTTTTCGTTTCATTTGCTAAATCAATATTTACATCATATTTTAAACCATTTCCCATTATATATTCTTCCTTCCTTATCTTTTCTCTAAATTCAAACAAAAATTAGTATATTGCTAGGCATTCAAGAAAGAAATACCGGAAATGTACTATTGTACATTGAGGATTTTCTTTCGTAGAATAACAACGCAAGATGCTGATTTTTGTTTGAATTATCTATATCCTGTCTTACTAATAATTTGACTACTAATACTCTTAACCTTTTCACTTGGCTCATAATCTTCTTGACCAAATGCTTCTTTATGCAATCTCTTTACATTTGCCTCCAAGTTTACTGGTACTCCATACCATCTATCGAGTGTTATTCCTTTTGTTTCATAAGGGAAACCTAAGCTATCTCCAATGTTAAATGATGCTAAGCTTGGAAGTAGGCTTAATATTTCTCCTGATGATATATTTGTTCTTATCTTTGGAAGCATTGTATCTGCTAGCTTGTTTAATTTTCCTAAGCTTAAAGTTTTAGCTTTTTTTAACATAGCCTCTATAACTGTTCTCATTCTTTCTGCTCTTTTATAATCTCCACCTGCTGTATATCTTATTCTTGAATATGCAACAGCTTGTACACCACTTAAAGTTTGTGTACCTGTTTTAGTTACATGTTTTGCTGATACTCCAGATGTTTTTATTAATTCGTCAATATATTTATTTATATATTGTAATTCGCTATTATCTATATTTATACTTACTCCATCCATTGCATCAACTGCTGCAATTACTGCGTCAAAATTTACTGTAACAAATTCTGTTATATTTAAATCTAAATTTGTATTTAAAGCTTTTAATGCATTTTGTGCTCCTCCATATGAATAAGCATGTGTTACTTTGTCTAATCTTTCTTTTCCGTTTTCTTCTAATAAGAAATATGAATCTCTATATACAGAAATTAATTTTATATCATTTGTTTTTTGATTTATACTTGCAATTATTATGCAGTCACTTCTATTACCTAGTCCATAATCATCAGCTCTACTATCTATTCCAAGAAGTGCTATGTTTCTATAACCAGATAGTGCATCTTTTGCTTCTTCTGATATTCCTACAGCATTTTTATCAATGTCTTCTTTTTGAAGTTTTTCTAATTTATCTGCTACAAAGTATGTCCCAATTCCAGCAATTATTGCAAGAAGCATTAACAATACTATCATTATTATTAAAACTATTTTTTTCCACTTTGCCATTTTCTTTTTATCTTTATTACCAGTTCTTTTTTTAATTTTTCCCATTATTTACTCCATTCTATCCCTTTTTAATTTATAAATATTATACTAATTATTTATTATCTTTGCAAGTCTTATTAAAAAAATTAGTTAATGTTGTATATATATCCTACATGGGAATTACATTATTTATATATGTTATTCTAAGATATTTTTAATATTGAATTACTGACATTAACAAAAATTAGTTTAATTATTATGTATTATTTTGCTGAACATTTAACAGCACATGTTTAATTATTTTTCTAATATTTTCACATCTTCATTAAGTATCGTTTTAGCAATATTTCTGAATTCCTCTGTATGTTTGCTTAAAAATATTTTTTCTGACCCAATAAATTCCATATCTTCTTTTCTGTAAAGCCCTCTTAAATAGTTTGCAACTGTTTTACCTGTATTTATAAGATTTACCTCATATCCAAGCTCTTGTCTAATTATCGGATCATATATTGGATAGTGAGTACATCCTAATATAATATCTTTAACTTTTCTTTCTTTAAATGGTTTCATATATTCTTTAATGGCTCTTCTTCCTTCTTCGCTTCTTGCCTTTCCTTCTTCTGCAACAATTGCAAGCATTGGGCATGCTTTATTTATCACATCTATATCAGGAATTGCATCCTTTAAGTTTTCTTCCCAAGCTCCGCTTCTGATTGTCCCTTCTGTCGCAATAACTCCGGATTTGATTTAGGTTTAATTCTTTTATGTAAGATATTGTAGGCTCTATTATTCCTATAATTGGTATATCATATTTCTCTTTTAATTCTTCTAATGCCTGACTAGTAGCTGTTCCGCATGCTATTACAATCTGTTTTACATTTTGTGAAATTAGAAATTCTGTATTGTCTATTGCATATTTTATAATTTCTTCTTTTTTCTTAGAACCATATGGAAAATTTAGTGTATCACCTAAATATATTAAATCTTCATATGGCAAGGCTCTTTTTATTTCTCTTAAAACTGTAAGCCCTCCAACACCTGAGTCAAAAACTCCAATCGGTCTATTATCCATAGTTTTACATTCCTTTCTATTATTATTTATATTCTATTTTGTATACTTTGAATTTGCTACCACATTTTCCACATCTATATTTTTTCGTAAATCCTCTATTGTATCTTTGTCTATATATAATCTCTCCACAACCTTCACATTGTATCTTATAGTTGTATTTCTTTTCTTCATTATATTCAAGGCTACTTTTTTCATAGTCTTCCTTTTTATTTCCTACTGTACTAATATTATATCCTAGCTTTTGGTTTATATATTTTGAATATTCTTTAAATTCTTTCCCGTGGTTATTACAATATGGAAAAGAATGTATAATTTCATGTATTATTGTGTTTTTTATAATGTCTTCTTTTAGCTCCATAACCCATGGACTTATTTCTATATGATGAATATTATATATAGCATATTTTATAATTCTGTGCCTTCCTGTTTTTTCTATATACATAGTACTTTTATCTGGACTTTCTCCTTTGCATACACCATACCTCTTGTTATTTCTTTTTGAAATTTTTATATCTAACTCTCTTGCCTCTTTTTCTACATCTATTCCTATACTTTTTAGTTCTTCTAAACATTCGCTATACAGTTTATTTAGTTTTTCTTCCATTTGTTTTCCTCATTTTTTGTTATATTTTATCATATATTTTTCGTATTTTAAAGTAGATTTGTGTATAAAATTATTTGACTTGCATATAATACTATGGTACAATATTAAGTACAATAAATAGTACAAAATAGAAAGGAGTGATGTTATATGTTAGCTGTTAACTATTCAACAATTAGAAGTAAATTAAAAGACTATTGCGACCAAGCAACTGATAATCACGAAACTGTTATAGTAACCAGAAAAGACGAAAAAAATGTTGTATTAATGAGTCTTGAGCAATATAATCTTTTAATGAAAGCTATTCGTAATTCAGAATACTTAGACAAAATAGATAAATCTATTGAACAAGTGGAAAAAGGCAAGACTATAACAAAAACTATAGAAGAATTAGAGGCGATGGAAAATGAATAATATGTTTATAATTTTGATGAAAATAATAATCTTATAATTCTTTCTTGTAATGGTCATTATGAAGATTAACCCATTATTAATATTCTATACAATATATATAATTTCATTATTTGGAAAATATTTTTTTAAATTTTCTACAAAAAATTTTTCCCCTTCTGTACGTATTTCATTTTTATACCAATATTTACCATTTCCCCTTCCTGTCATTATTTGTTTATCATATAAATTAATAGCATTTGGAAATGCAGCTTCATTTATTTTTGTATGAACATAGCTATAAGTCATAAATATCACTTCAAAAAATGTATCTTTTTTTACTTCTTTAGATAGTTTGCTTTCAAGTTCTTTTATAAGTTCCAGATATAACTCTTTCCAATTTTCTACAAATATTACTGGTGCAATTAAGATTCCGTACTGGATATCCTGCCTCTTTTAGTTTATTTATTGCTTCTATTCTTTTATTCAATCTCGATGTTCCAAATTCTACTTGATTTATAATTTCTTTTGGATTGACACTTATACGTGGAATCACTTTTCCTTTATGGTCTAATTCTAATATATCATCTATCATATCAAATTTAGTTGGAAAGGTTAGCTTCCCGTTTGTTTGTATTTTTAAAATTCTCTATTGTCCAAACTAAGTTATCTGTTATAGTATTTTCTAATACTAAATCGCTGTTACTACCAATTTCAAATGTTAATTCTCTTTCTTCTTTTTCTGCTGTTTTTATTATTTTATCTAACATTTTTTCTCTATTTACAAATAATCTTAAGTATGAACATTTATTATAATTACATACCAAATAGCAATACATACATGCTGCACTGCAGCCTGATGATGTATATGGCACTAAATAATCTGAAATCTTATGATTCTCTACAAATTTATGTGTTTTTCTTGTTCCTATTATCAAGTTTCTTTTCATCTCTACAAATTCTTTGTTATCTTTTTTTTGCATTTCTTTTATAGAATTGTGATTTTCTATTTGGACTTTTGGAACATCTTTATATTTTTCTAAAAGTTCTTTTCCAAGCTGATAGTTTTCAATATCTTTTTCATAATAAATAGCTTTGGGTTTAAACATACTAATCTCTCCTTATGTTTAGCATGCCCCAAAGCTAAATTATTTATAAATTTTTTAAACATTCTTCAAGAAATATCTCTACATTAGTTTTTGGTGAAGTTTTAAATTTTTCCATCAAATTTCTAACTTGTTCTTCATCTGTATTTCCTCTATTTACTGGAAACGCTTTTGCATATACTGTTCCCTTTTCTTTATCATTTGGTATTTTGTCTATTATTCCTAAACTGTATGCTACTTCATCTAGATTTTTTTCATTCCAAACAGGAATAATATAGTCATAGAGCCATAGCTTTTTAAACATTTCCTTATTTTTATATTGTTCTATGTTTTTTGAATCGTCTAGATCCATTATAGGCATTATAAAAAAATTTTTGAAATTCCCTTCTTCGTCTTCTTCTATTGTAGGGTACTTTCTTAATAAGGCTCTTTTAGTATTAAATACAGTATTTGTTAATATCTTAAGCAGTCCATCAATCTGTATGTTATTTGCTCCATTTTTATTTGAATATATTTCTATTGGTAGATGTAGGTTACTTTTTGTATTTCTTGCAAGTTCTACTTCGCTTCTTCCATGAGCTATTACAATTCCTTTGCAATAATAGGCTTTTTTATTCACTTATCTTCGTCCTCTTCATTTTGTTTTTCTAAAGTGTACCTAATCTCATCAAAATTTATATATTCAGTTAGTGGGATTCCTCCAAAAAGCCCTTTAAAATATAAATCACGAGCATTGTGATTTTTTTGTATATTTATATCATAGTCTTTTATTGAATTTACTTCTTTATTTCCATTTCTATCTGTTGTTAATATATATATACTTTCTTTTGGTAAAGTTTCTAACAATAGAGTGTTATGTGTTGTTATAATAAGCTGTCCTGTTATTTCGTCTTTAATTGACATTATAATATTCTTAATTAATGCATCATGCACACCATTATCTATTTCATCAATTATTACATTTTCTCCTAGTATCGCATCAAGTAATATTTGAAATTGCTTTAATATCTTTTGTGTGCCTGCTGATTCCCACATTGATGGAATCGATTTTATTTCTCCACCTATTTTCTTTTCAAAAAATAGTTTATATCTTAATTTGTCTTTTTCTTCTGTTTTTTCTATTTCATACCTTACGTCTCTTATATCTGTATAAGCTTGTGTAAAAAATATTCTTAAGATTTCTTCTTGTTTTTTTATTTTTTCAATATCTTTTTCATTTATTAATCCACGTTGCAACTCATTTATATTTGGATTTATAAATCTCTTTTGACTATCTTCTATGCTTGTTTTTGTCATCACTAATTCATACATCGCTTCAAAAATATTATCAGAAATTCTTGAAGTTATATATTTTTTATTCTTATCTTTTATTTCAAAAAACAAAAGGGATAGAAACGAATACTTACCCCAGTATTTTTCTATTGTATCTATCAATTCTTCTTTATATTTTTTATCATGAAAGATTTTATTATTTAATTTTTTTAAAATATTTCCATTTTCATTCTTTATTTCAAATAGTATTCCCTTTTGTTTATCAATTTTATAGTATAATTTTTCTTCTAAAACTTTTTTATCAAATTTTATACAATAATATCCTTCTGTCTCTTTAGTTTTAAAACCACACTCTACTTCTGTTGGTTCTTTTGTGTCTATCATCCTATTTGATTCAAACACCATATTATACATATCAATCGGTTTGTTTATATTCGATATTAAATATTCTAAAAGATTTGGTGTATCCGACTTTTCATTAGCTACATTCGCCATAATTTTTTCTGTATCTTTTACTGTTATACTCATTTCTAAAAATCGAAAAATCTCAGCTATATTGGTTTTGCCACTTCCGTTTTCTCCGTAAATAACAATAAGGTTATTTGTTTTATCTTTTGTCTTGTTAAAATTTATTTCAAGATTTTTAAATGACTTGAAATTTTTTGCTTTTATATAGGTAAACATTATTTTCCTCCTCTTGTTATTTTTTACTAGTCTCTATGTCTTTATTCAATTTTACCTTATTTTCTTGCAAAAGTCAATTGTTTTCAATACATTTTGTATCATTTTTATTATACTCTTTGCAAATTTCTTTTAAAACACATTCTTCACATTTTGGTTTTCTCGCGTCACATGTATTTCTTCCATGCCATATTAGTAAATGATTTATATCTTTATAGTCTTCTTTGTCAAATATTTTAAGCAAATCTTTTTCTATTTTTTCAGGTTCTTTTTCATTACTTAATCCAAGTTTATTTGCAATTCTTTTGCAATGTGTATCTACTGCAATACCCTTAGCATCTCCAAAGGCTTCAAGCATTACAACATTTGCAGATTTTCTGCCAACTCCTGGAAGTTCTATTAATTCTTCCATTGTTTTTGGCACTTCTCCATTATATTTTTCCATAATCATTTTTGCACATGCTTTAATATTTTTTGCTTTATTTTTGTAAAATCCGCATGGATGTATTAATTTTTCTAACTCCTCTATATCAATATTTGCAAAATCTGTTGGTGTACTATATTTTGCAAATATCTCTGGTGTGGTTTTATTTACTCTTTCATCTGTGCACTGAGCCGAAAGCATTACTGCAACTAACATCTCAAATGGAGTTTGAAAATCTAAGCTACATTTAGCATCCGGATATCTTTCTTTTAAAATTTTTACTATTTCTTTACTATGTTTATTCATATATTTTTCCTTTCTTCTATGTTTATACAAGGAACGGATAAAACATAAATATCGCTTCCTTGGTATAATATCAAAAACTACATAAATAGTAACATTTATTTTATTTGGTTAATATAATATTCATATAGGAGGTAAGGTATTATGTTGAGACTTCTTAAAAAAACATTAGCTGTTTGTATGGTAGGATTTGGGCTTGGAATGCTATTTGTATTATTACTTCCTTTATGTGGCTTACAATTTATCATAGGTATTATAGTTATTGCTGTAGGATTAATTTGGCTCTCATGTTAAGAAAGGAGTGTGTTTCATATGACCATTGTTGTAAAAAAAGTTCCTAAATTCCTAAGGGGATTTGTAAAATTTATCTTCGGCATCAAAGATTAAAATTACATATACTTAGTTATAATTATTCATGGAAAATTATATATAACTGTTCGTTGCAGAACATTATCTAACTTAAATTCCATGAATTATTATATATTTTTAATCAAGTATAATTAGTTTGTAAAAGAATTGTTATTTGGCTAGGCGTTCGAAAAAGAAATACCAAAGGCGTGTTCATGCACACCAAAGGATTTTCTTTCGATGAACAACAACTCCAAATGGCAATTCTTTTACAAACAGTCAAAAAGAGTAGAATTAATATCTACTCTTTAATTTTATACTCTATTTACTTTGCCTGAACGTAAGCATTTTGTACATACTTTTATTCTTTTTGGTTGACCATTTTCCATAACTTTAACGCTTTGTAAATTTGGTTTCCATGTTCTCTTACTTCTCTTACTAACGTGAGAACGAGCAATGCTTAGTTTGTTTCCGTGGCTTATAGATTTTTCACAGATTGCACACTTTGCCATTTTGTATCATTCCTTTCCCATAGTTTTAAGTCTACTGTTTAATAATATACCACAAATCTAATAAAATTGCAAGCTTTTTTCAAAAAAACATGAATATTATAATAGGCATTGCTAATAATATTATCTATAGAGGTGACATTTATGACCAATATAAATTGCACAGCAAACTGTATTTATCAAAAAGACGGAAAATGTTCATATGATAACACAATGCTTTCTACAAGAGTAACATTTTCTTCTAATTGTGCGTATTTTTCTCCTAAATTTAAGAAAGAATGATATTTCCATCAGCTTCACGTATAATCTTTTTTTCATTTATTTTAAGTTCTCCGTGAAATTATTGCATCTGTTATAGTATCTTCTACTATTGTTTGAACTGCACGCCTTAGTGGCCTTGCGCCATAATTTCTATCATCAGTTTTCTTTACTATATATTCTTTTACACTTTTATCAATTTCAACTAATATTCCTTGTTCTTCTAATCTTTTTGTTAAACTATTTAACATTAAATCAGTAATCTTCTCTAAATCTTCATCTTCTAATTTATGAAATACTATTATTTCATCTATTCGATTTAAAAATTCTGGTCTAAACTCTCTTTTTAGTTCTTGCATAATATCTTTTTTAGTATTTTCATAATCAATTTTTTTATCATCTTCACTTATATTTGAAAATCCCAACTTTTTGCTATCTGTAATTAATTTAGCACCTACATTTGATGTCATTATTATTACTGTATTTTTAAAACTTACAACTCTTCCTGAACTATCTGTAAGTCTACTATCTTCTAATATTTGAAGTAGCATATTAAGTACATCACTATGTGCTTTTTCTATTTCATCAAATAATACTATTGAATATGGTTTTTGCTTTACTTTTTTAGTTAAGTATCCCCCTTCGTCATACCCTACATATCCGTGGAGGCGACCCTATTAACTTAGATGTTGAATGTGGTTCCATATACTCTGACATATCTAATCTTATTATTGAATCTTCTGTTCCAAAAAGTACCTCTGCTAACGCCTTTGAAGTTTCTGTTTTTCCAACACCAGTTGGTCCAAGGAATAAAAATGTTCCAATTGGACGGTTTGGATCTTTTACACCGTACTCTTCCTCTTCTTATACATTTGGCAACTGCCTCTACTCCTTGTTCTTGACCAATTACTCTTTTGTGTAATTCTTTTTCAATGTTTTTTAGTTTTTCGTTTTCGTCTTGTGTAATTTTTTTTACTGGAATGTTTGTCCATTTTGCAATTACTTCGGCAACATTGTCTTCTGTTATCTTTGTTAAAGATTTTACATTTTCATCATTCCATTTTTCTTTTTCTTTTTCTAACTTCTTTTGTTGTTTCTCTTCTTTATCACGAATCTCTGCTGCTTTTTCAAAGTCTTGCATGTGTATTGCTTCTTCTTTTTCTTCTTGTAGTCTTTCTATTGCATCTTCTAAAGCTTTTAATTTATCTGGTCTTGTATATTTTATCATTCTGACATTTGATGCTGCTTCGTCTATTACATCAATTGCCTTGTCTGGCAAAAATCTATCCGATATATACCTTACAGAAAAATTTACAGCAGCATTTATTGCATCATCTGTAATTACAACATTATGGTGTGCTTCATATTTATCTTTTAATCCTTGTATCATTTCTATTGTATCTTTTATACTTGGTTCTTCTATTATAACCGGACTAAATCTTCTTTCTAATGCTGTATCTTTTTCAATATATTTTCTATATTCATCAATTGTTGTTGCACCAATTAAGCTTATTTCTCCTCTTGCTAAAATTGGTTTCAAAATATTTGCTGCATCTATCGCACCTTCTGCTGATCCTGCTCCAACTATTGTATGTATTTCATCTATAAATAGTATTACGTCTTTTGCCTTTTTTACTTCATTTAAAGTCTTTTTTATTCTATCTTCAAAGTCTCCTCTGTATTTTGCTCCTGCAACCATACTTGATATATCAAGATTTACTACTCTTTTGTTTCTTAGCATTTGTGGAACTTCATTTGCTGCAATTTTTAAGGCTAATCCTTCTGCTATTGCTGTTTTCCCTACTCCTGGTTCTCCAATTAGGCATGGATTATTTTTTGTTCTTCTTGTTAAAATCTGTATAACTCTTTCTATTTCTTCTTTTCTACCTATTATTGGGTCTAAAATCCCTTTTCTTGCACTTTCACATAGGTCTGTACCATATTGATTTAAAGTTGGTGTTTGTGAAAAACTAGTGTTTTTTTCAGATTTCATTGTTTTACTTTTTATCTTGTTTTCTTCTGATGCAGTTTCGCTTATAACTTTTAAAATGTCTTCATATATTTCTTTTAGATTTGCTTCTAAGTTTAGCATTATTCTTATTGCAACACTGTCTCCTTCTTTCATTATTCCTATTAAAATATGTTCTGTTCCTATATACTCTGACCCATCTTTCTTTGCTTCAGCTGATGCGTTTTCTAATACTTTTTTAGTTCTTGGTGTAAATCCTAAAATCTTTTTTGTTTTATTTTCATTTTTTCCCATAATTGCATAGATTTTGCCAAGCACAGATTCAGGTATAATATTTTGCTCTTCTAGTACTTTGTTTGCAATCCCACTATTTTCCTTTGTAAGTCCATAAAGTAAATGTTCTGTCCCAATATAATTATGTCCTAACTCTGCTGCTATTTCATTTGCATGTTGTATAACATTTTTTGCACTCTCAGTAAATTTATATATCATTATATCTTGTCCTTTCTTCTGATTCCTTCTATCTAAAAAATTATATCAAATATTACGTCAAATACAAGCCCTTCGACAAAACTTCTTATTTTTTTGTGATATTTTCTAGTTTTTTACTATTTTCTTTTTGCCTTTCAAGTGTAAGCCATGCAAAGTATGATGAGATAAATTCTCCATATTTTGTGCTATCTTCATCCATTTGAATTACCTCCTATCCTATAAATATATTATTGGGCAAATCGCCTCGGCGCTACTGATGCATAACTTATCTCTAGCTCACTTTGTTCGCAGAGCTAAGAAAATTTGCCCGTCCGAAGGACTGCGTTCAGCAATTTTTTGTTTAATTAAAAATTTTTTAATTAAACAAAAAGTTCTTAAAATTAGTTTTCACTAACTTTAAGAACTTTATACTATTTTAATTTCATTGATAGAAGTTTACTAATACCACTTTCTTCCATAGTAATACCATACACAGAGTTTCCCGCTTCCATTGTACCTTTTCTATGTGTTATTACTAAGAATTGGGTATCATTTGTAAATTTCTTTAAATAATCTGCAAATCTATATACATTTACATCATCTAGTGCTGCTTCAATTTCGTCAAGTACACAAAACGGAGATGGGTTAATCTTAAGCATTGCAAATAGTAGTGCTATTGCTGTGAAGGCTCTTTCTCCTCCGTGAAAGAAGTGTCATGTTTTGAAGTTTCTTTCCTGGTGGCTGAACAATAATTTCAATTCCACATTCTAATACATTCTTTTCATCTTCTAAGATTAAGCTTGCTCTTCCTCCTCCAAACAATGTTTTAAAGACTTCGCCAAAATTTTTATTTATTATATTAAACTGCTCTGTAAACTGCTTTTTCATGATTTCCATCATTTCCTGAATAACATCTCTAAGTTTTGCCATTGTATTTTCTATGTCCAATCTCTGTTCACACATAAAATCATATCTTTTAGATAATTCTTTGTATTCAGAGATTGCGTCTATATTTACACTACCTAAATCTTTAATTTTGTTTCTTATTTCTCCTACTTTTTTTGTTGCTACTGCTATATTATCAGGCTTTTTGAATTCTCCGCTATTGTTTGGTGTTAACTCATATTCTTCCCAAAGTTTATTTGTACTTGTTTCTATATCTTCTTTTACTTTATCTCTTTTTACTCCAATTTTTATTATTTCTTCTTTTAAACCATCCAAAGTTTGCATTTTTGAGTTTATTTGTATTTCGCTTTCTTCTAGTTTTTTATTCTTTTCATCTCTATCATTTTTTAATTTAGTTATATTTTCATCACTATTGTTCATTTTTTCATCTAGTTCTTTTATAGCATTTTGGTACTCTGCAATTTTATTCTTTAATTCTTCATTTTCTTTTGTTATATTTTGCATTGTTTCTTTCTTGTTTAATATGCTTTGCTTATTATTGTCTATATCCTGATTTAGCCTTTCTACTATCTCATCAATTGAAAGTTCGCTTTCATTAAATGAAGAAACTGATATTTTTAAATTTGTTACATCAAAGTTTAAATCATCTATATATTTTTGGTCATCTGCGTTTATTTTTGCAAATTCCTCAATCTCAGCTTTTAGTTTATCCGCCATATCCTGTTTTTTGCTAAGCTCTTCATTTATTTCCTTTTTCTTTGCCTCTATTTCTTCATTTTCTTTTTCAATTTCTGCTTTTTCTGCTTTTGCTTTTTCTGCTCTTTCCTTTAATTTTTGCAAATTCTCTTCTACTGCAATCAATTTTTGTTCATCTGTTGCATATGTTATATGTATTTCTTGTAAATTTTGTTTAAGAGCTTCTATTTCTTCATCGTAATTCTCGAAGTTTCCTTCATATTTTTTCTTTTCATTAATTAATTTGTTTATCTTTTCTTCCAACTCTTTAAGTTCTTTTTGTAAATCTTCTATTTGTCCTTTTCTTCCTAATATATTTACGGTTTTTTGAGTATATGAGCCCCCTGAGATTGCACCAGATGGATTTATTACATCTCCTTTAAGTGTAACTATTTTAAAAGAGTATCCGTTTTGCTTTGCAAGCTCTATTGCATCTTGCATATCTTCTACTATAACAGTTCTTCCAAGCAGGCTTAGTACTATCTGCTCATATTTCTTATCTGTTTTTATAATATCTGATGCTATAACTACTTCTGATTTTATATTTCTTTTATCAATTTTGTCTAATCTTTTTCCTTTTACTGATGTAATTGGTAAAAATGATGCTCTCCCTAATTTGTTTTCTCTTAGGTATTCAACAAGTTTTTTTGCATCTTGCTCAGTGTTTGTAACTATGTTCTGTAAGGCTCCACCAAGTGTCATCTCTATTGCAACTTGATATTTACCCTCTACTGTTATAAGGTCACTAAGTGCTCCTTCTGAGCATCTTTTTAGTGTGCTTTCTCTTTCACATGCAAGCAAAAGAGATTTTACTGTTTTTGAGTATCCCTCTTTTTCTTTTTCTGTTTCTATTAAAAATTTTAGCCTTGATTCTTTCATTCTATAGTCTGATTGTAAGGCATTTATATTTACTTCATATTCTTTTAATGTTTTTTCTTCTTCTTCTTTTTTCTTTGCTATTTCTTCAATTTGACTTGTTACTTTGTTCTTTTTTTCTTCTATTTCATGGAATACATTTGCTATGTCTTGTTTTGTTAAATTTGTACTATCCAACTCAGATATCGCAACTTGTATATCGTATTTTAGAGTTTTTAATCTTTTTTCATTGTTTTCATTTGTTATATCTAATGCACTTATTTCATTTAGTTTTTCGTATTTTTCGTCTGTAAATTTCTCTATTTCTGATTTTTTGCCTTCTATTTCTTTTTCTTTTTCTGTAAGTTTACTTGTAAGTCTTTGAAGTTCTGCTTCTTTTGTTTTTAATTCATTCTCAAATTTTTCTTTATTAGCAAAAAGTCTTTCCTTTTTCTCTATTTTTTGTACTTTTTCATTTTCAAGTTCGGTGTTTCTAGAATTTAATTCTTCTATTTCTTTTTCATATCTTGTATAGTTTTCATTATTGTTTACAATTCTTTCATTTGATACATTTATTCCGAGAGTTCATTTTTTCTTTTTCTTGTATATTTTGACTTCCTGAGTTTTGAATGTCTTCTATTTCTTTTGTTATATTATCTATTTCTAGCTTTAGATTTTGTTTTAATTCATTTAACTTTTCTAATGCTTTGTTTTCATCATCATTTTGTTCTACTAAAATCTTCTCATCACTTAATATCTTCTCTAAATTTTCCTTGTATGTAGATATGTTATATATAAATAATCCTACTTCTATTTGTTTTAGTTCTTCTCTAAGGCTTAAAAATTCTTTTGCCTTCCCTGCTTGTATTTTTAAAGGTTCTAAGTTCTGCTCTATTTCTGATAATATATCATTTATTCTAAGAAGATTTAACTTAGTTCTTTCAAGCTTCTTCTCTGCTTCTATTTTTCTTGATTTATATTTTACAATCCCTGCTGCTTCTTCAAAAATATTTCTTCTATCTTCTGATTTGTTGCTTAATATTTCATCTATTCTACCTTGTCCAATTATTGAATATCCATCTTTTCCAATCCCTGTATCCATAAATAATTCTATAATATCTTTTAATCTGCAAGGTGCTTTATTTATAAAATATTGTGATTCTCCACTCCTATATAATTTCCTTGTAACTGTTACCTCCGTAAATTCTACTGGAAGTTTATTGTCTTGATTGTCAAATATTAATGAAACTTCTGCAAAACCTAATGATTTTCTATTTTGTGTACCAGAAAAGATGACGTCTTCTGATTTTGCTCCTCTTAAAGACTTCATACTTTGTTCTCCTAAAACCCAACGTATTGCATCTGATATATTGCTTTTTCCTGATCCGTTTGGTCCGGATTACTGTAGTTATCCCTGGCATAAATTCTAGCACGGTTTTGTCTGCAAACGACTTAAATCCTTGCATTTCTAGTTTCTTTAGATACATCTTTTCCTCCATAGTTTACACATATGGCTATTATATCATAATGCGAATTTTAGTGCAAGCTGTAGATTTTTGTTAAAATACGTTTTTTATAATATTCTAGTAGAATACTTCTAAACAGTTACATTTGTCACCTAAAATACCCAGGGTAATTTCATCGAATATTACCCTGTAAAATATCCATAACTCCTTGTAATCACATTTGTTTTATGTTAAAATAACTTATAGATATATAATTTCGACTGGAGGTATATTAAAATGCCGAAAGGAGTGATTATATGCCAATATTATCTAGTTTCTATGGGATTATTATTAAAATGTTTTTCATACAGGCTGACCACAATCCACCTCATGTACATGCTATTTACGGAGAATATTTAGGTGCTATTGATATTAGAACTGGTAACTTGATTGATGGTGACTTGCCTAAAAAGGCTCAAGCTTTAGTAAAAGAATGGGTTAATATTCATAGAGATGAGTTACTTCATATATGGGATACTCAAAATTTTAATAAGATTCCCCCTTTAAAATAGTCAGGAGGTTGATTATATGTTCTATAAAGTTAAATCAGTAAAACCTTTAGAAAATTTTATTTTACTAATAGATTTTGAAAATGGAGTTCAAAAGTATTATGATGTAAAAAAGCTTTTTGACAAGTTCACGTATTTTCAAGATTTACTTAATATTAATGGTCTATTTGAACAAGTTAAAGTAGAAGCTTATGGATATGCTATTTCTTGGAACGATGACCTTGATATTGCTTGTAATGAATTATGGAATAATGGATTTACAAATACCTAAACAAAATAACCTATTATATTAGTTTTTCTAATACAATAGGTTATTTATTCTTCTTTTTAGCTTTCATCTATTGGTCCAAATAATTCATCAAACTTTGCTTCTAGTTCTTTTTGCAAGTCTATTCCTTTATCTTTTTCAGTATTATCTTCTAGTTTTGCAAGTGGTTTTGATTCTTCTATAATTTCTTCTTGTGGTAGTACTGGAGCAAAGTCATCTCCCAAATCTAATACAGGTTCTTTTTTCTTATCTGTTACTTTGTCTACTTTCTTTTCAGTTTTCTTAGACTCCTTATTCTCTTCTTCAAATAAATCATCTAAACTTTCCACTTTCAAATCCTGCGTCTTTTCTTCTCCTTTGGTTTCTACATAAGGATTATATGGGTTATACTTTCTCCATGCTCCTTTTTCTATATCTCTTGCATCATTATGACTTATGGTATATGCTGCAAGTTTTTTTGCCTCTGGTTTTTGGAAGTAATAATATTTTCTTGCTTTTACTGGTCTAATTCCCTTTTCAAATATTATACAGAAGTCATTGTCAAATCTTCTAAGTTCATCTGGTGTTAGAAGTGCCCTTGCATTTATCTGGTCTGATACACTTTTGCCTTGCATCCAGTTTTGTCTATCTTTGTTTATCGATATACTTTCTCTTTCTACTGTTTTTTCTCCCAATGCTTTGGAAAAATATTCTACTGTTTTTTGTGAGTTACTTCCTAAGAATACATGAGTATCACAGTTACCAATTATTGTTTCGTATGATTTTTCGTAAACTGCTTCAAGCTGATCTAGATTCTGCAATATTACACTAAATTGTATCGCTCTACTTCTACTGGTTGATATCTTTTTATCAAAGTCTGGTACTTGTCCAATATTTGCAAACTCGTCTAGAATAAAATATGTTGGCATTGGTAATCTTCCACCACTTAAATCTGCAAAGTCATATAGTTGTTGTATCATTTGTGCAAAGAATATTGTAAGTAAGAAATCATATGCAGTATGTGTATCTGATGATATAACATAAACTGCTGTTTTTCTTTTTCCTATTTCTTCAAAGTCAATTGTATCTGTTGATGTTAATTCTGCAATTTCTTTTGAGTCAAACTTTCCAAGTTTTGATTGTAGTGAGCTTAGGATAGAACCATAAGTCTTTTCTGGTGCTATCTCAATAGACTTATAGTACATTCTTGCAGGATGGTCATATGGAAGCTGATTCATAAGTTCTGAAAGTAAGTTGCTTCCACCTTTATTATTAGCAGCTCTAACAAGTTCCGCACAGCTTGCTAAGTTTTGTTCTTCTTCTGGTCTTGTTGCTATTAAATAATATATTAATGATTTTAGTAATAATTCTGCCATATCGTCCCAATATGGATCTGAACCACTTTCTGATTTTTGTCCTTTTACTATCGTATTTGCTATAACGTCTACATCTAATTCTGATGCAACATGCATAAGAGGATTATATCCATCACTGTTTTGTGGTCTAACTAAGTTTAATACTTTTATATCGTATCCATTTTTTTGTAAAAATCCTGCTGTTTTATCATATAGTTCACCTTTTGGGTCTGTAAATACATATGAACCTAACATTTGATATGCATTTGGTATTGAGAATGATGCAGATTTACCAGAACCTGAACCGTCCAACTACTAATACATTTACATTTCCTCTTTTATCTACTGGAAGATAATTATTTTCTGCAAGTATTATTCCTTTATTTCTACTAAGTATCTTATATTGTTCTCCACTGCTTGCCCAGTCACTCGAGCCTTGTTCTATATCTGTAAATTCATTTTTTGGTGCAGTTTTTACAAATCCTACAAACATGAAAATTATATATACTGCTGTAAATTTCCAAAGTAGGCTAAAAAACTCTGATATGTAACTTGCAAATCCACCTACTACTTCTCCAAGATGTGAATAGCTTTGTGAAAAAGCATCTATAAATACTCCAAAATCAAATGCTCCGATTTAATCCTGCTTGATGCTGGCCATAGCTAATTGGCATAACAATAACTATGGTCATAAATAACCATAGCACTGCAAATATTATAAATCTATTTTTATTCTTTCTTATTGTTCCTTCTATTTTATAATGCAAGTTACCTCACCTACTCTTTTGTATTATCTTACTTCTTCTTCTTTTTCACTTCCTGTTAATACTCTTCCATCTTTACCTTTTCTTAATATTTCTCCATTAGGTAATATTTCAAAATCATGTCCTTCTACTGCTAATTTAAGTCCTCTTCCGTCCTTTTCAAAGCCTAAAAGCTCTAATAATGCATCATTGTCAAATTCTTTTCCTTCTGGAGCTTTTATTTCAGTTCTTTCTTGATTAGCTGCAAATTGTGTACATGTAAGATTTAGTTTATCATCTTTGCCTGCTGGCACTGTTTTAAATTGTTTCTTATTATTTGACATTTTAACTTCCTCCTAGTCTTCTCTTATTTCAAATGCGAAATAAGATTTGTATGGTTTGAGCTTACATTTGCCCTTGACTTCATTTGTTTGTTCATCAAAATATAATACTGGTTTAACTTCTTCTGCTGTTTCTGGGTCTATAATTGATATTGCTCTTTTTAAGTTTGGTGTATAATTAAATTCTTTATATTCAGATGGCTTTTCCGAATACAAGGTATCAAACTTAAATGGTGCAGGCTTTTTAGTTATTCTCACTTCGTCTCCAATCAAAATTCCCATATTTATTACTACTCTTTCCTGACCAAACGAAAGAATTACAAGCTGATTTCCATTTGGAGATGGTTCGTCTACAAAATATGTCTTCCTTGTTGCTTCTCCTCTTATTTCTGCTGTATAGTCTAGCCTTTCTACTGTATATTTAGGATACTCACTTAAAAATTCTTTCTCTGTTTTATTTACTTGATATATTACTGTGTTTATTCCTTTAGGGTCTGTGATACTAAAATGTTTACCTTGTGCTATATCCATTTTTTCCACATTCCTTTCTTTAAGTATCTAGTTCGTCTTTTGTTAGGTTTTGAGCGAGTTTTTATTAAAAATTCTCACAATACAAATATATTATACCATTTTTTTGAAATTCTGTCAATTATTTATGTAAGTTTTGTTATGGTTCAAAATCTTAAATTACTTCATTTGCATATTTTTTGATAATTCTCTTAATTTTTCATATAATTTTATTTCTTCTTCACTTGGTTTTTTAGGTACCATTATTCTTATTTCTGCAACTAAGTCTCCTCTTCCACCTTTGCTATCTTTATATCCTCTTCCTTGAATTTTTATTCTCTCTCCACTTTGTATACCTTTTGGTATATAAACAAAATCCGCTCCGTCTATTCCATTTACTTTTATTCTTGTACCAAGTGCCGCTTCCCATGGAGATATATCTAAATAGGTGTGCAAATTTGAGCCTTCTATTTTAAACTTCTTGTCCTTTTCTATTGTTATTTTAATAAATAAATCTCCATTTTTCCCGCCATTTTCACCGTTTTTTTCCTTGTCCTATTAATCTTACTTTTTCTCCGTTTCTAATTCCTGCTGGAATTTTAACCTTAAAAGTTTTCATGCTTCCGGTCTACTGCTCGAAGCGAGATTTTTTTATTTGTTCCAAAAAATGCCTCTTCAATAGTTACACTTATACCTGTTTCTATATTATCTCCTTTTACTGCTGCTTTTTTATTTTTATTTTTTGGTTCTTCATTTCTTTTTTCTTTTTTGGCTCCAAAAAGCATGTTAAATGCCTCTCCTAAAATATTATCGCTACTTTTCATATTACCTGAATTTTTTTCTCTATTCTTATCTTTTCCTATATTACGGTTCCAATTTCTATCATACTTCCTCTTGCTTGATGGATTCGAAAGTATTCTATATGCCTCATTTATATCCTTAAATCTTTCCTCAGCACCTTGTGAGCCTTCATTTAAGTCTGGATGATACTTTTTTGCTTTTTCTCTATATGCAAGCTTTATTTCTTCTGTTGATATTCTATTTGTTTCAAATCCTAATATTTTATAATAATCTTTAAATAACATTTAACATCCTCCGAATTATGCTATAATAGCAAAACAATATAATTAATTATATCACTTTTCTACTGCTAATTCAATTAGTTTATCCAATAATTTACTATAATTTATGCCGTGCTTCTCTAAATAACATTGGATACATACTTATAGTCGTAAATCCAGGCATTGTGTTTATTTCGTTTAAGTATATTTTGTTTGTTTTATCTTCCACAAAAAAGTCTACTCTTGAAAGTCCTTTTCCATCTATTGCTTTAAAAGCTTTTATCGCTTCTTTTTTTATTTCTTCAGCTAACTCCTCAGAAATCTCTGCTGGTATAACAGTTTTTGATTCTTCATTTTTATATTTTGCATCAAAACTATAAAATTCGTCTGCTGCTTTTACTTCTCCGAATAACACCTGTTATTACTTCTTCATTTCCAAGTACAGCACATTCTACTTCGTGACCTACTATTCCTTGTTCTACTAATATTTTTTTATCAAACTTAGCAGCATATGCTATAGCAGCTTTTAGTTCTTCTATATTTTTTGCTTTACTCACTCCTACACTTGATCCCGAGTTTGATGGTTTTATAAACATTGGAAATTCTAGTTTTTTAGATACAACTTCACAAATCTCTTCTATATGGCAATTTTTTTCATTAAATTCCTTGTCTATATATATATATTTATCTCCTACTTTTTTTACATATTCTGCTTTAGCCTGATTAATCCCTGCTTTATCTAAAATTATTTTTGTGTAAACTTTATCCATAGCAAGACTTGATCCAAGTACCTTACAACCTACATATGGAATATTTATCATTTCAAATAGTCCTTGTATTGTTCCATCTTCACCATTTAAACCATGTAGTACTGGAAAAATTACATCCATATTTTTTAATACTTCCATGACATTATCTATTTTATTTAAGTCTGTTAATTCTTCTCCAATTCTTGCTATTTCAATTTCATTTACATTTTTTGTGTATTCATACCAAGTTCCATCTTTATCTATGTACAAAGGTAAAATTTCATATTTTTCTTTATCTAAGTTTTTTAAAACTGAAGTTCCTGATACAACTGAGACATCATGTTCAGTTGATGTTCCACCAAAAATCACAGCAAGTTTCATTAATATTCCCTCTTTCTATTTACTAATTTCTTCTACTATTTGTTTAAAGTTCATACTATTTGATGCTTTTACTAAAATGTAGTCTCCTTTTTTCATTATTTCTTTTACTTTTGCTATCGCTTCTTCATTTGTATTATATTCAAATATGTTTTCCCTACTCATTCCTATACTTAAAGCTTTGTTTGAAATATGTTTTGAATTTTCTCCTACTGTAATTAATATGTCTATTTTATTTTTGTATACTTCTTCTCCAATTTTTTCATGTATCTCTTTTGAAAATTTTCCTAGTTCTAACATATCACCCAAAATTGCTATTTTCCTATTTGCTGCTTTTGTACTTAGATATTCTATCGCTGCTTTCATTGAGTCGAATCCCGCATTATATGTGTCATTTATTATTTTTACTCCATCCTTCGTTTCTACTACTTCCATTCTATTTTTCGTAAGCTCAAATTGGCTTATTCCTTCTGATATTTTATCTACTGATATATTATTTTTTAGTCCTACACATATTGCACATAATGCATTGATTACAAAATGCAATCCACCTATATTTATTTTGAAATGGTATGTTTTTTCTTCTATTTCTACTTCAAATTCTGTTCCTTCTTCAAGTTCTATGATATTTTTTGCCATGATATCACTTTTATTTTGTATTCCATATGTCATAATATTTTTTGTATCTTTATTTTTTAGATACCATTCATGTAACATATCATTATCATTGTTTATGATAATATTTGATTCTTTTTCCATTCCTTCTAGTATTTCAAGTTTTGCTTTTAATATGTTTTCTCTTGAACCAAGATTTCCTATATGAGCTGTTCCGCACATTTGTTATAACGCTTACACTTGGTTTTGCAATTCTTGTTATTTTGCTAATTTCCCCCATATGGTTCATTCCCATTTCTACTACTGCTGCTGTATGGTCTTTTAGTCTTAATACTGTTAGTGGCACTCCTATATGGTTATTGTAATTGCCATTTGTTTTAAGTGTTTTATACTTTTCTCCCATTACACTTGCAATTAAATCCTTTGTGCTGGTTTTTCCAACACTACCTGTTACTCCTATTACTGGTATGTCGTATAAACTTCTTTTATATGTAGCGATTTTTTGAAGAGCATCTATAGTGTCTTCTACCTCAAGTATTGCTCTATCTTGGTATTTTTGTAAGTTTTCTTCTGTAATTTCTATTTTGTTTATTATGCAAGCTTTTGCACCATTTTCAAATGCTTTTTCAAAAAGCACACTTCCGTCTATTTTTTCACCTTTTATTCCTACATAAATATCCCCTTCTTCTATTTCTCTTGTGTCTTTTTTGAAGCTTTCTAATGTTTCTTCTTCACTTCCTGTAAGTAACTTTCCACCACATAGTTTTATTATATTTTTGATTTTTATTTGTTCCATAGTTTTCTACCTCTTATTTTAGTTTATTTCTTCTTGCCTTATTTTATCACATTATTTTAGTAAAAAAAAGAGGCAAATATTAATCTGCCTACTTTCAAATTAATCTAAAATACACTTTCTTTTAAATCCTTTTAGCTCTTGTTCTTCTCTCTCTAATAATCTTGAATTTTCTCTTTTCCTCATATATTGCATTACTTTAGTCTTTTCTTTAAATATTCTGCTAATTTTTTGTCTACACAGTATATATAACATCCTTTTTGTCCCCTAGTAAGAAGAGTTCTGTATGTGTTTTTAATTATTATATCTGCTTTTTTTGTAACTCCCTCTGGATCTTTTTTATAACCTGATTTAAAACCTCTTATAGATTTATCATCTTTTGCTCTTTCGTGAAAATCTGTAATGACTTTTCCATTTTCATATCTTAAATCTTTTCCAATAATTACTCCTATATAATCAAATTCTAGTCCTTGAGAAGTATGTATACATCCTGCTTGTTCTACTGATTTTTCATCTGTTGCCCAGATTGTATTAGTAAAGTTCCATTTCATTTTAAAATCATATTCAGGAATAATTATATCATATTTATCCCCCTCATGGTCCTTCTTCGTTACCCAATTCCAACAGTCTCCTGCTACTATTCTGGCTTTATTTCTTTTCTCATTACATTTTATAATTTCTCTTCTTAAATCGTTTGGATTGTCAAAAATTCTAACATCATAATCTTTTAAAAATCCCATGTCAATTTCATTATTAGCATCTTCATATTGCAATGATGCTTCCACCCAGTCTATAAAATTTTCAGCTCCTATACATCTAAATTGTGCATTTAACTTACCGTATGATATTTCTGCACCTGCTTTTTTTGCAAAATATTCGATTCTATCTATTGTCCCATAATCATCAACATGTACTTGTTGCTTCGGATCTATGAAGAAGATAGCAAATCTTGCAGAGTTTATGATCTCTTTTATTTGATCTTCTCCCCTCATATTAAGATTGCTTTTTTTAGTTAGCCTGTGAGCTTCATCTACAATTAATGTATTAAATTCATTTTTCTTTTTATTGATATATGATCCTGATCCACAGAATAAATTTTTAAATTCTTTAGATTTATATTCTCTTTTTAATGGTAATGTATATACATCCCTTATAGAACTATTTTTACTAACATATTGACAGTCCATTTTACACTTTTCTGTAAGCTCTCCTAATAGATTAATTGCTATCACAGATTTCCCTGTTCCAGGTCCTCCTTCTACTATATAAACTCTCTTTTTCCCATAATCCCTTGATAATTTTGCTAATCTCTTTGCTTCTTCAAATATGTTTTTTTGCAAACCCATCATTGAGAATTCTTCTTTTCCTTTTAGTATATTTAATATATTATCTTGTAGCTGTTTTAAGTCTGTTATCCCTTGGTTTTTAATCATATGTATAGTTTCTTTATTATCTCCATATTTAATATTGTCTGTAATAAATTGCTTTAGTTTGTCTTCTTCTCCATTTAAAAATATTGGTGATTCTTTAAGTAACTCTTTATAATGCGCATTAGTTATTGCATCATTTTCAGTTTTTTTATAATTATGTAAGCAAGAACATGGTTTTACTATTATTTTTTCTTCTTGTACTGCAACATAGAAATTCTTCATATTTTTAGCATATGAAAGAGATTGATATGATGGATGTGGTTCTATTTTATACATTCCATTTACCATATCATCTCTATCAGTTAAAGCTTCTGCTATTTCCCATCTTTTAAACTCTATAATAATTAAGGTATTTTTCTTTTCACTATTTAGCCCAGAAATCATGAAATCTATTCTTTTATTTGATGGATATAGCTTAAATTCCATATATACTGTTATATCATCTGGAAAAATATCATCTTTTAATATATCTTTCATATAATTAGCTGCATCAATCCACGCTTCTTGTTCTCCTTCCTTCACATTCATTCTTAACTTTTCTAATATTTTTTTTGCTATTCTATTATTGTTTACATCTTCTAAAAATTCTGTCTTTGATTCTACATATGATATCATATTATTCCCTCCATATAAGATTTAAAGCTTATTATATTTAGTACTTACTCCTTTTGCTTTTTCTACTGGATATTTCTTTTTTGTTTTTTCTAACTTTTTAATTATTATCTCTTCTGGGTCTACCTCCAAACTCATTGACATTTGAATACAGTATGTAAAAACATCTGCTAACTCTTCACATACATCTTCCTTATTATAATTTTTGCTATCCCATTGGAAGCACTCCAGTAATTCTCCAGCTTCAATTGATATCGATTTTGCCAAATTTTCTGGCGAATGGAATTTGTTCCAGTCTCTTTCTTCATTAAATTTTCTTATTTCTTCTATTAATTTTTGCATAATTATTATTCCTTCTAACTTATATTTATTATCTAGCATAAAGTGGTATTTTTCTCAATAATAACTTTATGATTATGTTTTAATTTTGAAATAATAGCATTTTCCAGTTCTCCTCCTTAAATCCAACAAAAACACTTTTATCAGATATTAATATTGGTCTTTTTATAAGCATACCATCACTTGCTAATAACTCTATCTTTTCCTTATCAGTCATCTTTGTCAATTTTTCTTTTAAATTTAACTCTTTATATTTTAATCCACTTGTATTAAACCACTTTTTTATTTCTTGTTTACTCTCTTTTATCCATCCTTCTAATTCTTGCTCTGTCGGCGTTTCTGTAACAATATTTCTTTCTTTAAAATCAACTTTGTTTTCTTCTAGCCATTTTTTTGCTTTCTTACATGTAGAACATTTTGGATATTCTATAAATATATTATCTTTCATTATGATTCCCCCTAAATATTAATTACTTGTATCTTTTTATTGATTCTTTATTTTTGTTTAATTATATCATCTTTTGCAGAAAAATACTAGTATCTCTTTACATCTTAAAAGCACTAGAGTTATCCCCTAGTGCTTTTCATCTTATCCTACTATTCCATCTGTATACATATCTAGTCTTTCTTCATTACTTTCCTCAGTATTAATCTTTACATCTTTATATCTTGAAAGACCTGTTCCAGCTGGAATAAGTTTTCCTATAATTACGTTTTCTTTTAATCCTATTAATGGATCTATCTTTCCTTTAATTGCAGCTTCTGTTAATACTTTAGTTGTTTCTTGGAATGATGCTGCTGATAAGAAACTTTCTGTTGCAAGAGAAGCTTTTGTTATTCCTAGTAAAGTTCTATGTCCTGTTGCTGGTCTTCCACCATTTTCTACAGTTTCATTGTTTACTTCTTCAAATTCATACATATCAACAAGCGCTCCGCTAAAGAAACCTGTATCTCCTGGATCTTCAACCTTAATTCTTTTAAGCATTTGTCTACCAATTACTTCAATGTGTTTATCATTGATATCAACACCTTGGTTCCTATATACTTTCTGAACTTCTTGTGTCAAGTATTTATATACTCCTTCAGCACCATTTATAGTAAGTATTTCATTTGGATTTACTGAACCTTCTATTAGTTGTGTTCCAGGTTCTATTTCTTCTCCCTCTTTTACTCTTAGTTTTGCCCCAAATGGAACTAAATAAGTTTTTGCTTCTTCTTTTCCTTTAACAACAATTTCCTTCTTGTTTCCATCTTCTTTTATCTTAACTTTTCCTGCTATTTCAGAAATCATTGCAAGTCCCTTTGGTTTTCTTGCTTCAAATAATTCTTCAACTCTTGGAAGACCTTGTGTAATATCTCCTCCTGCAACACCTCCCATGTGGAATGTACGCATTGTTAACTGTGTACCAGGTTCACCGATAGATTGTGCTGCAATTATTCCAACTGCTTCTCCAATATTTACTTTTGAACGTGTTGCAAGTCCCATTCCATAACACTTACTGCATACACCATGTTTTGTTCTACATGTTAGTGATGAACGAACTTTAACAGATGTTATTCCACTATCAATTATTTTCTTTGCTATCTCCCCATCTATCATAGTATCTGTGTTTACAATTACTTCTCCAGATTTTGGATCTTTTATATCTTCTAGTGGATATCTACCTTCTAGTCTTTCTTCTAATTTTTCAATTATTTGGTTACCATCTTTAATATCTACTAATACTATTCCTTCATGTGTTCCACAATCTTCTTCTCTAACTATTATATCTTGACTTACATCTACTAATCTTCTTGTTAAATATCCAGAGTCAGCTGTTCTAAGAGCTGTATCTGCTAAACCTTTTCTGGCACCATGTGAAGATATGAAGTATTCTAGTGCATCTAGTCCCTCTCTAAAGCATGATTTAATAGGTATTTCTACTGTTTTACCTGATGTGTTTGCCATAAGACCACGCATACCTGCAATTTGTCTTAATTGGTTCATGTTTCCGTCTTGCTCCTGATTGAGCCATCATGTATATTGGGTTTAATTCGTCAAAGTTGTCTTTCATTGCTTCTGTTACATCATCTGTAACTCTTTCCCATATTTTGATTGTTGACTGATATCTTTCATCGTTTGTGATTAAACCACGTTTATATTGTTTCATTACATTGTCTACTTCTGCCTCTGCTTTTTCTAGTATTTCAGCTTTAGCTTCTGGAACGCTTACGTCTGCAACTGAAACTGTGATTGCTCCTTTTGTT
This sequence comes from uncultured Clostridium sp., assembly GCA_947641575.1. Taxonomy (GTDB): domain Bacteria; phylum Bacillota; class Clostridia; order TANB77; family CAG-508; genus JAAWPK01. The sequence goes on from CANRQN010000002.1 coordinate 71,852, forward strand.
GAGTATTTATATCCTATAGATTTTATATAGTCTAACACTTCTGCTGTTTTTTCAAATCCATGTTTATTTATACATTTTGCAACTATTGTTCCTAAGTTTTTCTTGATAACTGGGAAATCTATTTCTAATTTTAGTAAATTAGCTTTATCACTTCTATCAACAAAACCTAAGTCTTGTGGAATTCCTTGATTATATATTAATCTACCAACAGTTGTTTCTATTTTTTGTACTACTTTTTCTCCACTTATAGTAGCAGATCTCCTTATATTAACTTTTGCATGTAATTCAAGGTCACCATTTTGGTATGCAAGTAAAGCTTCTTCATCATCTCCGAAGTACATTCCTTCTCCTTTTTCTCCGTCTACTTGCATTGTTAAATAGTAGCTTCCAAGTATCATATCTTGTGTTGGTACAGTTACTGGCTTACCATCTTGTGGTTTAAGCAAATTGTTTACTGAAAGCATTAAGTATCTTGCTTCTGCTTGTGCCTCTGGAGATAGTGGAACGTGTACTGCCATCTGGTCTCCGTCGAAGTCAGCATTGAATGCTGTACATACTAATGGGTGTAATTTTATTGCTCTACCTTCTACTAATACTGGTTCAAATGCTTGTATTCCTAGTCTATGAAGTGTAGGTGCACGGTTTAATAATACTGGATGGTCTTTTATAACTTCTTCTAGAATATCCCATACTTCTGGTCTTAATCTTTCTACCATTCTTTTTGCATTTTTTATATTATGTGCTAAACCTCTTTTTACAAGTTCTTTCATAACAAATGGTTTAAATAATTCTACTGCCATTTCTTTTGGAAGTCCACATTGATACATTTTAAGTTCTGGTCCAACTACGATAACTGAACGTCCTGAATAGTCAACTCTCTTTCCTAGTAGGTTTTGTCTAAATCTACCTTGTTTTCCTTTTAACATATCAGATAATGACTTTAAAGGTCTATTTCCAGCTCCTGTTACTGGTCTTCCACGTCTTCCATTATCTATTAATGCATCTACTGATTCTTGTAGCATTCTTTTTTCATTTCTTACTATTATTTCTGGTGCTCCAAGTTCCAATAGTCTTCTTAATCTGTTGTTTCTGTTTATTACTCTTCTATATAAATCATTTAAGTCAGATGTCGCAAATCTACCACCGTCTAATTGTACCATTGGTCTTATATCTGGTGGGATTACTGGTATAACATTCATTATAGCCCATTCAGGTCTATTTCCTGATAATCTAAATGATTCTACTGTATCCAATCTTTTTGCAAGTTTTATTCTCTTTTGTTCACTTGACTTAGTAATTTCTTTTTTTATCTTATCTGCTAATTTATCTAAGTCAATTTCTTCTAATAGCTTTCTAATGGCAGCAGCTCCCATTTCTGCTTTGAATGTTCCTTTTCCATATTTTTCTACTGCTTCTCCATATTCTTTCTCTGTTAATACTTGACCTTTTATAAGTCCTGATGAGCCTTTGTCTGTTACAATATATGAAGCAAAATATATTACTTTTTCTATGCTTCTTGGTGATATATCAAGTAAAAGTGCTACTCTACTTGGTATTCCTTTAAAATACCAAATATGAGCTACTGGTGCTGCAAGCTCTATATGTCCCATTCTTTCTCTTCTTACTTTTGATTTTGTAACTTCTACACCACATCTATCACAAACTATTCCTTTATATCTAACTCTTTTATATTTACCACAGTGGCATTCCCAATCTTTTACTGGTCCAAATATTCTTTCACAAAATAGACCATCTTTTTCTGGTTTTAATGTTCTATAATTTATTGTCTCAGGCTTTTTTACTTCTCCTCTTGACCACTCTCTAATTTTTTCATCAGATGCAAGCCCTATTTTTAATTTATCAAATAATTCTAATTCGTCCACCTAAGTTTTGACCCCCTAAAAAATTTTTTGCTGCCTTTTAAAATATCTTTACTTGGCACTGCTGAACATATCTTCATGTTTTCAAAATGTTTCTTCAAAGCAATATTTAATTTTTATTTCTAAATTCAAGAGAATTGTGGCTTTGGCTAGGCGCGTGAGTTCAAAGAAGAGCGAGGTGTACTATTGTACATTGAGCTCTTTTTGAACAAGCAGCAACAACGCCAAAACGCAATTATCTTGTAATTTTAGATTAAATCTTCATCATTATCTATGTTATCATCTGCAAGGTCATTATCAAATAATTCTTCATCATCTAGTATTCCATCATTTTCTAAATCGTCACCTATTTCATCGCCTAATATGTCTTCATCATATATGCCATCGTCATCTACCTCATCATCTTCTAGGTCTTCTTCTTCAAATCCGTCTGCTAACTCTGCATCAATCTCTTTAAGTTTTTCTTTATCTTCTCTTTCTAAGTTGAAGTCTATTCCCTCTTCAATATTTTCTTTAAGTTCTAGTTCTTCTCCAGCCTGAGAATATAGTCTTACATCTAATCCTAAACTTTGTAGTTCCTTTATCAGAACTTTAAATCCAGCTGGTACTCCTGGTTCTGGAATATTTTCACCTTTTACTATTGCTTCATATGTCTTAATTCTTCCTACTACATCGTCTGATTTTACTGTTAGCATTTCTTGTAATGTATGAGATGCACCATATGCTTCTAGTGCCCAAACTTCCATTTCTCCAAATCTTTGTCCACCAAATTGTGCTTTACCTCCTAGAGGTTGCTGTGTTACTAAAGAGTATGGTCCTGTTGAACGAGCATGGATTTTGTCATCTACTAAGTGGTGAAGTTTTAACATATACATTACACCAACTGTTATTGGCTTATCAAATGGATCTCCTGTTCTTCCATCGTAAAGTATTGTTTTTCCATTTGGAGATGCTCCTGATTTTTCAAGTAATTCTACTATTTCTTCTTCTGTTGCACCGTCAAATACTGGTGTTGCAACTTTAAATCCTAGTGCTCTTGCTGCTCCTCCTAAATGTACTTCTAAAACTTGACCTAGGTTCATACGTGAAGGAACACCTAGTGGGTTAAGTACTACATCTACTGGAGTTCCATCTGGCATAAATGGCATATCTTCTACTGGTAATATTCTTGATACTACACCTTTGTTTCCATGACGTCCAGCCATTTTATCTCCAACTGAAATTTTTCTTTTTTGTGCTATATAGCACCTTATTACTTGGTTTACACCAGGGCCTAATTCATCTGAATTTTCTCTTGTAAATACTCTTACATCAACAATCGTTCCTGCTTCTCCATGTGGTACACGAAGTGATGTATCTCTTACTTCCCTAGCTTTTTCTCCAAATATCGCACGAAGTAATCTTTCTTCTGCTGTAAGCTCTGTTTCTCCTTTTGGAGTAACTTTTCCAACTAATATATCTCCTGGTCTTACCTCTGCACCAATTCTTATTATACCATTTTCATCTAGATCTTTTAATCCATCTTCTCCAACATTTGGTATATCTCTTGTTATTTCTTCTGGACCTAACTTTGTATCACGACAATCACATTCATATTCTTCTATGTGTATTGATGTATATACATCTTCTTTAACTAGTCTTTCACTTAAAAGTATAGCATCCTCATAGTTATATCCTTCCCATGTTGTAAAGGCTATAATTACGTTTTTACCAAGTGCCATCTCGCCTTTATCTGTAGAAGGTCCATCTGCTATAACATCTCCTGCTTTAACTTTCTCACCTTTTACAACTATTGGCTTTTGATTTATACATGTTCCACCATTTGTTCTTTTGAATTTACGTAATTTATATGTTTCAATATTTCCATTTTTAGCTTCTAGTACTATTTCATCACCTGTAACTTTTTTGATTACACCATCAGATTTTGCAAGTATCATTATTCCTGAATCTTTTGCTGCTTTATATTCAATTCCTGTTCCTACTATTGGTGAATCTGTTATCATTAGAGGAACTGCTTGACGTTGCATGTTTGCACCCATTAATGCACGGTTTGCATCATCATGCTCTAAGAATGGTATCATTGCAGCTCCGACTGATACTAATTGTTTTGGTGATACATCCATATATGTTACTTCATCACTTGAAACTTCTGTTACTTCATCTAAGTATCTAACTTTTATTCTTTTGTTTATAAATTTGCCATCTTTTCCTATAGGTTCATTTGCTTGTGCAATAGCATACTCGTCTTCGTCATATGCTGCCATATATACTATCTCGTCTGTTACTTTATGTGTTTCTGGATCTATTTTTCTATATGGTGTTTCTATAAATCCATATTCATTTATTATTGCGAATGAAGATAAAGCTGAAATCAATCCTATGTTTGGTCCTTCTGGAGATTCTATTGGGCACAATCTTCCATAGTGTGTATAATGTACGTCTCTTACCTCAAATCCTGCTCTTTCTCTTGAAAGTCCTCCAGGTCCTAATGCTGAGATTCTTCTTTTATGTGTAAGCTCTGATAATGGATTTGTTTGATCCATAAATTGTGAAAGCTGTGAACTTCCAAAGAATTCTCTTATTGATGATGTTATAGGTTTTGTATTAATTAATGTTTGTGGTGTTACTACATCTAGGTCTTGTATTGTCATTCTTTCTCTAACAACTCTTTCAAGTCTTGTTAAACCTATTCTGAATTGGTTTTGTAATAATTCTCCTACACTTCTTATACGTCTATTTCCTAAGTGGTCTATATCATCTACACTACCTAGTTTATGTGCTAAGTTTAATAGGTAACTTACTGATGCAACAATATCTTCAGTTGTAATATGTTTTGGAATTAATTCATTTATTGCTTCACTAATTGCTTTCTTTAGGTCTTTTTTATCTGTATTTTCAATTAAATTTTTAAGTACAGCATAGTTAACTTCTTCTTTTATATCTAAATCGCTTAAGTCTATATCAACTACATTGTGGATATCTACTGTTCCATTTCCTATTATTCTTACTTTTTTGTCTTCTACTTTTACATTTACAACATTTATTCCACTATCTTGTATTTTTCTTGCCATTTCAGGTGTTATAACAGTATCTTTAGAAACTAATACTTCTCCTGTTTCTTCGTCTATAATATCATCAAATACAACTTGATTTGCTATTCTTGAGCTTAGGCTTAATTTTTTGTTAAATTTATATCTACCTACTTTTGCTAAATCATATCTTCTTTCATCAAAGAATAAACCATTAAATAGATTTCTTGCAGCATCTACTGATGGCAATTCTCCTGGTCTTAATTTTTTATATATTTCTATTAATGCTTCATCTTGAGTTTTGATTGTGTCTTTTTGTAATGTTGCAAGTAGCTTTTCATCTTCTCCAAACATTTCTATCATTGCTTCATCTGTTGTTATGCCCACTGCTCTTAGAAGTGTTGTTACTGGTATTCTTCTTGTTCTATCAACTCTTGCATAGAATATGTCATTTGAGTCTGTTTCATATTCTATCCATGCTCCTCTAATTGGCATTACTGTCGATGTATATATTTTTTTACCTGTTTTATCAAAGTCTTCTGTATAGTAGCATCCTGGTGAACGTACTAATTGGCTTACTATAACTCTCTCTGCACCATTTATTACAAATGTTCCACTATCTGTCATGATAGGGAAGTCTCCTAAATATATTTCTTGTTCTTTAATTTCTCCTGTTTCTCTGTTTATTAGTCTAACTTTTACATGTAACCTTGAAGAGTATGTAGCATCTCTTTCCTTTGTTTCTTCTAATGAATATTTTGTTTTGTCTTCCATGTAATAGTCAAAAAATTCAAGTACTAAGTTTCCTGAATAGTCTACTATTGGAGATATATCTTTTAATACTTCTCCTAATCCTTCTTTTAAAAACCATTCATAAGAGTCTTTTTGCACTTTAATAAAATTTGGCATTTCAATGCTATCGCCAATTTTTGCAAACGTTTTACGTACGCATTTCTCATGTTTTACATCTTTCATGGATTGTTTTCACTCCTTAAATAATTAATTTTAATTTGTGAAGCATTATAGATAAAACTCTTTTTAAAGAAGTCCTTCTTAAAATATACATTTTATCTCCTTTTGACTATCGCTTCAAAATAGCCATTCCGTAGATAAAAGTGGCATATTTTAATTCCTCTTCTTTCTTAGAATTAAATATACTTATTGATTTTAATACAGTTTTATATTATAGCATGTTTAAAACAGGGTTGTCAACCCCTACGGATAAAATATTTTGAAAAAAATTTTTAGGATTTTAATAATCCCACTTTGGCACATATTGTGCTTCGTCTTCTTCTGCAAAATCTTGCATATACCCATTTTGTATGTCTAGTTCTGCTATATAGCTTTCGACTTCATCATATTCTTCTTTCGTTATCTTTCTATTTATCTCATCATACTCATTTGCTCTATATGTAGGAAAATATTGTGTCATTACACTTATATAAATTCCGTCATCTAAATTTTCTTTAAACCATTTTAATACCTTTTTTGTATTGTCTATATGGTTTGGCATGATTAGATGTCTTACAATTAGCCCCTTCTGTATCATTCCGTTTTCATCAAATTTTGGCTTACCTACCTGCCCCTCCATTTCTTTTATAGCTTCACTTGCTATCTCAAAATAGTCTTTTACATTTGAATATTTAAAATCCAATTTATCATCACTATATTTTAAGTCTGGCAAATACACGTCTATTAGCCCTTCTAGTCTTTTTAGGGTGCTAATATTTTCATATCCATTGCTATTATATATTATTGGAAGTTTTAGTCCTTTTTCTTTTGCAAGTTTTATTGCATCAGCTATCTTATCTGCGTATATCGTTGGAGATACTAGGTTTATATTTTCTGCCCCATCTTTCTCTTGTTTCATAAAAATATTTACAAGCTCTTCTATGCTAATTTCTCTTCCGCTTCCCTAAATTACTTATCTCATAATTTTGGCAAAATACACAGTTTAGATTGCACTTTGAAAAAAACACTGTTCCAGAACCGTTTTCTCCGCTTATACACGGTTCTTCAAACTTATGAAGACTCGCACCTCCGAATTTCAATTTTATTTCCTGCTTTGCACCTTCCGGATATTTATGCTTCTATCAACTTTGCATTTATGCGGACATAGCATGCATATGTTTTCCATCTTACTCACCTTTTTATATTTTTATTTTATACAGAAAGTAGCATATAGTGGAATTGATTTTATACCATTTGTAAATCCAAAGTTTTTTGTGGAAAGTCTAATTGCATATTGGGGTTTGTACTTTTCTTTATACACATTTAAACTCTTTGATTGTGTATTGTCTCCCGCTTTTACTTCGACTGGTATAATTCCATCTTTATTATATATCAAAAAGTCAATTTCTGCTTTATTTCCAGAATTCCAGTAATATAAAGATATACCATTAGTTCTAAATGCTTGTGCCACATAATTTTCTGTAATGGCTCCTTTAAACATAAATTTTTCATTTAACAAAATCTCTGCAGGTTCTATTTCTAGTAATGAAGTTAATATTCCAACATCATTTAAATATAATTTAAATGTATCTTCTTCAGCATATGCCTTAATTGGAATTTCTATTTTATTAACATACTTAGATTTGTATATAATCTCACTAGCTTCTAGCCAATCTATCGAACTTTCAAATCCTCTTTTATTTGCCCCTTTTTCGATATCTACATACTTAAACTTTTTATTTTCTTTTGCAAGTGAACTAGGAATAGTATTATATACTTTTTCAATTTTAATAGATTCATTATTATTTAACGTGTACTTATTCATATCTGCTAAATATGATAAAATTATATCTCTTAATATATTTCTATTCCATAATAGTATTTCTTCATTCACATTTTTATAGTTTAGAACTGCATTAGGCATTCCACCTATACACAGGTATGTTCTATAAATATCTATTAACTTATCATGTATGCTAATCTCTTCTAAATTGGTATAGCATTTTTTTATTTCATCTACCCACATTTTTTTGTCTAAAGCAATTAAAAATTCTTCAAAATCCATTGGATGCATAAATTCTATTTGGACTTTACCTACTGGAAATGCGGATTTAAACCTACGTATTTTAACGCCTAGCAAGCTTCCTGCACATATAATCTTATATGGCAAGTTACTTTCGCAAAATGCTTTTAAAGAACTAATGGCAGATTCTGATTCTTGAATTTCATCGATGAACACTACTGTTTTGTCTGGAATTATCTTTCTGTTTAACTCAAGTTCTATTTTTTTCACTTTAACTTCAAAGTCTGTTGACTCTTCAAATATCTTAACAATACTTTGTTTTTCCATTAAGTTTATATATATATAATCTTCAAATTCATTTTTACAAAATTCATTTATTATGTATGTTTTTCCAACTTGTCTAGCCCCCACAACCATCAGAGGTGTATTACTATTTTTATTTTTCCATTCTTGTAATACATTATAAAATTTTCTTTTCATTTAAACCACCTAAGTTTATTTTATATGTAATTTTATGATTTGTCAATAATTCTTACATTTTTTTTGCACCACTTTAATTTGGTTTTTCATTTTTTTAATACAACTTTTCTGTGATTTTTGCATTTTTCACACACTAATTTACTCACCTTTAAAATCTTTTGCTCTACTTTCTATATTTTGTAGTTCAAATCTATATTCTTGTTTTACATTTGGATTCTTTTCTTTATCTACTTTTTCTAAAAACATGTCATATGGTCTTAAATAAAGCTTTGATGTATCATCATATAATCCCCTATAAATAACATATTTTTCTTTCGTTTCACTATGTATTCCTATTCCCTCTACTATGTAATAATCTCCTTTGAAATGCCTATATATTCCATGTACTTTTAATTCCTTCATATTTTTCTCCTCCTTTTTATGATTTTATTTTACATTTATATAGTAAAAATTTCAATAAAATAAATTAAAAAAATAATAAATATTTTAGTTTTGCCTTCGAAGATTGCGGGCGATTACTAACGCATAACTTATCTCTAACTCACATACGTTCGTAGAGCTAAGAAAAAAATTGCCTCTACATCTTTCGAGCAAAACCGTGTAGATTTTATTTGACTTTAAAAATTACCATAATATTAAAAAGATGCTAGACAAATCCCAAATCAAGAATATACCTAGCACCCCTTCGTTCAAATGAACCTCTCATGGATATTTGATTTACTTTTTCTTGAAGGTCAGAAGTGCAGAATAGGTGTTTCCATTCCAGACAACATTGGTTTGATAAAGCTCCCAGCCTTCGGGTTCAAGTCTAACTACTTCTCCCCGTACCTGTTTTCCTAGATCGCTCATAAACTCTTGGGCAGTAACAGTAACAATCTTAGTCTCCATGAGACAACCTCCTATCTAAAAATGTCGCGTTTGTCATTTGGTCTTAGAGGTTCAGCTGAATTATGTAAATATTATACCACTTTTTCTAAAAAAGTGCAATAAAAAACATTAAAGCTCAGTAAATCTAATATTCAAAATCCATGCTTGAGCTTATATATTTCTTTTTTCGAAATGACGCATAGCTAGGAGCGAGTTAGAACCTGTTAGACATCTTAGCTTGCGTTTAGCAAGCTCACATCCTTGTCTTTACAGGTTCTACGAGGCGAACAACAAGGAATGATAATAAAAGAAATATATAAGCTCAAGCCAATGGATTCTATCATAATTAAAACTGAACTTTAATGCTTTTTCCTTGCACTTATCTTTCTACGCTTCTATTAGCTATTTCAATTGCTGTTGATACCATCTTTCCGCAAGTCTTAGATGAAACATTGCTCCATCCGCCTGGTTTCTTAACTTCGTCATAAACACCAAGTTCTTTTGCAATTTCTTCTTTTAATTTTTCTGACATATTATGTGTTGTATTGTTATTTGCCATTTTGTATACCTCCTTTAGTTTAAGTTTATCTTATTATCTCCAAAATCTATAATATTATTCACATATTTAAGTTGTAAGTGTTCCATTTGGAGTATTTACAATCATTAAAATATCTTCTTCTTTTCCGGGTTTCAGCATTTATATATACTAAAAACTCATTATCTCCTGCTTTTCCTTTAAATTCCCAGCATAATAATTCTGTACCAAATTCTGTTGGAATAATTGCTAAATTCTGGCTATTTATTTTTATCCTACTGTTCAAACTTTCTTTTGCTTTTGCTACAGTTATAATGTCTTTTGAAATATTTCTTACTTGATGACAATTTAAATATCCAGCTGTTTCCATTCCTAAAATTTCGCCATTATCTTTTGCAATTTTTAGTTTTATTAAATCTGAATAAATAGTTACATCATCTTGCGTATAAGCAAAATTTATTACAATATTTCCGCCCTGCGACATATAGTACGTTTCTTTCATGTTTTTATAGCCTTTTTCATTTAGAAACTTTTTGCCAATTTCAATTAATTCTTGTGGATTTATTTTTTCTTCAACTACTTCTCTATAATAGTCCATATATACTATATGTCCACCTTTTTTTGAAATCGCTATACTTTTTATACCATCATTTTCCATTTTTATTTCAAAATTGTATACTGGTATATCTCCATTTTCTGAAAATCCCTTTGAATCTATTTTATCCTCTGCTGCACCTGTAAACTGTTTTGCTATTTCTTTTGCTTTGTTTTCATCTATATCTTCCCCAGTTAAACCTTTTCTATCACGTGAAACCATATGTTCTGAAAAAGCTCCATCATAGATTAAACCTGTATATTCATTAAACGCTCCTTCTATATTGTCAAAGCTTCCGGCTTAAATCTCCGGCTCACTTCCTGTGCAAATGCTTTGCTTCCTTTTTTTGAGACTTCTCCCCAAGCTAAAGTTCCCTCATTTATTTCACTTTCAAGTTGATATATGATATTTTTTAAATCTAATGAAAGTGTATGCAAGTTCTCTATATTTTTCAAATCTTCATCTGATAAGTTTTCTCCTCTTATTGCTTTCATTTGTAAACTGTAACTATAATCACTAACCTGATTCAAAAACTTCTCTGCATTTGAAAGTCCTTCTGTTTTAATAGGCATTTGTGACAAGTACACAACAGCTAAATTTGATTTATTCCATATGTGACTTAGAGTTTTTGCTGCATGTTCTGCTGTAGATGTAATGCTTGCTTTTGCGAGATAAGTTTCAATTTCATCTGCACAATTTACAAGTTCATAAAAAGACATGTTGTATGTGTTTTCTGATACCATTTGATATTCTCTTTGTTTGTTATAAATATATATTGATAAAGCTATAAGTGCTGCGACCAATATTAAGACTATAACAGCAAGTGTAAGCATATGTCTATCTTTTAAACGGTTTTTCCAATCTGTCAATTTTGTTTTTATATCCTGCATATTATTCTTTCCTTTCAAAATAAAATTTACTTGGAAATTTTTCCAAGTATTATTATTTTGTTTATTTTTTTGAAATTTATACCATATATAAATAAAGTTTATAAAAACATCGTCTGGTTTGCAATTTTACATAAAAAGTGCTATACTATTATTAAGTGATATATTCATATTTTTATCACTGGAGTACAATTAAAATTTAAAATGAAAGGACTCAAAGCTATGGAACTGATTAGCACAATTTTAGGTTTTGTTGTAAAGGGCGACAGCGAAGTCAAAGTTTACAACTACAGCCAGCACAAAGCATACATCTTGTCCCCTGAGCAGTTTTCCAGGGTGGAAGCAAACATCGGTATCTTTCCTTTCTTCCTGTTCGCGGCTCCTCGGTATACTGACAATGATGTTGTCGAATACGATGGGCATGTGTGCATGGTAAAGAGCGGAAAACTGATTGACCTTTCTACTGGCCAGAGGGTACATGTTAGGCCGATTTTCTCCGGCTGTTCTGCTACTTCTTCCCGGCCATTCCGCAAGTTCTGCTTCTTCATCAAGCACTGCATTTCCTATGAGGACGTCATGCATGGAAAAATCGACTCTCTCACCAAGGAGGCTCTGAGGATTACATGCGAATATCCTCAGTCCACAAAAGTAGGTCGCACTCTGCTCTTCATGGCTGACAATTTCCAGTCCCTGAGATATTTTAACGGCGACTGGTTCAGGGCCTGCAATGCCTGCATTGCCTATTGGGAAGACAAAGGCGAACCTCCCGTTCTTTCACTGGAAATTTTGAGAAACTGAAGCTCCAGCACGGCTCCCAGATTTACTGGGAGCCGTGGGCATTTTTACTTCATTAATCTACTTTACAATATTTCTTAAGTATCTTATCACATATATCCCCTGCTGCATTTGAGTTTCCTATCTTTTTTATGTTTTCTTTAAGCTTTGTAAGTACCTCATCCTTAGTTATCTCTTTTATAGCTTTTCCCATATCTTCTTTTGGTTTTAACCATATTGCAACTCCAGCTTCTTCTAAAAATTCTGCATTTTCTTCTTCTTGTCCTGGTATAGGGTTAATCACAAGCATAGGTACGTTTGATGCTAGACTTTCTGAACTTGTTATTCCTCCGTGGCTTTGTAACTACTAAATCTGCTATACTCATAAGTTCTGGAACTTTATTTGTAAATTCTAATACCTTTACATTTGTATAAGCTTTTGCAATTTCTTTAAATTTTTCATATACCTTAGGATTTTTTCCTGATACTGCAATAGTTTGCATATTTTCCGAGTTTTCTGTGAGCAGTTTCATGTACTCAAATATATTTTTTCTTGCAAGTCCCATTTTTCCACCTGCGAAGAATAATATTGTTTTTAATCCTTCTTCTAGCCCAAATTCTTTTAATATTTCTTCTCTTTTAAATTCCTCTAAAAATCTTTGCGAAATTGGCATTCCGAAGTGCAAATACTTTATTTTCATCTAACCCATATTTTATTAAATCTTCTTTCATTTTTTCATTTGATACAAAAAACTCATCTAAGTATTTATGTCCGCACTAGCCATTGTTCATGGTATTTAAAATCTGTCATAACAGTTGAAACTTCTACATTAAGTTTTCCTTGTTTTTTTAATATTCCACACATTTGAGTTGAAAATGGATGTGCTGAAATTATTAAGTCTGGATCTATTTTATTTATTAATTTTCCAAGTTTTCCTGCAAGCATTCTGTTTAAACTATTACTTATTCTTGCAATAATTCCTTTTCTTGATGCTTTGTAAACAAATCCCCATAGTTTGGGAGTCCTTTTTGCCATACCTTCATATCCTTTTATTGTTAGATAATTAATAGGCTTATTCAAATATTCCATACAATCTATTAATTCTACTTCTTCATTTGGGTAATTCTTTTCTATTGCTTCTTTTATTCCATTTGCTGCACTTAGATGCCCTCCACCATACATCGCATAAAATATTAAAATTTTCATATTTTACCTCTTTTCTTGCTCTTTTTATCATATATACTTCTAATTTAAGGTTTGAACAACAGTGGCATGACTTAAAATACTCTAACATTTTAGATTAGTTTCTTGCCACGCCAGTTGTTCGTGCGCCAAATTTTACAAAGTAAAATTTGTGTGCAATTCTTTTCTCTAATAGGAAGTTTGGAAAACTTTCCTATTAGAGAAAAAAGCAAAGATTTAAAACTCTTTGCCTTTTTTCTCTTATACATAATATTCTGGATTATATGCTACATCATTAACTCTTATTTCAAAGTGTAAATGTGATCCATATGAATCTCCTGTATTTCCTACTTTAGAGATTACATCACCTGCATATACATACTGTCCTACTTTGCAAAGTAACTCGCTACAATGTCCGTAATATGTCTGTACACCATTTCCATGTGATATTATTACTAAATATCCATATCCTCCACTGTTCCACCCTGAAAATGTTACTGTTCCTTCTGCAGCTGCTTTTATTGGTGTTCCTGTTGGAGCTCCATAATCTAATCCTTTATGTGTTGATCCCCATCTTGACCCAAATCTTGATGTTATTGTTGCTCTAATTGGTTTTGCAAATGCAATTGGTATAGATTTATATGAACTTCCCCCATTACCTGCTCTTGTAACTCTTCCCATATTTCTTTCTATTTCTGGTGTGATCTTATTTTCATATAAATTGTTTACTGCAACTTCTACACTTGTATATTCCTGTTTATCTGTTGAATACTTTTCAAGTATTGATAAGTCTCTTGCATTTTTACTATCTTTTTCTGTTAATTTATTTACTATTTCTTCTGCTTCTTTATAATCCTTAGTATATACTTTGTCTTCTCCATTTACTGCGACTGCATAATAATTATAATATGATTCTCCTGATGCTACTATTTTCTCATATATTTCTTCGTCACTCGTTTCTATTCCCTTTTTTAAGAAACATAGTTTATATTTTGGCATTTCATCAAGTATTCCAATAGTAGTATCATTATCTTTATTTCCATGTCCTATAAATTCTAGTATTCTTTTTTGAAGAGCTGCTTTGTCTTCACTGTATCCTAGCATTTCTCCCTTAAAGCTTACACTGTATATAGGTTTATATATACTTAATATTATTGTTAAAATTATTACACTACTAACTGCAAATAATGCTATTAATTTTATACTAGCTCTAAGCCCAATTAGTAATTTTTTCATAAGCACTCCTTTGTACATTTTAATTTTCCCTACGGATAATGCATTTTTTATTTACTATTAGATTTTACCTTAAATGGTTTTTTTATTCAATTTTTCTATTCTTTAAATACTCTTAATTTGCTTTCAATTTCTCTCGTTTTCTCTTTTATCCTCTTGTTTTCTCCCTATTTAAGTTTTTTGTAATATTTTTGTCACAATTCATGTCTTCCTTCTAACGCCTTAGTTAGAGTTACTTCATCTGTATATTCTAAGTCTCCTCCGAACTGGAATTCCATGTGCAATTCTTGTTACTTTCACACCTAGTGGTTTTAGTATTTTAGAAATATACATTGCTGTTGCTTCTCCTTCTACTCTAGGATTTGTAGCAATTATTATTTCTCTTATTTCTGAATTTTCTTGTATTTTTGTTAATAGTTCTTTTATTTTTATTTCGTCTGGTCCTATTCCATTCATAGGAGATATTGAGCCATGTAATACATGGTATATCCCTTTAAATTCGTGTGTTCTTTCCATTGCTATTACATCTTTTACATCTTCTACAACACAGATTAAATTCTTATCTCTCTTAGGGCTTGCACATATTGGACATGGGTCTGTATCTGATATATTGAAGCAGCTAGAACAATATTTTAAATTTGCTTTTGCATTTGTTATTGAGTTTATAAATTCTGTTACTTCTTCTTCTCCTGCATTTAATATGTAAAATGCAAGTCTTACTGCTGTTTTATGACCAATACTAGGAAGTTTCTCAAATCCTTCTATTAACTTTTCTATTGATGGTGAGTAATATGACATTTTTGATATTTATCCTTTCTGCTTTTATTAAATTGCAGCAATAATTCCGTCATTTTGCAATTTTACATTAGACCTGGAATATTATACTTTCCAAGACTTGCACTTTGTGCATTATCTACCTTTTTTAAGGCTTCATTTACACAAGTTAAAATTAAATCTTCTAGCATTTCTACATCATCTGGGTCTACTACATCTTTTTGTATTTTTATTTCTTTTATCTCTTTTCCACCTGTTACTTTTACACTTATTGCCCCTCCACCTGCTGTTGCTTCAAATTCTTTTGCTTGCAATTCCTCCTGTGATTTTTCCATATCTGCTTGCATTTTTTTAGCTTCTTTCATTAATTTGTTTATGTTCATTCCTCCAAAGCTTGCTCCCCCTGGGAATCCTCCTCTTTTTGACATTTTTTATTTCCTCCTACTCTTCTATATAATTTATTGGTATATCTAAACCATCTAAAATATCTTCTTCTTCATTTTTTTCTATCTTTGGTTCTTGTCTTATTTCTTGTTTTTTTGTCTTGACTGCTTCAGTATTTGAGCTTGCATCTTCTAATTTTATTTGCATTGTTTTTCCACAAATTATTGATACTTCTTTTACCAATGCATTCATGTTTTCTGGCTTTTCAAGTAAGTCCCTTCTAAAGTCATTTAGTCCGTTATTAAATCTTATAACAACTGTCATATCGTTTATTTCTACCGCTTCTGTATTTATTAAATTTGCATATAGCATAACTTTTCCTTGCTTTTTCAAATTATTTATGACATCTTGCCAGTCAGCTATTTTTTCTCCTTGGGTTAAAGGTCTTGGTCTTACATTAGGTTTTGCATTTAATTTAGGTGGTTCTTCTTTTTTTGGTAATTCTATACTTCTTTCTTGAGGTTTTTGTTCTATGTTTATTTTTGGTGCTTGATATGTATTAGTTCCTTTTGATTCTTCCTTAATAATATATTTTCCATTTTCTATTTTTTCCTCTAGCTTCAAAAGTCTTTCTTCTATTCCTAAGGTATCTACTTTCATACATAATTTTATTATTTCTGTTTCAAATATTATCGTTTTTTGAGAAGATACTTTCATTTTATTTTCTAATTCTGACAATTTATATATTATATTAATTAACTCTTCTTTTGAAATGGCTCTTGCTATTTCTTCTATTTGTTTTATTTCTTCTTGATTATATATATCAGTCTTTTCACTTACTTTATACATAAGTATATCTTTTGCATATTTGATCATTTCCCAAAGAAAATTTTCTAAATCTTTTCCTTCATCTAATATATTTTCTAAGGATTTTAATGATTTTTCTATGTCCTTTTCTATTATTCCTTTTATAATAGAGTGTACATATTCAAATTTTGGAATTCCTACTAAGTCTTTTACTTTATTTTCATCTATACTTGAGCTTCCTTCTTGCACACATCTTTCAAGTATACTTAAAGCGTCTCTTGCAGCTCCTTCTGAGAGTACAGCAATTAAGTTTAATGCAGTTTCTGTTATTTGAATATTGCTTTGTTCACATACAATTTTTAGTCTTTTTATAATATCTTGATTTGAAATTTTTTTAAAGTCAAATCTTTGGCATCTTGAAAGTATTGTTGCCAATAATTTCTGTGGCTCTGTAGTAGCAAGTACAAATTTGACATGTTCAGGTGGTTCTTCTAGTGTTTTTAATAAAGCATTGAATGCTCCTGTTGATAACATATGTACTTCATCTATTATATATACTCTATATTTTGCAAGTGTTGGCAAAAAGTTTACTTTCTCTTTTATGCTTCTGATATCTTCTACACTATTATTTGATGCCGCATCCATTTCTACAACATCTGTAAGACTTCCGTCTAACATTGCTTTGCATATTTCGCATTCATTGCATGGTTCTCCATCCTTTGGATTCAAGCAGTTTATTGCTCTTGCAAATATTTTTGCAGTTGAAGTTTTTCCTGTTCCTCTTCCCCCTGTAAATAGATATGCATGTCCAATTCTTCCTGATTTTATTTGATTTTTTAGAGTTTGCATAATATGGTCTTGTCCAACTACTTCATTAAAGTTTTTTGGTCTGAATTTTCTATATAATGCCGTATATGCCATTTGTTTTTTCATTGCTCCTTTGTATTATAATTTTAAATCTAACTTCTCCGTGGAAAGCAACTTCCACATAAAAGCTTCTACTTATCGCTGCTTCCTTCCGGACCTGACGAGATTCGTAAATTTTTATCGAAAGATACTTTCCACGCAAAAGTTAGATTCTTTTAATTCTGAGGAATTAACCCTGATTAAATTATGCTTTTTTTAATTATATTCCTCATAAAATCTTAACTATGTTTTTTATTATATAATGTTTTTATAAAATTTACAATATTTTTTTAATTTCTTTTGAAAATTACATCTTTAAATTCTGTTTTCTCATATTTTGATATTCCTTCTACCCCTATGTTTCCTGCTGGCATATCTAGTTTTATATTCCCTACAAATTTTATTCCAGATGCCAATTCTATATTTATATCAAATGATACTTTGTATTTTATGTTTTCATATTCTATTCCTGCTTTTGCAAGTATTGTTCCATCATGACTAATCGTTTCTTCATTTGATGAATACTTGCCTATTTCCTTACTACAAAGCCTGAACATTATTATTCCTCCTTGGTTCGAAATCTCCAAATTTTTTGCATTTCCTGCCTCACTACCTGTATATGTTATTTGGTTATTTATTATATGTTCTTCTTTATATTCATAAATTTTGTTTTCTTCGCTACTTGGTTTATATATAACGATTTTCCCTGAGTTTGGTTCTTCTTCTATTTTTATATTATTTATTGTTATATTTTTTATTATCTCTGCTTCTTCGTAATTCTTATTTTTTGATATATTTATATATATATCATTATTTTGCACTAAATCAAAGTTCCATGTATTTTCTCCTTCCTGTGTATCTAATCCTTCAGCTGTACTTACAACAATTAATTGTGATAATTCAAATGGCATATTAATTTCTCCTTCTACTGCATACTTTAGCATAAGTAGACATATAGTGGTTATTAAAAGTGACATGACAAATACAACTATTATAAATCGTATTACATTTTTTATCTTTGGTCTTAAATCTTCCATATTATATTTTTATCCCTTCTAAATTTTATGCTTTCTTTTTTCTCTTAAGTTTTTAAAAAAGTCTTTTAAAATTTTTTCGCATTGTTCTTGCATTATTCCTGTTTTATATTCTACTTTATGGTTAAACTTGTAATCTTCAAATATATTTAATACTGAGCCACATGCACCAGTTTTAGGATCTTTTGTTCCAATAAATATTTTTTTTATTCTTGAGTTTATTATTGCTCCAGCACACATTGTACATGGTTCTAATGTAACATACATCTCACATTCCTCTAATCTCCATGCCCCGTAAAGCTTTGCTTGCTTTTTGAATAGCTATCATCTCTGCATGTTTTGTGGTATCATTTTTTATTTCTTTTAAATTATGTCCTTTAGCAATTACTTCTCCATCTTTTACAATTACTGCACCTACTGGTACTTCTTCTTTTTTATATGCTTTTATTGCTTCTTTTATTGCTTCTTTCATAAAATATTCTGCTGTTTTTTCTTCTATTTCTTTGCCCTCCTTATTTTATTTCTCTTCATGATATTCTGCCTCTTGTATTATATCTACTTGTTTTTCTTTTTCACTTTCTTTAGCATCATGAGTATCTGGTGCTAAATGATATTGTAACATTGTGTCTCTTTTTCCTGAGTCATATCCAACTAATACATTTTTTATGTTCTTTACTTTATCATATATTCCTTTACGGTCACTATATGAACTATTACATGGAAACGTATTATATGTTCCTGTAACATAGTGTCCTTTAAAAGTTTTATCATCTACTAATATATATTCTAAATTTCCGCTTTCTGAAAAAAAACTTAAATCTGCATTATACCATTTATTATTACTTTTAATTTGAACCCAAGCATGGTTAATATCATAACAAGATAAATTTGCTTGTTCTTGTCCACTTGCGATACCAGTTAAGACATTGCATTCAATTCCTAAATTTGTTAAGCATCGTTCTAATATCATAGCATAACCTATACATACAGTTTTTCTTTTTAATAATGCTGATTTTAAACTAGAAACATCTTTTAATTCTTCAGCTGATAATTTTTTATATTCTTCATCAAAAGAAATATAATTTGCAAGCTGTGTTATTACAAACATAACTTGTTCATCTTCATTTTTAAAATTTGCTCTTGTCACTTTACTTAAATATTCTATCTTATCTAATATTTGGCAATAATCACTTATTCCATACTTCATTTGTACATTGTTTGCTACAACATATGTACCTATAATATATCTTAAATTTATATCAGTATTTGGATTCTTCTCTAAAATACTTCTCATATCTTCATTATTGAATATTTGTTCAAATTCTATAAGCTCCACATCTATCCCATAGTTTCTTAGTAACTCTATTACTTCTAATATGTAAGCTTTCTTCCCTTCATCTTTTTTATATAATGTAAGTGAAATTTTTCTTGCTCCCAAATACTCAGTTATATTTTCTAATGGTCCAAATTTTTTAGTACTTTTATGTGAAGATAACTGATTCCTATGTGTTATTTGATTTAATTTTAGCATTGCTCTTATCTTTAATAATTGTAATTTATCTAAAAGCTTTAATGTTTCCATTTCCTCTCCTCATTATATTTGGTGTGCCCAGGTGGACTCGAACCACCATCGGTCGCTTAGGAGGCGACTGCTCTATCCTGCTAAGCTATGAGCACATAAAGCATTATTATTGTATTAGAATCTAGGGATTTTGTCAATAGCACATTCTTAAATTATAATTAAGGCTTTTGTTTATGTAAACAAAAGCCTTGACTAAGTAAATTTTATAGTATAGAATATGGAAGTACGATATGAGGCATTTGCCATAATAAAGGAGGAAAACATAATGGGTGTAAGAAAAGCAGTTATACCAATTGCAGGATTTGCAACAAGATTTTTACCTGCATGCAAAGCTGTTCCAAAATGTATGCTTACTATTTTAGATAAGCCAATTATTCAATACATTGTTGATGAAGCAGTTGAATCTGGTATTGAAGAAATTGTCATGGTTATAGGAAGAAAAAAAGATGTAATACAAGATTATTTTAGAGAGGATGACGAACTTAGAAGTTTCTTAACTGAAAGAGGGAAAGAAAAATTTATTCCCCATATTTCTAATTTATCACATGGTGCAAAACTACATTTTATAGAGCAATCTGGTGGAGCTAAAGGTTTAGGACATGCTATTTATCAAGCAAAGGATATAATAGGTAATGAACCTTTTGCAATTCTTTATGGAGATGTAGTTTTTCATGGAGAAAAACCTTGTTTAAAAGAAATTATAGAAAAACATGAACAGTGTGGTGGCTCTGTAATAGGAGTCGAAAAAGTAGATTGGAAAGATGTTCCTAAATATGGTAATGTTTCTGGTGTTCAAATTGCTGATGGTTTTTATAAAGCTGAAAAATTACAAGAAAAACCTCAGATTGAAGAAACCAAATCTAATTTAGCTATTTCAGATAGACATGTTTTAATGCCAGAAATTTTTACATATCTTGAAAATATGAAACCTGGTAAAGGTGGAGAAATTCAAGTAACTGATGCTTATAATGCTATGGTAAATACTAAAGAGGGTGTTTATGCTTATGATTATAAGAGTAAGAGGTTTGATTCTGGCGATAAACTTGGATTTGTAATGGCTGCTGTTGATGAAACATTAAATAGACCTGATTTAAAGGACTCTTTTATAAAATTTTTGAAAAGTTTAGATATCTAATAGAACAACAGTGGCATGACTTAAAATACTCTAACATTTTAGATTAGTTTCATGCCACGCCCGTTGTTCGTGCGCCAAATTTTACAAAGTAAAATTTGTGTGCAATATATTTTTATATAATAGGAAGTTCGGAGAACTTTCTTATTTTTTATTTTTCTACTTTTTTTATTATTTACTTTACCTTAAATCCTTTATTTGATATACTTAAACGCGTTGTTTTACTTTACATTTTACAAATGAGAAAAGAGGTGTTAGGCTTTGGACACTATAGCAGGAAAAATTATTGGAAATATAAATATTATTGTTTATGAAACTCCAGAAGGATATAAATTTTTTAAACTTAACACAGATAATGAAAATATATCCCCTGTATTAGATGTTATAGAAGATACCCTAATTAATTATTAAAGGCTAACAAGTGGTTAGTCTTCTTTTTCATTTAATGAGAATATCAAAATAAATTAGTTTATGATAATTATTTTTAATATAAATAATAATTAAAAATTTGAAACCAATATATACTGTGTTACGTCATAATAAATAGAAAGAGGGAAAATTTATGGAAGAACTCTATAAAGAATATTCAAGACTTGTTTATAATTACCTAAATAGCCTTTGCATGAACTCTGATATTGCTGAAGAATTAACACAAGAAACATTTTATAAAGCTGTTAAGGGAATAAATAAATTTAATAATGAATGCAAAATTAGTACATGGTTATGCAAAATTGCAAAAAATACTTGGCTAGACTTTTTAAGAAAAGAAAAAAATCAAAAATTAATTTCTATAGATGATGAAAAATATAATATAAATATTCTTTCACAGAACTCCTTAGATAATCTGATGGAAGATAAAGATGATATTATTATGTTATACAAGTACATACATACACTTGATGAAGCTACGAAAGAGGTTTTTTATTTAAGACTAAAAGGAGAGCTTAGTTTTAAAAATATTGCAGAAATATTGGGAAAATCTGAAAATTGGGCAAAGCTGATTTTTTGCAGGGGCAAAGCGAAATTAAAGGAGGTTATAGAAAATGATAGAAAAAGAATGTGAAATTGTTACAGATTTATTACCTGTTTATGTAAAAAATGAGATAAGTGATGTAACTAAAGAATTTGTAGAAACACATATTGAAAAATGCAAAGACTGCAAGGAAAAACTAGAATTTCTTAGTCGGAAAAGAAAATGTAACTCCAAAACTTACTGAAAAAGATAAAAAAGAAATTAATTTTTTAAAGAAATGTAATAATCAAATAAAAACTTTTAAGATTATTGCAATTTTACTTGCTCTATTTATTATTTGTGCATGGGGATTTAAAGAAGTTCAGAATATCTATAGATATTATAATAGTAAATACGTATCTGAAATTATAAGTAAAGTTTATGAAAGTACAGAAAACTTTAAAAATCAGAATAATTTTTATTTTTCAGTTGATGATTCTAAAGGAAAATCTGAATTTTACTATAAAGATAAGAAATCTAAAAGAGAGAATAACATTGCTACTGTATATAGCACTATAGATGGAAATAATATAATTAGTATTTGTAACTGGGAAAATGAAAAAGCCATAGTAGGCAATATCTATAAAGGAAAAGAAGAAAAGGAATCTATCTTCCAAAACACATTTGAATATTTAGATAGTATATTAGAAAGAGAGAGAATAGAATGTGGTAAAATTAAAATAAGTGAAGAAATATATGATGGTTTAGAATGCTATGTGCTAAAAGAGAAGAATGAAACAGGTGGATTTATCATAATAATAGATAAAGAAAATATGCTTATACATAAATATGCAGAAATTAGTTCAAGTGAAAAATATTCTTGGACAAATTATGAATATGAATCTGGCATAGTTATAGATGAAGATGTGAAGATAAAAAGCTTAGAAGGATACGAGTTAGATGAAGTAACTAAGAAATACTTAGATAAATTTTAAACTTCAGTTATATGATTAAAATACTAAATTTTACCCTTTTGTTGCATTTTGTAAAAAAGAGAGTATAATAGGAAAATATGTATACATAACATTGTATATGTGGAATTACTTAATTGCACTGATGTTGGTTCTATACTAACATCTTTGTAATAGAGAAGAGAAGTATCTACGAACAACATCATGGAGGTATTATCATGAAAAAAGTGTACACTCGGTTTCTCGCGCTGGTCATGGCTCTTGCTCTGATTTTCTCCTGCACAGCGGTTGCATCGGCGACGACAGTCGACAATACGACCGATGATGAAGTGGAAGTGCTTTATTTCATCGACGGAGCACCTTATTCCGCAGATGGGCCTATCGACAATTACGATGGCCCTGTGCCGGTCATCCCGGATTCTGCGGCGTCTCCGCGTGCTATTACGGCGCTCACGGATATGCTTCAAGTCGGAGGTCAGTCGGGGCCGTATACTTACAGGGGGTATCTGAAAAACATCTACGATCCCACTTTCAAGTATATCACTATTTCGATATCGACAACTGCAAGTGGATGTACAGTTACTCTCTTAAACGGAGCAAGTGTGTATATTGATGGTAGTACACATCATGTGAGTATCAGCAATAATTATTACACAAATATGTCCTACAGGATTGAGTTCCACAGCAGTATGACAGGGGCGGCCTTTCAGTTTATGGGAACGGACTATTATTATGAAAATACCTAAAATATGACATCATCCGTTTTCAGTCTATAAAAACAAACTACCAGTAACTGATAGGCATAAAGCTGTAAGCCAGTTTAAGAACTAGTCAATATTAGGTACTTTTTTTCTCAAAAGGGAGCTCATTTCAAATTTAGAAATGGGCTCCTGAATTATATTTTTATTTTTTTAATTTAAGCATAATAATTGAATTTCGGCTTCGGTTTTTTATATCGTGTATTTCAAATCCTTTTTACTTTTATTACATGGTTGTCTTAACTTAATAACCTTATTATTTAGCATTTTACAAAATATATTTATTCTTTCTATATTTTCATTTAATATTTTTTCTATTACTGTATTTATTAACTTACATCTTTCTTATTATTTTATCTTTTTTACACTTCTATACCATAATTTCATATCAATACTAATCACATTTTTTATATCTCTATCTATAATACAATAACTATTTATATTTTTTTATAGTTGCTATTATTTTGTTCTTTCTACTATTTTGTGTGATTTCAGAGATAACAAATTTTCCTTTACCCCTAATTACTAATATATCACCTTCTTTAACAATTTTTGAACACTTTGTTTCTATTTTAGAATTAATAAATACTTTTTCTTCTGATAAAATCTCTTCCGTTTTCCTCCTAGAGATTTTTGCTATTTCTGACACAAAATTATCTAATCTCATTGATGATATATTAATTTTCATTTCTTCAAATTCTTGCTTTTTTATTTTTATCTCTTTAAAATCTATTGTTTCTATTTCTGATTTACTGAATCTTTTTAATTCTTTTAAAAATCCCTCTATATATTCTGCATTTTCTTTTAAAACAATTATGTATGCATTATCTTCATGAACTATTATATCTCCTATTCGATTTCTATTTAATCCAGTTTGCATCACTGCCCCTAGGTAATCTCTATGTGTATACTTTCCTTTTAATTCCTTAGGAAGTATTATTTTTATAGCTTTTATTATATTTTGTAAATTATTTTCTATTATTTCTCTTTCTAGTTTTTCTGGATATATTATAAGTATTTCTCCTTCGGCTCCTTCATATCCCCCAAAGAAAAAATAATTTTTTATCTTATTTTTATTTAATTCTTTTTGAATTACTTCTTTTTGATAAATACTTAAAAATTCTGTATTTATTATTTTATTTCTTGTTTTAGATATTTTTATTTTATCTAATAATTTCGCTATAATTAATTTCTCTTCTATTTCCATTTTTTTATTACATCTTTCTCTAGTATTTATATTTTATTTCTTATAAAAATTTACTTTTTTAATTTTTCTTCTTACATATCTCATTATTTTTTGGATATGTTTAAAAAATAGTTTATTTAAACTCTTTTCTTGTAACACATAATTTTATGTATTATCCCATTCTTACAAATATTTTTTACTTCTTTATTTATTCTTATACCTTATTATTTGCTTAATATATTTGCCCAACTTTCTAGTATTAAAAAACGTTTGAAGGAAAGGCAAAAAAATACAGTTAGCCTTTTAGCTAACTGCGACGTGGTTGCGGGGGATAGACTCGAACTATCGACCTTTGGGTTATGAGCCCAACGAGCTGCCAACTGCTCCACCCCGCGATGTACTTATATAGTATAACTCGTATTTATGAAATTGTCAATACTTTTTGACAATTTCATAAATATCTTGTAACAATTTTTCTTCTCTTATATATATTATTCAAAAATTTGTATAATATTCCTATTTTTATTTAGGATATTTTTTCTTCTAAGAAAAATATTTCATACCATTTTATAAAACTATATATTATCCAAACTTTTTTGTAATTATCTTTTTTATTATTTTTATGATCTTCTAATAATTTAAGTATATATTTTTGATTAAAGAATTCTTTTACAAATTCTTCACTAAATGCTCTTTTAATTTCATTATAAAATTCTTCTTCTTTCATCCATTCACGTATTGGCACTGGGAATCCTAATTTCTTCTTTTTATATGCCTCATTTGGTATGTCCTTTTTAGCAGCTTCCCTTAGGGCTACTTTAGTATTGTCTTTTGTTACTTTATATTCTACTGGTATTGTCCTTGCTAAGTTAAATACTTCTTTGTCTGTAAATGGTGTTCTTCCTTCTATTGAACTTGCCATTGTCATTCTATCACATTTTAATAATATATCATTTAAAAGCCAGTTTCTTATATCTACCATTTGCATTTTTACAAGTGTACTTCCGTTTTTTGCTTTTTCCATAAAAGGTTTTATAATTTCTTTATTTCTAATGCTATCATCTATATTTAGTATTTTCTTTCTTTCCTTTTCACTAAATATTTTATTTACTCCTACATATTCCTCTTCTAATTTTTTACCTCTACGGACAATAAAGTTACGACCTTTAAATTCGGGTAAAGCCTCAAATATAACTGCAAAAAAGTGACGTATAGGATATGGAATTTTATTATAAAATTTCATATCTACTTCTTCTCTATAATAATTATATCCACCAAAGAATTCATCTGCTCCTTCACCCGATAATACAACTTTCACATCTTTGCTTGCAAGTTTTGATACGAAGTATAAAGAAATTGCTGATGGGTCAGATGATGGCTCATCCATGTGGTATAAGAAGTCTGGTATTGCTTCTAGCCATTCTTCTTTTGTTATTTTTTTGCTAACATTTGTAATTCCAAGCATGTTTGTTAAGTCTTTTGCATATTCTATTTCATTATATCTTGGATCATCATATCCGACAGTATATGTTTTATCTGGCTTTGCAAGAGATACCATATATGATGAATCTATTCCAGAAGATAAAAATGAACCTACTTCTACATCTGCTAACATATGATGTTTTACTGAATCTTTCATTGTCTCACTTATTGCTTCTACTAAATTTTCAAAGCTATAATCTTTTTCATCAAATTCTATATCATAATATTTTTTAATTTCTATTTCTCCATTTTTTATCTTCATGCTTGTCCCAGGAAGAAGTCTATATACTCCTTCAAATAGCGTTTCATTTGTAGGGGTAAAACTAAATGATAAAAATGGTCCTATCAATTTTTTATTTACATTTTTCTCGAATTTTGGATATTCTAAAAAAGCCTTTATCTCTGACGCAAAAGCTATGTCTACTGAATTTTCTTTTTTATAGTAATACAAAGGTTTTATCCCAAAATGGTCACGCGCTAAAAAGCAAGTTTCGTTTTCTTTATCCCAAATTGCGAAAGCAAACATTCCCCTAAGCTTTTTAGGTAAATTCTCTCCCCATTCTCTATATCCATGTAGTAATACTTCTGTATCACTATTTGTTTTAAACTCGTAGTCTTTTAATTCTTCTTTTAATTCAAGATAGTTATATATTTCTCCATTAAATATGACAGCTAGTTTTTTATCTTCTGTATACATTGGCTGACTTCCACCACTTAAGTCAATTATTGATAGTCTTCTATGTCCTAAAGCAATTTTTCCATCAGTATAATATCCTTCTCCATCTGGTCCTCTATGTTTTATTCTATCTGCCATTTTTTTTATGATAGCTTCTTTATTTTTTTCTTCACCATAAAATCCAACTATTCCACACATTCTAAGTCCCTCCATATCATATAAGGCTATAAATGTAACCTCTTTTATAGTTTACACTTATAGCCTTTTTTTGTCAATGCAATTATTATTTATTTTCATCTTTTAAATTACTTAATATTTTACCAAATCCATATACTATTTGAGTAGAATTGCGGTTTGCAATTTCTTTTCCTATTGCTTTTCCTCCAACTGTAAGTGCTGCAACAATCGCACTTATTATAAACTGCAAATTATTTGTTATTCCAAATTTTTCTGCAAGTTTTACTGATATCATTGCACTTATTGCTCCGCTTAATACTCCGGCAAATATCTCCTATTACATCTGCACAAACATTTGCGACTCTTACTGAATTTCTAATTAGCTTTAATGACATTTTTGCACCGAGTCGCTTTTTTAGTAGCTTTTGCATGAAACTCATCTTCATTTGCAACAGTTACTGCAACACCTATAATATCAAATACTATACCTGCAAATATAACTAAAAATAATATTAATAAGGCAGGAAAAATGCTTAATTTAGATACTCCATTAGTTGAGATATATGAAAAACAAATGGATGATACAAATGTTATAATAAACACTTCTATTATCCATTTCAGGTGACTGTCTGTTTTTTTACCCTTATTTGCCTTCTGTTCATTTTCTTTCATTTCTATTTTTCTTCCTTTTTATATATTCATAAGTGGCAAAAGTCTAAGTAAATTTTACGGTTTAGGTCTAGTTGAATTTCTCTATTTCCTACTACGCATTACTGCGTTAGCTGTTTCCATTTAAAGGAAATAGCCAAACATAAATGTTTGAGCCACCAGATCGCCACTTAAATCCGTACCTTAATCCCTAGACTTCCTTGCCTTTTACAAAGCAAACATTCTAGAAGTTTTCCTTGACCCACTTGAATTATTGCTAGTCTCTTTTGCAAATGCAATTTCATAATAGTATAAATTAATCCCAATACATTCACTCAAGACAGGCTACGCTATGTATTTTGTGTCTTGGCACGCAACATAGGTTTTACTTAAGTTGTAATGATGAACAAATTAAGCCTCCACGAAACCAGGGGTTCACTCATGCATGCCACTGCATGTGTCCCTAGTTTCTTTACTCCCTATTCACACGCAGGCTTGGCAGGCCCCGCGCACAAACAAGAAACTTCACAGATGTGCCCTTTTAGTGGATTTTTAGCCCCACCCTCGCAATAATCAGTAATGACTAGAATAATGCGCCACTGTTTTATTATATCATATTTATTCAAATTTTTCCATATTATTACTGCTAAATTTTACTCTAATTATTTTGTTCTTCTATATTTGTGCCATTATTATAATTATTTGTTTCTTCTGTATTTATAAAGTTATTTGCAAAATATCCTGCTATAAATCCTATTATGAATATAATTATAATGATTACAATTGTTTTTAGTTTTTCTTGGCTTATGTACATATCTTTATCATATATTTTTACTCTTTCTTCATTTTCTTCTTTTTTGTTTTTCTCCATATGCATATCCTCCTTTGTGAAAAGTGATGTTTTTATTATACTATTTTTATTCATTAAAAGCAATCTCTTGACAACTTTTTTTTATTAATTTAAAATTAATTTATATGGGGAGGTCTTATGAATATTATTGTTGGTAAAAATAGCGGTTTTTGTGCTGGTGTAAAACATACTATTACAAGAACTGAAGAGGAACTTAATAAAAATACAAGTATTGATTGCTTAGGTGAAATTATTCATAACAAACAAGTTATAGAGAACTTAGAAAAGAAAGGTCTTAGAATTATTGACAATATAGAAGATGCTGATAAAAAAGTAATTATTCGTGCTCATGGAGTACCAAAAAAAGTGTATAGTTATGCAAGGACACATAATATAGAACTTATTGATTTAACATGTCCTAAAGTCTTAAAAATACATGATCAAGTTCAAAAATTTGCAAATGACAATTATTTTATTTTTTTATTTGGTGTTAAAAATCATCCAGAGACTATTGGTACTTATAGCTTTTGTGGTAATAATTCATATGTAATAGAAAATCAAGACGATATTTCTCCTGCTATTTCTCTTCTTAAATCTTCATCATTAAAAAATGTATTAATTATTTCTCAAACGACTTTTAGTATAAGCTTATTTGATGAACTTTTGAATGTTATCCGTGAAACACTTGAAAATAGATTTAGTCTTTATGTGGAAAGGAGTATTTGTAATGCTACGGATTTAAGACAGAAGGAAGCTACTGAACTCTCATCTAAGTCAGATTTAATGATTATTATAGGCGGAAAAAATAGTTCTAATACAAAAAAACTATATGAGGTATCTAAGAAAAATTGTGAAAATGTTTTGCATATTCAAACTAAAGATGAATTAGACAAGGATTTTATAAAAAATTTTAAAAATATTGGAATTATTGCAGGAGCATCAACTCCAAGCAATATTATAGAAGATGTAGTGTGCTTTTGTAAGTCGATTTAAATTGAGATATAATCTTTTATGCTCTCATATTTAGATTCTCCAATGCCTGATACATTTTTTATATCTTGTATATTTTTAAATTTTCCATTCTCTTCTCTATATGTAATAATTTTTGAAGCTGTAGAGCTTCCGATTCCTGGAAGTTCTGTTAGTTTTTCTTTAGTTGCTGTATTTATATTTACTTTTTTACTTTCGATTCTATCTTTTTGTCCTTCTAAAACTTTTTCTCCTGCTTCACTTATTATAAATTCTTTTTGTTCTTCTTTGTCTTTTACAGATGGTATATATATTTTTTGTCCATCTTCTATTTCATAAGCTAAATTTACATCACTTAAGTCTGCTTCTTCTGTAGTTCCTCCTGCTGCATTTATCACATCATTTATTCTACTATTTTCTTTTACTTCTACAATTCCCTCATTTTTAACCGCTCCTGTTATATGCACTATAATTGTATTTTCCTTTGGTGCTTCTTTTACCATTTCTTCTTCACTTATGTTTTCTGAAAAATCATTAAATTCATATACATCTTTTGTGCTAGTTATGTAGTAATATCCTATAATAACTACCCCTATTATCCCTCCGAACTATTATTAAAATCTTTTGTTTTTTACTTAGCATTTCCATAAAAATTCTCCTTTCAAATTTTATAATATTTTAGAAGAAAACTCTAAGAGCGTCCACAGGTATATTCATTCTTAATCTTCTAATTTATTACAAATTCTTTTTTTATTTAATATATTATTGAAAATCAAATACAATCTATGATAATATTAATTTATTATGAAGAAAACGTTAAATTGTATAATTGTAAATATTTTAATATTTCTATTTATTTTCTCTGGAACATGTTTTGCAAATGAGATTAGAAGCGAAGTAATTGTAGAAAATAAGACTTCTTCGAATTCTCTAAATTCAAAGGTTTACTCAGATGCGGTAGTTTTATTAGAGAAAACTACTGGGGATATTTTATTTGAAAAAAATGCACATAAAAAAATGTACCCTGCAAGTATTACCAAAATGTTAACTGCAATATTAGTGCTTGAAAATTGTGCTTTAGATGAAACTGTTAAAGTTTCTTCGTCTGCAGTAATTTCTGTTCCTCAAGGATATGTTAGAGCTCCTTTATTTGCTGGAGAAGAATTTAGTGTAGAGGAACTTCTTTATGCAATGCTCATTCCCTCTGCAAATGATGTAGCAAATGTTTTAGCTGAGCATGTTTCAGGCTCTGTCAAAAATTTTGCTGATTTAATGAATGAAAAAGCTCTTTCTTTAGGCATGACAAATTCTCACTTTACAAATCCTAGTGGAATTCATGATGAGAATTTATATACAACTGCTTCTGATTTATCTATTCTTGCGAGATATGTGATAAAGAATGAAAAGTTCATGGAAATTGCAAGTACTAAGTCATATAGGCTTAGGGGTACAAAGTTTTACTCTGCAAATGATAGATTTCTAAAAGCTTCAAATTTACTTTTAGACCCTAGTCAAAGTAGTTATTATTATAAATATGCAACTGGTATGAAAACTGGATTTACAGATCAGGCTGGTGACTCTTTAGTTGCTTCTGCTAAAAAAGATAATGTAGAATTTATTGCAGTTTGTTTAAATGCTGGTACGCTTTCAAATGGTTTAAGAGAAAAATTTTTAGATTGTAAAACTTTATTTGATTTTGCTTTTGACAATTATACAGCATTTTATAAAGATTTGCAAGTAAAAATTGCAAATGATATTGAAAAAGCTACAACACAGAATTTAAGTTTAGAATATAAAAATAATTCTGTAAATATTTTTGATTATAAATTATATAGTAATATGGCCAAAGTTGTTTCTATTCTTATTATCATTATTGCTATGAAGTTAATATTTTTTAGAAAGAAAAAGAATAGAAGAAAATAGCTAAATATTAATCTATCAGAATTAAATAAGCTTTCTAAAAAATTAGGTGTTTATAATCAGATAACTATAAAAACATTATCTTATAATATTATATTAAGAAGTAAATTATTTTCATACATCGCTTTGCAAATATGTGAACTTTCAATTTCTTTATAAATATTATTTTCTCCAAATATAGGTCTTGCTACACTTATAACTGCAAGGAGTGCATATACAATTACAAATCCTTCTAAGATTCCATATATTGTTCCTCCGTGCTTTGTTGAATTGTTTTATTATTGGAATATTTTCAACAAAATCCCCAAATAGCCTTATAAATATCATTAAAAGTTTTGTTATACCAAATAATCCTATCCATGTTCCTACTCTAACTATTGTAATTGCAAGCCCTTCTGAAATATATCCAGTGGTATTTTCTTTTACTCCGTCTGTATAGTTATCTATATAATTTTGCATTGTTTCTGTTATACTTTGTGTTTCTTTTTCTTCTTGTTCTTCTTTACTATATAGTTTTGATTGTATTGTTTCTTTTAAATTTGGCACAATTTCTGTATTTTCTATTATATGGTTAGAAATTGGTGTATATAAAATTAATGCAACAATTAATGCTATGGCAAAACTAAGCAATCTAACAGCGACTTTTATAAGCCCTTTTTTATATCCTATTAATATGCATAGCATAATAAGTAAGATTATGAAAATATCAGCAATCATTAATTTTCCTCCTAAAATATTAATATTTTAACTCTATCACGATAAACAATTCCACATACAGAAGTTCCTAATGTTATTTCTTTTATCTCTTGATTAGATTTGTATTTCTTTTCTAGCCAGCCATTAAGATTTATAAAATGTATTTCTGTTCCTATATTTATAGCAGAAATATTGTTATAACACACAATTTCTTTGACTGAACTGTCTACTTCATATATTGTTTCAGCTCCAGTCAATATATTTTTTAATATTATATCTGTTTTTGAACTAAATAAACCAGTAGATAACTCTTCTGCTCTCATTACATGACTTTTTAGATTTATATCTGCAATTTTAGCTTTTTCATTGAATTCTACTAAAACTGTATCTTTGTCCTCATATATCATATGTATACTATTATCATATATGCATACAAGCTCTCCTTTTTCTTGATATTTTATATCTGTTATTATTTTATTAGTATCTTCAGTGTATCTATATACTACTGAATTTGCTGTATCCCCTTTTATAGCTTTTTCTATATCTATTATTTTTATACTAGATTCTATTAGTGCTCCACTTGTGTTTACTTCTGCTACTCCCAAATATTTCCTATCTAATGATATATCAGTATCTATTGCAATTGTTGATGCTAAATATGTTTTAAACAATTGAGTACCATTTTTATCAAAAGTTATAATTATACTTTTGTAACTTGTCCCTGTTGTTATAATTGATACATCTCCTGCTCTACTTACATTTAATTTACTAATGTTTCCCTCTACTTTATTTTCCCAGAGCACTCTATTGTCTTGTATTAAATATATTTTTTGCCCGTTTTTCTCAGCAATTGCTAAGTAATTACTATTTTTTGCATATATTGGATTACTTATAGAAATGTCTAATTCCGCTTCTTTACTAGCATAACTATTATATAAACTTAATTTACTATTTGAAAGTATTGATATGTATCTATCATATGCATATATCGTTTCAGGTTTATCTACATCTAATTTTATAGTTGCAATGTCTTCTTCAGCCACCTCTTTTCTTAAAATATATATATTTATGAAATCCCTTGCATTTTCATTAAAAATGTAGGCAAGTGTTGTTATAGTTAATAAAAGCATTATAAATATTGCAAGAGCAATTAATAACTTATTTTTCAGTGACATTTTTCCTTTGAATTTTAGTATCTTCATAATACCTCCATTAGTATAGACTTTTCTTCTTTTATATTTTATACTATTTATTTAATTAATACAAGTTTATTTCGCTTTTAAAATTATTAATAATTGTATTAGTCCTAATATTCCAAAAACTGGATAGAGGCTATTTACTAAATTTGAAAATCCAAATAATGAAACAAATATAGCCGTAAAGCATATTAGCAAATTTACTTTCTTATATTTTGCTTTTGTTTTACATACATTGTTTAAAAAACCATATGCTGATGAAACCCCTGTTGTGATTATTGCACCTAATATTATTATTCCATATAAATATTTATATATTTTTCCCATTTTTCCGAGAGGCGTATACTGCTGGTAAGTCTATTTTACTTATGTCTGTATCTATCGTAAGTAATAGCATAAATACAACACCTGAAAGTATTATCATTATTAATGTACATACTATTGCAATTTTAAATATATCTTTTTTTGTTTTTATATACATTTTCATTGGCAATAGTATAGAAATTAGTGTTATTGAATTATAACTTGCATATAAAATGGCATTTGTATACCAAAAGTTTCCTCCTTTAATTTCTTTTATTTCTTCTATGTGAAAACACTGCACCCCTAAAACTACAAGTATAATAATTATTGATGGCATTAATATAGAATTTAATATTAGCACTCCTTTTATATCTTTATTTAATAAAAAATAACAAGATATTGATATAAGTAAGCTAGATATAATTTGATTTATTCCAAATTCTTGTTTAAAATAAGCTGAAAATCCTGCACACATTACAAAAAACGTTATAAGTAAAAATATGTTTATTATAAAGTTTAATATTATTTTTAAATCTATATTTTTTAACCTCAAATTTCCTATTATTACATCTAATAGTTCATCATAATGTTTTATATTATATTTATTTATTATATTTAATGTTTTATAAATTGCATACCCAATAATACATGTAGATAGTATTATCCCTATAATCCCATACTTACCATGTACAAAAAAGAATGTATAAATTTCCTTTCCTGATGCAAATCCTGCCCCTACAATAGCACCTATTATTACAAATATACAACTTAAAATTTTCATAAAACAAGCTCCTCATAAAATCTATATGAGGAGCTTACATTTTTTATTCTGCTTATTTCTTTCTTCTTCTTAGCTGCCATACTACTATTCCTAGTAATATTATAAATATTGGTAATGCAAATATTATAGTTTTTATTAGTCTATCTTGTGATTCTGTTGCTGTATACTGAGTTATTTTCATTTCTTTTCTTAGCACTAATTCATCTTCTACTTCTGAAAGGTGTGCTACTGAACTTAAAGCAAACTCTAAATTATCACGCATACCTATAGCAATTACTTGTGATGATCCTGTATTTATTACTCTATCTGTTACAAATAGATTGTTTGCAATTACTATAAGTTTTGAATTTCCCTTTCCTTCTTCTGTACTTTGCTTTTCTAGTATTGCTCCAACTATACTTGCTTCAACTTTTTCTCCTTCTGCTGGAACACCACTTGGATCTTGTATATTTGTTCTATAAAATGATGTTTCTCCTGTTGTAAGTAAATCTATTTTCTTTACATTTAAACTACTTAAATCTTCTACAAATTCTAACTTTCCTGTATCTAATAAAAGTACTGATTTAATGTTTTTAGTAACATCTGAATTTGCTATGCTAGGAAGAACTAAATCTGCACTTCCTAATGCCATTTTAGATTTATCTTGTTCTATGACAATTCCATCTTGTCTTATATTTACTCCATATACATCTAATACTGATTTTATATAAGGCATTTCTCCTTCTGCAGAATACGGATCACTAAGCCAAAGTATATTTCCCCCATTTGCTATATATTTTTTTATTGCATTTGCTTCTGGTTCTGTAAAATCTTTTTTAGGTGATGCAATTATTAGTGCATTACAGTCTTCTGGTATGTCTCCTGCTGATAATAAGTCTATTTCTTTTACTTGATAATTTTCTAGTTCTAAATATTGTTTTAAGAAAGTCATTTCAGTTTCTGTACTATATTCTCCATGTCCTACTAGTGTATATATTGCTGTAGTCTTTCCTATTGATGAAACAGCAATTATACTGTTTGTAAATCTTTGTTCTGTTAAATCTATATTATTCCCTGTACTATAGTCAGATGTATAAAAGTCATAATATGTTAGTGTTTTGCTTTTATTGCCTGATTCAATTATTACTGTATAATATCCACTTTCCACATTATATTTTGATACTAAATCTGGTCTGTCTTCAGTATTTATTAATTCTACTGTTATATTTTTATTTACTTTCGTATATTCTTTTGCAAGTTCTGCAATTACATCTCTATCATTATAATCAAACATATATATGTTAATTTTGTCTGTTTCTGGTAATTGCTTTATTTTTTCTTTTGATTCATCTGTTAAACTATATAACTGCTCTTTTGTTAAGTCTATATCTTTTGGATCTAATTTTTGTATAAGCATATTTATTCCTATAAATATAGCTACTATAATTCCAATTAGGATTATTGTTTTACTTGTGTCTTTTAACCATTTTGATTTTAATATATTAATCATGTTTTTTAATTTTTCCAATCTATTTCACCTCTTTATTTCAAACTCTTTTTTCTCTGAAGCACTGTTATTGTGAGCAATGTAAATAATAATGTTTGTGAAAGTAATCCGGATAGTGTCTGCTACAGGTATTATTCCATCTACAAATTTCTGGAATAAGTTTATTGGTGATAATATTAAAAATACATCTGATAAATTTGGTAAAAACCATGTTGCAAGCAAGCATATTATTGTTCCTATTCCTGCAATTATTTGGTTTTCTGTTAGGCTTGATACAAATCCTCCAAATGATATATATGACATTGCAAGTAGTATAAATCCAATTAATACTGATATTGTTTCTGCTACATTTGTAATTTCTCCTGCAAAACAGCAAAGA
Organism: uncultured Clostridium sp.; assembly: GCA_947641575.1. Taxonomy (GTDB): domain Bacteria; phylum Bacillota; class Clostridia; order TANB77; family CAG-508; genus JAAWPK01. Next base: position 108,338 of record CANRQN010000002.1, read on the forward strand.
ATCACATAGTATACAAGTGATATTATTTCTGTTATTACGATTACTGCAAGTGCTGCTATAAACTTCCCTATTACAATTCCTGTTATACTTCTTGATGATGTAAATAATAATGTTTCTGTTCCATTTTTTCTCTCCCCTGCAAACATTCCCATTGTGAGTAATGCTATTGTAAATGTTAAAAGTTCTGTTGTATAATAAAATAGCCTTGAATATTGCACACTTCCTGCACCATATGAAAATATATAGAAAAATATACTAGACATTAATATAAATGCACCTATAAATACATATCCAAGCGGAGATAAAAAGTATGTTTTAAATTCTTTTTTTATAATCGCCCACATTATTTATCCCCTCCTTCTTCTTTCTTTTTGTTTTTTCCTTTTTTCTCTTCTGTGCTTTTTTTATTTTTTTCATTTTCTTCTTCTGATTTTTGTTTATCTATTAAATTTATAAATGCTTCTTCAAGTGTTGCTTCTGACTTTTTTAGTTCGAAAATTGTTATTCCATTTTTTGCCAAACATTCAAATACTTCTTTTCTTATATCCTTTTCATTTTCTGAAACTATGCTATATTCTTTAGTTCCATCTTGCAACTTTTTAATTAATTTTATCTGTTTTACATTTTTAATGTTTTTCATAGTTTCTTCTATTTTGTTTTCAGGATCTTCTACTGTAACTAATAATGATTTTTCTTCTTTTACTTTATCTTCAAGGTTCTCTGGTGTATCTATTGCAACTAAGTTTCCTTTATTTATTATTATAACTTTTTCACATATTTGACTTATTTCTGATAATATATGTGAACTTAGTATTACTGTATGATCTTTGCCAAGTGTTTTTATTAACTTTCTAATTTGAATTACTTGCTTTGGATCAAGTCCTACTGTTGGCTCATCTAGTATTAGTACTTTAGGATTTCCAACAAGTGCTCCTGCCATACTTACACGCTGTTTATATCCTCTAGAAAGATTTCTAATTAGTTTGTCTTGTACATCTTCTATATCTACTTCTTTTAGTATTCTTTCTACTTCTTCTTTTCTCTCTTTCTTTTTTACTCCCTTTAGCTCTGCCATATAGCTTATAAATTCTTTTGGTGTTAGTTCATTATATAGTGGTGTTGTTTCTGGCATGTATCCAATCTCTCTTTTAGCTTTTTTTGCTTTTTTACTTACATCATATCCATTTATCTCAATTGTTCCAGATGTTGATTCTATAAATCCTGTTATCATGTTCATTGTAGTTGTTTTTCCTGCTCCGTTTGGTCCTAAAAATCCTACAATTTCTCCGTTCTTTTATTTCAAAGCTTATGTTATTTACTGCAGTATATCCATTGTACTTTTTAGTAACATTTTCTACTTTTATCAAAGTTCTTCCTCCTTGTTTCCTAATAAAATTATTTTTATCTTACCATTTGTGAAAAATAAATTCAATACTTTCACATAAATTTCACATTCTATTTACGGAAATAGCACTTTTGAAATTTTTTTATAAAATTATTGACAAGTATAGATTTTTGTGTTATTATAATTTAGTATTCTTTATGGGTCAGTAGCTCAGTTGGATAGAGCACAGGCCTTCTAAGCCTGGGGTCGGGGGTTCGAATCCCTCCTGGCTCACCAAATAAGCCTTATACGAACCCAAGTATAAGAAAAAAGATAATAAGTCTATTTTAGTATCATTTACTGAAAATAGACTTATTATCTTTTTAGATGTACTATTCTACATCAAGGGGTATTCTAAGAATCTGTATCCCAACCCTTAAAAGGTGGTATACGTTTGGCAATAAGTTCTGCTTCGCTAAGTTCCCTACCTTTCTCTTGAGTTATATCAGGATCTTTCTCCACGAACTCTCTAAATTTTTCTGACAAATACTCTTCGTAAGTTTGCTCATGGCTGTAAAAAATTCCCATTTTGCTTTTACTCCCTTCTTTGACTGTCAAAAATTATCTTGACAATTTAATATTTTGATAGAAATACATTGTAACATATTTTTTAATAACTTTCTATAAAAGTAGTATAATTTTACTTCATCAATATATAATATATTGTATTGATTGTAAATATATTGTCTTGATGTTGTATTTATTTTATGTTAAACTATATTATAAGAAGAGGTGATATTATGGCTCAAACATTAGTAAATTTTAGAATAGATGAAGAAACAAAAAAGGAAATGGAAAAAGTTTGTGATGAATTAGGTATGACTGTTACAACAGCATTAAATATATTTATAAAAAAAATGACTAGAGAAAAAAGAATACCTTTTGATGTTTCAATAGACCCATTTTATTCAAAAAGCAATATGAAAGCTATAAATGAATCTATAAAAGAATTAGAGGAAGGAAAAGTTGTTGTAAAAACATTAGAAGAATTAGAGGCGATGGAGAATGAATAATATATCTTTTACTGCTATTGGCAAATGCAAGATAAGAAAACTTTAAAAAGAATAAATCTACTACTTGCAGACATTAGTCGAAATAAATTTGAAGGAATTGGGAAACCAGAGCCTCTAAAGGAAAATTTATCTGGATACTGGAGTAGAAGAATTGATGAAGTTAATAGGTTAGTTTATAAAGTTGATACTAATCAAATAGAAATTATTCAAATGCAAAGGACATTATGAATAATTATATAACTATTCTTAAAATAAGACAGTTATTCAAAAAATCAAGGTTCGTATTTATAAAGCCTAGGTTCGCCAAATAAGCGTTATACGAACCCGTATAAGAAAAAAGAAAACATTATCAGTTCAATACCGATAATGTTTTTTATTACTTATTTATAAAAGCTTTTATTTTTTCTATCATATCTTCACAATCTTCATATTCAATGAATTCATTTGTAATAAATTTTAATGATGAACTTATTTTTGAACCCTTCTCATATATACACAATATAGGAGTATTATTATAATTTGCCCAGCCTAGTTCTATCCCTTGTCCTGTTGATGGCTCTGATACTTCTGCAATAAGTAAATCACTATTAGCAATAACATCTTTTGTATTTGTGATTTTACTTTCATGTGGAAGGACAAAATTATTTTTTTCGTTTAAATTAGAATTCTTTATTGGGTTATAAATTTTATTTATGTAATCATATTCACTTGAATGTGAAATATATATTTTCATTTTTCTTTCCACAATCTATTTCTCTTTCTATATATCTAAACTTTTTGAACAATATGGACAATACATCACAAATATATTCATGGCGCTAATAAGTTTTCCACAATTATGACAACGGCACATTACAAAATATATAATTAAATCCACTACAAATAATATACTTACTATAATATAACCTACTGTTTTCCATATTGGCATTTCTGTATTATTAGTTCTAACTGTATATTTCATTAACTGATTAACACTACCTAATGTATTTTCATTGCTAATTGGTATGATATTTATAATTACTAATATGACAACAACAATTAACCATATGACTGCACAAATTCTTACTCCAGTTCTTGCATTATTTACAAACTTCATTTCATTATTCCTCACTATACACTAAAACTTCTTCTAAATTTTCATTTTCTAATAATGACCCTTTTATACTCCCTGTTGTTATAATATCAACTTCTTTTTCCAATGCTTCTTCTAGTGCGAATTTTACTTCCACTATTTTAAATCCGCCAATCACATCTTCTGTTCTAACAATAATGTCAACATCACTATCTTTTTTTTGCTTTTTCTTTGCATAAGAACCAAATATCCAAACATATGCTAAATTATATTTTTTTGCAACTGGTTTTATTTTTTCTTTTATTTTTTCTAGTTCAGACATTATATCACCTCATTTAAAATATCTTGACAAAATTCTTTTATCTTGTCTATTTCTTCATCTGCGACATTCCATAATATAGATTTATCAATAGTTTCATAGTTATGTACAACTATGTCTCTCATTCCTGCAATATTTTTCCATGGAATTTGATTATATTTTGCTCTAAAGTCCATAGGTAACTTTTTAACTAATTCTCCTATCTGTGTAACTGGTGTTAATATAGCATTTTGATAAATACTATTATTTTCAAATTTTGAATAATCATCTCCAAAAAAATCTTTAGTGTCTTTTATTACATTACAATGTTTTATAATTGCAATTAATACTTTTTTTGTTCGTTCATCTATCATAAATTAACTCTCCTTTATATTTCAAATTATAGCATATATAATAGTGTTACGCAACTAAAATTATTTTATCAATTTTACTTTAAATATTGTAAAAATAATAAATCATTGTTATAATAAAAATATAAATTAAAATATTAATAAATATTTATCATATAATCAGCCTTATAATAAGATAACTTTCAAAAAGTCAATGTTCGTATTTGCAAATTTGTGGTTCACCAAAGTATCATTATACGAACCCTCATGTAATAGCGTAAACGAAAAAACATCTCAATTTACATTATTGTATTTTGAGATGCTTTTATTATATATACTCCTATTTATTCTATTAAAATATACCTGTAATTTAGCTTCTACTCTGAATTCTTCTTTTTCCATAATTCTTCTTTCATTTCTAATTTATGTTTTATTTTATTACTTTTTTATTCCAACTCTTTTCATTACATTTTGGACATTTTAGGTATCTAGTTCTTCCAAAATGTATAGACCAGAACACATCATTATATTTTGGAATATATTTATGATGACATTTCTTACATTCATAATATCCTGCTATTGTTTCGATTTTTAATGTAAACGAAATTCCTATAAAAAATATTATAAATGAACATATACATATAATTGATATATATGTTTGATTTTCCACAAAAATGTTTGTCAGTAACACTACCCCTAAAAATGCTATTGAAACTAATATTCCTATTATCACTTCTAGTTGTAATAACATTTTATTTTTTGTTTCATCAATTTTTTTAAATTCTAATAAATTTTCTTCTGCTATTTTATTATAATTATCCATTTCAATTTCCTCCCCACTTAATAATTCATTTACAGTAATATCAAGTTCATTACATAATTCAAGCATTATAGAAGAATCAGGCATACCTTTTTCAGTTTCCCATTTTGATATTGCCCTATCTGTAATATTTAGTTTTTCTGCAAGTTCTGCTTGTGTCATATTTTTATTTTTTCTACATTGAGCAATAAATTTTCCTATTTTTACTTGATTCATAATTTACCCTCCTTTAATATTATTGTAAATTCTTTATATATAAAAGTAAACATACTAATCGTTGAGTGGAGAAAACAACGATTAGTAGAGTTCTAAAAATTGTAATTTTGTGTTACTTTGTATTTGCTTTTATTGTATTTTTACTTTTTCT
>CANRQN010000003.1 GCA_947641575.1 uncultured Clostridium sp.
TGCCTGTGAGGTGGGTCAGGTTCTTATTTCTTCTCCTTCAAAAAGATTTGAAATTATCAAAACTTTTGTTTACATTGTAATATATCTTTTGAATGACTTTGTCAATATATTTTTATTATTTTTAAAGATAATAAAAGTACCATAACCTAAGAAACTTTCTTCGGCTATGGTACAGCAACTTGCCTACCGGATTATCTCAAGAATTTCTTCATAAACTCTTTTCTTTTCCCTCCATCTTTCTTCTTCTTGAGACATTCTTTGAGATCCTGAAGAAGCATAAAGACCATCGTTGCATTTTTTTATTTTTGCTTGTAAATACTCGATGAGGTTACGCTTCTCTTGAGAATTTGGCAATCGGCAGTTTTCCATTCTTTTTCCCTCCTTTGCATTCGCTTCAGAGGTTTGCACCTCTGAAACTTTTTACTTATCAGAAATGCAACAAATAAATTTGCTACAATATAATTATAATACAATTTATATATAGTTGCAACTCATATTTGAATATCCTTTTCGCAAATTTACACAAAAAGGGGTAACTCCTTTGAAATATTCAGTTGTTAATTTAGCTTTTTTTAACATCTTTCAAAATTAAATCTAGCAATTTCTTTTTAGATGCATCATTAATATTTAACTCTCTAATCTTTTCTATCAATAAAGTTGCATGAAAGTTTGCAACTCTATTTTCAAGTTCTTCTTTATCTTCTTCTAGCTCTGGAAGATTTACAAAAACTTTCATGCGTCTTCTCCTCTATTACAAGTATATTATAAATATTTTATTATATTAATACAATGTAATGATTTTGAAGTGTTTTTGAAATATGACTATTTCAAACTTAGTGTTTACGCAGGAAAGCATTCATAATAAATGCCTGAAACACGTAAAAAGGTCAAGCCTTTTAGATTATTAATTTAGATTTTTGATATTAACTTTTTAATAATCATACCTATGTAGGTACATTGAATTTTTTACATATAATTTTAATGGTTCTTTTAAATTCCCTCGCATGGTATTTTTATTATTTTAGTTTTTTTAAATAATTTTACTCGCTTTCGTTATTCTTTCCTTTTGGTAATTTCTTTCTATCTAAAATTCCTTTTAATCTAGATTCAATCCATCTATCATCATAGCCTCTGCCTCTGTAATAATCTATTGCTCTATTAATTGCAATCTCTGGATCAAAGATTTCGTTTATTCTATCATTTCCAATTTGAGCTAACCAAAGTTTAAATGGCTCGGCTTTTGGACTTGGTATTGATTCAATTAGTCTTAATATTCCTTTTGTATCTAATGTATCTGTTAAATAATTTTTTCCATCTTTTCCGAGACTTCATTTTCAGTTGTACGATATTTTCGTACAACTGACTTCCTTCTTCTGTTAATTTTCTTTTTAAATCTGACCAATATCTTTTAGGCACATTGCTATCTGTTAGTGATTTAATAACATCAACAACACTAAAATAATATTCTTCTTTTTCACTATCCCAAATTCTTCTTATTGCGCAAGCAACAAGGTTCTGGGGACCTCACCCACAGGCTTTGCCTGTGAGGTGGGTCAGGTTCTTATTTCTTCTCCTTCAAAAAGATTTGAAATTGTGTCTAACTTATTATTTCTCAATATACATCATTCCTTTATAATTTTATTGTCAAAAACTTTTGTTTGTATTATGATATATCTTTTGAATAACTTTGTCAATATATTTAAAAATTTCTTAAAAAAATTTTATTATTCAGCACTACATTCATGTTATATTATAAGAACCTTGTTGTTTGCACAATAAAAAGGTAGATTTGTTGACTAATTTTACATAATGTGATATAATATGATTCCAAAATGCATAACATTGCAATTGTACATTGAAAATTAATTATAAAAGGAGATTATATTATGAAAAAGATTTGTTTCCTAAATAATGGCTGTGGTAGCCATATAGAAACTTTCCGGCGAATTTTCAAAAGTGTAGAACAAGCATATACCCTAACTTCCCTACCTCATAAAGCTGATGTAATTATCGAATACTTTTGTGCAGTTACTCAATATGATTGTAACAAAACCATTCTCCCAGAACTTCTGTATCTGTCTAAGTTGAAAAAGGAGGGTGCTACTCTTATCATCTGTGGCTGTGCAGTTGATGCAATTGGCAAAGATTTTTTCTTATCACTTAGTTTTGTGGATTATGCAATTGGAAGTCAAAACTTTCTATCAGAGGTTTTAGAACTTCTAAACTTCAAGTGTTCTGTTCGTTACTATATTGAAGACAGTCAATTTCGTTTTGCCATTGACATTTGTAATGGTTGCGTAAAGAAAAATGGCTGGTGCAGTTTTTGCAAGCAACACTACTTGAGAAAACCTATAAAAAGTATGCCTATTGATGAGGTGTGCAAACTTGCTACTGAAATTACATCTACTACCTCTGTATTTGTCATCAGTCTAAGTGCACTTAATATATGCAATTATGGTATAGACTTTGGAGACAGAAAACCTAAACTTCACTTGCTTATCCAAGCACTCTCTAAAATACCAACTGTTAAGTTTATAGAGTTATACAGCTTAACTGCTAGTTGTATGTATGAAGAGCTTATAGAAGAAATCGCTACAAATGATAAGGTTATTCTAGTAGAATTGCCTATTCAAAGTGGTAGCGATTCTGTACTAAATGCGATGAATACAGGTGCTACGGTAAGCGAGCTTCAGATGCTTTTAGATAGACTTTCTCACAAACCAATGCGTAGTATCTTTGTTACTTCTCACCCATACGAAACTATGGAGGATGTGCAAAAGACAATTGATTTTATTGAGAAAAATAATCTTTGGTATCCTGTGGTTACTAGATGTAAAAGTAGTGAAGGAACTCCTACTTATCAAATGGAGCAGTTAGGAGAACAAGAATATAAAGAGCACTATGATTTAATTGCTCAAACTGTTTGTAAATTACGTGATAAGTTTTTGAACGGTTTGATTGGGACCTTTGTCTATGGATATCTATTTAATCTTACTCGTTATGAAAAAGATGACATAGCATATATTATGATTTATGCTAGAGATTTCCGTGGTGCGATTAGCGTAAAAATTAAAAACTATTCTTCTTCGCATTATAAATCAATTATTGATAACGCTGAGGAAGGCACTCTTGCAAAGGCTAGGATAACCTCAGTTTGGTTTAATGACGCTTCAAATATTACTTTGCTTGCAGAAGATTTGGAGGTGCTTTAAATTATGTGGTTAACACCTGAAAACTATTGTGACTTTGCTAAGAACTGCAAAATAGTCTATTTTCAATTTGATTTAACAAAACTGTTAGATGAAATCTATAATGACGTAGGCGTTTTACCTGGGATTACTTTTGATGAATTAAATGAAAAATGTATGCGTGATTACGATTACCTAATTAATTCTTGTCCCGAAGATACACCTTTTGAGCAATATCTTGACCAAGAACTGCATGCAAGATTTGTTCTATTACGACAAGTTTTGCTCGAAATTCACAAGTGTTTCCTTGATGATTAGTTTTTAGTCCAAAATATTATTATATTTTGACACGTTACTTTTTGTAACATGAATATTCAATCTCCAAGTTACAGTATCTACTGTGACTTGGAGATTTTTTTCGTATCCATTGTACTTTTATATTTATTTGTGATATATTATTTATAACATCACATTTTAAGAAAGGAAGTACAAAATATGCAACGTGCAAAACAAGATAATAGAAAGATAGCAATATACTCTCGTAAATCAAAATTTACAGGTAAAGGCGAAAGTACTCATAATCAAATTGAAACTTGTAAAAGAAAAATTGAAATCACTTTTGATAATGTAGATTTAGAAAATGATATTTTAATTTATGAAGATGAGGGCTACACAGGTTATAATACCAATCGCCCTGCTTTTCAAAAAATGCTTAAAGATATTAGAGATAAAAAAATAAAAGCTATAGCTTTTTATAAATTAGATAGAATTAGCCGTAATGTATCAGACTTTAGTAGTTTAGTAATTGAATTAGATAATTTTGATGTATCGTTTTTATCAGCGACAGAAAGTATTGAAAACGTAACTCCAAGTCGGGCGAGCTATGATGTTTATGATTTCTGTATTTGCACAACTTGAACGTGATACAATCGCAGAACGTATTAGAGATAATATGCTTGAACTTGCAAAAACTGGTCGTTGGCTTGGTGGTATGACTCCAACAGGTTATAAATCAGAGCAAATAGAAAATATAACTGTTGATGGTAAAAAAAGAAAACTATATAAACTCTCTACTATTGATAGTGAGGCAAGAACCATCAAAATCCTTTTTGATAAAATGATAGAACTAAAATCACAAACTAAACTTGAAACTTATACAATCCAAAATGATATAAAAACTAAAAATGATAAAGCTTATACTAGATGGGGATTAAAAAACATTTTAATCAATCCTGTATATGCTATTGCAAACCAAGACACACTAGACTACTTTAGAAATTTAGGTGTAGAAATTTATGCAGATGAAAAAGAATTTGATGGAATACATGGACTAATGGTTTATAACAAAACAGAGAAAAGGAAAAATCAAGTAGTTAGAAAAGATGCATGCGATTGGATTGTAGCTGTTGGAAAACATAAAGGCATTATATCTGGTAAAGAATGGGTAGAAGTTCAAGAATTACTAGATAGAAACAGTGATATGAAATATCGTAAACCAAGTAGTAGTAATGCCCTACTTTCAGGAATTTTAAGATGTTCACATTGTGGTTCATTTATGAGAGCAAAACTAAAAAATAAAACTGTAGATAATGAAGGTCGTAGAATTTTTGACTATATGTGTGAACTTAAAGATAAAAGTAGAAAACAAAAGTGCCAATGTAAAAATATAAATGGATTAGAAGCGGATAGATTAGTTTTAGAAGAAATAAAAAAACTTGCTACCCCTACTTCGAAATTTTATAAAGCTCTTAAGGACTTATCTGCAAATACATTTAATAAAGAAGATAAGAATATCGAAGAAGTAAAAACACTAAAATCATTAATCTACAAAAATGAAAATGATATTAACTCTTTGCTAGATAAAATAAAATATGTAGATGTTTCTTTATTAGATGATATTTCAAATGAGATAAAGAAATTAAAAGAAACGAATATAGAACTACAAAAGCAAATAAAATCATTAACTAATACTAATTATGATGAAATAAATGACAAGGAAACAGCTGATTTAGTCCTTAATATATTAGATACCTACCTCACCTCTTTCGATAGCTTAGACTTGAATACAAAGCGAAATATGATTAAATTATTAGTAAGCTCAATCGCAACTGATGGTGAAGATATAACAATAAACTTTTTGGGTGCTAGAAATGTGAAAGATGAAATTTTTCCAACAGGTGAGAGTCGCAAATGAAATACTTATGTTCTTAAGAACTTCTAAAAAGGTTAAGTCTGAAGTATATCTAAATGAACCTATTGGAAAAGATAAAGATGATAATGAAATAACTTTACTTGAAATACTTGAAAATGATGATAGAAGTATTGAGGAAGAAATTGATTTAAAACTTAAAACAAAAAAATTATTTGAAAAAATGAAAGAAGTTTTAAAAGCACGTGAGCAAGATATTCTAGAATTACGCTTTGGTCTAAATGGTAAAACCCCAAAAACTCAAAATGAAATTGCAAAAATGCTTGGTATTAGTCGTAGCTATGTTTCTAGAATAGAAACAAAAGCAATAAATAAATTGAGTAAAGAATTTAGTGAATAAAATTACATATTAAAAGAATGAAAAGGGTAACTTATAGCTCCCCTTTCCATTCTTTTAAAAATTTATTTGTAAACTCTTTCATAAAATCCGATCTTTCTTTCGCTATTTTTTTTGCTGTTTCAGTATTCATATAATCTCCTAATCTAAGCAGTTTATGATAGAAATGATGAATTGCTGATATATCATTTGCTGTTTCAGTATAATTTCCTTCTCCTATTAATGAAATGCTCTCTTCATACATAGGAATATTATGAGCTCCTGCAAACATAAAGCATCTTGCAATTCCTAATGCTCCTATTGCATCTAAATTATCTGCATCTTGCAAAATTAAAGTGTTTATATCTGTTACATTATTATAATTCCAATTGTATTCTTCATGATATTCTATTGCACTACAAATTCTTTCTACTTGCTCATTGTTTAAATCAATTTTAGTTAAAATTTCTTTAACTTTTGGTATAGACTCTTTAGGAAATACAAACTCTCCATCTCCCTCATTTTGCATAATTCTATGTATATCATGTAAAAAGGCTGCTATTCCTATAACTATTCTGTCCCCACCTTCTTTCTCTTGCAAATATAATGCAAGTTTCATTGTTCTTTCTAAATGTGATATATCATGACCACTAGTCTCTTTACAAAACATTTCTAATACATATGGTCTTAGCTCTTTTATATATTCTTCTAACATAATAATTTCTCCTTTAGTATTTTATATCATAGTAAGTCACAAATATCAAGTTTTTAGAATACTATATTTTATTCTAATATATAAGGAGAATTTATGTTAAAGAAATTAATTTATTGTTTGTTAATTTTAATTATTACTAGCTTTTCTATAATTATCCCAGCAGTTCCAACATTTGCAATGTCTACATATGATGTAATTTATGAAGGAATTGATGTTAGTAATTGGCAAGGGCATATCAACTATAGTGAAGTTAAAGCTTCTGGAATACAAGTTGTATATATAAAATCTAGTCAAGGAACTAATATAACAGATGCATATTTTAGAACTAACTATGAAAACGCTAAAGCAAATGGACTAAACATTGGATTTTATCATTATGTGACTGCACGTTCTGATGAAGAAGCTATTCGTGAAGCAGAATATTTCTCTTCTGTAATTTCTGGAACTTCTCCTGATTGTAAACTTGCAATGGATTTTGAAAGTTTTGGGAATTTAAGTAAAGATGAAATTAATAGTATATCTAGAATTTTCTTAAGCAAAGTAAAAGAATTAACTGGTAAAGATATGGTTATATATAGTAATGCATATAATGCCAAAAACACTTTTAGTAAAGAACTTGCAAATGAATATCCTCTTTGGATTGCAGAATATGGTGTAGAAACTCCAACGGAAAATATAAACTGGGAAAGTTGGGTTCGGTTTCCAATATACCAATTCAGGCAGAATAAATGGAATTAATGCTAGAGTTGATAGAAATAAGTTTACTGAAGGTATCTTCCTATCTTCTAAAGACGAGGTTAAAACTCCTGAAAATACCAAAAATAATATCGAATACTATACTGTTAAAAGAGGAAATACTTTAAGCGGAATTGCTTTAAAATATGGAACAACTATAAATGAAATTGCAGGATTAAATGGAATTAGAAATGTAAATTTAATTTTTACTCGGTGAAGTTTTAAAAATAGATACAACAAGAAGTCATGGAGAAATAACTAATACAGCATATGATATAAATCATATAATCTATACTATAAAACGTGGTGATACTTTGACTTCTATCGCAAATAGATTTAATGTTACAATTGAAAGTATTGCAAAACTAAATGATATTAAAGATATAAATTTAATTTATGCAGGAGATAGACTTAGAATAGAAGGATAAAGTTGAAAAAAGAAGCAGTAAATTGCTTCTTTTTTCAACTTTTTATATCACTTTTCTTCTTCTTATTATCCAATTATTTTCGCATTTTATTGGTAAATGTATTTTTACTGTTTGTCCTTTTTTTCCTGGACTTATCTCTCCTATTTCTTCACCTGTTTCTGTATCCCATAGTTTATCAATTTTAAATTTTTTTACTTCTATTTGATTTGGAACTATAATTTCTAGTTCATCTCCTACAAATAATTTATTCTTTATTTCAATTATACTTTTATCTTCGTTATATTCTAATACTTTTCCGCCAAATTCGAAGTTTGGATTATATTGTTTCCCCTCAAATTCTTGGAAATCTTTATTATTTCTATCATTAAAGTAAAATGCTGTTAGGCTTCTTGTTTTTACTTTATCAATTTCATTTATGTACTTTGTATAATCATATGTATTAGGAGATTTTATATAATCATCTATTGCATTTCTATATATGTTTACTATACTTGCTAGGTAGTATTCTGTTTTTAACCTTCCTTCTATCTTTAAACTATCTACTCCTAAATTTACTATTTCTGGTATTTCTTTTATAAGGCATAGATCTTTTGAAGAAAATATGTATGTTCCTTTTTCGTCATGCTCAATTGGCATAAGATTTCCGTGGGTTGTTTTTTTCTTCTGCATATAAATTATATGCCCATCTACAACTTTGTGCACAATCCCCAAGATTTGCACTGCGAGATGCCAAGAAGTCACTTAAAAAGCATCTTCCTGAATATCCAAAGCATAATGCACCATGAACAAACATCTCCGTTTCAAGTTCTTTATCTGTATTTTCTACTATATCTTTTATTTGTTCTTTGTTTAATTCTCTTGCAAGTATTACTCTTTTCGCACCATTATTTCTCCAAAATGAAGCGGCATGGCTACTAACTACATTCGATTGTGTACTTATATGTATATCTACATCAGGTGCTTCTTCTTTTACAATTTCTAGCACTCCTCCGTCAGATAGGATAATTCCATCTACTTTAAGTTCATTTAGCATTCTTGCTTGCTTTTTTATTTCTTCATAGCTTTCATCAAATGCATATATATTTATTGCTGCATATACTTTCTTACCTATTTCATGTGCATAGATAATTGTATCTCTTAAATCGTTATCTCCCACTTCTGCTCTACTTCTTAGGGAAAGAGAAGCGGTTCCACAGTATACTGCATCTGCTCCATAAAGAAATGCAATTTTTGCTTTTTCAAAGGAACCTGCTGGTGCAAGTAATTCTGGTTTCTTCATATTCATATTACTCCTTATATTGCATATATTAATTTTATCTTTATAAATTATTTTTTTTTGGCAATTTGATATAACCATAAAAGCATTCTTTTTTTCCTTTATATGCTGCCCACATTCTATCTCCATAACAATAATGCCACCATTCCATTGGGAAATTTACAAAATCTAATTCTTTCATTTTTTGAAATAAGTATTCTCTATTCTTTTTTTGTATATCTGTTAAATTATCACAATATGAATAAGTCTGAGCAATATGTTCTAGATATTTACTTCCCATATCTAACTCTTTATTATGTTCATCTACAAGAGTAATGTCAATTGCTCCTCCAGTTTGATGCCCTCCAATACCATTTGTTGGATTTGCTAATTTCAGAGTAGCTCTCCTAATTATTTCTTTTTCATCTAAATTAGGGTTTTTTTGTTTTGTTTCTTCTAATGTATTTTCCCAAAATTCTTTTTGCTTATCTAAACTACGGTAAGCATCAAATAGTTTAATCTTATAGTTATCTTTTTTTACCAATTCATCTAATGCACATAATTTTTTATAAACTGAGCCTCTGAGATAAACTGGTTTTTCTATTCTCTCATCAAAAACAAATTTATCGTCATCTACTCTAGTCAATCCTTCATTATTTTCCTTAATTTTTACTTTACCTATAATCTTTTTAGGTAGTACCTTTCTAATTCCTAATTTAAATAATAAATAATTATACCATACTTTATATTCTATCATCATAAATCACCTACTCATTTATGTATTTTTAATTATAATACACCTATCAAGTCCTCCATATAGTTTAGTTTTCATAGCAATTTTATATCCATTTTTTAGCATATTGTTTAATGAATATTTATTATCTGGATGCACTGTAGCAACAAATTTTTTATATTTTGTATTTTTTAGCATTTCTTCAACAATTGATAACATTTTATTTTGTAACCCCATACCTCTATAATTTTCTAATACAGCATAATTAATTACTTCGATAACATCATTAGTGTCTTTATAATAATCTTTTACTAGTTGATAAAACTCTGTTCCATCATCTCTTAAAATGTATGTTAAACATACTCCTACTATTTGTCCATTATGACATGCAACTACAGAATACCCATCATTTACAAATAGATTATATCTTTCTATATTCTTAGTATAAGTATACCATCTTTTGTCTTCTATTTTTTCATGTACTTGCACTATTAAATTGTATATTTCTTCTACATCTTCTAATTGAGCTACTCTTACAACTACTTCATTTTTATTTGTCATCTCTATATTCCTTTCACATTACCATTTTAATTGAATTTTTTTGTGCATTTTTATCTGCTTTTTTTGTCCTTTTGTATACAATGTTTTTATATTAAAAATTATAACATATAGACCTCTTTTACGCAACAAAAATATATAACTACTTTCTTATAAAAAGTTATATTTAGCATTTACTTTTTAATAAAAATTTGATATTATAATGTTGTTATTTATATTATGAGGGGTTTTTATGGAAAAAGTCATTAAACCATTATCTAAATTTCAAAAAATAGTTATTTATTTCACAATATATGCCTTTATTGGCTGGATTTGTGAAGAGATTTTTTGCGTTATTTATACACATGAATTTGTGAAAAGGGGCTTTTTATTTGGTCCAATATGCCCTATATATGGTTATGGTGCTATTATTTTAATTTTATTTTTTAAAAATTATAAGAAAAAGCCTATTAAACTCTTTTTTGGAGCAGCACTTATTTTTAGTATTTTTGAATATATTACAGATTTCTTTTTACAAGCACTTTTTGCTACTAAATGGTGGGACTATACAGGTCAGTTTTTAAATCTAAATGGTAGAATTACCTTAAGTTTTAGTATTGTTTGGGGAATTCGGTGCTCTGATATTTATAAATCTTATACACCCATTTATGACTAAAGTTATTGGAAAAATTTTAGTTAAAATACCAGTAAAAATACAAAGAGTTGTTGTAGATTCTATTATTGGGATTATTATAATAGATACAGCAATATCTTCAATGGTATATTTACATATATTTTAAATTACTTTGCTATAGCAAAGACCATCTCCAACTTCTAAAATTTCACTTTTAAGCTTTGGATTTTCCAAAGCTAATTTTATATATTCTCTTAAGTTTCTAACTGCTGTACGCTGTTTATGTTTGTTATAGTCACTCATTACATAACCTTTGTACAAAACATTATCTGCAATAATTATTGTATTTGGCTTTGACATTCTAATTGCTTCATTTAAGAAAAATGGGTACTTTCCTTTTGCTGCATCAATAAATATCATGTCATATGTTTTATTAAATGTTGGTAATATCTCTACCGCATCTCCGACTAAATATATTTATTTTTTTATCTAGCTCCATATCTTTTATATTTTGTATGGCTTCCTTTACTCTTTCTTCATCTCTTTCTATTGTATCTATTTGTCCATTTTCTGATAAAAATTTAGAAAAGCATATTGCAGAATATCCGTACAGCTGTACCTATTTCTAATATACTATCAAGTTTTATATCTTTTAGCTTTTCTTCTAATACTTCTAAAGTATCATCCATAATAATTGGAATATGCTCATCTAACGCTTTTTGTTTTATCTCTTTAAATTTTAAATCGTTCATTCTTTTGCTCCTTAATTTTTATTATATAGGACTGTGGCACTAGTTGCCACAGTCCTAATAGTGAAATTAGCTTTCACTTTTTCCCTTATTATCGAGACAAACGATGCCTGCGAAGCGGTTGTTTGGTCTCAGGAATTTGCTGTTTCTTCGGTTTGTGTCTCGGCTTATCCATCTTTTGCAACTCCAAATAATTATTTGTTAAGGTTTACTGCCCTCCCTTTTTGGAATATAAATATATTATCACAAGTTTAGTTTTATGTCAAACTATTTGATTTTTCTACATTTTTATGTTATAATTTGGTTATGGTAAGTACAAGTGAGTTTTTAGCTCACACCACACAAACTGCTTATATAGCAGTACAAACACTTTTGGGAGGAATATATTGTGATTATCTTAACTTACATTGGCATAGGCATTCTTTCAGCAATTTTGGGTACTCTTTTTGTTACACAATCCGGTATTCCTGCATACATTTTATATTTTTCCTTAACAGCTAGTCTTTTCATGATTTTTCATCCTATTTCAAATTCTTTATTGAAAATCAAAAAAATGCTTGAGGAACAGAACCAGCTTCTGAAAGGTAAAGACAAAACTGAAAAAACAGAAATCAAGGAATAACCTTTTTATCCCTCCTCCCAAAAGTGGGAGGTTTATTTTTTATCTGTAAGAAACCTTTTTGTATTTAGTTTCATGCCACGCCCGTTGTTCGTGCGCCAAATTTTACAAAGTAAAATTTGTGTGCAATTTTTTCTCTAATAGGAAGTTCGGAGATCTTTCCTATTAGAGAAAAAAAGCTACAAGCAATTAATAGCCTGTAGCAACATATATTATTATTTACTTCTATTTGCTCTTTCTCTTTCTTTAGAGTCTAAAATTTTCTTTCTTAAACGTATATTTTGTGGAGTTACTTCTACAAGTTCATCATCTTGTATGAATTCTATTGCTTTTTCTAGTGACATTTGTAGAGGTGGGACTAAACGTAAAGCATCATCAGAACCAGAAGCTCTTGTATTTGTTAAATGTTTTTCTTTACATACATTTATTGCTAAATCTTCTCCTCTTGAATTTAGTCCAACTATCATTCCCTCATATACTTCTGTTCCTGGTCCAATAAATAGTTCACCTTTATCTTGTGCATTATATAAACCATATGTTACAGCTTTTCCATTTTCAAATGCAACAATTGTTCCTCTGCTTCTTGCTGTTATATCTCCTTTAAATGGTTCATAACTATCAAATATATGGTTCATCGTTCCATTTCCTTTTGTATCTGTCATAAATTCTGAACGATATCCTATTAATCCTCTTGCAGGTATTCTAAATTCTATTTTTGTATGTCCATCTTCTGCTGGCTCCATATTTGACATTTCTGCTTTTCTTTTTCCTAGTTTTTCAATAACATTTCCAACAAATTCATCAGGAACATTTACAACTAGTCTTTCTATTGGCTCACATTTAACGCCTTCTACTTCTTTTATAATAACCTTTGGACGAGAAACTAGAAGTTCAAATCCTTCTCTTCTCATTGTTTCTATTAATACAGATAAATGTAATTCTCCGGCGTCCTGCGACTTCAAAACTATCTGGTGTAGATGTTTCATTAACTCTTAAACTTACATTTCTTTCAAGTTCTTTAAATAATCTATCTCTTATATGTCTTGATGTTACAAATTCTCCTTCTCTTCCTGCAAAAGGTCCATTATTTACACTAAATGTCATAGTTACTGTAGGTTCATCTATATCTACAAAGTCTATCTTTTCTACATGTTCAGGATCACATATTGTTTCTCCAATATTTATATCAGAAATTCCTGCAAATTCTATAATATCTCCCGCTTTTGCTTCTTCTACTTCTTTTTTCTCTAATCCAATATGAGTATATAGCTTTGCGATTTTACCATTTGCAGTTTTTCCATCTTTTTTGCAAATAGCAACTTGCATACCAGTTCTTAAACTACCTCTTTCTAGTCTTCCAACTGCTATTCTTCCTACATAATCATCATAGTCTATGTTAGAAACTAACATTTGCATTGGCCCATCTTCGTCACATTCTGGTGCATTAATATTTTCTACAATAGTTTTGAATAAGCAGTCCATATTTCCATCTGGATCACTCATTTTTAATTTAGCAATACCTTGTTTCGCAGATGCATAAACAACTGGGAAATCTAGTTGTTCATCATTTGCATCTAATTCTATAAATAATTCTAGGACTTCATCTACAACTTTTGCAGGATTTGAACCTGGTCTATCTATTTTGTTTATTACGACAATTGGTTTTAAATTTAATGCTAAAGATTTCTTTAAAACTTCTCTTGTTTGAGGCATAGTTCCTTCAAAAGCATCAACTAAAAGTAAAACACCATCAACTGTCTTTAATACTCTTTCTACTTCTCCACCAAAATCAGCATGTCCAGGTGTATCTACTATATTAATTTTTATATCATTATACATTACAGATGTATTTTTAGAAAGGATTGTAATACCTCTTTCTTTTTCTAGGTCATTAGAATCCATTACTCTTTCTTGTATTTGTTCATTTTCTCTAAAAACATGGCTTTGTTTTAAAAGTTCGTCTACAATAGTAGTCTTACCATGGTCAACGTGTGCAATTATTGCTATATTTCTAATATTTTTATTGTTCATTTTTAATCATCACTTTCTATTAAAAATAATTAGTTGGAAAAAAGAAACTAGTATTGCTAGGCAAATGAAGGAGATATTCCATGAGACGTACTGATGTACGCCTAAATGGAAATCGACTGAGCAGTAACAACTCAAGACGAAGTTTATTTTTTTCAACAATGTAATATTATATATCAAATTTCTTCATTTGTCAAATGTATCATTTCATTCATAAGCTCTTTGCTTAAATTATCTAATGTTTCTTTATCTCCTTTTTTATCTTTATATTCACTAAAATCCATTGGTTTTCCTATATTGATTTTAACTTTAGAAAACATCTTATATTTCTTCTTCGCTTGAATACCAATTGGAATTATCTCTGCACCTGACATTAAGCTCATAAGTACTGCACCATTTTGAAGTTTACCCTTTTTCTCTATTCCGATTTCTAGTACCTTCTGGAAATAATAGTATCATATGATTTTCTTTTAGTATTTTTACACTGTTTTTAAGTAGTGCTACATCCTGCTTTCCCCTTTTTACTGGTATTACTTTAGTTTTTTTAGCAAGCCATTTTACAAATCCATTTATAAAAAGTTCCTCTTTTGCCAAAACATATACATCATTTCTTTTAAGTGTTGCTATCATAACAGGAGGATCCCAGTTGCTTATATGATTTGGGCAAACAATGTAACTTTTTCCTTTTTCTATATTCTCTTTTCCGAATTATTTTTACTCTAAATAGTATAAGGCTAATTATTTTAAGTACAAATTTTATAACCATTCTAATCATTTTTAATGGCTCCTTTCATCTATTTGGCTTGTCTTTCTTGTATAATTCTTTCTATTTCTCTTACTGTTTCTTCTATTGTCATATTTGTTCCATCTATTACTATTGCATCTTCTGCCTTTATAAATGGTGCTATTTCTCTTTCTGTTTCAAGTTTATGCCTTTCTATAATAGCTTTTAAAACTTCATCATAGCTTAAATTAATTCCCTTTTCTAAGTTTTGCTTATATCTTCTTCTTGCTCTTTCTTCTAGTGAACAATCTAAAAATATCTTTACATCAGCATTAGGAAACACTACAGTTCCTATATCTCTTCCTTCCATTATTACATCTTGTGATTTTCCGAATTTTCTGTTGTATAGGTGTTAATTTATCCCTTACAATTTTTAGAGCTGCAAATTTGGCAACATTTTTATCTATTTCTGCTGTTCTAATTTTTTCAGATACATCTTCATTGTTTAAAAGTACTTTTTGGTTTCCTTTATCATGAACTAGTTTAATATCAATATTTTCTAAGACATTTTTTATCTTGTCCTCATCTAAATGTGAAATTCCACGTCTTAAGCATTCCAAAGTAACACTTCTATACATAGCACCAGTATCAATATTTATAAGTCCAGTTATTTTTGCTATTTCTTTTGTAACTGTGCCTTTTCCAGTTCCTGCTGGTCCATCTATTGCAACAACAAATGCCATTATTTTTTATCCTTTCTTTCTAAAATTGATGTTACCATTCAATAAATCATTATTCAAAGTCTGCACAGGTAATTAATATTTATTTTATCGAAGTGACGCGTAGCTAGGAGCGAGTTTAGAACCTGTTAGACATTTTAGCTTGCGTTTAGCAAGCTTACACTTAAGTCTTTACAGGTTCTACGAGACGAACAACAATGAACGAGAATAAATAAATATTAATTACCTGAATAGAAGTAGTTTATTGCTCAACCTCTATGCCACGTGCAACAATCTCAATATCACGTATATTCATCGCTGTAAGTTTTTCAATTTCTTTTTTACACTTCTCTTTAAAATCTGTTAAAGTTTCTACTAAATTATATCCATAAAGCACAATTACTTCTATATATATACTTGGTCCTTCTTCGTACTTTGTAATTCTCATTTTTGCAAGTTTGTATATTCCTTGTGCTTTATATGCTAAGTATTCTATAATTTGTCTAAAAACTGAATCTGATATTGTAAAATTTCCCATATAACTAAAGGTTGGACGTATTATGGATTTTTCTGAAACATATGGTGCCTTTCCAAGTCCTTTAGACTTGAAAATTTGAAGTGGATCCAATATATATCCTGAAAAATCCTTCTTAATTTCAAAAGTTGGTACTGGTATAACATGCTTCCCTTCTGTAACACGTATACGTCTAGCAGTTTGCATTTCTTCCTCTGTTGCAATATCTTCTATTCTTATAATTTTAGAAATTGCTGGAAGTCCTAAATTTTCTGCAATTTTATGTACCATATTATCTGATGTCCCTAAAATCATTATGCTTTCTGGCTTATATTTTCTTATTGCACTTTGTATTTCCTTTTTTTCTTCAGGAGTTTGAAAAAGTGCATGTTTAACTGTTTCTATTTTAGTTGCAGCCTTCTTTGCAGAAGAACCTGCAATAACCTCATTATCTTTTATAAAAAGCCCATCATCAATTATATATTCTATATTATTTTCACTAGCAACTAACTGTGCTCTATAACTTTTTCCTGTCCCTGATGGACCAACAAACGCATAAACCGTTATTTTATTTGTAAATATTGTAGAAATTAACATTTAGGTTATTCTTCCTTTCTAATATTTCTCAAGTATCATAACTCCATATGAATAATCATGATATTTTGTATATATCTGTTCTTTGTCTTTTATAATCTTTATGTTTTCCTTAGGTAAAACTTCATAAATCCACATATCTGCTGCATGTACTAGGCAAATTCTTCCCGTATATTCTTTTAAGAACTCCCAGTCATGACTATCTCCAAGGTTGTGTACTATTTCCATTCCTGGCGCATAAGCTTTATATGCTTCATCTACGTTCCAAGTTGGGTCGCAAAGGAATACACTTCTGTATTCAGGGAACATTGATGCCACTACTCCTCCTACTCCAACATCTGAAAATACTATCATATCTCCTTCTTGCAAGTTCTCTTTTAAATAGTCGTATACTTCTACATTTCCTGGTTCATAGAATAAATCTATATTTGTTATATTAGTTATTGTTCCAAGTATTGTAATAACTGCAAAAATTATTCCCATTATAACTTTATTCTTTTCTAAGCTAAACATATATGCAATCCAAAATATGTATAATCCTGTCATTACAAATAGATATCTTGAAAATAATACTGGTCTCCATATAATTAGTGAAATAAGTAGCATAATTCCTATTATTCCTACATATACAAAGAAACTAAGGAGAGCGGGTAACATATCAGTATGTTCCTTTTTATATTTATATGTCCTAAATGCCAAATATATGTACAAACTAACAGATGAAACTAATGCAATTATTGTATGTGCATCAAATACAAAATTACTGTCTAATTCTCTTCTAAACTGGAAGCTCAAAAGTTCTACAGGTGTACTTATAGGATTTATTTCAATCCAAAATCCATTATGTACATGAGCAATCTGTCCTAGTAAAAATGCAAGCCAAGGAATATATAATAGAATTTGAATTCCTGCTAAAATTAAGAAATTCCTTAAATCTAATTTTGCTTCTTTTCTATTTCTTATTAGATAAATTAAAAGAATTAAATTTATTAAACATGTTGTAATCAAAGCATAATAGTGTATATAGCATGCGCATATGCTGAATATTCCAAATAATATAAGATTTTTGGTTTTGCCTTTTACTTCTTTTTCTTTAATGTTTTTATAAAATCTATATGCATATATTGCAGTTAAAGTTATTATCAAAAATGACCATGAATACATTCTTAACTCTTGTGAATGTGCTGTCATAGCTGGTAAAAAGAATGTTAAAAATGAGAAAAAGATACCACACTTTTCTCCAAAATCTTTTCTAATATGTGTATACCCTAAAATCCCTACAATTATTGTAGCAGCAAGTGAAAATAGTCTAAATGCTAAAATACTATTTCCAAATATTAAATAAACTATATGTAAAGCCCAGTAATATAGTGCTGGGTGAACATCATTTCCTGTAATTGTCCAAATTTCTGCAAAATTATGCTTTGCAATGGCTACTGAATAGCTTTCATCAAACCATAATGATGTGTGAAAAGCTGGTAAGCTTATAAAGATTATTCCTAAAACAATTATAAGAATATGTATTATTTTTGATTTTTTCATTTAATTTCTCCATTCTTTTTAATAAAAATATAAGCGTATAATTTAAAATTACACGCCTATATTATATCTTTTTTATGCTTTCTTGTCAATTTATATTACTTCATTAATTTTTATATCTCTAACATGTTCAATTTTATCCCATTTAGTTTCTCTCTTAAATAAGCACTTAAAGTTAATTGCTAACCAACTTCCTAAAAATAATGGATAAAATATTAATCCTTTTATCATTGGCTTAATTGGTCTTCCATCAAGTTTTATAATTATAGCTCCAGTTATTATTGGGAATAAAAATGTTGGTATAATATACATCAAATAATTTTGTATAAGAGCTGCTTTTGTCATTGAATCTCCTATATAAAGTCCTGCATTAACTACTAGTAAAAGTATTGTAATAACAAACATTGGAATACTTCCAACTATATATAAAAGTCCATCTAATGTAACCAATGTTTTTTTATCTTTTACAGAGTTTGCTAAATCTTTTGTATATCTTTCCATGCATTGTATGTGTCCAACTGTCCATCTTGAACGTTGTGACCAACTTTGTTTAAATCCTACTGGTTGCTCATCATATACTATTGCATCTGTTGCCCAACCAAGTTTCTTGCCTTGGACTATTCTTTGTAATGAAAACTCTATATCTTCTGTTAAAGTATAAGTTTTCCATCCATTTGGTTTAATTACATCAAATTTAACCATAAATCCAGTTCCATTTATTAATGGCGATAATCCTAAGTTATATCTTGCTAGGTGGTAAAATCTATTCATCATCCAATAGAATATTGCATATCCTGAAGCTATCCAGCTATCTGTTGGGTTTTTAATATCTCTATATCCTTGAACAACTTCTTCACCTTGGCAAAGTTTTTTGTTCATATTTTTTATAAAGTTTTTATCTACAATGTTATCTGCATCAAATACACAAAAAGCATCATAATCTGCATTTTCTTCTATCTTCTTAGCTAAAAACCACTTAAGTGCATGACCTTTTGTTTTTCCAACTGTATCATTTCTTTCATAAACTATTGCTCCAGCTTTTTCTGAAATTTCTTTAGTTCTATCTGTACAATTATCTGCTATAACATATACATCAAATAATTCCTTTGGATAATCTTGTTTTTTCAAACTCTCTATTAAATTTCCTACAACTGATTGCTCATTATGAGCAGGTATAATTGCCATAAATTTATGATTTTTATTTGTAAGCATTGGTTTATCTTTAAGTTTTACAAAAGAACATATACTTATCAATAATTGATATAGCCAAAATATTGTTATTACCCAAACTATTGCTTGTTGTAATATATATAAATATTCCATTTCAAACCTCTCTTGTTAGTTTTTTTAAATTTAATAGTAAACTATTAAATTTTAATGGCTAAGCGCAATCCTTCGTACAGACAAATAGCACTGAGGTGATTTGTCCATGCTAAAGTCTTATAGCCCTAACCATTATTAATTATACTATATTATTCAAAAAAAAGCAAATTTTTCCTTCTAATTTAATATAAAGTTAAGAAATTTGTTATAATTCAGCAAGTAATTTTTAAAAGTCCGCGGCAGGTAGTTATATAATATTTTTAATCTGTGAGCATTGACCTTACTCTCTTTCCTTTTGTTATTTATTATAATGTGTATCTAAAATATGAATAATATCTGTCTTAAGCGCCTTGGAAAGCGGAACAGTTAAAAATAATATATAGCTACCCTGACAGGACATCACCTAACTTTAATGCTGAATATTAATCTAAATTCTTAGCTGTAAGATTTATTCTACCCTGTTCATCTATCTCATAAACCTTTACTTTAACTGTATCACCAACTTTTAATACGTCTTCAACTTTATTAATTCTTTTTTCAGAAATTTTAGATATATGAAGAAGTCCTTCTTTTCCTCCGCCAATATCAATAAATGCTCCAAAATTCATTATTCTTGCAACTTTTCCATTGTATATTCCATTTAATTCTATTTCTCTTGCGATTTCTGAAATCATTTCTAATGCTTTATTTCCACTTTCACTATCAGATGAATAAATAAATACATTTCCATCTTCTTGAATATCAATTTTTACACCTGTCTCATCAATTATTTTATTTATCATCTTACCACCAGGACCTATTACATCTTTTATTTTGTCAACTGATATCTTAGTTTTTGTAATTCTTGGTGCATATTTAGATAATTCTTTTCTTGGCTCAGCTATTTGTTTTAACATAATTTCATCTAATATATATTCTCTTGCCTTTTTTGTTCTTGCAAAAGCTTCTTCTATAATATTATATGTCAAGCCATCAATTTTTATATCTACTTGTATTGCAGTTATTCCTTTTTTTGTTCCTCCAACTTTAAAGTCCATATCTCCAAAGAAATCTTCTATTCCTTGAATATCTGTAAGCATAATATATTTACTAGGATCTTCCATATCAGTTACAAGTCCTGTAGAAATACCTGCAACAGGTGCTTTTATCGGAACTCCAGCATCCATAAGTGCTAAAGTGCTTCCACATATACTTCCTTGAGATGTAGAACCATTTGAGCTTAATACCTCTGATACTACTCTTATTGCATATGGAAATTCTTCTTCTGTTGGAAGTACTGGAACTAATGCTTTTTCAGCAAGTGCTCCATGTCCTATTTCACGTCTTCCAGGTCCTCTTGATGTTCTAGCTTCACCTACACTGTATGATGGAAAATTATATTGATGCATATAACGTTTTGATGTATCTTCATCTATTCCATCTAAGTTTTGTGCTTCTGATAACATTCCAAGTGTTGCAATAGACATAACTTGTGTTTGTCCTCTTGTAAATATTGCGCTACCATGTACTCTTGGAAGAAGTCCTACTTCACATGATAGTGGTCTTATTTCATCTATTTTTCTTCCATCTGGGCGTTTATGCTCTTCATATATCATTTTTCTAACGCATTTTTTCTCTAATTTATAAATAATTTCGCCTATTTCTTGCTTGTTTTCTTCTGCAAATTCTTCTCCATGTTTTTCTACAATATATGCTGTTATATCTTCTGTTAATTTGTCGATATTTTCGTCTCTTACTTCTTTATCTGTAGCTTGTACATCTCTATACATTCTTTCTTTAAATTCATTTTCTATTTCTGAATACAATTCTTCTGAAACGGCAAAAGATTTGTACTCAAATTTAGGTTTCCCAATTTCTTTTTGGATATTAGAGATAAATTTACATATTTTGATTATTTCTTCATGTCCTTTTTTAATTGCTTCAAGCATGGTTTCATCAGGTATTTCATTTGCACCTGCTTCTATCATTGTAACCTTATCCATTGTTCCTGCAACTGTTAGAACTAAGTCTGTTTTTTCTCGTTGTTCTAATGTTGGATTTATAACAATTTGTCCATCTACATATCCTACATTTACTGCTGCTGTTGGTCCACCAAATGGTATGTCAGATATTGCTAAGGCACAAGATGCACCTATCATTGCTGCAACTTCTGGTGAATTATCAGGTTCTACTGATAGTACTGTTGCAATTACACATACATCATTTCTAAAATCCTTTGGGAATAATGGACGGATTGGTCTATCTATTGCTCTTGATGTAAGAATTGCTTTATCAGCTGGTTTTCCTTCTCTTTTTGTATAACCTCCTGGAATTTTTCCTACAGAATATAGTTTTTCCTCATAGTCTACTGATAATGGGAAAAAGTCTATTCCTTCTTTTGGTTCTTTTGAAGCTGTAACATTTACCATAACGACTGTTTCGCCGTACCTTACCATAACGCTTCCATTAGCAAGTTCTGCTATCTTGCCATTTTCAATTATCAATTTTCTTCCTGCAAGTTCTGTTTCAAATGTTTTAAACATAATTTTTACCTCTTTTCTTCCCTAGAAGTTAGATGTTAGACATTAGAAGATAGAAATATTTGAAATATCTACCTTCTAATATCTAATTTCTAGCCTCTAGAATAATACACTTAGAGACGTTTGTAAATAAAAACAAACGCCCCCAACATTTTTACTATTTTCTTAAGCTTAACTTTTCAACTATTTCTTTGTATCTTGTTTCATCTTTTTTAGCTAAATAGTTTAAAAGGTTTCTTCTTTTACCAACCATTTTTAATAGTCCACGTCTTGAATGATTATCTTTTTTGTGAACTCTTAAATGTTCAGTAAGTTCATTAATTCTTTCTGTTAAAAGAGCTATTTGTACTTCTGGAGAACCAGTATCTTTTTCTTCTCTTTTATAAGTTTCAATTAATTCTTGTTTTCTTTCCTTTGTCATATTAAATACACCTCTACTTTCTTTGATTTGCCATTTTTCTGAGCTTAAGTGGTGTCATAACCTTAAGCCAAGAAAAAGGTAAGTCTATTTTTACTCTAATATTTTACTACATTTAATAAATAATTGCAAGTGATTTGTGGCATTTTGTTCCTAAAATTGTAACTATTCAGAGATAATTTACTAGAATATCATGTGAAAACAGTAGAAATCCAGTAGGGGCGAATATTATTCGCCCGCAGACCACAGAGAAATTTCTTCTATGGATCTTCAAAGAATTTTCTTAGGCTATAAATTAGAAATACAGTAAAGCCTTTGGAGCACGGGCGATTGCTAATCGCCCCTACTCTAGAACTACCTCTGAATAGTTACGGAAATTTCATTCTTCTCCTACAACTTCTATCTCTAATTCAATCCTTTTTCCTGTTTTTTCATATACAATATTCTTTACAAGTTCTATTAAATTTAAAATATCTTTTGATGTTGCATTTCCTGTATTTACAATAAAACCTGCATGTTTCTCTGAGACTTTTGCTCCACCTATTTGTTTGCCTTTTAATCCACTTTCATCAATAAGTTTAGCTGTAACATAGTCTTTACCTCTTTTGAATGTGCTTCCTGCTGATGGCATATCATATGGCTGCTTTTCTCTTCTAGCCATTTTAAATTCTTCCATTTTTGCCTTTATTTCGCTTTTATTTCCTTTTTCTAATTTCAATATACTTTCTAATATTATATACTGTTTATCTGAAAATACACTTTTTCTATATTCAAATTTATGCTCATTTAAAGCTATTTCTTCAATTTTTCCAGAATTATCCATAAATTTAGTTTTTAAAATAATATCCTTCATTTCTTTTCCATATGCTCCAGCATTCATTTTTATAGCTCCACCAATTGTTCCTGGAATTCCGAGACGCAAATTCAAAGCCACTAATTCCTAAATCTAATAATTTTTGTGCAATCATAGCATTCTTGTTTCCACTTCCAGCTGTTACGAATACTTCATTTTCATTTTCTTCTACTTCAAATTTATTTATCTCTATTTTGCAAACAATTCCACGTATTCCTTTATCTCTAATTAATAAATTACTTCCATTTCCTAAAATAAATAATGGCAATTTATTTTCTTTAGAAAACTGTAAAACACATCTTAGTTTTTCTATATCTTTAACCTTTACAAATATATCCGCTTTTCCGCCTGTTTTAAAGCTAGTATGCTTAGACATATCTTCATCTAATAAAACATTCTCTTCTCCCAAATTTTCTTTTAATAAGGTTATATTATTCATATTGTTCCTCCATTTTTTCTATTTTATCATAAATTTATGAATTTTTATAGTAAATTATGAAAATAAAGTAAAAAAAGAGATTACCTTATTTGAAAAGATAACCCCTAATTATATCTAAAATTCCAACTTTTCTTCTATCCATTTAGTTAAATCATCTATTTTAACTCTTACTTGCTCCATTGTATCTCTATCTCTTATTGTTACAGTTTCATCAGTTTCTGTATCGAAATCTACAGTAATACAGAAAGGTGTACCTATTTCATCTTCTCTTCTATATCTCTTCCCTATACTTCCTGCTTCATCATAATCGCACATAAACTTTTTTGAAAGTTTTTGATGAACTTCCTGAGCCTTTGGAGAAAGTTTTTTTGAAAGTGGTAAAACAGCTGCTTTAAAAGGTGCAAGTGCTGGGTGCAATTTAAGTACTGTTCTTGTATCTCCTTCGGCTATTTCTTCTTCTTCATAACTATTGCAAAGAAATGCAAGTGTAACTCTATCTGCTCCAAGTGAAGGCTCTATACAATATGGAACATATCTTTCTCCAGTAGTTTCTTCTAGATATGTAAAGTCTTCTTTTGAATATTCCATATGTTTATTTAAGTCAAAATCTGTTCTATCAGCTATACCCCAAAGTTCTCCCCAACCAAATGGGAATGCAAATTCTATATCAGTTGTTGCATTACTATAATGGCTAAGTTCTTCTTTTTCATGATCTCTTAATCTAATATTTATTTCTTGCATTCCAAGTGATAATAAGAAATCTTTACAAAATTCTTTCCAATATGTATGCCACTCCAAGTCAGTTCCTGGCTTGCAGAAAAATTCTAATTCCATTTGTTCAAATTCTCTTGTTCTAAATGTAAAGTTTCCTGGAGTTATTTCATTCCTAAATGCTTTTCCTATTTGTGCAATTCCAAATGGTATTTTTTTTCTTGATGTTCTAAGTACATTTTTAAAATTTACAAATATCCCCTGTGCTGTTTCTGGTCTTAAATATATCTCAGATTTTGCATCTTCTGTAACACCTTGAAATGTTTTAAACATTAAATTAAACTGCCTAATTTCTGTAAAGTTTTCTTTCCCACAGTTTGGGCATTTTATGTGATGGTTTTTCATATATTCTATCATTTTTTCATTTGACCAACCATCTACTATTTGCTCTTCGTTATTTTCATGCATCCATTCTTCTATAAGTTTATCTGCTCTATGACGAGTTTTGCATTCTTTGCAGTCTATAAGTGGATCACTAAATCCTCCCACATGACCGAGATGCTACCCATACTTTTGGATTCATTAATATACTACTATCAAGGCCTACATTATATGGGCTTTCTTGTATGAATTTTTTTCTCCATGCTGCTTTTATATTATTTTTTAGTTCTACTCCAAGAGGTCCATAGTCCCAAGTGTTTGCAAGTCCTCCATATATCTCAGATCCTGCATAAATATATCCTCTTGCCTTACATAAGTTTACTATTGTTTCCATATCTTTTATCATATTCCTAAAGCATCTCCTTTATTTTTCTAATTTAGTTCTTGTATATATTGCTATAGCAATTAAACTCATTACATATACAAATACTCCGAAGAGAAATAACATATTCATTTACTGGAATTCTAGTAATAGCAATACTACTCACATATACTCCATTTATTAGGATAACTAATAATAATGGTAGTATTACCCCTTTTAAAACTCCTAGTTTTCTAAAGAATATTCCAAAGACTATAATTGAAGCAATTAATGAGATTGCTACTGGTTTAATATATGCTTTTATTAAATCATATACTTCAACTTCTGGCATATGTGTAACTCTTATAATTTCATGTGTATGTGTTTCTTCTCCTTCAATCTGTTCTTCTATTTTTAAAGATGTATATTTTTCTTCTAATTTATTTTCAAGATTTTCCTTTTGTTCATTTGTTACACTTTTTACTGTTATCATTACTTCATCTTTAAAATCATTTGTATATTCTACTTTATAGTTATTTTCTCCAAATACTTCTTTTGACATTTCTTCTATATCTTTGATTTCAAAAGTTTCTGCAATTTCTACAACTAGCTTCTCTGAATATCCATAATCTTTTCCTAAGTTAAATCCAGCCTTCATAATTATAACTATTCCGAACTACTATAACTAGAACAAACAAAGCTATTATTATTTTATTTTTCATTTATATTTTTCTCCTTCTTTTCTTAGTTTTTCAAACTATTTATTATATTTTGCTAAAAGCATACTTCTTAAAAATACTAAGTTTGATATTCCTACACTTATTATTCCATAAAATAGTGTCATGCCAAAAGAGAATGCTACAGCCTTGTTCATAAATGTAAATACTATAGAAATAACTAAAGTAATAACTATAACATCAGCATTTTTTAAGTATGTTCTTATTGTTTCTTTAGCTACATTTTCATAAGAATTGTCTTGTTTTATATTTTTTAACATTTTATTTAATAAGTATGTGTTAAGAATTATAAGTATTATCATAGCAGTAGCTGAATTTAATGATATTTCTGTTCCTGTATATCTCACTGCAAGTAGCAATATAGCTATCCAAGAAATGTTAGATAAAACAGATATAATTCCATCTAATTTAAATCTAATTATCATATATATAGATAAAATTATAAATATAGCAGCAACAATAACTATAGCAATAAATATTCCTGTTTCTTCCAAGTTTCCTATCACAGTTTCATTTGTTGATACTGTGTATGTTAATGGCATATCTGGATTATTTATAAGCATTGCATAAAAATTTCCCTGCTCTACATATGATTGTAAACTTTCAGCATCTGATGCAGTTCCTATAGATATTGGTAATTCACCATTTGGCATTTCTTCTCCAAAGTATGTTGTAAGCATTGGTGTACCTTCAATTGTTAAAACTACTTGTTTTTGGTTTTCATTTACTGTGTTGTTATCTTGCACTTCATTTGTCTGATTTTTATCACTCTCATTTTCTACTTTCATATATACTTTGCTTGTTTCAAGAAGTTTTTGTTTTCCTTCTTTATTGAATACTATATCAAAGTATACCATAATTCCACCAGTTTCATCATTTCTGTAAAGTACTTTTGATTCTTTTACATCAGATTTGTCTATTAAAACAGTTCCATCTTTTGAATCAGTAATAGAAAAATCACCTTTACATTGTAAGTACTGTATCCATGTATCTGTCTTTAACTCATTTGGGAACTCTACTGTTATGTTTCCATTTGTTTCATCTAATCTTACTTTATAGTCTTCTACTCCTGCAGCTTCTAGTCTTGCAGTAAATATTTCTTTTGCCTTTTTAAAGTTCTCAGCATTAATCGCTTCTTCTAAGTTAACTTTCTCTTTTTTCTTTGTATATTCTTCTTCATTTGCTCCTTCTGGAATCGAATCCACTTCTTTTCCATCTTTATCATATATTATTTCTCTTTCTTCTTCACTTAATTTGAAACTTACTATTCTTTTTTCTTCAAATTCTGATGCTAAAGCATATTTAGGTAGTCTTTCTTTAAAAATTACTGTATCCTTTGAATATACTCCAGCAAAGGCTATTAATGTTATTAAAACTATTAGTAATACACATAGAACAATTTTTAGTTTTCTTTCCACTTTATTCACATTCCTTTCTTTTTTACAATAACTTTGTATCATTAATTATAAGCTCAAACCATATTTTTAGATATTTTGCTGCATATTTACTCATTATCATTCTATCTATAAATATTTCAAAATAGTCAAGCACAGGGCAAAGCTCTGTATCAATTTCTATGTTTAATGTTACTTTTCTATCTTCTTTGTTTATTACAAGCTTTGCATCTGTAACTGCATAGTTTACTTTATCATGTTTATCGAATGTTCCTATATTTGTATTTATAACTCTATCTCTATGAACATCTGATTTGTCTGCAAGTATTAATGCTGCTGATATATCACTTACTGCTGTCCCAGTTTCTTCATCATGGTTTCCGAATTGCCATCATTATTTCTGTTCTATCATTTACATTCATTCCGTACATCTTTCAAAATGTTATATGCAAGTATTGCTCCTGAATGTGCATGGTCTTTTCTATTTACACAGTTTCCTATATCATGTAAATAGCCTGCAATTTTTGCAAGTTCAACTCTTTCTTTTGGATAGCCAAGAGCTTCTAGGATTTCTCCTGCTCTTTTTGATACAATTCCAACATGACGGCTTGAGTGTTCTGTATATCCTAAACTATTAAGTTGTTTTTGTGCTCCTTGTACCAAAGCTTGTACTTCTTCATTATTTACTACTTCACTTAAAGTAATCATATTTATTGTCCTCCATATACTTTAGCATTTTATAATAAATATTATAAAATTTCAATATATATTTAAAAAGTTCTCGTATTTTTCGAGAACTTTATTTTTATTATTATACCCTATTTTGCGATAGTTATGTTTAACACCTTATATTTTGCAACTCCATCTGGAATCTGCACTTCTACTACTTGGTTCTTTTTAGCTCCAATTAAAGCTAGACCAATTGGTGATTCATTTGATATTTTGTTTTGAGATAGGTCAACTTCTGTTGAACCAACTATAGTATATTCAAAATCCTCATCAAATTCTAAATCTTTTATTTTAACAGTATTTCCTACTTGTACTGTTTTTGTATCTATTTCAGATTCATTTATAATTTTTGCATATCTTAATTTGTTTTCAAGATCTGCTATTTTTATTTCGTTTTGTGCTTGTGCATTTTTTGCTTCATCATATTCAGAATTTTCTGATAAATCTCCAAATCCCAAAGCAACCTTTATTCTTTCTGCTATTTCTGTCCTTTTTTCTGTTTTTAGAAATTCTAATTCCTTCTCTATATTATCATATCCCTCTTGTGTTAAAAGTATTTCCTTGTTCTCCATTTTTTATATCATTCCTTTCATAGTGACTCTTGTTTTGAAATATTAATTATTATCTTAATCTAATTTTTTACCTTTGTCAAGGTTTTTATTAAAGTTTTACCCAGTTAGTCCGTATAAACCTAACATTATCAGTATCAAGCTGTTTTCTAATATGTGAAAATGTATCTCTTTTGTATATCATGCTTTCATAAAGCACTATATCATTATAATCTAGTCTTTCTTTAATTCCATCTAAAATTTCTTTATTATAATCAATTTTATAATAATTAAAAATTTGTCCTTTAAATCTAGGATCATCTATATTCGCTTTTTTTCCTATATTTACAATTATAGCATTAGTCGAAATTTCATATTCATTAATCCTATTTTCATCAAAATCTAAATTAATAATTACTTCTGCCTCTCTTAGAGCTTTTTCTTTGTTGCTTGTAACTTGAATAGCTATTCCATATTCTAGATACAATTTTTCTTCTACATATGCAAATCTATTTACATTAGGAGTTATAATTTTTAATGTCTTTACTTTTTCTGCAATTTGAATTATTTGTGAAACAGTAACTTCCTCTAAGTTCGTAATTAACATTGCTACGTCAATTGTTTCCAGATTCTTTTTATAGTTTTTTGATATATATTCTATAATGTCAAAAAGAAAAAACTTAAATAACCATCTACCGATTTAATATTTTGATTTTATGCATTTCTATTTCTTTTATTAAGCTAACATTATCTTTTAAATCATTTGAAACTATAGCTATTACAGATTCTTTCTTTTTTATTTTCTCTAATTTTTTTCCTATTTTCTTTATTTTTCTTTCACTTAAATTAGCTTTATCTTTAATATATACTGTTTTCAAAATATACCACCTAAATATAATTTTGCTTTATTATATTCAGGCATATATTATTTATTCATTTTATTTTTCTAATTTAATGTGGACATCCTTAAGTTGTTCCTCTGTAGCAGTTCCTGGTGCTCCCATAAGCAAGTCTTGTGCCTTGCTGTTCATTGGAAATGCTATTACTCCTCTTATATTTTCTTCTTCTGCTAAAAGCATTATCATTCTATCCACTCCTGGTGCAATTCCTGCATGTGGTGGTGCTCCATACTGAAAAGCATTGAATAGTGCCCTAAATTTTTCTTCTATAACTTCTTTTGAGTATCCTGCAACCTCAAAAGCTTTTACCATAAGTTCTGGATCATGATTTCTAACAGCTCCTGATGATAATTCTATTCCATTACATACTATATCATATTGATAGGCCAATATCTCTAGAGGCTTTTTGTTTTCTAATGCTTCTAATCCTCCCTGTGGCATAGAAAATGGGTTATGGCTAAATTCTATTTTCCCTTCATCTGAAAGCTCATACATTGGGAAATCCACTATCCAACAGAACTTAAATACATTTTTATCTATTAATCCTAATCTATTTCCAAGTTCTTTTCTTATATCCCCTGCAAGTTTTGAAACTGCATTTTCTTTGTCTGCCATTAGGAAAATAGCTCCATTAGATTTTAAGCCCAATTTTTCTTTTAATTTTGTTTTATGTTCTTCATCTATAAATTTAGCTATACTTCCTTGTAGTGTATTATCTTCAAGAAGCTTAATCCATGCTAAACCTTTTGCTCCACATTCCTCTGTTGCAAAGCTTACCATGTTATCGAAGAATTTCCTGCTTTGGTTTGATACATCAGGTACTGCTATTGCTCTGACAGTTTTATCTTTAAATGCATTAAATTCTATTGTTTGAAAGATGTCTGTAACATCTTCTATGATTAATGGGTTTCTTAAGTCTGGCTTATCAGATCCATATTTTAGCATTGCATCTTTATATGTAATTCTTGGAAATGGGTACTCAGCAACTTTTTTATTCGAGAAAGTTTGGAATGTATCATACATTACTCTTTCCATAACTTCAAAAACATCTTCTTGAGTCGCAAATGCCATTTCCATATCTAATTGATAGAATTCTCCTGGTGCTCTATCTGCTCTTGCATCTTCATCTCTAAAGCAAGGTGCGATTTGAAAATATTTATCAATCCCAGACACCATAAGCAATTGTTTAAATTGTTGAGGTGCTTGTGGAAGGGCATAGAACTTCCCGTGGGTGTACTCTACTTGGTACCAAGTAGTCACGTGCTCCTTCTGGCGAAGAGCTTGTAAGTATTGGAGTTTGCACTTCAGTAAATCCTCTTTTTATCATTTGCTCTCTTAAAAATTGTATTATTTTAGATCTTAACAATATATTATTTTTTAATTTTTCATTTCTTAAATCTAAAAATCTATACTTAAGTCTTAGATCTTCTCTTGCTTCTAATTCAGAATTTATTTCAAAAGGTAACTCTTTGGTCCTCTTACCTAAAATTTCTATACTTTCTATTTGAATTTCAACTTCTCCAGTTGGCATATTTTTATTTATTACTTCTTCATTTCTTAATTTTACTATTCCCTCCATAGAAATTACTGATTCATGTGGTATGTGTGAAATTTTTTCTACTAGTTCTCCTGTTCCAGAAATTACTCCTTGTGTCATTCCATATTGATCTCTAAGTAAAACAAAGATTAAGCCGCCAAGATTACGTACAGATTGTACCCATCCTGCAATTTTAACTTTTGATTCAACATCTTCTTTTCTAATTTGACCGCAATTATGTGTTCTATATGCATTCATTTTAGCATATGCCTCCTTTTTTATTCAAATGTATACCAAGCATCCTTTGATTTTAATTCATCTATCTTTGCTTGATGTTCCTCATTTGTTTTTGTAAAATATACATTTCCGCAAATTATCTGCTACGAAGAATAAATTATCTGTCTTATTTGGATATATAGCAGCTTCTATTGATGCACGACCTACCGTTGATATTGGACCTACTGGAATTTTACCAGTCATGTTTGGTCCACGAGTATTATATGGATTATATGTGTTAATTTCATCTCTTGTTAAATCACGTGATCCAAGTTCTATTCTAAATGCATAATATGTTGTAACATCACATCCAAGTGACATTCCATTATTTATTCTATTATATAATACACTTGCTACATCTTTTCTGTCTTTATCATGTATAGCTTCATTTTCAGTTACAGATGCAATAGATAAAAGTTCATGTACAGTATAGTCACTTTTTTCTATATCTTTTTTATATTTTTCTAAAATCTTTTTCATTTGATCTAGCATTGTTTTGAATATATCTTTTACTGGTATATCCTTTTCTTCAAATGTATATGTGTCTGGGAATAAATATCCTTCTAATGCATAATATATGTCTTGATCTTTAATTTCATCTGTAATAAACCAATATTCTTCTATTAAGCTATCTATATATTCCTCATCCTTAACTAAATCATATACATCTTTTTCTGTATTGTCTGTATTTGCAGCAATTGTTTTTGCGATATATGAAAATGTTTTTCCTTCTACAAATGTTATGTTATATCCTGTATTTTTAAATACAACTCCACTCTGAAGTGATTTTGCAATTTCAGGAACTCCCATATCTTTTGTTATAGTATAATTTCCTGCTTGAAAATTAGAAATATTATTCATTTTTACATATAATTTGAATGCCAATTCATTTCTTATTACTCCATTTTCTTTTAGAATTGCTGCTATTTTACTTGTGCCTGTTCCTAATCCTATTTCAAAAGTAACTTCTTCCTCACTTGTTCCTGTACCTGATAGTGAAATATTATACCACATAAATGTTCCAATTACTACAATTATTATAAATATTATTGCTATAATTATGAATTTAAGAAATGTGTGTTTTTTTCCTCCATTTTCAGCATGTTTATTTCTTGCTCTTCTTCCTTCGCCCATTTTTATTTATATCCTCCTATATTTTATTTTCTTCTAAAAATTCTGTACTTAATAAATTGTTGTTATTATTTGTTACAGTAGCACTTGAGCCTATTTCTTTAAGTCTTGGTAATAATTCTATTATAAATCTTTCTAAGTAACTAGATTCTACATTTATTTCATTTAAGTTAATATTTACTGTATGTTTTCCGCTCTGTAACAAGCATGCTAATCACTTCTTCTACTATAATCTTCCTTGCTGAAAAGTTTTTCAAACTTTCTGCATTTATCTTATCTTTATTAATTTCAACTGCATTTGAAATATCGGGAGTATTGCTTATAAAGTCGTCATCTCCCATATTTATTCTTTTTGTTTCTTTTTCTGTTACTTTTTTAGACTTTATATATCCTACTTTTCCATCATAGCTTAATACTTTATACCATCCTTTTTTGTCTGCATCTTCTAAATATATTAGTTCTGTATCTGGTTCTAGTTTTTGAACTGTATGACTAAATCCACTCGCTTTTTCTTTTAGCGAATTTTTCTTAGTAGTTTTTACTGTTATTAGTTCGTTATATAAAGATGAAATTACTGCTGATTTTTCTTTTACATTTGTTTCTATATTGTATATATTTGTTAATTCTGATATTGGAATATAGTATGTTTTTCCATAGTCTAAAACTCCATTAGAAATTATTAAACTAGCATTATTTAATTCAAATATATTATTTACTACATCTATTGCAGCAACTTTTGTTCCTGAAGTTGTAATAATCTTGCTACTATCTTTTTCATAATATATATTTTTGTCAAAGATTTTACTTGTATCTTCTATAGATAAGTAAAGTATATTGTCTTTGCTTATATATGGTTCATTTGACAGATCATTTGTTATATTCTCATTATTTACAATTATAGATATATCATACTTTTGCTTGTCCTTTTTTCCTAAACTCTTTATAATTATGACTAAACCAACTATTATTATAACTAAAAGCAAGACTCTTGACAAAAGCTTTTTCAAATTAACCTTTTTCTTCTTTTTCTTCTTCATTTATTCCTCCATTTTTATATTAACAATTTTATAATAATTTAAGTCAAAAGTCTATACTAATTTGTAAAATTATATATTATTCAGTCCTCCAGTTAAATTATATACATTTGTATATCCCAGTTTTTCTAATATAGTACATGCTTTTTTACTCCTTACTCCACTTTGACAATATACAATAATTATAGAATTTCTATTTTTTAAATATGAAACTGCATTGTGTTCTATTTCATATACTGGAATATTTATTGATGAATTTATTCTATTTTCTGCAAACTCCTGTGGGCTTCTTACATCTACTATTATTATATCACTATTATTTCTTATTAGTTTTTTTAAATTTTCATAACTAAGTTCTTTTGTATATCTCATATTTCTTGTTCTTTTTTTTATTTTATCTACTATTTTTATAATTTTCATAGTTTTACCTCCTTTTCACCCATTTAATATCAATATATGTTTTCTTTATTCAATTTGTCCTTCTAAACTTTTAAAATATTACAATTATTTTTCAAACGCAAAAGTTTTGTTACATTTATTTGCATTTTATTACATTAATGTTACATTTATTTTTCAAAACCATTACTTTTGTATGTTTTATGTAAAACATTTTGTCGTTTTTTGGTTTACGCTTTAATTTTATCCACAAGAATTGCAGAAATGTGGATAACTTTGTGAATAACTATTTTTAACACTTTCAAAGTTTATTTTTACTTAAGTTTATATAATTTATACAATTATGTTAATTATTTATTTTATTTAGCAAGGTATTATGGCTACTTACTCTTTTGTTCGTAAAAAAGCGACCTAAATAGCTAATTTAAGTCGCTTGAAGCAATTTGCCTTTTTGATACTTTTATTACTTGCCTTACACTTCTGATATTTTATAATTATGTAGTATTCTTAGAAATAGCAAGTTTTATCTATTGTTTTCTATTATCATTTTTACTTCTTCCACATTTAGATTTACTATTTCAGAAATTTCTTTGATAGTAAAATCTCTTTCGCTTAAGTTTATTATCATCTCTTTTTGTGCTATTGCTATTCCATCTTTTATCCCCTCTTCTCTTCCTTCTTCTCTTCCTTCTTCTCTTCCTTCTTCTCTTCCTTCTTCTCTTCCTTGTAACATCCCTTGTTCTATTCCAATCTTCCATCCTCTTTCTTTAGCATCTTCTAGTGCCGCACTCATAAATGACACCTTATCTCTTAAGTATTTTTCTCGTGCTTCATACTTTTCTCTCATTACCGGATCTGCTGTTATTCGTTCCAATTCTTCTCTTGCCTCTCTTATTTCTTCTTCTACTTCTTCAATCATTTCTAAATCTACCCCCTTTATAAATTTTATCCAATTATCTTCTGGTATATCTTTTCCTTCCTTAAATTTATTTAGCTCTATTACATGTATCTCTAAATCTTCTGTTATTCTTTTATCTAGATGTTCTCTATCTACTAATTCCCACTTTGTATGATAATCTTCTATACCTTCTAGTTCTTCTAAATCTTGTACTGACAAAAGTATTGCTATTGTTTTATCTAATCTACTATAGTCCTTTCCTTTTTTCAAATCACCTATATATGTTCCTGCCCAATAGTATAACAATCTTTGTGCCATGTACTTGTATCTTGTAACTTGCATTTCTATTATAACTTTCGTTCCATCACTCAACTTTGCTTTTACATCTATTCTTCCTATTTTGTCATCTATTAATTCTCCATATAATCTTTTGTTTGTATCTAATGTTAAATCTTCTATTTCTATTCCTAATACTTTCCTCAGAAATGCTTTGGTTATTCTCTCGTTTCCTACTTTTCCAAATATTTCTTGAAATACTATATCATTTGTTATTTTTATTTTTTCATTCATGTTATTTCCTTTCTAATTATACATTAACTTGTTGGTTTAATCAAGGCATAATTTTAAAAAAACTTCTTTTTATAATTTCTTATTGATTTGTTTTAGGAGAATTCCTAAAGATATTTTTTTGTTAAAACTAAGTTGTATTTTAATTTTAAATTGAATATATGTACATATAAATATATTAATTTTTATATAACATCAGAACTCAAATGTCAACAAAAATGATGTTACATTTTTCGACATAATAAAAATACCTTTATATGATTTTTATCATAAAAGGTATTTTGTAAAATTTGGCGCACGAACAACGGGCGTGGCATGAAACTAATCTAAAATGTTAGAGTATTTTTAGTCATGCCACTGTTGTTCTCTAATATGAAAGTTCTCCAAACTTCATATTAGAG
The DNA here is from genome assembly GCA_947641575.1 of uncultured Clostridium sp. Lineage (GTDB taxonomy): Bacteria > Bacillota > Clostridia > TANB77 > CAG-508 > JAAWPK01. The sequence continues at coordinate 35,789 of CANRQN010000003.1, forward strand.
AAAAGAATTGCACACAAATTTTACTTTGTAAAATTTGGCGCACGAACAACGGGCGTGGCATGAAACTAATCTAAAATGTTAGAGTATTTTTAGTCATGCCACTGTTGTTCTCTAATTCAATATCCAATATATTATTAGTGATGCCTCTGATATAAGAATTACTGGAAATCCTATTGTAAAGTATAACTTTCTTGTTTTATGTCTAAATAAATACATTCCACTGATTGTTCCAATTCCTCCTCCAAGTAGTGTTAAAATAAATAATGTCTTTTCAGGAATTCTCCAAGTTCCTCTCTTTGCCTTTTGTTTATCTATAAACATTGCAAAAAAGCCAATTACATTTATTCCAATAATATATATAATTAAATATTTTAATGGAATTATTTGTGTAAACATTTCAAAACTCATGATTAAATCTCCCTTTATTATTTATATTTTAAATTAGAACATACTATCAAACAAACTCATTTGGTTTGTTTCACTCATTCCTTCTACACATCCAAATTTCTCAAGAAGAGCAATTGTTGCATCTCCTACTTTAGCTCTTTTCTTTATATCTTGTTTTGATATAAATTCTCCATTTTTTCTTGCTTCTTGTATACTTGTTGCAGCAATTTGCCCCATCCCTGCAATACTATTAAGTGGTGGGCGTATCCTTCCGTCCTCTATTTTAAACTTTAATGCATCTGATTTATAAAGGTCTATTGGTAAAAAATCAAATCCTCTTTCATACATCTCCAAAACTATCTCCAGTACTGGATACATATTTTCATCTTTTTTTGTCGCCTCATATCCCATATTTTTGATTTCTGCCATTTTTTCTCTTACTTTACTTTTTCCTGCTATCATTATTTCACTATCAAATTCATCTGCTGCTCTTACGGTGAAAAACGCACAGTAATATGCAAGTGGGATATGAACCTTAAACCATGCAATACGAAATGCCATAGTAACATATGCAACAGCATGTGCTTTTGGAAACATATATTTAATTTTCTTGCATGAATCTATATACCATTCAGGTACATTATTTTCTCTCATTAAAGTTTCTTGGTCTTCTTTTAATCCTTTACCTTTACGAACCGATTCCATTATTTTAAATGAATTCTGAGCAGGTAATCCTTTGTTTATTAAATATGTCATAATATCATCTCTTGTACATATAGCTTCAGAAAGTGTAACTGTTCCTGCTTTTACTAACTCTTGTGCATTATTTGTCCACACATCAGTACCATGTGACAGTCCTGATATTCTAACTAATTCTTCAAAAGTTTTTGGAAGTGTTTCGACTAACATTTCTCTAACAAATCTTGTACCAAATTCTGGAACGCCAAATGTTCCAACTTTTGAATCTATTTGGTCTGGTCTAAGTCCTAAAGATTCTGTTGAAGAAAAAATCTTCATAGTTTCTTTATCATCAAGTGGTATTGTTTTTGGGTCTACTCCAGTTAAATCTTGTAACATCCTGATTACTGTTGGATCATCATGTCCTAGCATATCAAATTTAAGTAAGTTTTTATCTATTGAGTGATAGTCAAAGTGAGTTGTTATAATGTCAGAATTTGGATCATCTGCTGGATGCTGTACTGGGCAAAACTCATATATTTCATGCCCTGTTGGTACTACTATAACTCCTCCTGGATGCTGTCCGAGTTGTCCTTTTTACCCCTGTGCAACCTCCTGCTAATCTTTCCATTTCTGCCGAATTCATATGGGTATTTCTTTCTTCAAAGTATTTTCTTACATATCCAAATGCAGTCTTTTCTGCTATAGTACCTATCGTTCCAGCTTTAAATGTAGTTCCTTTTCCTAGTATTACTTCTGCATATTTATGCGCTTTTGTCTGATATTCTCCCGAAAAATTTAAGTCTATATCTGGTTCTTTATCTCCATTAAATCCAAGAAAAGTTTCAAAAGGTATATCTACTCCATCTTTTACAAGATTTTCTCCGCATTTAGGGCAAACGCTATCTGGTAAATCAAATCCATTTTTAACTCCATGATCTTCAAAGTCTGAATACTTGCATTTAGGGCATCTATAATGAGGTTTTAGTGCATTTACTTCAGTTATTCCTGTCATATATGCAACAAGTGATGACCCAACTGATCCTCTTGAGCCTACCAAATATCCATCTTCATTTGATTTCCATACAAGTTTTTGAGCTATAATATACATAACAGAAAATCCATTTTTTATAATTGAATCTAGTTCTTTTTTTAGTCTTACAGATACTATCTCTGGAAGTTCATCTCCATATAATTCTTTTGCTCTATTCATTGCAATATCTTCTATAGTTTTTTCGCATCCTTCAATGTATGGTGGGCATTTTTCTTTAGAAATAGGGCTAATTTGTTCACACATATCTGCAATTAAATTTGTATTTGTTACAACAACTTCATATGCTTTTTCTTTTCCTAAATATGCAAACTCATGTAGCATTTCTTCTGTGGTACGTAAAAATAGTGGAGCCTGCATATCAGCATCATCATAGCCTTGTCCTGCTTGCAAAATTCTTCTATATATTTCATCTTGTGGATCCATAAAATGTACATCACATGTTGCAACTACTGGCTTTTTTAATTTTTCTCCAAGTGCTACTATTTTTTTGTTTATATCTATTAATCCATCTTTATTTTCAATTGTGCCTTCTCTTATCATATATTCATTATTACCAATTGGCTGTATTTCTAAATAGTCATAAAAAGATGCTATTTCTTCTATTCTTTCTTCTGATAGTCCTTCTAAAATAGCTCTATATAATTCTCCTTGATCACATGCACTACCTATTATTAACCCCTCACTATACTTCTTGAACAAGCTTTTTGGTATCTTTGGTTTTTTATAAAAATAGTCTAGATGTGAAAAAGATACTAATTTATATAAATTCCTTAGTCCTGTATAATTTTTAGTAAGAATTACTGCATGGTAAGTTGGTAAATGTTTTAGCTTTATATTTTCTCTATATATGCTCTCTATTTCATTTACAGTTTTTACCCCTTTTTCTTTTAGGTTTTTAAGCATGACTTCAAAAACTTTTACTAAAGTTTTCACATCATCTAATGCTCTATGTGCTACATCCACTCTTATTCCTAAATTGTCTGCAATAATTCCAAGTTTAAACTTTTTGTAATCTGGAAACATATCTCTTGCAAGTGATAATGTATCTATATATGTATTATCTAATTTTAAACCTTGCATTTTAGCAAAATGTCTAATAAAACCTATATCAAAATTTGCATTATGTGCAACAAGAACGCTATCTCCAATAAATTCCAAAAATTTAGGTAAAACTTTATCAATTGTTTCTGCATCTCTTACCATATCATCTGTTATATGCGTTACTTTTATAACTTCATAAGGAATAGGCTTTTCAGGGTTTACAAAGCATTCAAACGTGTCTATAATTTCTCCGTTTTTTATTTTTATTGCACCAAATTCTGTTATTTTCTCTGTCCTATATGAAAGTCCCGTTGTTTCAATATCTAGTACGCAATATTCTGTATCTATATCTTGTCCCTTAGGATTATATACAGAGTACTGCCCATCAGGAACTAAATATGCCTCAACTCCATATATTACTTTTATATCTTCGTTATTATCTTCTACAACATGGTTTGCTGCTGGAAAAGCTTGTACTACTCCATGATCAGTTATTGCAATAGATTTCATTCCCCAGCTTCTTGCTCTATTTATTAGGTCTTCTACAGGTGTAACTCCATCCATTTGGCTCATTTGTGTATGCATATGAAGTTCTACTCTTTTTACATCACTATAATCCTTTCGTATGATTTCTGATTTATCAGGTGCCTCTAAAATATTTTTAGCCATTATTACAACTTCTTTTGCAAATGGATCGAATTGTGCATCTCCAGAAACTGTAACTCTTTTTGTATTATTTATTCTCTCCATAACTTTATCTTTGTCTTCAGCATTTATAAATGATTTGCATGTTATTGTACAGCTTCCATCAAATACATTTATCATCAAAAGAAAGTTTCCGAGTTTTAAGTCCTTTTAACTCTTGTTTTATGATTTTTCCACAAACTACAACCCTTCCACTATCCATATTTACATCTTTAATTTTTATAGTTTTTTCAGAAATTTTTGCTTTTTTATTGCCTATAATCATTGGCGTAATTTCCTCTTGTTTCTCTTCTCCCTTTTCGCTCTTAGTTTTCTTCCCACCTATTTCTTCTTTTACATCTATGTTTATTTCTACTTCTTGCACTCTAAATCTTGATTTTAAATAATATTCGAATTCAAGTTTTTCTCCAATTTGGATTTTTGTATTAGATTTTAAATCAATTGACAATTTATTTGATTTTTTAAAAATGTTTACATTTGTTATTTCTGAGTCTAAAATATGTCCTCTTGACTCATAGTCCTTAAATACTTGTTTTACTAGCTTTGCTTCATTTGCCATTTCATATGCTCCTTTGTTTAGTTCTTATCTTTTTTCTTTTTATTTTATATCAGCTATATCTAAAAATCAAGACAAAAATTAAAAGGAGTACCTACTTTTTTTGTAAGTACTCCTTTTGTTTGACAACTTTGGTATATTATTTTTAACTAGGTATATGCTCAAGATTTGGATTCATTGTTTCTAATAGTTCATCGGTTTTCTTGTCATACACCTTGATTATTGAATTTGCAGGATTTTTTATATCGTTTATAATCTCTATCTTTTTCCCATTTTCTCCTTCTGTTGTCAGTTCCATGTAGGACCATTGGTCAAATGGCAAATCTTCTCCTTCAAGTTTACAAAGGCGAAAGTATTGCTTTTGCTCCAAAAAGCATTTCTTAAATCTACTCCAATAGTTCCTCCATGTTTCTTCTGCCATGCCATTGATATGTGACATGTAAAAATTCCATATCAAGGCTTCTGTTGCTCTGTTTTGTTTGCTGTTGATACTTTGTGGCAACATTTCCATCTCCCTTTGTTTATTTTTATAACACTGGGAATTGCTACAATAGGTATTTACCTATCTTTGGTATTTTACTACAAGTAGAATTATTTGTAAAGAGAATTAAGCAAATTTTAAGAGTATCTTCTATTTCTTATCAAATAGAGTCTTTACGATTCCCTTATCTATAAGTGTTTCAAATATAGATTTAAGAATTATAATTAAGATTGGGCCGAATAAGCATTCCCATTATTCCAATAACTTTATATCCCGTATACATAGCAGCTAAAGTGAATATTGGATGTATTCCTATTTGTCCACTTACTACTTTTGGCTCTAATAATTGTCTTACAATAGATATAATTACAAATAGAACCATTAGTGCTATTGCAAGATTGAGATTTCCTTGAAATGCACATATTACTGCCCATGGTATCATTATCGTACCAGAGCCAAGTATTGGAAGTGCATCTGAAAAAGCAATTAGTAATGCCATAAGTAAAGGGTATCCAACATTTAGCCCAAATATTTCAAATGCAAATAGTCCGAATAAGTACAAGCACAAAATTTATTATAATTAAAATAGCTTGTGCTTTTAAGTACCCTCCTAAAAGCTTTGTTATCTTTTTTACATTTTTATTTAATTTCTTTACCCAATCTTTTGGAAAATGGTGTTCTATCTGGTCTAATATATATATTCTATCTGCACAAATAAAATACGTTGCAAGTATTGTAACTACTGTATATATCCCTACTGCTGCAATTTGTGACACCATAGATAACATAGATGTCAAAAAATTTGTAAGCCATGTAGATGCTTGATGTAAAAAATTAGATACTGATGTTTTTATCATATTCACAACATCTTCTGATATTTTTATATCATCGAATTTTATATTATCTATCATTCCTAATATATACTCATATCCATTTCCAACATAATCATTTATCATTTTTAAAAGATTTGCCCCTTCATCTATTAGAGCAATTATCCCCCAAATAAGCAGCCCCACAATTATTAGAAATACTAATGCAAGGACAATTATTGCACTTGTCTTTCTTTGAAGATGCGTTTTTTTAGCTAATTTTTTAATAATTGGCTCTACTATTAATGATATTATGAAAGCAATCAAAAATGGCATGTAAAATACAGCCATTTTGAATGAGAGATATATACCGCAACAAACTTAGTAGTAATGTAAGTAACCTTTTTGTAACTCTTTTTAAGTAACCTATATCTATAACCATGTGTTCCTCCGCTTGTCCTTTGTTTATATAATTATATTCCTAAACCTTTATAAATATTCTTTTTTAATTCTTAATCATCAAAATCGTCTGTATCATCTGCTGTTATAATTATGTCTTCTGCTACTGGAACTTCGTTATATTCATATTCAAAAGTTTCTTGACTTCTAGTTCTTCCTCTTCTTGGTTTTCTTTTTGAAACAGTAGCTGGTTTCTCTTCTTTAATTTCCTTTTGTACTTCTTTTGGTGCTACTTTTGCTTCTTGTTTTTTCATTTTTTCATCTGATTTTATTTGCATTTGTTTATTTACTAATCCATTTATTTTATCTATTGCATCTGGCATATAATCTAATAGTTTATCTACTGCTGAAGAATGGTTCACTGGAAGTAATTTTACATTACCTGTTTGTACAACTAAAAATGCTATTGGATTTATATTTACTCCTGCTCCACTTCCTCCGCCAAATGGTAAACGATATTGTACTTGTTCTTCTTCATCCTTCCTTGAGTATTCATTTACAGTTTCTCCTTTAAATTCACTACCACCTGCTGCAAAACCAAATGATACTTTTGAAATTGGAATTATGACAGTATTATTGCCGGTTTCTATTGGTTCTCCTATTATTGTATTTACGTCTATCATATCTTGGATACTATTCATAGCTGTAACCATAAGTCCTTCTATTGGATGTTCGTTCATTGTTACTCCTCCTTTTTTTTAATAAAATATATATTACATAAATAATATGTACTATTTTTGCCTTAATTATACAATTTAGGTTAAATTTTATAGAATTTCCATAATTATATAATGGCATTACAAAAAATTTGGATTCTTTAGGATTCAATTGTGCAAATAGTATTCCGTATTATAGATGAAATTATTGCAGTTAAATATACTGTAAGCATTATACTTTCTGTTCCTAAATTCAAATATATATTTGCTTCTTCTACTTTTAATTTTAAATGTTTTATTATTTTTATGAAATTAACTGATTTTACAGCCTTAATATCATTTTCTATAGATGTTATATCATTTTTTATTTTAAGTTTTTCTAGTAAATCTTTTGTTATTTTTATTTTAAAAATTTTAACCAAGCCCAATAGATAAAAATCTAAATATACTTCAAAGTTTTTATCTAATCTTATTTTCTTTCTGCCATTTTCTATATTTGATATATAACATCTTTTTATATTTAGTCTAATGCTAGAGAACATAATTAAAATAACATTTAGTACTATAAATATTAAAATACCACAAAAAAATAGTAAAACTAGTTTCATAACACTGTTTATCTCCTTTGTTATATTTCTAGTTTTACCATTTTTTGTAAGATTATACTTTATTTGTATTTACTTTTTTCTTTCTTTCAACTGTTATATCTCCAAAAATCTCAGATTGTTCTGTTATTACTTTATTTCTCCTAGACATTTCTAAAAGTCCTGTAAATGCTGTTACAACCTCCATTTTATTACATCTAGAAATTGTATACATCTTATTAAATACAAATTTTGGTCTTTTCAAAAGTTCTCTAAATATTTCTTTTACTTTGCTTCCAACTGTATATGTATCTTTTATAGCTATTTTCTCTATATTCTCTGCATTTACATTGTTTCTAACAGAAAATCTTTCCATTAAATCTTTATATACTTCGTCCAGCATAGACATCTCATACGTTTTATCCAGTACTTGTTTTGGTAGTTCTATTTTTTCTGCAAATTTGAATATTCTATCTCCTGCATTATTATATAACTCCCTTAATTTTGATGTAATTTCTTTGTATTTCTTATATTCTACAATCCTTCTAATAAGTTCTTCTTCTGTAAGTTCTTCTTCGTCTGAAGCTTCTGTATTTGGAAGCAAACCTTTTGACTTTATAAGAAGTAATGCTGATGCCATAACAAGGAATTCACTACTAACACCAAGCTTGTGCTTTTCCATATGCTTTATATATTCTATATATTGGTCTGTTATTTCATTTAAGTTAATATCATATATATCCATTTGATTTTTATCTATCAAATGGCATAATAAATCAAGTGGTCCTTCAAAGTTTTCTATTTTAATTTGCAAACTCTTTGTTTCTAAAGTTAATACATTTTGCATATTTTAAGTTCCTTCCCAAGCCATTAGTCAAGTTTTAATACTTTATTTATGGTATCCATATCAAATCCCTTATTAATTAAGTATGATTTTAGTTTTTGAGGTTCCATGCTTTTCTTTTTATCTACTAGTTTTTTTGCAGAATTTACCTCATACTCATAAAGTAACTCTCTGTTTTCATATAAATAATCTTCTATATCATCTGCATATATTCCTTTTTCATATATCTTGTTTTTAATTTCTCTAATTGACATACATTTAAGAGCAATATATTCATTTACAAGTTTTTTTATGTATTCTTTATCATTTATATATCCTGCCTCTTTGACATATTCTATTATATCTTCTAGCATATTTTCATCTATTGTATGGCAGAATTTTTTTCTTACTTCACTTTCTGTCCTTTTTTTATATAGAATATATTTCATAACTTGTGTTTTGTTTTCATCAAATTCTTCTGGTGTATACATTTATTTTACTCCTCATCTAATCCTTCATCCAAAGCTTCTTCATCTTCTTTGATTTCTTCATTTAATGAATTTTCAAAAGCTTGTGCCATGTTTTGTCTTATCTTTTCTTCTACTTCTTTCATCATTTCTGGATTATCTATTAGATATTTTTTTACATTCTCTCTACCTTGTCCTATTCTTTCTCCTTTATAGCTAAACCATGAACCGCTTTTTACTATTATATCTAGTCCTACTGCTATATCTAATATATTTCCTTCTTTTGATATTCCTTTTCCATATAATATATCAAATTCTGCTTCTCTAAATGGTGGAGCAACTTTGTTTTTAACTATTTTTACTCTTGCTCTATTTCCTATAACATCTCCATCTTGCTTAATATTTTCAATTTTTCTTATATCCATTCTAACTGAAGCATAGAATTTTAGTGCTCTTCCTCCTGTTGTTGTTTCAGGATTTCCAAACATAACTCCTACTTTCTCTCTTAATTGGTTTATAAATATTATAACTGTTTTTGATTTATTTACTGCTCCTGCAAGTTTTCTTAAAGCTTGTGACATAAGTCTTGCTTGAAGTCCTATGTGTGAATCTCCCATATCTCCATCTATTTCTGCCTTCGGAACTAATGCTGCAACCGAGTCTACTACTATAACATCTAATGCACCACTTCTAATTAATGATTCTGCAATTTCTAAAGCTTGTTCTCCTGTATCAGGCTGAGATACTATTAATTCATTTATATCTACACCTAAATTTTTAGCATAAACTGGATCTAGTGCATGCTCTGCATCTATAAAAGCTACTTCTCCATTTTCTTTTTGTGCTTCTGCTATTATATGAAGTGCAAGTGTTGTTTTTCCTGAACTCTCTGGTCCATATATCTCTATAATTCTTCCTCTTGGAACTCCTCCTATTCCTAATGCTATATCTAAGCTTAGAGCTCCTGTAGGTATTGCTTCTACATTCATTGCCTTAAATTCTCCAAGTTTCATAACTGAACCTTTACCAAACTGTTTTTCAATTTGTCCTAATGCAACTTCTAATGCTTGCTTTTTTTCATTACTTTCTTTTGCCATTTTTATTCCTCCTATAAATTAAACATTCGTTTGCTGTTTGTCATTATTATATACTTAATATTTTTTTAGGTCAATACTTTTTTCAAAATTTTTTTAATTTATTTTCTATGCCAATTCTCAATATTATAAAACATATTAAACCAGTTTGTCCCTGAACCTGCATCTAAATTTTTTATATGGACTACTCTTACAGTATTAAAATATAGCCCAATATAAGCTCTTTCATCTTCATATATATCTTGTAATTTTTCATATTTCTCTTTTAATATTTTCTCATCTGATATGCTATATAATTCTTTTAATATTTCTTCCGCTTCATTGTTTTTAAAATTTGCTAAGTTTCCTTCTCCAAAATATCTAGTTAAATCTGGACTAAGCCCTACAGTAATTCCTGTAAGTAATATATCATAATTTTTGTTTTTCAAATAGTTCTCATAAGTTTTGCCTTTTACTCCCTGTATATTAACTTTAATTCCTAACTCTTCTAAATTCTTTTTTATAATACTTGCTACATTCATTCTTGCTTCATTTTCAGAATTAACAACCAAATCTAGTTTCAGTCTTATTGTACTATAGTTTTCTTTTTTATTCCATGTCCCTCCTGTATATTCCCATCCATTCATCTGTAAAATCTGTTTTGCTTTATCCACATTATATTCATAGCTAGTTTCTTTTTTTGTATATAAATAGCTTCCATATTCAAGAGGAAAATCCGCTTTTTTATATTTTCCAGCATATATATTATTTATTATTTCATCTTTATTTATAGCATAATTTAAAGCTTTTCTTACTTCTTTATTTGATAACATGTTACTTTCTACATTTAATGCCAAATAATCAAAGTTTCTATCATATCCTTCTTCTATAGCTAATCCTATAGTTCCGAATAATATCTTCAGTATTTAATGTCTTAGTAGTAATCATATCTATTCCACCAAGTTTATAACTATTATATACTTCTGAAATACTTCCATATATTCTAATTTCTATTTTATTTATCCTTAAATTTGTATTTTGGCTATTCCACCATATTGTATTTTCTTCTAAATCTATTTGTGAATTATCGATTGTTCTTAATTTATATTTTCCTGTTCCCATTGGCACATTATTTTTGTCTGATTCTTCAACATTATCTCCTACAAATAATTCTTTACTAATTATTGGAAATGTTAAGTTGTATTCAAAAAATGGTATTTCTTCATTTAGATTAATTCTGATTAAATTGCTACTTAAGACTTCTACTGATTCAATACTTGATACATTTGATATATATATTGTCTTATCCCCAAGTGCCTTTATAGTATCTATTGTAAATTTAACATCTTCTGCTGAAAAAACTTGTCCATTATGCCATTTTACATTTTCCCTTAATTTTACTAAATATGCCTTACTATCTATTTTAGAAATTTCAACAGCAAGTGCTTTTTCTAGTTTAAATATATCACTCACATCAAAAAGCGGTTCATATATTAATTTAGAAATATTTTGTACATTTTGATTTTTAGAAATTAAAGGATTTAAAGTATCTAAATCGGATATTCCGAAGTCTTAAACTATATTTTTCTGTACTTGTTTCTTCTTTAGCAGTATCTATTTTGTTTTCTTCAATATTTTCATTACTACTACTAAAGTACCACATTATACCTATTAGAATACCGTACTAAAATAAGTATTATTATGTATTTAGCCTTATTCTTTTTCAAGATACTTTTCCTCCTTTCATACAAAATATACAAACTACCCTAGTTAGTATGACATTATATAAATTTACTTAAATATTAACAGCCTTATTTTTTATAATCTCATAGACTAGTTCCATATTATCATCTTCTGCAATTTTATTTTTTCTAATTTGCCCGCATTTTATGCACTTAAACACTATTACATATCCCTTTTTTGAATTTATTTCTATATCTATTGGTTTTAATAATCCATGACATGTTTCTTCTCTGTCTCCTGGATTTATATCTACATGTTTTGAATATAAACAGTGTGGGCAATGATTTCTACATGAATATCCAAGTTTTGTCACTTTTTTGCCACAATTTTCACATATAAATTCTTCATCTATCTCTGTAAACTTTGATCCCATTCTAATTCCTTTCGTCTTATTATATTAATACAGTTTATTTTCTTAATTAGTATGTAAAGATACTACCACCTATAAACTCCCTAATAATAGAACTTTCTGGTATATACTCTATTGGAATTTGTTTAAAATAGTTAAGAAGAGTTATAAGTCTTTTTGCTTCTGCATATTCTTTTGATTCTTTACTTATTTCACCAAGTATTGGAAGTGCATATTCTCTTAACACCCCAAGTTCATAAACAATTGAACTATTAAACATGCTATCCGCTTCTTCTTGATATGGATATATATACTTTTCTTCTCCATTCATCACTGATTTCCATCTTTGCAATGTCTCTTTTGCTGAATAGCCTCTATATCTATAATCCCTTACCATTCTTCTTATTATTCTTGTATCTGTTGTTGATATTCTGTTATAGTAATCTATATTTAGTACTGTTAATGCACTTATATATATCTTAAACTTTTTATCACTTGGTATACTCTCTGTAAGCTTATCATTTAAACAATGTATTCCTTCTACTACAAGTACTTCGTTTTCATTTAGTTTCATTTTATTTCCTGAAAAAGATTTATGACCTGTAGTAAAATCAAATATTGGAGTTTCTACTTCTTCGCCTGCAAGTAGTCTTAAAATATGCTCATTAAATAATTTTAAATCTACCGCTTCTATACACTCAAAGTCATATTCTCCATTTTCATCTACTGGGTTTTGTTCTCTTTCTACAAAATAATTGTCTACAGATAGGGTTTTTGGTTCTATTCCATTTAATCTTAATTGTATACCAAGTCTTTTTGCAAAAGTTGTTTTTCCAGAAGATGAAGGCCCTGCAATTAAAATCATTTTTGTTCCTTTTCTTTTTGATATCTGATCTGCTATATCTGATATCTTTTTTTCATGAAGCGCTTCTGCTAAAAGTATCGTTTCTTTTCCGTTATCTTCTTCTACACTCTTATTAAGTCTATATATAGTATTTAGTTTTAATATTTTATGTATTTCTTCATAATCTTCAAGTGTTGATGCTAGTTTCTTGTTATCTTTGAATTCACTTAAAGCCTCTGGTTTCTTTTTACTTGGATATCTAAGTAAAAATCCTCTTCCATATTTTACTATATCAAAAACTTTCATATATCCTGTTGATATTGGCATTACTCCATAAAAATAATTATAGTAATCTTTACAATAATATAAAGATACCGCTTCTTTTGTTTCTGTATTAATCTGAAGTTTTCCCCTTATACTCTGCTCTTTTTCATAAAATGCTTCTGCCTCTTCTGGTGTCATTTTAATTTTTCTTATAGGTATATCTTCTTCTATTATTTCTCTCATCTTACTTTTTATTTTGTCTAATACTTCTTCTGTTATTTCTAAAGTTTCAAAAGTACAAAACATTGAATTATCTAACTGGTAGTTTATTGTAAGCTTGCTTTCTGGATATACATCATTTATTGCCATTGCCATTACATACATAATTCCTCTTACATAAACTCTTTTTCCTTCTGTACTTGTATAATCTAGAAGCTCTATATTTCCACTTGTCTTTGGTTTATGATTTAAACTTTTTATCTCATTATTAAAATTACATGTTATGATTCTATCTGTTATTTCATCTTTTAGTACATCTTTTATGCTTTCTCCTTCATTTATCTCAAATTCTTTATTCTTATAAAGTAACTTCATAAGTCATCTCCTTTTTTATATTAGTATATTTAGTTCAGCCAGTATTAGATTAAATATTGTAAGAGGTAATTAATATTTATTTTATCGAAGTGACGCGTAGCTAGGAACGAGCTTAGAACCTGTTAGACATTTTAGCTTGCGAATAGCAAGCTTACCTTCTCGTCTTTACAGGTTATGCGAGTGAACAACAAGGAACGAGAATAAATAAATATTAATTATCTCTATAATTCTTTATTAAACAAATAGATGGCTGAACTTAAAATTTACTCTTCATCAAGTTTAAGAACACTAAGAAAAGCTTCCTGTGGCATCTCCACATTTCCAATTTGTCTCATCTTCTTTTTGCCTTTTTTCTGCTTTTCAAGTAACTTCTTCTTTCTTGATATATCTCCACCATAGCATTTCGCGAGTACATCTTTTCTCATTGCAGAAATAGTCTCTCTTGCAATTATTTTTCCTCCACATGCTGCTTGAAGTGGTATGGCAAAAAGCTGTCTTGGTATAGCCGTTTTTAACTTTTCTACCATTTTTCTTCCTCTTGAATAACTACTATCTTTATGAACAATAAATGATAAAGCATCCACTGTTTCATTGTTTACTAATATATCTAGTTTTACTAGATCAGACCTTCTATATTCTTTAAACTCATAATCAAATGATGCATACCCTTTTGTTTTTGATTTTAATATATCAAAAAAGTCATATATAATTTCATTTAATGGTAATTCGTAGCAAAGTGTTACTCTATTGCTATCCAAATATTTCATATCAATATATACACCACGTCTATTTTGGCATATTTCCATTATTCCACCAACAAATTCTTTTGGTGTTAAAATTTCTGCATTTACTATTGGTTCTTCTATATATGATATTTCTTGTGCGGTTGGTAAATCTGTTGGGTTATATAAATCTATTATTTCTCCGTTTGTTTTATGCACTTTATATATAACAGATGGAGAAGTTGTAATTAAACTTAAATCAAATTCTCTATCTAGTCTTTCTTCTATTATTTCTAGGTGTAGTAATCCTAAAAATCCACATCTAAATCCAAATCCTAATGCTGCTGATGTTTCTGCTTCATATTCTAAAGCTGCATCATTTAGTTTTAACTTTTCCAATGCTACCTTTAGGAATTCATAGTCACTTCCATCCATTGGATATAGTCCACAATATACCATCGGATTTACTTTTTTATATCCTGGCAAGCTTTCTTTTGCTGGATTTTGATTTAATGTTATTGTATCTCCTACATGTATATCTGATAAATTTTTAATACTTGCTGCAATATAACCGTACTTCTCCGTGCTGTTATTTCTTTTTCTGGTACATAAGTACCTGGTTCAAAGTGTCCGAACTTCTGTAACTGTAAATACTTTGTTTGCCTTCATAAGTAGTATTTCATCTCCTACTTTTACAGTTCCATCTACTACTCTTACATGTGCTATTGCACCTTTATAGTTATCATAATATGAATCAAATATTAAGCATTTTGTAGTGGCTCCTTCATTTCCTTTTGGAGGTGGAATAATACTTACTATCTGTTCTAATACTTCATCTACATTTAAACCAGATTTTGCTGATATACATGGAGCATCCTTCGTATCTAATCCAATTATATCTTCTATTTCTTTCTTCACTTCGTCTGGTCTTGCATTTGGTAAATCTACTTTGTTAATTACTGGTAAAATCTCCAAATCATTATCAAGTGCTAAATACACATTTGCTAGTGTTTGTGCTTCTACTCCTTGTGATGCATCTACTACAAGTATTGCGCCATCACATGCAGCTAAGCTTCTTGACACTTCATAATTAAAATCTACATGTCCTGGGGTATCTATTAAATTAAATGTATATTCTTTTCCGGTCTTTTGCTTTATATTTCATTCTAACTGCTTGAGATTTTATTGTTATTCCTCTTTCTTTTTCAAGTTCCATATTGTCTAAAACTTGTGATTCCATTTCTCTTTCAGATAGAACCCCTGTCATTTCTATTAGTCTATCTGCTAGTGTTGATTTCCCATGGTCTATATGTGCAATTATACTAAAATTTCTAATATATTCTTGTTTATCTTGCATTTCTTAAGTATCATTCCCTTCTATAGTAGCTTATCTTCCATCCTCGTCATCTCCTTGTGTTCCATGTCCATTATGTCTTTTCATTTCGTCTGTACTTCTTTTTTGTGCTGACGCTATAGCTTTCCATTCTTTTGGTCTATACCTTTCCTTTATTAGTCCATCTCTTCCTATTTCTCTATATGTTCTTGTAAGTGACTTTCTTTGCTCTTCTGTTATAATCCCCTGTTCTAATAACAAGTTTAGAAATTCAAAATCGCTTAATGTAGATAAATATTCAGCTCCAAATTCTAATGCCATCTTTCTTTCATGATCTAACTTCGGTGTTTTTCCCTGTTCTACTAACCCTTTTTCTACAGTCTCTATCATCTCTTCATTAAAATCATATATTTCTGGATTTGTTCCGAGTTATATATCTTACAAATCCTTCATCAGGAGACCCTATATATCTGTCCATAAGTCTTTTTTGAAGTCCATAACTAGTACTTGCAAATCTTAAATCATCTAAACTTACATTTCCTTGTATTAAGTCAGCATAATGAATCATAAGAGTTCTTATTGCAGGTGGAATAATATCTTGATCTTCTTGTAATACTTCTAAATCTATTATTTCTCTATTATTTAAGTTTCTTAATTCATGCATAAGCCTTGATGTTTCTCTATCCATAGCTATAACTGATTTCGAGCTATTTTCTATTGCTGATTTTGTAAATATTACTTGAAGTCTTCTTGCGATTTCTTCATATTCACGTCTAACATTTGCACTTTCTATCTCTTCATCAGTTATTCCAAGCTCCTTTAAAATTCTAATATATTCTCCATCTAATTTTTCTATCATTCCTTCATAAAGTCCATCTACCATATCAAATGGAGTATATGCAATTTTATCAGATAGTCTCATCGTACATTCTTCTATTGTTGCTGGAATTATCCTCCTATCAAAACCTTTTTCTGTATGACATCTCATAAGTTCCTCTTCAAAATCTGATTTTGTTTTTTCTTTATTTGGTCTAAATTCTGTTTCTGAAAGTTCTCCATTATGTGAATTCATTCCATCAAATATTATCCAAAGACTTCTTCTAATTCTTGCTATTTCTCCATCTGTTATATTTGGATTATATGTTTTAATTCTTTCCATTATCTTATCATATATTCCATGTCTATATATTAACTCTTTTGGTCCTAAACTATTATGTGTATATTCTCCTAATTCAAATTCTTCTTTTACATTAGATAACCACCATTCTCCTCCATGACCATAGAATGTATGTCCTATATCATGGTTTCTTGCCATTATTCTAGTCAATCCAACATTTAATCCTAGTTTTTTTGCAATCATCACTGCGATTCCTTCTACCATGTCTTGATGGCTTCTTCTATTTTGTATTCTTCTTGAGGAATTTCTAGCAAGTCTGAGAGCCATTGTCTTTTCAGAACTTGTTTTATTATATGCTCCAATAACAGCTTCTATTTCTTCTGAATATGGTTCCAAAAACACTCTACTTAGTCCTGCTGAATAATTATCTAATCTTTTCCCTTGTATACTAGCAAGTGATTTTAAATTAGTAACTCTATCAATTTGTCTTTTACTTGGATTATTAACTATCTCTTTTTTCATATTTTGCTCCTTTTTATTTTTAATTAGCGAGATTATTATATCATAATCTATATAAGTTTTCAAATATTTTCCTTGAAATTTTATGTCAAATTTTGTATAATATTAGAGAATAAATGAGAAAATTTTATTAAATATTCATCAAAGCATAAACTACTGGAATGGAGGTTTTTATGAATAAAATTTTTGTTTCTCATGGGGATATTATAATAGACAAAATCTATGATGGAAATTTGAATTTGATTAAGCAAGATGGCGGTGGATGTAACTGGAACGATTTATATAATTTAAGTTTAATGGGAGAAAAGTGTTATGCCTTTGGAACTAGGCGGGAATGACGAAGATGGAATTATTGCAGTTAATTCATTAACTCGTTCTGGAGTAGACACTTCATACGTTTTTTCTGAAGAAAAATCTACTAATGCCATGAATATTGTTATACCTAATTCTAAACTTGGTGATAATTCTCTTCAGCATTTATGGTATTCTCCTATATCTATGGAATATACTATGAATTTTTCTAATAATTTGCCTAAAGAGTTTCCTTCAGAACTACAGGAAAACAATGTTTATCTTATACTAGATAAGTTTTTACCTATTAATTTGGATTTTTTAAAGAGTATTAGAAACAAAAAAGTTTGTTTAGATATTGGTCATATTAGATTTTTTGAACATTTTACTAAACAATATATTACAAATTTTTTTAAATTCGCTGACTTTATTGTTCTTAATGATAGTGTTTTAGATTTACTTTTTGAAAGACTTGATATTAAATCAGAAGCGGATTTCTTTGTGATGTTTGATTTAGATTTTTTGGTTATAACTAAAGGAAAAAAAGGTGCTACATTTTTGTTTAAAGAAAATAATTCTATTAAATCTATTTCAAAAGTTCCAGAAGTTATTGTAGATTCTATTGATACTGCTGGTGCTGGAGATGCTTTCTTTTCTAGCATTCTTAAAGAATATGCTTATACAGATAAACTTGATGAAAATTTTATCAATAATACTTTTTCTATTGCTAACAAAGCATCTCGTGAAATTTTAATGCAATTCGGAAGTAGAAAGTCTTAGTATTTCTTCTAATCTTTCCTTTCTTCCTAATAGATAAAGATATCCAATTAGTCCTTCAAATGCTGTTGCATACATATAATCATTTACATCTGCATTTTTTGGCAGATGATGATTCTTTGTGTTTCTTGTGCGTCTTATAATGTCTTTTTCTTCTTCTGTAAGTGTTTCTTCTATCTGTTTTAAAGTTTTAGCTTGTGCTGATGCTTTTACATACTTGATACTTTCTAAATGTAATCTATGTGGTTTTAATTTTGTTTTATTTACTAGATTCTCTCTTATATATAGTTCAAAAACTGCATCTCCTACATATGCCCATGTAAGCGGTGCCATTTCATTTATTCTCTTTTCTCTTTCTTCTATTTTTTCCATTATTATTACTTCCTTTTCTTAATTTTCCACTTTTTCTAGTGTGATTTTTCCTATTTTTGCTTCTCTAAAATCTGTAAGTAATAGGTTTGATGTTTTTTTAACATCTATTCTTCCGTCCGTGATATATATGCTCCTCTTGATTTGCCGACATAATTCTATTACTTGTAATATCACTTGGTTTTCATCTTCTTCATTTTGCATCAAATCTTTTATTTCATTTTCATTTAGTTTATACTTTTCGCAAAGATTATGTACATTGTTATGTAATAGATATTTAACTAGATAAAAAGCTATTTCTTCTTTGTCTAATATTTCGTCTTTAATTGTTCCTGTAAAAGCTAAATTTAGTGCTGTTTCATCATTTTTAAATTTTGGCCATAATACTCCTGGTGTGTCTAAAAGTTCAATATTTTTGCTTAAACGTATCCATTGTTTTTTTAGTGTAACACCTGGTTTATTTCCTACTTTAAGTGAATTTTTGTTAGATATCTTATTAATAAACGAAGATTTTCCGTACATTAGGTATACCAATGACAGCAGCCCTTATTGTTTTTCCCGTTCTTCCTCTTCTCGCTTCTTTTTCCACTTCTTCCTTCATAACTTCTTCTATCTTAGAAATTACTTTGTTTGTTCCTGCTCCATTATTTGCATTTATTTCTACTGATTCTATTTCGTTCTTCTTAAAGTACTCTTTCCATCTTTTTGTTTCTAGCTCATTTGCTAAATCACATTTATTTAAAAGTATTATTTTCTTTTTGTTTTTTATAATTTCTTGTATGTCTGGATTTTGGCTAGATTTTGGTATACGTGCATCTAATATTTCAAGTACTACATCTATTAGTTTCATATCTTCTATAATTTCTCTTTTTGTTTTTGCCATGTGTCCTGGATACCAATTTATATTTAAGCTATTATTTCTATTTTCATTATTCATTTTCTCCCCCTATTTATATAATTGCTTTATTTTGGTATATATCTTCAATGTTTATATTATTTCTCAGCCTCTTTCTATAATGTCTATTACTTCTGGCAACATTTCTAATCCGCTCTTTTTTCCCATATGTCCGATATTATTTATTAGTATAGGCCTAGATTTAATATCTTTGCAATAATTTTCTAATACTTCAAAAGGAACTATATGGTCATTATCACTATATATTGAGTATCTTTCATTAATTAATTTTATAGCATCCTTTTTTTCTTTATCATTCAATATGGTTAAATTAATTTTTTCATTTAAAACATCTTTTCCTTCATTATAATATGCTCTTGAAAATCCAGCTAAACTAATGTACTTTCCAGTAATGTAATTGTTATTTGAGATATATTTTATAAACATTGGATTACCTATCGAATGTGCTACTACAATTAAATTATTGCCAAAAAACTTTTTATATTCATCTAACACTCTAAAATATCCTTCTACTGTTATTTCTTCTCTTACAGGAAAGTTTGGTAAAATCACATTGTATCCTTTACTTTGTAATTCTTCTTTAAAATAATCAAATATTTTAGGTATTCCATTGAATCCATGAATTAATAATACATTATTTTTACTTCCCAACAATTTTATTTTCTCTGAATTGTTAAGTATATCTAACTGATATTTAGCAATCTCACTCAATATTTCAAATCTTTCTTCTTTAGTTTTTCCTTCTTTAATTAACTCTGCATTATGCGATTCTAAATTAGACAATACTGTTAATTCATTAATTGTTGCATAATC
The DNA here is from genome assembly GCA_947641575.1 of uncultured Clostridium sp. Classification (GTDB taxonomy): domain Bacteria; phylum Bacillota; class Clostridia; order TANB77; family CAG-508; genus JAAWPK01. Next base: position 56,213 of record CANRQN010000003.1, read on the forward strand.
TCTAACATTAGATGTTTTTGCCAAGTCAGGATTAAGCTCTCTCCATTTTTTAGCAGTTGTGTTAAAAATAGCAACATTTAAAATATCTGCTTCTTCAGTATATTTCAACCATTCTTTGTTCTTATAATAATCATTATCTGGCAATATATAATTTTTTATTGCATCTGTATGTATTAAATAATTATTCTTCGTTAAAATTCTTTTTACATCCCATTCTCTATTCTGATTTTCTAACTCTTTTAATCTTTCAAATTCTTTTATTAAATATAATTTAAAAACAGGACTAATTGCTGAGGCAAATTCAAATGCAATATCTTTATGTGCATAAGTTCCGCCATATTTACCACGTTTTGAATATATCCCAATCGCATTTGTTTTATTACACCATTCTGTAACACTTAGTGTAAAAGTATGAAGTCCCGCCTCACTTTTAAACCCGTCGAATTCGACGGAATTAAAATTAGGATTATATATTGCTTCCCAAGTTCCTAAAAAATCTAAAGTAATTCTATTTCTTAACCAATTTCTAATCACATCATCTGAAGTTGATCTTCCCTCTTTAAATTTTGTAAAATCAGAAATGCAAATATAATCATTATCATTTATATTGGTTATATTTACTTGAATATTTTGAACTTCAATAATTTTATTTTTCATCATCTTTCATCTCGCTTTTTATTTAAATATGTATAAACTTATTCTCTTTTTTACTCTTTATTGTTTTCATCTTCTTTATTTTGAAAAGTCTCGAATTCGACAGCTTATTTTTTATATCTTATATTCTTCAAATTTTCACACCACTCAGTTACACTTGGTGTAAAAGTTAATAACACAACTTGCTTTCTAAAGTGCTCAGATTCGAACACTTTAGAATTTAAATTATGCATTTGTTCCCAAAGTTCCAAAAATGAAATAACATTTTAAATTCTATTATTCATATTTTTTGTTTTCTTAACTTTTAAAAAAGTCTAAAATTTATATTGGTTTCTGTCTGCTCTTTCATCATATTCTCTATCAAAATCCTTATTTTTATAAAACCAATCTGTTTTTTTATCAACTGGATGTTCTTTTCTATTTTTATCTAATAGTAAATCAAATAATACAAGTATAGGTAAAAGTATTCCTATAAGAGCAAACATCATATCTATATAATTTACATTTGCATTAATGGTCCCTGTTATCGAATTAAATATACTTGTACCAAAATATAATCCATTTCCTATAAGGTATATAATTCCACCTAATATACTTCTTTTAACTACTAAAATCATAGAGACAAATGTTAAGAATAATAAAACAATTTCAAATGTTAAATCTGTTGGAATGCATATAAAGTCTATCCCCATATTATAACAAAATGCGACAATTATCCTAAATACCCAAAACATTGCCATTAACATTACAAATAAATAAGTTGTTAAATTTTTCATATTTTCCTTTTCTCCTTTTTTCTACTCTTCTTCTCTTGTTAATATTTTATATTGTATCATAAACGCATTTTTTTATCAATAATCGCAAACAATATTTAAGTAAATATAAATAAAGGAATAGTTTAATTATGAATCAAATTATATGTACACATAATTCTCATATAGCAGATAAAAATCCTATAACTAAAAAGTATCATTCTAAGCAAAGAATATTTATAAGAATACAATTTATTATATTAAGTATTATCTCCTTATCTTCATTACTATATTACATGTATTTTAGATATGATTTGTATAATGCTGAAAAGGCATCAAAAAGAATTTTAGATAGTATAGAACTTTCAAAAATATATGGTGACTACAATACTAAGAATTTAAATAAAGAAATAGTTTTTTATGAAAATGGTTCTTTTTCAGTAATAGGCAGAATAGATATTAAAAGTATAGATATTTCTTATCCAATAGTATCTGATATAAACAAAGAGCATCTTAAAATATCTCCTTGTAGATTTTATGGTCCTAATCCAAATGAAGTTCGGTAATCTTTGTATTGCAGCACATAATTATAAAAATGGTACCTTTTTTAGTAATTTATCAAAATTAAGATCTGGAGATGTTATAACAATATTTGATAATTCACGGTAATTTTTTGGATTATGAAATATATGAAATTTCGAAAGCAAAGCAAAATGATTTATCCTGTACAAATCAAAATACAAATGGATTAAAACTTGTAACATTGGTTACATGTGATAGCTTTGATGATAGCTTTAGAACAATCATTAAAGCCAAAGAAATTTAAAATAAGAAAATCAAAAGGGAAGTAAAAATATTTAATTTACTCCCCCAAAATATCATTAAATATTATAATCTCTAACTTTTTTATAAGTGTAAATAGCAGCTACTCCACAAGCTCCTATTAATACCCACATTGCTGTATCATTTACACCTGTTTTTGGTAATGTTGTATTAGTATTAGTATTTGTATTTTGTACTGTTCCTATTGTATTAATATTTTCAGTTTGATTATTCTCAGGTACAGTATTATTTTCTACTGTTGGTATATTGAAGAAATCATTTACATCTCCTGTTCCTGTAGCTTTATTCACTGTTGATATGCTACAAATACATATAGCAACAGCTATTATTAATAATATTTTTTCTAAACTTTTTAACTTTTTCATAAGAATCTCCTTTTTTATATATAGTATATAACATTTTACACTTTATTTATACTACAAATTAATTTTTTTTGCAATAGTTTTTTTAAACTTTTTTATATTTTTTATTTATTCATCAAATCCACCATCATTATAATGTCTAAATCTAGGTTCTGGTCTATCATCTTTTCTGGATTTTATAATAAAAATCAAAATTATTATAATTATTAACACAAGTACTACTGCCGTTCCTATCATCCAGCCATACTTATCTAAGAAGCTTATTTCTTCTTCTGGTTCTACATTTTCTTCTTCTGGTTCTGTCAAAATTACTGTTGTCTTTGTAGCTGTTATTTTATATTCAACTACTTCTTCATCTTTTGTTAATTTGATAATTATAATATTTTCTCCATCAACTAATTCATCATTTCCAGTAATTTCTATCACTGCATCTTCGCTATTTGCAACTTTTACTATATCCAATCTATCTAGGTTTGTTACTGAAACTGTATATTCAAAAACTTCACTATCAAATTCTGGTGATAACTCTGCATCTTCTATCATAAGATATGTTAGCCTTAAAAGTTCTGGTTCTTCTTGTGTTTGATCAGGTTCCTCAGTAGGTTCTTGGTTATCATTTGATGTATCTGTTCTATTTGGCTGAGTATTACTTGTATCTGCTGCTTTATTTATTCTTACTGTATATGTTTTTGTAGCTCCGTTTTCTGCTGTAACAGTAAGTTTTATTATATTACTACCAGTAGAAAGCTCTTTTCTACCTGTTCCTGAAACTTTTGCAGCAGAATGATTAGCTTGTGCACTTACCTCAGTCTGTGCTACATCTGCTCCTACTTTTATTGTAAAATCTTGGCTTGGGTCTGTATATGTTTTTCCTGCAACTGTAATTGACTTGAGGTTTGCATCTCCAGATTTATTATCTGTAGCTGGTGGAGGTGCTGGTTCTGTTACTGTTATTGTAACAGATTTCGAACCAGTTAAGTCTTGTGTACCTGCAGTATTAGAAGCATTTGTTGCGGTTGCAGTTATTGTTGCTTTACCTGCTTTATTTGCTTTCAAAGTTACTGAATGACTTCCAGTTCCCTCAAACCATGGAACTGTATCTCCTGATATACTAATTACACTATTATCAGAAGATGTTATTGTGAATTTACCTAATGCATCTGATACTGACAATGTAAATGTTGTAGTTTCACCTACTGTAAGATTCTGTTTCCCTGATACTGAGAAACTTGCAGCTTCACTTTTAAGTTGGAATAAAAACATTGATATTACAGCAACTAGTAATATTAAAATGCTTTTTTTTATATTTTTCATTCTTCTACTATCATCCTTTCTTTCTTTATTTAATTTATGTACCACATTTTTTTAGATAATCTTTTGCAACATATCCCTCTTGACCATTTGACCTTCTAATTTTAGACCATGTATAACCATTAGCTGTTCCTGCATTTTCTTGTATTAAAGTTACTACTTCGTTTTCCCCAAGTGTAACAACAATATTATCTCCTATATTTGGACTATTTCTTAAACGTACATCAGTACCATTTATATAATAAGATGTAGGTGCTGATGGATTTATTGAGCTTGGAAGTAAACATTTAGCTGGCATATTATCATATACTGGTATTATAAAGTTTAGTGATGCTTCTAGTATATTATTATCAAAGTATGTATTATATAAGTTCTTTGCTTGTGATGATGGATCTTGTATGTTCGTCATATATTGATGTGTGTAAAGTGAATGTTTATTGTTTGATATAACATTAAATTTATAGAAATATGCTGTATTTTGTCCTACACTTACATAATTATCTGCCATTTGTTTAGAACCTTCTACTATTGAAGTATATTGGTTATTCCATCCTTTTCCTTTAGCATATTGCAATCCTTTGGCTATTGCATCATTTCCATCTGTTGCTCCCCAATTGAAGAAGTTATAATATCCTTCATATCCTGGATAAGTTCCACTTACTGAATCGCTTCCTTTTCTTCCAACTTCTTGTATTATTTTTACTGCTATACTATATGGACTTATTCCACTCTCTTCTGCTGCTTTCATAATTATTTCTGAATATCTCATTGTTGTTTTAGCTGTTGTCACTTCTGATAATGTTATTGGTGAATCTGTCATAATGTAATTTTTAATTCTTGCATAGTCAGTTGCTTTGATTTGTCCATCTCCATTTACATCAGCTGCCAATTTTTCTAAATTATTTAATGTTCCTTTTTCCATAATATAATTTTTAATTCTTGCATAATCAGTTGCTTTGATTTGTCCATCTCCATTTACATCACCTAGAACTACAATTGTATATGACGTATTATACTCAGTATTTGTAAAAATATAACCTGTTGCTGCATTTGAATCATTTGAAACAGCCTTTTTGTTTGAATCTGTAATTTTAAACTTAGTCATGCCAATAGCTGCAGCAACTTCTGTGTTTTTTGCTCCTGGAACCACATATATAATACTGTCTTTTTGTTTTGCTTTAATAGATGAATCTTCTCTTTCTGCTGTAATTGTTACACTTGCGTCCATAAATGTATTTTTTAAAATATTTTCGACTCCTGTTTTATTATGTACTGAAGGATTATATGACATTTCCATAAACTGAAATATTCCTGAATCTGTCAAAGAATTCCTTGGATCCATAAAATATTCTACTATTGCTTTTGATGGACATACCCAAGACTCACCTTGTGGTTTACCACAGCTACATTTCCATGAAGCATCAGAAGAACTATGTACTCTGTTATATGGGTGTGCACTTGTTTCTCCGATTTATTACTTCTTGCCATGTTAATCCTGTATAAAATGCTGTAAAATTCCAAGTTGGATGTTTAGCTTTAAGTGCTGTTAGTGCTGCTTTATAACTTTCTGGAAATGATTCAATTCCTTCCTTTTTTATTTGTGTTACTGCTTGTACTTTGCTAGTAGGAGTAAGAACACTAAGTGCTGTTGCAAGTAACATTATAAATATAATTTGAATTATACACATTTTTCTAATAAAAAATCTACTTTTATGCATTATCTCCTCCTTCTCCAAGCTTTTCAAGCTTAGATTTCCACATAATGTTTTGCATTTCTGTTTTTTTGATATATTTATTTATTTTCTATCATAATTCGTAAATATAGTATAACATTTTACTTATTTTTTAGTCAATCGTTTTCACTTATTTGTAATGAAACTGTAATATTCTTAAAAATGACCTAAATATGCAAAAAGAAGCAGTTTTAATTCTGCTTCTTAAGATATTTTTAATTATTCCTCTCTTCCACAACAATTCTTGTACTTTTTCCCACTTCCACAAGGACATGGATCATTTCTACCGTACTTTTGGTTCAGTGTTTACAACAGTTGTCTGAACTGTTTTTTGAGGAACTTGTGGCTGACTAGAACTTTCTATATTTATACTATTTAAGTTTTCTTGCATAGCTTTTGTTATTTCTACTGTTTGTCTTCTCTCAGCCTCTTCTCTTTTCTGAAGGTGTAACATAAGTTTTACAACATCTATTTTTATATTTTCGACCATTTCGTCAAACATATCAAATCCTTCTATTCTATATTGGTCTACTGGGTTCTTTTGTCCATATGCTCTTAATCCAATACCATTTTTTAGTTCATCCATAGCATCTATATGGTCCATCCATTTTTGGTCTACGACTTTAAGCATAACTACTCTTTCTAATTCTCTTATTGCACTTTCTCCAATTTCATTCTCTTTATTTGCATATATTTGTATTGCCTCATCTTTTATCTTTTTAATCAATTCTTCTTTATTTAATTTCTTTATATCTTCTGAAATGTCAATATCAAATATATTTTTAACTTCTTGAACAAGTGCTTCTTTATTTGCATGTTCTCCATCTGATAAGTATAGAAGTACAATTTCTTCTGAAGCACTTTTTATCATTCCTGTTATATTTTCTTTTAGATTTTGTCCATCTAATACTTCTTTTCTTTGTTTATATATTATTTCTCTTTGTACATTCATTACATCATCATATTGAAGTACATTTTTACGAATGCTAAAGTTTCTACCTTCTACTCTTTTTTGTGCCCTTTCTACTGCATTTGAAATCATTTTTGCTTGTATTGGTATATTTTCATCTGCTCCAAGTGTATTATATACATTTGTTATCATGTCTCCACCAAAAATTTTCATCAAGTCATCATCAAGTCCTATATAAAATCTAGATTCACCATTATCTCCTTGTCGCCCACTTCTTCCTCTTAACTGATTGTCTATTCTTCTTGATTCATGTCTTTCTGTACCTATTATTTTTAATCCACCGAGCTTCTATTACTTTTTCTTTTTCTTCTTTTATTTGTTCATCATATTTTTTCTTTAAATCTTTAAATGTCCTTCTTACTTCTATTATTTGTATATCATCTGTTTCATTAAATGCAGTAGCTTGTTCGATTAAATATTCTGGTACTTTTCTTTTTCTCATTTCTTGAAGTGCTAAATGTTCAGAATTTCCTCCAAGCATAATATCTGTACCACGTCCTGCCATATTTGTTGCAATTGTAACTGCTCCAAATTTACCTGCTTGTGCAATTATTTCTGCTTCTTTCTCATGGAATTTTGCATTTAATACTTCATGTGGTATTCCTTCTTTTTTTAGTATATTACTTAGTTTTTCTGATTTTTCAATTGATATTGTACCAACTAAAACTGGTTGTCCTTTTTTATGACTTTCTTTAATTTCTTCTACTATTGCTCTAAATTTTGCATTTTCATTTTTATATATTATATCATTTTGGTCTATTCTTATCATAGGTTTATTTGTTGGTATACTTATTACATCTAAATTATATATCTCTCTAAATTCTTCTTCTTCTGTCATAGCAGTACCAGTCATACCTGATAATTTATTATACATTCTAAAATAGTTTTGGAATGTAATTGTTGCAAGTGTTTTTGATTCATCTGCTATTCTTACATTTTCTTTTGCTTCTATTGCCTGATGCAAACCGTTGTTGTATCTTCTTCCATACATTATTCTTCCTGTAAATTCATCTACTATTAATACTTCCCCATCTTTTACTATATAGTCTATATCCTTTTTCATTACTCCATATGCACGTAGGCTTTGGTTTACATGATGAACTAAGTCTGAATTATTTATATCATTATAATTTTCTAAATTAAAAGCATTTTCTGCCTTTTTTATTCCTTTTTGTGTTAGAGAAGCTGATTTTGCTTTTAAGTCTACTATATAATCATATTTTTCATTGTCTTCTGCCTGTTCAAAATCTTTTGCATCTTCCTCTACTATTATTTTTGGGGTTAGTTTTTTTACAAAGTCATTTGCTTTTTTATATAAGTCTGATGATTTATTAGCTCTTCCAGAGATAATAAGTGGTGTTCTAGCTTCATCTACTAAGATACTATCTATTTCATCTACAATTGCAAAACTTAATTCTCTTTGTACTGCTTGATCTTTATAAATTACCATGTTATCTCTTAAATAATCAAATCCAAATTCATTATTTGTACCATATGTTATATCTGCTGCATATGCCTTCTGTTTTTGTTCTGATCTCATTCCACTTATAACTAGTCCTACTGTTAACCCTAAAAATCTATATAGTTTTCCCATCCATTCACTATCACGTTTTGCTAGATAATCATTTACAGTAATTATATGTACTCCTCTTCCTGTAAGAGCATTTAAATATGCTGGAAGTGTTGCAACCAATGTTTTTCCTTCTCCTGTTTTCATTTCTGCAATTCTTCCTTGGTGAAGTACTATCCCTCCAATCAATTGTACATCAAAGTGTCTCATTCCAAGAACTCTTTTTGATGCTTCACGAACAAGAGCAAAACTTTCTGGAAGTAAACTGTCTAATGTTTCTCCACTTTGAGCTCTTTCTTTAAATTCAGTTGTTTTTGCTTTTAATTCTGAATCTGTAAGTTTTGCCATTTCTGGTTCCAAACTATTTATTTTTTCTACTAATGGCATTACTCTTTTTACTTCTCTTTCTGAATAATCACCAAAAATCTTTCCAAATATTCCCATATTTTCATTCTCCTTTTTGTTTATGTTCTATATAATATCACTTTTTATTTCTTTTTACAATACCAAAAAGAAATTTTACTGCAAAAAGGCACAGCTACTAACTGTGCCTTTTTGCTGAACATATTAATCATCTAAAGCCGACAATTGCTCTCATCTCACGTGGACATTTTCTTATTTTTTCCTTAATCCTTTTGCTTTGTTCGTTTGAAGATAGCCTTTGCCTTTCGTCAAAATTCATAAGCTGCATTTCTTGTCCAACTCTCCATGGAGACACAAACTGAACTCTCATACTTAAAAGTTCTTCCAGTCTCTTCGCCTCCAAAGAAAAAGCTATCACGCCATCACTCATACGAAAGTGCTTAAACAGCTTCATAACCTTTTCCGTTTCTTTCTCATTCCCCTTGATCTTCAGTTCTCCATATGCCACAGCATGGTTTGCGCTTCTTCCACTATAGGTAAAGGCGTAGATAATGATTCCGTTTTGCGAATTAAAAAATACCCGCTCCTCAAATCCGCCTTTTTCTCCTTCATGAAATCCAATTTCAAACCCATGCTTTTTCACATCTTCCATGAATGCATCCCATGTTAAAAGATATTGGGAAAGTGAATCTTTGTGGTATGATTCCATGTTCATTTTTCACTCCTTACCTAACTTGTATTTTAAGGATATTTGCATATAAGACATCTGCCTTATTTAACTTATTTTAGCATATTTAATATGTAATTGCAATTCTTCTTCACATAATTTTCAAAAAAATATTAAAAATTGTATTGACAGAAATAAAAAAAAATATTATAATTGTTTTTGTTCTAAGATAATTATACTTTATGGGTAGGTGGTCGAGTGGTTAATGGCACCAGACTGTAAATCTGGCCGCGAGAGCGTACGTTGGTTCGAATCCAACCCTGCCCACCAACAACGTTTCTATTCGAACTAAATTAATTAGATGATACAAATATCATTCTTAATAGGATGGTATTTTTTTATTGCAAAATATCATCTTTTTTCAGTATGTGTCAAATCAATAAACTGCATTGAAAAAATTATTAAATAACAAGTGAAAATAAAATTTATTACCTTGCAAAACCCTATGAGTTGTGTTAGTATGACACAACTCATAGGTGATTAAAAATTATTACATAGGTCAAATTCCTGTGCTACGAAGTAAGAGCAAAAGGAGTATTTTTAAGTGAGTGAAGAACTCGCCTATTCTATCCATCTTTGTAGTGATAAAAATAGAACTACCAAAGCAAAAGAAATTGCAACAGATTTTTCAAAAAAGGTCAAAATACTAGACGATATAAACAATTTAAAAGATAAAAGAAAAAAAGATAATGATTTTTATTATATGAGTGAAGAAGTAAAATTTGTAATAGGTATAATTAAGAAAATGACTATACAAGAAATGCTATTCATTTCATAAGTTTTTTACAGTAAATTTCACAATGGCTAAACTAATTGAAATTAAAAAGTAAGGACAAAATCAAATAGCATTGTTTTTATTTAATGAAATAGAAACAGAAATAAACAAGATAAAACAGGCTGTATCATATGTCGGCTTAGGAAATCATCTCATACTACAATAAAACAAACTCTATCAGGATTTGCATTTTATGTAGAATTATTGTATAATATAATTAATATTCGTATGTGCAGCGAACTATAATAAATGCACATATTTGTGGATACTTCACAAATAATTTTGGAGGTAATTATGTTGCGGAAAATCAGTTTAGTGCTTTTAGCATTACTCATCGCATTATCCAGTACAAGTTGTTCATCTAATCAGACATGGCTGTCTAGCAGGATTATAAAAAACACCACTGGTTTGGAATCTCATTCTACGATTTTTGTAGATGAAGAAGCAGATGTTATGTATTTGCTTTACAGTATAGGAAGCCAAAGTGGATTAACTATGATGCTTGATAATGAAGGCAAACCAAAACTGAGTAACGATACTGAATATAAAACCAGAGCTATTAACTCGCCAAGCAAAATTCTTGTTGATGATGAAAATGGTGTTCTGTATTTCTTTGGTATTATGAATGGCGATAGCGGTTTAGTTGCTATGTATGATGAAAATGGTATGCCAAGGCTTGAAAAAGATACTCAATATAACGTAACAAAAATTGAGAGCTTTGGGACTAATGAGTATTCTGGTAGTTATTATAACATTTTGGTTGATGACGAGGAAGGTGTTATGTATTTGATATTCAAAGATCTTGGACATATTGGTATCACCTTAATGGTTAATCCAGATGGCTCTCCCAAGCTTGCCAATGATACCAAGTATAAAACCACATCTATTGGCAAAAATGCAAAAATCTGTGTCGATGATGAAAGCAATATTATGTATATTGTTTACTCGAAAAAGTTTACTAGAGGGGTTACAATTCCTTCAGCTGGAATTATAGCGAGTAACCATCATGAAGGTGATATTGTCATGATGGCTAATGCAGACGGCACTCCTAGATTTAGCGATGACACAGAATATGAAACCTCAATTTTCGAACTTCACAGAGGGTATAATGATAGTTTATGCATGGGAACAGACATCGAAACTGGAGTTATGTATATGTTCTATCGTTGTACTGCAAATGGTGGTGGTTTGACAACAGTAATGAAAGAGGATGGTTTTCCAAAAACAGAGTAAAACTTTAGTTAAGTTTTACAAAGGGTATTGCATAAATTCTAAATTTGTGCAGTACCCTTTATTATAGAATTTTGAATTTAACTCTTGCAAAATATAAAATGTTATGTTACTATATAGATACAGTTGAAAACACTCCACTCTGTATATACGAATTAAGCAATCTATTGTAGATACTGTATTTAAGAGTTAGAATTATATTTTTTTTGTGTTATAGATTTCGCATACGTGTCTAGTCTAGGCACCAAGATGGAATTGTACGAACTAACAGATGACATGAAATCAATCAGAAATGGTTGATTTTTTTGTTGCGAAAAAAGTCATCCAATCTTTAAAGGAAAGGATGGTGCTTGAAATGAAGATAATTAAAGAAGAACTACGATTTGAGGAAAGCTTAAAGAAAAGGCTTGAATTTATATGTGAGTTCTCAAAGGTTACTCCTATCTTTATCAATGGTAGTATAAAGAAGATTGATAAAACAAATATCTCATATATTGAGCCACATAGAGTAATTATAAAAAACATTACTTTTCTAGTTTTCAATTATTCAAATGATGTTTATATCTCTAATTTGGTAAACAAAATTCGATTATCTGAATTAGAAGAATAAAGGATAACTTATGATCATGACACAAATTATAAAAATGTAGGAGATATAGTTGCAACATCCAATCAATTAACAGCAAATGGAAAAAGTACAACTATAATTATTAATAGTATTTCAAATTATATATATAATTTAGTAAAAAAACTTCAAACAGATATTTATACTGATGTAATGTATCCAAATGATAAACGACCTACAGAGAATCATGGATATAATACACAATACAAATGATAAAATTTTATTTGACTTTTTCATGTAATTTGTGTATAATAAATATAGGAAATGAAAAACCACATCAAACCGACAAGTTACAGATGTGTTTTTTATTGTCTATTTGCTTAAAATTATAACCAGTATAATTAAGGCAAATACTATAATAGTTTCGACAACTAAGCCAAATAAAAGTAAGTATATTATTTCTAATAAAACAGCTTCTATCATAGCACCACCTCCGTTCTCACGACAAAGTCGTGGATTAAAAGTGGCAACCACATCTGCAATTTTCATTTCCTATGTCAGTTAGTATAACATACATTTTACAATAAAGCAATAGATGGCAAACAAATTTTTGTAAAATGTTTTCGATAAAATTACTTGATTTTTATTTAGTAATCTGTTAATATATTTATAAGCTGATTAATAATTATATCAATCGTCAAGAGAGCTAGCGAGTTGTAAATGTCTACGTCGTTGGCACCATAATTATCCCCCAGTATAACTGGGGGATAATTATTCTACCTTCACATCATACATACTACCTGGAATCGTAAGTGTCTTTGTGTTATTTCCAAAGTAGTCTGCCAGTTCATCCATCTCCAATGTTGCACTCATAACAACAACTTTGGTATTCCATTTTTCCGCTACAAGCTTCGTCCATGCAACAAGCGCTTCAATTTGATTTGTCCACTCATGAACTTCATCAATAACTAAAACTCTATCTTGCTTATAGTTTTCGCTAAAAATAGACCGGATAAGCTGAAGTCCATCAGTGCAGTACTCGATTACTGTTTCGTTTGAAGAATTCTTATAGTATCCCGTCCGATATCCTACTTCTTTGCCGAGCTCCACTCCCATTTCTTCTGCAACTCTCATAGCCAAAGTTATGGCTGCGATAACCCGTGGGTTTGTTACAATGACTTTCTCAAAATGTTTTGCCAGATACTGAGGAATTTGCGTAGATTTGCCAGCTCCTGCTTCAGCAGATATAATTGTAAAGTCATGCTCCTGCACGGCTTTTACAATATCTTCTGCATACATACTAATTGGCAGTACCATTTTTTCACTTCCTTTGATGTTTTTATTTAGATTTGATATGTTTTACTTATAGTGAATATTTGGTGTTTTAACTTTCCTCCTTGTAAAATCAGATTTTTCAAAAAATTTTCAATGTACTATTTTAATTATAGCACTTTTTTATGTAAAATGCAATTTTTTCGCTATTTGTCTTTACTATATGATTAATTTGTGATATAAATATGTTATTATATTTTAAAAGGATAGGTTTAATTTATGGAAGAAAATAAAAAGAAATTAGTTACAATATTAATTCCAGCATATAATGAACATGAAGTTATTCCTCTTTTATATGATAGACTTGTAAAACTTATGAACGAGCAAACTAAATATGACTTTGAAGTTCTATTTGTAAATGATGGTAGTAAAGATGATACTTTAGAATTAATTAAATTTTTAAGAAAAAAAGATAATAGAATAAACTATGTAAATTTATCAAGAAATTATGGTAAAGAAATTGCAATGATAGCAGGTTTTGATTATCTAAAAGGAGATTGTTTAGTTATAATTGATGCTGACCTTCAAGATCCACCTGAGCTTATTCCTGAAATGCTTAAATACTGGGAAGAAGGCTATGATGATGTTTATGCTAGAAGAAAATCTAGGAAAGGTGAAAGTATTTTAAAGAAATTTACATCTTGGGGATTTTATAGAACTCTTCAGAGTATGACAAATATAGAAATTCAAAAGGATACTGGAGATTTTAGATTACTTGATAGACGCTGTGTTGAAGCAATAAAAACTTTAAGGGAATCTCAAAGATATACTAAAGGGCTTTATAGCTGGATAGGTTATAATAAAAAGGAAATTCTATATGATAGAGACCCAAGAGCTGCTGGTAAAACTAAATGGAACTACAGAAAACTAATTAATTTATCACTTGATGGTATTACTTCTTTTACCACTTCTCCACTTAGATGGGCAGCTATTGTTGGAATAGTAATATCTGTTGTTGCTTTCTTATATGGGCTAAAAGTTATTTTAAAAACTTTAATATATGGTGTAGATGTATCTGGTTATGCATCTACTATGGTTGCAATACTATTCCTAGGTGGAATTCAGCTTGTGTTTCTAGGACTAATTGGAGAATATTTAGGTAGAGCATTTTATGAGGTTAAAGGAAGACCTCTTTATTTTATAGACACTTATAATGAAGAAAAAGAAACTAATATGAAGAAATAATTTGAAAGGATAATATTTAGAATATGTCAGCTTTTGTTTTAAAAATAATTGCAGTTATCACTATGACATGTGACCATTTATCTTATTTAATATTTGGAGGCTTTTCTTTCTTGAATTATATTGGAAGAATAGCCTTTCCTATATTTGCATATCAAATAACTGAAGGATATATTCACACAAGTAACCTTAAAAGATATTTTTTAAGGTTACTTGTTTTTGCCTTAATTTCTCAGATACCTTTTATGCTTTTTGCATCTATTTATACTAATAGCTTTCACTTAAATATATTCTTTACTTTGCTTTTTGGATTAGTTTCTATTAAAATCTTTGATATTTTAAGTAATATTTCAGTTAAATCTAATATGGTTCATAGATTATATCAGCTTTTAGGAATTGCTATAACTGTTATAATTTCTGCATTTGCAAGCTTTGTGCATTCTGATTATGGATATTTTGGAGTTTTGGCTATATTTTCTTTCTACTTATTTAGGAATAATAGAGTACTTATGAATTTTGCTTTCATAGCTTTAGTTTTTATGTATTACGGAAAATATTTGTTAATTCCTGCAATTTCTAATATTTATTTAGGTTTAATTGTTTGTACAATAGTTCCGCTTCTATTTATCAATCTTTACAATCATAAAAAAGGAAAAGATACAAAATACTTTTTATATCTTTTCTACCCTTTGCATTTATTAATTATTTATGTGTTAAATTGGTTAACACCATAAGTGCAGTCCTTCGGACGGGCAAATTTTCTTAGCTCTACGAACAAAGTGAGTTAGAGATAAGTTATGCATTAGTAGCACCAAGGCGATTTGCCCACATGCTATTCTAAAGTGCATAGTTTATTCCGCCTAGCAACTATTTCTTTCATGTTATTAATAAGTTCATCTATTTCTTTTGGTGTAACTATCATGTTATAATCTCCGTGGATTTAATGCTTCTTTTATTTCTTCATAATTATCTTTTTCTTTTATTTCATTTAGATAATCATTAGACCTTGCTTCTTCTTGCAATTTTCCGATAAACAAGTCTAATGCTTCATTTACTAAAACTGCACTTTCTACAACTGTAGGAATTCCGTATAGCTATTACTGGTATTCCCAAAGTTTCTACACTTAACTCCTTTCTTGTATTTCCAACTCCAGCTCCTGGTACTATTCCTGTGTCCGAAAGCTGAATTGAACTACTAATTCTTTCAATACTTCTTGAAGCTAGTGCATCTATTACAATTAACAGCTTAGGTTTTACATTATTTACTATCCCTTCTAGTATTTCTAGTGTTTCTATTCCTGTTGTGCCAAGAACCCCAGGAGATATTGCACTTACCCCGTCTTGTTCCTTCTTCTACATATTCTGGTAAGTATTTTATTACATGTCTTGTAACTTCTATATTTGCTATTGCTTTTGGTCCTAGAGAGTCTGGTGTTACATATTCATTTCCAAGTCCAACTACCAATACCTCATCTTGGCTATTTACGTGACTGTCTACTAATTCTTTTAATGAATCTGATAAAACATCTGCTGCTTTTTCTATTTCTTCTTCTGTTGCAATTTTTAATTTTTTTACATCTATTGTTATATAAGTTCCGCATAGGTTTTCCTATTGCTTCTTCCCCATTTTTATTTGTTACTTTAACTTTTGTTAGTTTTATTTTTTCATTTACATCTTTTTCTTCGACTTCTATTCCATCTATTCCTTCTTGATTTATTCTTTCTGCTATTTCTCTTCTTTCTACTGCCATATCTGTTCTAAAATTGTACATAAAAAAACCTCTTTTCTTTTATTTATATAATAATTTTATTTATTAGTATTTTAAAATAAAGAAGTTTTTATTCATTTTTTATTTAATTAACACCCACCAATGCATTTCAACTATTTTCTTTATTCCATTCTTTAAGCTTTTCTTCTAACAATTTAAAATTAACTGTATTTTTTATATAACCTATATCAATATTTTTGACCTTTTGATTATATACTGTTTTTGCATATTTTACAATTTTATCGCTGTTATTGTTTATATATCTTAATTCTCCAACTACTAATTCTCTATATTTTATATCCTTTTCATTTGATAATATATATGGTTCTAATTCTGTTATGGGCACAGGAATCATATTACTTATTCTTAATGTTCCATATAAACGACCACTATCATGTATTCTTATTATAGTCTTAGCGTCTTTTCTAATAATTTTCTTATCATAATCTAAGTAATCTGATTTTTTAGGAGAAGACATTGGAATATAGTAGTTAAATTCATTTACAGTTAATACAACTCCTAGATATTTTCTTTCATAAGTTCTAGTTTCTTCTTTATTATCATAAATCTTATCGTCAAATTGTCTTAAATAATTTATGTATTTATCACTTATACTATATAAATTTAATTTCATTTTCTAGCTCCTTTGCTATAAAAGTAAGAGGAAGATATCACTTTAGATAACTCCCCCTTGATTTTAACTTTCTCATTTATAAGGCTGTGAAACACCCGATTTATAACTTTCTCTTTTTATAATGGCAGTGAAACACCCGATTTATAACTTTCTCTTTTTATAATGGCAGTGAAACACCACGATTTTGTTATATATATTATACTATTTTTGTTTTGTTATTGTCAAGTAATAACGTATAATATATACACTTATTTTATGCATTTTTCATTTTTTTATGTCTAACTGATTTCTTTCTAACTACAATACCTACACAAAATTGCTTCTAATCCAATATTTATATCAATAAGTCCAATTTTATAATTTGCATCTAAGCTTATCATTTCGTCTAATATACTTCTTACTTCTGTTTCACTAAAGTACCTTGCCTGCACTTTATATTTATTTATTAAAAATGTCTGATTTGGCTTTAAATTTAGGCAAAATGCTACATCTTTTTTATATCTATCTGCAAGTTTTATTATATATATCTTTTTGAAGTGATTATATAGTGTTATTAGTATTTTTTGTATTGGTTCTTTTTGGTATAAAAGCTCATTTAATATTTCTAATGACTTTTGTATGTTCTTCTTTCCGAAGATTATCTGTCAAGTCAAATATATTACTATCTAATGTTTTTATTGCAAGAGCCTTTACTGATGCTTTAGTTATAGTTCCATTCTCTCCTGCATATTCTATAAGTTTTCTTATCTCATTTATTAATTCTTGCATACTTGTCCCAGAAATTTCTATTAGTTCTTTTATGCTTCCTGGTTCTACATTTACTTTATATCCTTTGCAAATTGCTTCAAGTCTTTTTTCTATTTGAAATGGCTTTTGAAGTTCAAATTCACATATCTTACCGCCTAAAGTTTCGGCTGTTTTGGTTATATTTAGCTTTTCTACATTATCTTCTACAAATACAAGTAATAAGTTTTCTTTTATTTCTTCTATATTATCCTTTAAATATTTTTCTAAATTGTCTCTTAGTTCTTTTAGTCCTGCTACTTTCTTTTTTGTCTCTTTCTTAAATAGTCCAGAGTTTTTTATAATTATTAGTTTTTTCTCAAATCCAAATGGAGGAGTTTGAATTTCTGGCATTAGTGAATTTATAATATTTTCATCATCTAGTTCTACATAGTTTATTCCTACTACTGTTTCTCCAAATAACTTTTTTATCTTTTTTACTGCATTCTCTAATAAAAATATTTCTTCCCCATATAGAACATATAAGAAATTTAGTTTATCTTCTTTTAGTTCTTTTTCTAGTGTTTCTCCTGTCATTTTTCCTCCTCAACTTCAATCAAAAAACATTGTATTATTTCTTGTTTGAAGATTACTGAACTTAACTACAATTTCGTTGCGAATTTTGCAGAATGTGCATGACAAATTGCTATTGCCATACTATCTGTTGTATCATCTAATTTTGGTAATTCTTCTACTTTTAAAATTGTTTTTACCATTTTTTGTACTTGAACTTTGTCTGCTCTACCATATCCTACTACTGCTTGTTTTACTTGAAGAGGGGTATACTCGTATGTAGGTATACCTCTTTGGCAACCTACAATAAGTATTACTCCTCTTGCCTGAGCTACATTTATTGCAGTTTTTGCATTGTTATTAAAAAATAATTCTTCTACTGATATAGCATCTGGTTCGTATTTATCTATTATTAAATTTAAGTCCTTATATATTTCATTTAATCTAAGTGGAAATGCCATTTTGCTATCAGTCTTAATCGCACCACTTGCAATTAGCCTAAAGCTATTTCCTATATAATCTATTATGCTATATCCAGTTATACCATACCCTGGATCTATTCCAAGAATTCTCATTTGAATTTTCCTTCTCTCTATAATAACAATTAAAAGGTCATTGAACCACGGGCGATTGATAATCGCCCCTACTTTTTATATCTATTTTCTTAAAATAATTCGAAAAACTTCTGCTACGCTCCAAGCTTGAGCAGTTGTTCCTTTTGAAGAATATGGTGCTTTTGTATCATATATTTCTCCTATGCTTCCGGATTACTCCATCTCTATCCATAGCTTCTTTAAAAGCCTCTTCTGTATTTTCGCAAAATTTTTCTATTTTTTCCATTAATTCCTGCTTCTTTGTTTTAGTTTTTGCTACGTTTAACATATTTTTAAGTGCATTATAGTAAAGTCCAAGAAGCCATGGCCATACTGGTCCTTGATGATAACTTGCATCTCTTTTGAATGGATCACCCTCATATATTTCTACATAATTTTTTTCGCCTTTTGCAAGTGTTCTTAGTCCATAGTCTGTAAGTAACTTTTTCTCTACTACATTTATTATATTTTCTGCAACTTCACTATCTGGCTCTATAACAGGAAATGTTAATGAGAGACTGAACAGCTGATTTGGTCTTATCTTTCCATCTCCTATTACATCATAAAGACATTTTCTTCTCTTATTATAGAATTTATTGTTAAATGAAATCTTTGTATCTTCTGCCATTTCTTTGTATATATTTGCTTCTTCTTTTGTTTCACAAATCCCAGAAAATTCTTGCATTACTTTTAGTGCATTATACCAAAGTGCATTTATTTCTACTGCTTTGCCATTTCTTGGAGTAAATGCAAATTCTCCATATTTTGCATCCATCCATGTATTTTGTGTTTCTGGAGTTCCAGATACTATTAAATAGTCATCATCTAAGTATATGTTATTATTATCTATGTCTATACCTTCTTTATATGATTTTATTATTGTTTTTAATCTTGAATATATTCCTTTTATAAATACTGTATCATTTGTATATTTATAGTATTTATATATTGCTTCAAATAAGAGAAGAGAGCTATCTGCACTATTATATAATGGTCTTAAATCAAATCCTGAGTAACCATTTGGAACTAGTCCATATTTTATATCTCTTATTAATGTAAGAAGTACTTCTTTTGCTATTTCATATCTTCTTGGCACTAATAATAGTCCCTCAAATGATATAAGAGAGTCTCTTGCCCAATCTAAAAACCATGGATATCCTGCAATTAATGTATGTAGTCTAAAACTTGGTCTATAGACCACAAAGTTATCTGCTGCAATTATATATTCTTGAAGGAAATTTTTATACTTTTCTTCATATTTAGCTTCTGCCTTTATATCATATAGTTTTGATGCTAGTACTAGTTTTCTAATTCTTATTATTTCATTGTTTATGATTTGTTTTACATTTATTTCTTCTATGTTATCTTCCAATGAGCAAACATATTCTATTTCTTTTTCTGAATTTTCTGGTATTTCTACCTCATATCTTCCTGGAACTGCTAAGTTTTCTTCTGGATAAAACCCTCTTTTTTCCTCTTCTATATAATACATGTTATTAAACATATCTCCTACATGCATTATATACTTTCCATCGTTTAAATTCATATAAACTGGATTTTCTGCTTGGTTATCTATTATTATAACTGCTTTGTTTTTAGTAATAGTTTGCTTTAACTCAAAGGTATGGTTTGTATTCATTTGATGGAAGTCTCTATAATTTACTATTGGTGCAAGTGTTAGCTTTGCATCTTTTCCATTATTTTTTACTTTATATAATATGCACACTGTATTTTTGCCATATTCCATACATATTAGCTTCTTTATTTCTATATCTTTTACTTTATATGTAAAAATTGGAATATAATCTTTTTCAAAGCTTTCTAAATTTTTATATCCATCTGATATATAATTATTTGATATATTTGTATATAAGTTATAATTTTTTCCTTCAATCTGTAAACTTTCGTCTATTTTTGAAAGGATTACTTTTCTCCTACCTGGAGGTGCAAAAGGTGCAACTAATAACCCATGATATTTTCTTGTATTACACCCAATTACAGTTGAAGATGCATATCCTCCTATACCATTTGTAATTAACCATTCTTTCTTAAGTGCTTTTTCTATCCTCAGTTCTTCCTTTTCAAACTTTTTCATATGTTCCTCCGATTTTTACTCTTTATCTTCTATCCATCTTCTCTTTTCTTCTCTTTTTGTATCACTATTTTTTATTGATCTTATTCTATCATTATATTTTGTCGTAAATTTTGACTTTGGTCTTTCATCTAATCTCTTTGCTTTTTTGTTTTCTTTATTTTCTTCTTTTATCTTTTTATGTTTCTCTTTTGCTTTTTCTTTTCTTACTTCGTTATTTGCTTTAAGTTTTGTATTCATTCTTACATATTTAGGGTTATTTTGCATGTCTTTAAATTTTAGGTCTTCACATATTATCTCTATTATAGAGTCTGCAACTGCAACTGGTTCATGTCGAATAACATTGTCTTCTATATATGCAAATTCCTTTGGTATTGCTTTTACACCATATTCTTTGCATTTTTCTGGATCCTGTTCTACTGGGAATGCTCCATCTTTGTTATATATTCTTACAAATTCTGGTACTATATCTCCTATATCATATACACAGTAATCTATTACTTTGTTGTTTGCATGGTCCAGAATCGCTTTTACATGGTCTGATAACGCAAAATCATCTGTTTCTCCGTGGTTTTGTCATTATATTTCCTATATATATTTTTATTGCTTTGCTTTCTTTTATTGCTCTTGATATTCCTTTTATTAAAAGATTTGGAATTACCTCAGTATACAAATTCCCTGGTCCTATCACTATTGCATCTGCTTCTGCAATTGCTTCTAGCACTCCAGGTGCTGGTCTTACATTCGTTGGAGCTATAAAGACTCTATTTATTCTTGAAATTTTTGCCATTGATGTTTCAGAAATTTTTGCCTTATCTTCTATTACTGTTCCGTCTTCAAGTTCAGCACATATGCCCATTTTGTCAAGTGTAACTGGAAGAATTTTTCCTGTTATATTTAATACATTTGAGATATTTTCTATAAATTTTGAACCTTCTCCATTTATTTGCTGCATCGCCGATACAAATATGCTTGTAAAGTCTGTACCACTTGATAATTTAAGCTTTAAAAGTCTTTCCATTTCTATTTCATTTTGTGACAAGGATACTATACTTCTTCTTACATCTTCTAGCGGCATAGGTGAATTACTTTCGTTTTGTCCTTCTGCATAGTCTGTCATTGATGCTATTGCTGTTAAGTTACTAGTATAATCTTTTAGTCCTTTTAACACTGTATTTAGCCCTGTTCCTCCACCTATTACAACTATTTTAGGTCCTTCTTTATATACTGTTTTATTAAAGATTAATGAATTTACATTTACATCTTTTTTCTTTTCTGCTATTCTATCATCTGTATCTTCTACAAGTAACTCTAGCACTCTTTTTTGACTATATATTATTCCTACTATTACTAGCATAAATCCTATTATTGATAGTACTATTGTACCTACTATACTAAGTATAGAAAGTTCTGTCATATTCATTATTGTTGCTATACCATAGCAAACTAACACCACTCCAAGTAGTATTACAAACATCCATCTCTTCATTCTTGTTCCTGATTTAAACCATTTAAAGATTCCCAACTTTCTTTCCTCCTATGTTATTCGTTATTTACACAATTTGGATTTATTATATCATTTAATGTCGTTTTAGTAAACAAAATATTGAAAAAAATAACACTAAAATTTTTTAGTATTATTTTTTGTTTTTTAAAATTTATCTATCTTCTTTAATTCCTTGTCAATCTCCTCGATGCCACTTATAATTATCCTATCTATATATGTACTTTGTTTATTAATTTCATCTAGCATCTTTTTATTCTCTAATTTAACTTTTTCATTGAAATTTTTGACTATAATGACTAGCACTGTTTTAGCATATCTGTTTGTATTATTATAATAACACAATTTTTGTTTAATCATTGTTTGTTTTAATGCTTCAATTCTGTTTTTTATTGCCTTTATGTTTGCAAAATATTTTATTTCAAATATATAATCATTTAATAAGTAGTTAGAAGTATGTAAAGCTATGCAGTCATATATTTGTTCTTCTATTCTTACCTCTTGGAAAATCTTATAGTTTTTAAAGTGTCTTTTTATAGCCTTATATACTTTTTCTTCAATCTCTCTGTATGTATCTATTTGTCCTTCTTTTAAAGTATTGGTTAACTCCTTCGTTTGTTCGGTGGTCTCTATTTGCTTAACTTCTTCTTTTATTTTATTTTCCTTTTCTTCTGGTGTCAATGTTTGTAGTCGTCTTTCTAATAATTCATTAGATAGTTCTCTTGATTTGTCTTCATATTTTTGTACTTTGTTATGCCATTGAATAATTCCATAAATCACTATTCCAATTCCAATCACACTAACTATAATAATTGTTATAAAAATTACTATTGGTTTTGATAATAGTAAATATTTATAGTTTTGTTCTAATGTTATTATTTCTTGAGCAGTCTCTGTTAGCTGATTAATATCATTTTGGCTTATGAAGACTACTTCATTGTTATTTAATAATCCAAATAAGCAAATAAATGGTGCTATTATTACTATAATACCTATAGATACTATGAATTTATATAATGAATCATATTTTAGCTTTTCCATCTTTTCCCCTTATATTTTTAATATAGTTAAGAGAGCCCTTCATATGAAAGCTCTCATTTACATATTACACTATTTCTTTACTTCTTCTATTATATGTCTTGCAGTTAGTCCAAAGTATTCAAGTACTTCTTCTGCTTTTCCTGATTTACCAAATGTATCTTTTACACCCATTCTGGTTATCTTAGTTGGAGATTCTTCACTTAATACTTCTGCAACCGCACTTCCTAGTCCTCCAATTATACTATGGTCTTCTATTGTTATTAATTTCTTTGTTTCTTTTGCACATTTTATGATTAGGTCTTTATCTATTGGCTTTATTGTGTGTATATCTATAACTCTTATATTTATTCCCTCTTCTTTTAGTTCTTCCATTGCTTTTATTGCTTCTGATACCACCACTCCTGTAGCAATAACAGTCGCATCCACACCTTCTCCTATTTGAATTCCTTTTCCAAATTCAAATTTTTGTCCTTCTTCATATATAACAGGTGTTGCTAGCCTACATAGTCTTAAATATACTGGTCCATCTATTTTTGATATTTCTTCTACTGCCCATTTTGTCTGGGTATCATCTGATGTACACATTACTCTCATATTAGGTACAGTTCTCATAAGGCTTATATCTTCTAGCATTTGGTGTGTTGGTCCATCTTCTCCTACTGTAAGTCCTGCATGTGTCGCACATATTTTTACATTTAGGTTAGGATAACATATACTATTTCGTATTTGATCATATCCTCTTCCTGTAGCAAACATTGCAAATGTGCTTGCAAATGGTATTTGTCCGAGAAGCTGCAAGTCCTGCTGCTGTCCCCATCATGTCTTGTTCTGAAATTCCCATATCAAAAAATCTCTCCGGAAACTTCTTTCCAAATATACTCGTTTTTGTGGCTTCAGCAAGGTCTGCATCTAGTACTACTATTTTTTCGTTTGTTTCACCAATTTTTGCTAAAGCTTCTCCATAGCTCGCTCTTGTAGCTACTTTTTTATCTAAATTCATAATCTTTACTCATTCCTTTCTAAATTATCACTAGTTGAGTTTGGAAAAGAATTAGTATTTTTTCAAACTCTCTTTTTAAGCTCTTTCATTGCTGTTTTATATTCATCTTCATTTGGTGCTTTTCCATGCCATCCTACCTTGTTTTCCATAAAAGATACACCTTTACCTTTTACTGTTTTTGCAATAATCACTGTAGGTTTGCCTTTTACTGTTTTTGCTGTATCAAATGCTTTTACAATTTGTACTATATCATGTCCGTCTATATTTATTACATTAAATCCAAAGCTTTTAAATTTTTCATCTATTGGATATGGACTCATTATATCTTCTATAGTTCCATCTATTTGTAAATTGTTGTTATCTACTATTACACATAAATTATCTAGTTTATAGTGACTTGCTGTCATTGCTGCTTCCCAAATTTGGCCTTCTTGTATTTCTCCATCTCCTAATAAACAATATACACGTATTCCTTTACTATTTAGTTTTGAACTTAATGCCATTCCATTTGCAATTGACAACCCTTGACCAAGCGAACCTGTACTTGCATCTACTCCTGGTACTTTGTTCATATCAGGGTGTCCTGAAAGGTTACTATCTATATGTCTTAATTTAGATAATTCATTTGCATCAAAATATCCACGATTTGCAAGAGCACTATATAGTGCTGGTGCTGCATGTCCTTTTGATAGAACAAATCTATCTCTTGACTCATCTTTTGATTTTGCTGGGTCTATATTCATTTGGTTAAAATAAAGCACTGCTAATATATCTGCGCATGAAAGTGAACCTCCTGGGTGCCCAGATTTTGCTCCATATACCCCTTCTATTATGCCTATTCTAATATCGTTTGCTTTTTTCTTTAATTCTTCTATATCAGTTATTTTCAAAATATTTTCCTCCTAATTCTATTTGGTTCCGAATATTCTGTCTCCTGCATCTCCAAGTCCTGGTACGATATAGCTTGCCTCATTTAGTCCTTCATCAATTGCCGCACAATAAATCTGTACATCTGGATGTGCTTCTTGCATTTTCTTCAATCCTTCTGGTGCTGCAATTATACTTAAAAATTTAATATTTTTTGCTCCATCTTCTTTTAGAAGTGTTATTGCATCTATTCCAGATCCTCCTGTTGCAAGCATTGGATCTATTACTATTATTTCTTTTTTGTCTATTCCTGATGGCATTTTGTAGTAATATCTAACTGGTTTTACAGTTTCTTCATCTCTATACAAGCCAATATGACCTATTTTTGCATTTGGTATCATTTTTACTATTCCGTCTATCATTCCCGTTCCTGCTCTTAAGATTGGTACAAATATGTAGTTATTTTCATCTATCATATTTGCTTTCATTTTCTTTATTGGTGTTTCTACTTCTACCTCATGTAGCTTCGCATCTTTCATTGCCTCATAACACAAAAATAGTGTTATTTCTGAGATTAATTCTCTAAATTCTTTAGTTCCTGTTTTTTTGTCTCTTAGTATTGCTAGTTTGTGTTCTAATAGTGGGTGTTTTAAAGCGATTGGTTCCATTTCCTTTTTCCTCCTTTAAATTTATATTGTTCTAAATATCCATAAAGCGATTACTAGTACGCCAATTATTACTCTATATATTGCAAATCCTTTAAAACTTCCTTTTTTTAAGTATTCTAATAGGAATTTTATAACAAATATTCCGAACTATAAAACTTGTAAATATTCCTATAAAGAATGGTACACTTATAACGAAGTCCTTTAATTTATATAATGTTGCTCCTGCAACAATTGGTGTTGATAAAAGAAAAGAATATTTTGCAACTGATTCTCTTTTTATTCCTAATGCTCTTCCTGTTGTCATGGTTATTCCTGAACGAGATACCCCTGGTATAAATGCTAGTGCCTGTGATAATCCTATTAAAAATGTTTGTTTTAATGACATTTCTTTATATTCTGTATCTGATTTTGCTTTTTTGTCAACAATGTACAAAATAATTCCCATTACAATTAGTGCTATCCCTATAATTAAAGCATTTTTTAATGCATCTTCTAAGAAGTGGTCTAATAAAAATCCTATTGCCCCTCCTGGTATAGTAGCTATTACTAGATACCAAAACATTTTTCCTTCAAATGATTTTTCTTTTTTGATAACCTGTTTATATCCACCTATGATTAGTTTTATCCAGTCTTTAAAGAAGAATATGACTATTGCAAGTAGTGTTCCTGCATGAAGTGCAACATCAAATCCCTCAAAAGCTGTTGTAAACTCTGCTGATTTAGTCCATTCAAATAACCATGGTATTAAATATAAGTGGGCTGAACTTGAAATTGGAAGTAACTCAGTTAGTCCTTGTGTTACTCCTAAAATTATTGATTGTAAGATTGTCATTGTATTTACCTCCTAAAATTCTCTTATATTTTCATTATCTCTATCTTCTAAAGTTTTCGTGCTTGGTCTTAATTTGTGTATATTTAATTTTCCAACTACTTTATATGTTTTATCTAAGTGTTCTATTGCCTTTTTCTCTTTTTTTGTATGACTAGTTTTTCTTTTTGTTATGTCTTCTTCGTCTATTATTGGCATTTGGAATTTACTTTTTACTGGTATAAATATTGGCTCTTGATTTGCAATCTTAATGTAAGTATTGTCTAGTTCTATTGCTAAGTTTACAAATTTTACTGCATTATCATGATCTCCTCTTAACATATATATTTTTCCAAGCTTATAATATGCATCTGGTTCTTGTTCTTTATCTTCTAAACATTTTGTGAAATACCTTTCTGCCTCATCTAAATCCATCTCTATTAAGTTTATTTGTCCCAAAGCATAATATGCATGGTAGCATAAACTATTTATTGTAGCAGCTTTTTCATAACACATTTTTGCGTTTTGGAAGTCATTTAGCATTGTATATACCATTCCCATATTATAATATAGATCAAAATCATTTGGAGAATATCTAAGTCCAGCTGTGTATACATTTAATGCTTCTTTATACATTTCTTGAGATGAATATATATCTCCAAGTAGGATACTTGCTTCTTTATAGTCAGGCTTTTTACTAAGCAAATTTTTAAGCATTACTGTTGCATCTTCTCTTTTGCCTAATTCATTTAAAAGAAATGAAATTTTGTAATATGAGTCATAGTCTTTTTTGTTCAAATCTACTGATTTTACATATTCATCGATTGCTTTTCTCATTCCACCTTCTTTTTCATAAATTTCTGCAAGTTTTCTATGTGCTATATAACTTTCTGGATATTGGTCTATTAGTAATAGCCATACTTCTTTAGCTTTTTTAGTATTTCCTGTTATTTCATAAAATTTTGCAAGTGACATATATAGCAATTCTGATAGATTTTTACCCTTTTTCTCTAATATTATTACTATAATTGGTATAACTACTGATATTAAATACATTATGCTTTTTATAAATATACCTAAATTAAAGTCAAATATTAATTCTATTATTTCTAGAATAAGTCCTATTAATCCGTATTACTAATATTGCAATATATACTTTATCTAGTTTTTTTATGAATTTAAAAAACATTGTTATGCTAAAATATATTGCTAAGCTCATAAATATTAGTTTTTCTACTAGCATGCTTTTTCCTCCTTATTCTTTTTACTTCTCTATTTTACATTATTTTTATTAAAAAGTCTACATCTTTTTGATATTTTTATAATAGCAGAACAACAGTGGCATGACTTAAAATACTCTAACATTTTAGATTAGTTTCATGCCACGCCCGTTGTTCGTGCGCCAAATTTTACAAAGTAAAATTTGTGTGCAATTCTTTTCTCTACTATTACCTGCAAAAAAAAGGTCTCTGGTACTTTTAAGCACCAGAGACCTTTTTGGGAACTTATGGCTAAAACGTCTGCATGATGTAGATGCTGTTTAATGTCTCCACTCGATAGGTGTTCAGTCCAATTTCCTCGACAGACTGAATCATGCTGGTGTGTGAAGCTTTGAAACTTAACATACCATCATCGTTGTATATCCTAATGCACATACAGCATTCGCCCACAAACGGCTTAGTTTTTGCAAATGCAAAAACTATTTTAGTCTCTTGTCCCATTTTTTAACCTCCAAATAATGATTTTAGGTTATGCTTATGATACAGATTCTTGACCTATATCATTTTATATTTTACCATATTTTTAGCTTATCTGCAAATTTTAAAAAATTTTATATAATTTTTTAAAAAACTATTGACAAAATATAAAATAACCAGTATAATTTATAAATGTCAAAGGAAATTGCAGGTGTAGTTCAATGGTAGAACCTCAGCCTTCCAAGCTGATGACGCGGGTTCGATTCCCGCTACCTGCTCCAATTTTTTGCTCCTTTAGCTCAGTTGGTTAGAGCAACCGGCTCATAACCGGTAGGTCCAAGGTTCGAGCCCTTGAAGGAGCACCAAAAAAGACTCCCATTCGGGAGCTTTTTTATTTTGCCATTTATTTCCTTATATATGTAATATATTCGTAATTATATGGATTTTTTTCATCTGTTATTCCCTTTTCTTTAGTTTCTACTTTCCACTCATTTTCATCTATATTTGGGAAGAATGTATCACCATCAAATTCTTCGTCGATTTTTGTTACATACATTTTATTTGCATATGGCATGAACATCTTATATATAGATGCTCCGCCTATTACAAAATTCTCTTCTTCTGATTTTATATATTTATCTAGTTCTTTTATATCTGTTACAATCTCTACCATTTCGTTATTGTATTTAAAATCTTTATTTTTTGTAAGTATTATATGTTTTCTCTTTGGCAAAACTCTTCCTAAAGATTCAAATGTTTTCCTTCCCATTATTATTGTTTTTCCTGTTGTAAGTTCTTTAAATCTTTTTAAATCTTCTGGTAAATGCCAAATTAGTTTGTTGTCTTTTCCTATTACATTATTCTTTGCTATTGCAACTATAATACTTAACATATCTTTCTCCTTTTTTGCCAAAATGCTACGTCCCATTGGCAATTCTTAAATTGCTACTGGTATTTTTCCGAAGTTTTACTTCTTTATTGTAATCATATCCTATAATCTCAAAGTCTTCTACTTTGAAGTCATAGAAGTTATTTGTTTCATTATGTATTACAAGCTCAGGTTTTACATCCATTGTATTTGCTTCTAATAGCTTTTCTATATATGGTACATGTCTATCATATATATGGCAGTCCCCTATATTATGTGTTAGTGTTCCTGGCTTTAGTCCACTAACTTTTGCAAACATATGCACAAGTGCTGCATATTGCATTGTATTCCATCCATTTGCAGCTAACATGTCCTGTGAACGTTGATTTAATATTAAATGTAGTTTTCCTTCTTTTACAAGCCATTGTGTTCCAAATGCACATGGTTCTAAATTCATATCTTTTAATTCTTCATGATTAAATAAA
Source organism: uncultured Clostridium sp. (assembly GCA_947641575.1). Taxonomy (GTDB): domain Bacteria; phylum Bacillota; class Clostridia; order TANB77; family CAG-508; genus JAAWPK01. The sequence continues at coordinate 85,904 of CANRQN010000003.1, forward strand.
TTTGTCATTATTCTTCTACTAGATGGGTCATTCTTAAGTAGATATAATACATAGTCTACTTGGTCCATCTTTTTTATTCCTTCTTTTGTTTTAAATTCATATTTTTTTCCAAATTGATATCCATATGCTTTTCCTATTGTTCCGTCAGTTCCAGCCCATTGGTCCCATATATGTGAGTTTAATTCGTTTACTTTGTTTGATTTCTTTTGCCAAATCCATAATATTTCATCTATTGCTCTTTTTACTGTACCTGTATTATTTCTAAGTGTAATCATTGGAAATTCTTTTTCTAAGTCATATTTGTTTTGCACTCCAACTATTGAATAATAATTTGCTTCTTCTCCATCGTCCCATCTTGTTCTTACATTTGTTCCTTTTGAAGAATAACCATGTTCTAATATTTCTTTACATGTATCTATAAAATTTTTATCTGCTTCTGTCATATTTATTTTATTCCTTTCCAAATTTCAAACTAAGTTTGAAAAAGAATTAGTATATTGCTAGGCATTTTTGATTAGAAACACCATAGACGTACTAATGTACGTTGAGGATTTTCTAGTCAAAAAGCCACTCTGCAAGATGCTGATTCTTTTTTTAACTTTTTATATTATATTATAATAGTCATCATTTTTCAAGCAAAAAAAGAAGAAATACTTTAAAATATTTCTTCTTATATTTATTATTCTCCTCTACCTTCTGGTAAAGCATTCTCACCGTTTGTAAGTCTTGCTTTGAATACATATGTAAGAGTTCTTGCAATTTTACTTTGTTTGATTCTTTGCCATAGAGATGGTTTTGCATTTATTCTTGTTTCTTGTAAATATGTATCTTCTTCTGTTACAAGATTTGTTGCTTCACTTTCTTCTACTGGTGTTGGAATTCCTTTTAGTGCATCTGCAATTTCAATTCCTATGTAGCTTAAAGCTTTTGATCTATCTTCTATTCTTTCCATATCTATTTCAATATGAAGGTTTGCTTCTAGGTTCGTTATTCTAGCTTGTACTAATTTAACAGCATCTTTGTAGTTAGTTGATGTATCTGTTTTTGCTCTTCCAACAACTCCTAAAGCATCTATTATATCTTCTTGGAACATTTTAGAAGCATTTTTTACATATACTTTCCAATCTTTATCTTTTTTTATTGTATTATCTAATAGTTCTTTTAAATCTGCTGATAAAGCAATATTTTTTTCTCTTTGTCTTATCAATTCTTCAATTTGTTTTGTATTTTCTTCAAATTGATTTGTTGCATACTCAACTAGGCTATATGCTGCTTTATATACAGATATAGGGAAGTTTTTCTTTCTTGGATATTCTATTAAATACATTCTTATTGATTCTATTAAATCTTTAAAATATGTATCGTCCTCTAATTGAACTATTTGTTTTTTGCTATTCGGATTGATTAGTTTTTGTACTTTATCTATGTTAGACAAAATCTTCTCTTCCGTTATGACCATTCTTATGTTTACTATGCCATTTTTGTTTCTCCCTAGCATTGTAAACCTCCCTCCTTCGTACTAATGTTATATCTTTTTTATGAGTTTATTATATAACATTTAACTAAATACTACAATAGTAAATTCAAAATTTCTTTTTTAAATTTCAATTACAATTTTATTACATTTATATTGCAAATGTCAACATTTTTTTTAAATTTCTTACAAAATTTTTGCAAGTTCTTCGTGTCTTTTTATTTTTGCAGTTGTAGTCTTGATTAGAGGCTCTGTTGTTACCATCACTTCTCTTATGTATTTATATGCAGGCATTTTTTTATTTACTTCTTTTACTTTGCTATGTATTAACTCATATATTTCTACTTCATTTTCTAATTTATACAATTCTTTCATTATTTCTGGATCATATACTACTTTTACACATATTTTAGAGTCACCGTCTGATTCTGGCTTACCATATATCATACTTTCTGTAACTCCTTCTATTCTATTTACTAAGCTTTCTAGTTCTTCTGGAAATATATTCTTACCATTTTTTAATACAATTACACTTTTTTCCCTTCCTGATATATATAAATATCCATCTTTATCTATACGTCCTAGATCTCCTGTTCTAAAGTATCCATCAATGAATGATTTTTCATTTGCTTCATCATTATTATAATATCCAATCATTACACTTGGACCTTTTACCTGTATTTCTCCAATCCCATCTGCATCAGGATTTCCAATTCTTACATCTAAGCTTGGAAATATTTGACCAATTGAACCTTCTCTATAATGGTCATCTGTTCCTGCTGATATAACTGGTGACGTTTCTGTTAATCCATAACCTTGCGCGATTCTGAATCCTAATTCATTAAATCCTCTTTCTACTTCTACATCTAATGCAGCGGCTCCACTTATGAACAATCTAATATTGCCTCCTAATTTCTCATGTATTTCTTTGAATAATTTTTTTCTCATATCTATATGCATTTTTCTTAGTACATTACTTATCTTGCGACCTTTTTCTAGTTTTTCTAGTTTTCCCTGTTTTTCTACTGCTTTCATAAGCTTTTTATACATGTTTTCAAATAATACTGGTACTGAAATCATAACACTTATTTTATAATCCTTTAAATTTTCTGCAATGTGTTTTATTCCTTCACAATATGCTACAGCTGCTCCTTTATATAATGGATATATAAATCCTACTGTACATTCAAATACATGGTGAATTGGTAAAAAAGAAAGCATTGTATCATTTTCATTTACTTCTAATACAGATGCAATATCCATTACATTTGTGCATATATTTTTATGAGATAATGCAACTGCTTTTGATGCTGATGTTGTTCCTGATGTAAATAGCATTATACCCATTTCGTCAGGATTTATTTCTGCATCTAAAAAGTTTCTATCGCCTTCTTCTAAAAGTTTTTTCCCTTTTTCTACTAGTTCTTTTATTGCATATACTCCATCTTCATGAGTAGTTAAGTCCATTGATATTAAATATTTTAGCTTTCCTATCCCTTCTGATTTTAGTTTTTTCATTATTTCATCATATTTTTTTGAGTAGCAAATTGCCTCAACTTCTGAACGTTCTATTAAACTTCTAATTTCATTTTCTGGAAGTGATTTATCAAGTGGTACTACAATTCCTGTTCCACAAGTAACTGCAAGATATGAAAGTCCCCATTCATATCTATTTTCACCGTATTACTGCTATTCTTTTATTTTTTAGTCCAAGTTTTATAAATGCTGTTCCTAAACTATCAACCATATTCCTAAATTCTTTATGCGTTATAGTGTCAAACTTTCCCTCTTCTTCTGTCTTAAATAAATATGCTGGTCTATCTCCATAAATTTCTCCTGATTTCTTAAGCATATCCTTTAAATCTTTAATCTCAATAATTTCATGTATTCGTTCTTGCATTTCTATTCCACCTTTTTAATATTTATTTTTAATAATTATATTATTTCATAAAAAAATATGCAAGTTTTTTTATGAAATTTGCATATTTTTGACCAATTATTCAGTTTTAGTTTTTGAAAAAAATTATTTACATTACATATAATAAAATGCATAGGAAATGTAATAAGCTTCCAAGAAAAATACATAAATGGAATATTGAATGCATGTATTTATGCTTTTTTCCGTACTCCATATAAAATAGCACCAATTGTATATACTACTCCTCCTGAAACTAATAATGTACATCCTACTGTTCCAAGTAAGCTAGGAAGTAATGGTGCTTTTACTATTATGCACCACCCCATTGCTAAATAACATATCATAGAAAACTTTTTGTAATGTTTTAAGTCTATTGAATTTAGTATTATGCCAAGTACTGCAAAAGCCCAAATTATTCCAAATATTACCCAACCTGTTATAGGGTCATTCTCTCTTAATGTACATAGTGTAAATGGAGTATACGAACCAGCTATTAGTAAAAATATTGAGCAATGATCCAATACTTGCATTACTTTTTTTCCTTTTGTTCTTGGGCTTAATCCATGATATATGCTTGACATTGTATATAAAAGTATCATTGTTACTCCAAATATCGCCCCACTTATTATTCCATATACATTATGATGAACTGACGCCATTACAATACATAAAACTGTTGCAACTATTCCAAGTACTCCTCCGAACTATATGTGAAATCATATTAAATATTTCTTCCCCTTTTGTATATACTGGTAATATCCTATCCTTTAATTTTGTTCTAATCATTTGTAAATACCTCCATCTGGTTTTGTATACTAGTTTATCACGTTTAAAATAACTTGTCAATGTTTTTACAAAAATGGAGTGTATATATTTTACACCCCATTTATTGCTTCTTACATTGCTTCTTTTTTAAATTCTTTAAAATATTGTCTGTTTTCTTTTGTATATCCAACTCTAACATTTTCATTTTTATCTTTTATTTCTGTCATTATTTCTTCTATTCTTTCATCAGATGCTCCTGTCGCTGCTACACTATGTCTCTTCTTATCTCTTGTGAATATTATTAATGTTTTTCCTTGAGCTACTCCATTTACATATCTTATTAGTGAATATTCCCATACTACATCTTTATACTCAAATACTTCTATTCCACCCGCTGTAGATATAATGTGTCTATTTGTTAAGAATAACTTTAATTTTTTGTATGTATCATCTGCTGATGCTGCAAGTTCTTCTCTCAATTCTTCCATTAGTTCTGTATTACTTGTTATTTTTCTTACTCTAAGTACTTGTGTTATGCAAGATATTACTAAACATATTGTTAATACCCCAGCCATTATTCCAAATCCATATAACATATAGCTTGTAGAATCATCTGGTCTTGCTACATCATCAAGATATACATTACCTACATAGTCTGAAAAGTTACTATATGTAATTTTGTTGTCTTCAAATGCTTCGTTTGCAGCTTCTATTGCTATTCTCTTTAGACTAGCTGGAATATCAAACGTATATCCTTTTATCTGGTATTCTACTTTGCCTTCTCCATTGTTATACATTTCTTCCATTTCTTTATATGTACTGTCCTTCATAGTTACAATATACATATATCCATCTTTATCCATTACATAGTAGTAATATTTGCCTTCTCCTTCTTCTGCAAATCCATAAGGCATATATGCTATATCTATTTTAGCATATTTTCCTTCTTTATCTTCATAGTTATCAATTAGTGTTCCTAAATATTCTGGATCTTTTGTAGCATCATAGTCTAAATAAAATCCTCCTATAAATAATCCTAAGGTTACTAGTACTGCAATAATTGTTAAAATAATTATTAATTTTTTTGGTTTTAAAATTTTGTTTATTTCTTTTTCTTCCATTTTCTATACCTTCCCCCTTTTTTATATCGTAAATATTATATAATATAATTTATAATATTTCTATAGTTTATATGAAATTTTTTAGAAATCTTTTTCTTTAGTTACTTTTATTATTTTCACATTAAATTCCTCCATATAGTTTTATTGTGCTATTTATATCCTATTTCACTATGTATTTCTTTATGGCAATTTGAACAAACTAATATCCATTTACTTAATTCTCTTTTATATTCCTTCCATGACATAGTATTTCCTGCACCTATTAGATTAAAAAATAGAGCCTTGCAACTTTATTCAAGTTTGCTTGGCTCTAATGTTTTGGCTCCTCGTGCTGGGCTCGAACCAGCGACCTATCGGTTACTGCACTACATTAACTTTCATTAACATTGAATTACTTCAATTTGTAGTCTGGACTTGATCTTTACCATATTATTTCTAACTTAGGTAAGTGGTGTAAAGTCTCTACACTCGGATCATTACATCCTAGCTCGGTATTGTCGTGTAATCTATATTACTTACGAGTTCCACCGACTTAGCCACTTTTTTCATCTATAAGTTTCCTTATAGAGCTGCTAACTCTTTAGTCTATTTCTAAACTTGCTCTACAGCCGAGCGCTCTACCAACTGAGCTAACGAGGAATATAAAATCTAGCGACGACTTATCTTTCCAGCAGAGAAATCCGCAAGTATTTTCAGCACATAAGGCTTGACTTCTGTGTTCGGCATGGGAACAGGTATTACCCTTATGTAATTGTCACTAGAAGAATTTATACACATGTTAGTTTAACTAACACATATAATACTTAGATAATTAGATATTAGAGGTTAGAAAAATATAATTCTACACTACTAATACTATTTTTAACAATGTACTTTGCTATTATACATTATTATTTCTAAAAAATCAATAGTTTATATTATATTTTTAGAAATTTTATTAGATAGTTAGATAATAGATATTAGAAAGATATAATGTAGCTTCTAATATCAAAAGTCTAACATCTAGAAAGTACACTGAAAATCGCATAGAAAATGTAAAGAACTTTAGAATAAAAACCATAATGGTTAAGCCCTCGATATATTAGTATTGGTCAGCTTAATGTATTACTACACTTACACCTCCAACCTATCAACCATGTAGTCTTCATGGTATCTTACCAACTTAACGTTGTGGGATATCTTATCTTAGGGTGGGCTTCACACTTAGATGCTTTCAGCGTTTATCCCTTCCATACTTAGCTACTCAGCCGTGCCACTGGTGTGACAACTGATACACCATCGGTATGTCCATCCTGGTCCTCTCGTACTAAGGACAGCTCCCTTCAAATATCCTCCGCCTGCGACAGATAAGGACCGAACTGTCTCACGACGTTCTGAACCCAGCTCGCGTACCGCTTTAATGGGCGAACAGCCCAACCCTTGGAACGTACTTCCGCTCCAGGATGCGATGAGCCGACATCGAGGTGCCAAACCTCCCCGTCGATGTGAACTCTTGGGGGAGATAAGCCTGTTATCCCCAGGGTAACTTTTGTCCGTTGAGCGACGGCATTTCCACTCACTACCGCCGGATCACTAAGCCCTACTTTCGTATCTGCTCGACATGTCTGTCTCTCAGTTAAGCTTCCTTCTGCCTTTACACTCTTTCGCGCGATTTCTGTCCGCGCTGAGGAAACCTTTGGGCGCCTCCGTTACTCTTTTGGAGGCGACCGCCCCAGTCAAACTGCCCGCCTGACATTGTCCTCTGACCAGTTCATGATCATTAGTTAGAATTTCAGCAATTTAAGGGTAGTATCCCAACGTTGACTCCACTAAGGCTAGCGCCTTAGCTTCTTAGTCTCCTACCTATCCTGTACATATATTTCCAAAACCCAGTATCAAGCTGCAGTAAAGCTCCATGGGGTCTTTCTGTCTTGTCGCAGGTAACTAGCATCTTCACTAGTACTACAATTTCGCCGGGTACATTGTTGAGACAGTGCCCAAATCATTACGCCTTTCGTGCGGGTCAGAACTTACCTGA
>CANRQN010000004.1 GCA_947641575.1 uncultured Clostridium sp.
CAGAATTAGCAAAACTAAAAGAAAGCGACTATACAGCAGAAAGCTGGAAAGCAATAACAGATGCAATAGCAGCAGCAAAAGCAAAGACACTACAAAGCGAATTTGATGCAGCAGTAGCATTAATAGACTTAGAAACACTAGTACCAGCAGAATTCACAAAAACAGATAAAGCAACAATAATCGGAAACTTAGTAGAAAGTGACTATACAGCAGAAAGCTGGAAAGAATTTGTAGATGCAATAGATGCAGCATTAGCAAAAGACTTAAAGAGTGAATATGAAGCAGCATTAGAAGTAGTAGAAGGAAAGAAAACAGCATTATCAGCAAAACCAGTAGACACAAGTGTAGTAGATGACTATGTAAAAACATTAGTACCAGAAGATTATACAAACTGGACAGAGTTCATGGCAGCAGTAGACTCAGTAAAAGGAGAAACACTACAAAGTGAATTCGATGCGAGAGTAAGTGAAGTAACAGAATTCGGCTTAACAGCAAAAACAGTAGATACAAGCGCAGTAGATACATACGTATCAAGCAAAGTATCAACAGATTATACAAATTGGACAGAGTTTATGGCAGTAGTAGACTCAGTAAAAGGAGAAATGCTACAAAGTGAATTCGATGCAAGAGTAAGTGAAGTAACAAATTTTGAATTAGAACCAAAAGAAATAGTAACAACAGAAGCTACAGAATACAAAGCAATATTAGAAAGTAAACCAGAGGGAGATTACACAAACATTGGTGAAATAGTAGCAAGAATAGAAGTACTATTAGGAAAAGTAGGAACAGAAATCACACTACAAAGTGTATTTGATAGTGAAGTAACAGGAATAAAAGGAATAACACTAATAAAGAAGGAAATAGTAACAACAGAAATAACAGACTACAAAACAGAACTAGAAGGCTTAACAGAAAGTGACTATACAAATATTCAAGCAATCCTAGATGAAATTGCAACTCTACTAGGAAAAGTAACATCGGGAGAAATAGACCTACAAAGTGTATTTGATAGTGAAGCTGACAAAATACTAGCTATAGAATTAGATGTTATACCAGTAACAGAAGAGCAAAAGACTGCAATAGATAACCTAATAGACGGTCTAGTACCAGCAGATTACTCAAATTGGTCTGAACTAGGAATAGATACATTAGTTACAGAAGCAAAAGAAGCAACACTACAAAGCGTATATACAGATAAAAAAGCAGAATTAGAGGAAGCATTAACTAAAATATCAGCTATACCAGTAACACAAGACCAAATAGATGTAATAGATGGAATGATAGAAGGATTAGTACCAGAAGATTATACAAATTGGGACACATTAGAAATAGATAGACTAGCAGAAACAGCAAGAAATGCAACACTACAGAGTGTATATACACAATATAGAAAAGCATTAGAAGCAGCAATACAAGCATTAAATGCAAAACCATTAGATACTTCAGATTATGAAACATTAGTAGACACAATATATGCAGAACTTATAACTCATTCTGATGACTATACAAACTGGAATGAAGCTGTAATAGCAAAAACAGAAATAGATGTATATATAGCAAAAACATCAGGAAAATTACAAAGTGATTTCAATAAATTAGTAGAAGGATTTGAAGAATTATTAACAGAACGACTAGAAGCAAAACCAGTAAATCAAGCAGCTTTAACAGAATACTTAGATACTTTAGATTCATCAGACTATACAACAGAAAGCTGGGCAAACTTTAGAATAGAAGTAGCAAAAGTAGAAGCTATAACTGATTTACAAAGCAAATTCGATGCAGCATTAAAAGCACTAAAAGCAGCTAACATACTAAAATTAAAAGAAACACCAGAAGTGACTCCACCAACAGGATTAAAAGCAACATATGGAGATAAATTATTTAGTGTTAAATTACCAAATGGATTTGAATTTGATAGAGAAAAATATGATGAGGAAACACTTGTAGGAAATGCAGGAATACAAACATTTGAAGTAGTATATACAAATGTTGATCCAGATACACAAAATGAAGTTAAAGGAATTATAGTAACAATTAATGTAGCTAGAGCAGTTTACGATATGGAAGGAATAAGCTTTAATGATGCAACATGTAAATATACAGGAGAAACTAATACATTAGAATTAACATTTGAAGAAAAATCAAACGGAGAAATGGCAAAACTACCAGAAGGCGTAACAGTAACTTATAAAGATAATACAAGAACACTTCCAGGAAGCACAGTTGCTACAGTAAGTTTCTTAGGAGACTATAGTAACTATGAACCAATAGAAGATATGATGGCAACATTAACTGTTGAAAAAGGTGTATATGATATGACAGGTATCCACTTTAATGATGTAACAGTAGATTATGATCAAAATCCACATTCAATATACCTAACATTTGATGAAGGAGTAACTTTACCAGAGGGAGTAACAGTAACTTACGAAAATAATAATAAAATAACAGGAACACATACTGTTATAGCTAAATTCACAGGAAATATCGATTACTATGAACCAATACCAAATATGACAGCAACATTAACAATAAAAGATGTTATAGCACCACCAAGAATAAAGATTAAAACTTCATACAGTAATCAACCTGAAGAATATAGAGATTTAATAGCAGATACTCCAGAGAAAGCTATGACTAGATATCAATTAACTCCAATTGTATGGGATAAAGGAACATGTACAATAGAGAGACAAAATATCAACGGAACATGGACTAAGGTATTCCAAGGAACAGTAAATTCAGAAACAGGAAAGAGAGAATTTGACATAAGAGATACAGGTATGTACAAAATTACAGCAGAAGATACTTATACAACAATACGTTATATAGAAGTAATAGTTACAGCTCCAAAAGCTTCATTTGAAGGATTTGATCAAAATAGTAGAAGACAATATAGAAGAGTAGAACTTTCATATAACTATGAATCAGAAGCAGAATTAATTAAAAACGTAAAGAAAGTAGACATAATAGTAGGAAATACTACAACACCTATAACACTATTTGAAGTAGTAGATGGAAGAATTGTAGAAAATCCAAACATAAAATTAATACGTGATGAAGCAAATAATCGTTTCTATATGGAATTAACAGCAACTAACCTAGGTGGCACTGGAAATTGTACAGTATATTCATATACATTTGGTTTAAAAGATCCAACTGCACAGAATCCAGAATATGTATTTGACGATTCAGTTCAATTTAAAATAGGAAAATAGTGTACAGAAAAAAAGAGATATACCAAATAAAGAGGTATATCTCTTTTACAATAAAATATTAGCGAACAAAATATTACAAAAATATGACAAAACCATTACAAAACCTTATCTTTTGACATTTTTATTGACAAAATTTACAAGAAAAATTATAATAAAATAGTAAAGATATAGAAATATATTTTAGAAAGGAAAGGAAGAAGATGAATGAGCAAAACACAAGAAAAAAAGTAATTATAGGTGCTGTTATAATAGCTATAATAATAGCTGCTATAACTATTGCTATGATTTTTTTAAAAAATAATAGTAGCTTAAATGAAAGTAGTAACGAAGAAAAGCCAAGAAATCCAGAAACTACAGTAATAGAAGATAGACCATCAGAGAATTAAAAGTAGTTAAAGTTATAAATATAGAAATAAATGGAAAATAAATCAAAAAAAGTTAATATATTATGTTTACAAAATCTTACAAAAGTGTTATAATTATTATATTAGGGTATACGAAGGAGAGATGAAATTCATGAAAATAATTAAAAATGTGATTACAATGCTTACAATTATGCTTTTATCAATAATACTATTGAATACTACAGTAAGTGCAGCATCAGTAAGAGTAGGCGCATCAAGCAAGGTAACTGTCCGGAAGCAATGTTTCCGTAACAGTTTCTTTTGGTGAAGCAGTAAAAGGAGCACAATTTAAACTTAGTTATGATACAAGTAAATTTGATTATGTTTCTTGTTCAGCAGGAAGGTTAGGTTCATCAAATACATATGTTTATGCAGATCTTAGTGGAGGACAAGAAAAAATATCAAGTGTAACCTTTACATTTAAAGCTAAAGCAGAAGGTAAAGGAACATTCAGTATTAGTAATATAGTACTTCCAGTATCATACTCAACAGGAAATACTAGTACAAGTGTAACAGTAGAAAAAGCAAAAAATACAACTACAAACAATAATACAAACACAAATAAAAAACCAACTACAAATAAAAAGCCAACTACAAATAATAATAATAAAGATCAAGAACAAGAACCACAAACAATAGAAAAAAATGAATTATATGCTTTAATACAAGAACTAGGAAATTTAGAACAAACAGACTATACAGAAGCTAGTTGGAATGAATTACAAGAATTATTAAAAAAGGCAGAAGCAGCATCAACAAACGAAGAATATGACGAAGTAAAAGGAAAATTATCAACTGAAAGTCTAGTTCCAGAAACTTTTGAAAAGAAAGAATTAGATAAAGTACTAAGAATGCTAATAGGGAAATTAGAAAAAGACTATACAGAAGAAAGCTGGACAGAATTAATGAATGCAATAGACACAGCAGATAGTGTAATTCTAAAAAGTCAATATGAGGAAATTAAAGATAAATTAACAATAAATAACTTAGTGTTAGAAGAAGACAAAGGTTTTGTAGGAGAATTAATAGAAAAAATGAAGGAAGACCCATATATCTTAGGACTAGTTATTTGTATAGCAGCCTTAGTAATTATATTATTTATAGTAATATGTGTATATATACATATGATAAGGAAATCAAGAAGAAATGATGATGAAAGAGACTTCGGAAGAAGATTTAAATAATAAGAGGTAGGTGAGAAAAATATGGCAAAAGCAAGGAGAGCTAAAAAGTCAAAAATGTCTAAGAAGCTATTAATAGTACCATTATTAATAGCAGGAGTAGGTGTTGGAGCTTTAGGAATAAAAGCAAAACCTGAAATAATGAATATTCCTGCTATTACAGGAAGTGAAGTAAAGACATATGAAATAAATGACTTTTTCAATGATGCTTTTACACAAGATGAAACTAAATATTTGCCTATAGTATACACACATCCATATATTGCTGAAGAGCATATAACAAAAACTGATGTGGAAAATGAACTTAAAAAATCAGGACTAACAGTCAAAAGTTTCTCTTCTGATACAATAAAAACAGGTACAAAAGTAGAAACAACAAATGGATATACATATACAGTTCTAATATATGGTGATGTAAATTCAGATGGATTAGTTAATGTCCTTGATGCTTTAGATATTATTGAACAACTTTTACTTAATGAGGGAGAAGGGCTTACAGGAATAAATAGAATTGCAGCAAATGTAGATAATGAAAAAACAAACAGAATAGATGTAAATGATGTTTTAAGAATTGTAGACTTTATTGTAGGAGAAAAACCAATAATAGATACTTTACCAGCATCAGACATCGCAAATGACAAGGAAGCACCTGTAATAGAATTAAAAGGAGAAAAAACTGTAACTATTAAAGTAGGAGAAGACTATGTTGATCCTGGATTAGATGGATTAAAAATAACAGATAATTTAGATCCTAATATAGAGTCAAAATTAGTTATAGATACAAGTCGTGTAATTACTGATATACCAGGTGATTATATAGTTACATATGATGTAACAGATGCAAGTGGAAATAAAGCTAAACAAGTTACAAGAGTAGTACGTGTAGTAGATTATATAACAGACATAGAATATGAATGGGCAAATAATGAATTTGGTGACGGAGATGAAATCAAATTAGATGGAATGACAGCATATGCAGTATATAAATATGCAGGAAAGACTAAGACACCAGTAGATGTAAAATTAGCTGATAGTTCTCCAAAATATGCAATATATAATGAAACTGGAAAAATGACAATCACAATTAACTATGAGGATTTTGAAAAAGATATTGAAATTCTTGTTAGTGAAAATAGACCAATAATTACATTAGAAGGACCAGAAAAAGATAAAATAAAAGTATTTAGTGATAAATATCAAAATAATGTATATGTTGACCCAGGTGCAACAGTTAAAGATAAGGTAGATACAAATCTAGTTCCAGTTGCAGAAATTAGAAATAGTAATGATGAAGTAATTAGTGAGATAAGAACAGATAAACCAGGTACATATACAATAACATATACAGTTGTAAACTCAAATAACAAAGAGGCAATACCAAAAGTAAGAACAGTAGAAGTACTTGACTATATAGAAGATGTAGTATTTAGACTTGATACATCTAAATTCAAAACAGAATACGTAGATGGAGAAAGTATTTCAAAAGAAGGAGTAAAAGCATATGCAATTTGGAAATATGCATCATATACTCAAAGTGGACAAATAGGACAAATAGAAATAACAGATACATTAGATTGTGATACAGAGATAGTTAGATATGATAGAAATCATCCATCAAACAATACAAATAGAAAAATAGTATTCTCATACACAGTAAATGATGTTGTAGAAGAAGGTATATCAAAAACATATACATCTGAAAAACATATTGCACCACAAATTAATGTTATTAAAAAGCTAGAAACAATAGTAAAAGAAACAGTTCAAGGAACATCAGATGAAGGAGACAGATATGATTATCTATGGGTTGCAAGAGTAAAATCAGGAGATAATGAAGAAAAAATATCAGCAGATAAAATAGCTTGTATAGTTAAAGATGCTGATAGTGATAAAGATGGATTTACAACAAGAGTATGGGCAGAAGAGGCATATGAAAAAGATGCAAATGGTAACTATGTTCTAGATTCAAACAATAACCGTATACCAAAAGATGGATATGTAGATATTTATTTTGTAGGTGTTGGAGAAGATAAAATATATGAAATAGAATTAACACCAATAACAGACTCAGAATATAAACAAACTACAAAAATAAATGTAAGAAGCAAAACAAATACTGAAGTTAATCATATTGAAATAGGAGAGTTAGAAGACAAAAACGGAAATCCTATAAAGAGATTTAAATCAGGAGAAACAGTATATGCAAAATTAACTTTCTACCATAGATATGGTAAAGAAAACGAAGCAGGTTTCCATGATGATGAAATAGCTAATGTACCAGCAAGTAGCTTAGGAGAAGTATTTGTAGATAATGATAATGCAATAAAAATAAATAAAATAACAGGAACATTCTTAGATAAAGATGATAACCCTCTTACAAATGGAATGAGTACATATGTTAAAAGAATTAGCCTTACAGCAGCTAAAGATACGACAGATGTAGAAAAAGATGTAAGAATAATGGTTACAACAAGAGACGGACAGAATGCATATATTAAACGTATTAAACTTTATCCAGAGTCTAAATATACATTAGATATAGGAAAAACAGGAATAACTAATGTAGAAGAACCTATAACACTAAGTTTAAAAGCATTAACTTTATCAGAATATAGTGACTATGAAGTAAGAGATATTGGAGGAAACTACTATACATTATTACCAGTTGGATTACATGACCAATGGGAGAATGAAAATATCTACTATAGTGATTTATCAACTGATTATACAGAAAAAGACAAGGGAAAAATTGTAATTTATGATCACATAGATATAAAAGGTGAAAAATCTTATATTGATATAGTAGGAATAGACGAAGCTGGAAATCCAGTAAGAGATGCAAATAGCAAATCACCATTAGCATATATAGGAATTGCTATAAAAGATGCAGAATCAGGAGTAAATGAAGAAGATAGTCTAGAAGGAAATACTATTACAGTATTCTTTGAAAACAAAGAATGTAAAAGATTAACTCCAATTACAATAAAAAGACAAGCTGTTTCAAGTATTCAATATAAAAATGGAATAAGAGAAGCAAGTGCTGAATGTTATGAAGATACTAAAATTACAACAGTAGTATCAGGACCAAGACAAGAAGCAATCACAAATAAAAATGTTATTGAATGCGAAGTTAAGAAACAAATAAAAAATAGTGCAGGAATAAAGACAGGATTAGAAGATGTAGATCCTTCAAAATATGAAATAACCACAGCAATGGAAACAAGTGGAGAAGTAACAATTCGTTTCTCTGCAGAAGATGCTGGAACATATGAAGTTACACCAATGCTAAGAATAAATAGTAGCACTTTAGTACCGGTATCAGTTGCAGATGGTGAAAAAAGATATGTACAAGTAGAAATCACTGAAAATAGAGAAGTAAATAAAGTAGTATTTATAAATGACTTAGGAAATCCACAAACAGAAGGAAATTATGGAGGAGCTGCAATCAGCGTTAAAGAAAGAAATAAAATAGAATTTTATCATCAATATAAAGATGATGGCGGAAAAGTTATAGCTACAAAAAAAGTAGAAAATGTAAACCATGATTTAATTAGTATTACAACCAATATTCCAGGTGATAAAGACTATAGTACAATGATTTCAGTGGATAAGATTAATAATAACTCAGTAATTCCAGAAGGAGCAACAGGTTTAACATCAGCATATATAGAAGAAATACGTGTAATTGTAAATGATACTCCTACAATAAAAAAAGGTGACATTGCTAAATTCAGAATTACAATGTATAAAGACAATACAAAGCAAGAAGTGACATATGAGAAAGATATAATTGTAGTTGTTGAAGAAAAACCAGAAATTACTCACTTGAAAGTAGGATGGGAAGATGGAACAATAGAAGAAGACATCAATATATACGTAACAGAAGAAGGATTAAAAGATAAAAAAGTAGTTGAATATAATGGTGCATACTATACAAAAGTGCCAATAAGATTCTTCTCAGGTAAAAAAGAGCTTGTGGTTGAAGACCTTAATATGTCAAATATAAAAGCAAATATTGGTCTTATGAACCAAAAAGGAATGATATCGTTTATTGATAATGTTAATGACAAATACTTTGAAGATGAAGGAAATTATTCTTATGTTGACATACAAGGATTCGTCGAAGGTTCGGATACACCAGTAAGCAAAACAGATAGTGGAACAGTTGTCGAATATATTGGTATAGCAGTATTAGAAGACAATCAAGTATTCTTAAATGAAAAAGATCCTGATGATCCTGATTCAACAGATTGGATACAATTAAAAGAAATCAAGATATATTATGATCAAGTTGGAGCTACAGCAAATCTTCCTTCAATATATACATTAAAGATAAAAACGCCAGATCTTAACAATGTACAAGCAAAAATGAGAAATTTAAGCAAAAATGTAGAACCTATAAAAATTAATGAAGAAGATATTAAATATGTAAAGCAAATAGACCCAAATGAATAAAATAAAATTCCCTCGATTTAATCGAGGGAATTTTATTTTAATGTTTATTTATTATTTTCAGAAATTATAGTTGCAATTTGATAGATAAGTTCTTTATCTCTTGCAGTACAATCTTTTAAAACAGTACTAAGTTCAGTACTTAAGTATGAATTAGAATCATGAGATGCTCCATCTAAAATATAACTTTCAGTAGTATCTAGTATTGTACAAAGTTCATTTAGACGTTTTAAATTTAAACGAGTTTTACCAGTTTCGATTCTACTTATATAAGCAATAGAAACTTTTAACATCTCAGCAAGCGTTTCTTGAGTAAACCCCTTGTTAAGTCTTGCTTTTTTCAATCTTTCACCCATTAGTTTGTAATCTAATGCCATAAAAATTCCTCCATTTCAAAAACATATTAGTTAGCATAACCTAAGATGTTAAAAATATATTAACATGAATAAAGAAAAAATTTAAGACACAGGAAAGTAAACATTAATCAATGAATAAAACAAATTAAATATTTTTTTCAAAATGTTGATAATCTTTTTTAGTAGACCAATTTCCACCCCAAGACCAACCATATTTTATGAATAGTTTGTATAATGGATCATCTTTAGTAATTTTGTATTTATAATCCGAAGAACGATTAGAATAAACAGTAGCTGATGCAGGACTTACTTTTCCATTTGAAACATAAGGATTATATAAAGGATTTATATCTATTGCAGTTCCGTTTAGCATGATTAGAAATATTAGAAGTTCCGCTCAATAACTCTATAACAAAAACAAGATGTATTATTGTTTGACATGGAGAATTCATCATTTGCACTATATTCATCTATAAGTTTCATTTTTTCTATAGGGTATTCTAACATATATGCTTCTTCAAAAATATCTAAAACCTCATCTGCAAGGTTTGAATTTACAATCATTTCACCGAACATGAGATTTGCCATCAAAACCAAAATAAGAAATCTGTAAATATTTAAGTGAGGACAAATCTACTTTATTTTTATCCTTCAAAGGTATTGAATTGCCAAGCATTTTTTCATAAATACTATCAGGAATTTCCATAGAAGTAAATATAGGAGCATCATTATAAATATTTGAAGTGGGTGTAGAATTTTGAATGATTTCATTAGAACTATTTATATTTGGTTCATGTAGTTTATAATTTAAAGAAATAAAAAATAAAAATAATAAAATTAAAACAAACAATTTAATAAACTTTTTCATATTAATATATTATATTACATATTAAAAAGAAAATTGCCAATGGGGACGTAGCATTTTGGCAATTTTCAAAAAATGGAGGGATTTATGAAATTAGGTTTATCACTTGCAGGTGGAGGAGTAAAAGGTGCTGCTCATATAGGAGTGCTTAAAGCATTTGAGGAAAAAAAGATAAAAATAGATTACATATCAGGGACTTCATCAGGAAGTATAGTAAGTACGCTTTTTGCTTCACGGGTATAAGGCTGATGAAATATATCAGATTTTTAAAAAGTATTGTTCAGAAATAAATTATATTAGTATAGGAAATATTTTAAAACTAATTGGAGGTTTAATTTTTAAAAAGAAAATTTTAATACAAGGATTAAACAATGGAAAGAATATAGAAAAACTTATGAGGAAATTATGTATGGAAAAAAATATAAAAAATATAAATCAGATAAAAATGCCACTAATAATACCAAGTGTAGATTTACATAATGGAAAAGTGTATGCTTTTTCGTCAGTAGAAACAAGAGGTACATATAATGATAGAATTGAATATGTAAGTGATATAGATATAGGAACAGCAGTAAGAGCAAGCTGTAGTTATCCAGGAATATTTAGTCCATGTAAATATGGTAAAACAGAGCTTATTGATGGTGGAATAAGAGAAAATGTACCTTGGAAAGAAACCAAGCTTTTAGGAGCTGATAAAGTTATAAGTGTAGTATTTGAAGAAGAATTACAAGAAGATGACTATGTAAATATAATAGAAGTTATAGGTTCTGCAATAGGGATATTATCACATGAGCTTTCAAATTATGAACTCATTCGGGGCAGATGAGCTTATAAAAATAAAAACGAAACATATATCACTTTTAGACAGCAGCAAAATAGATTACTTGTATGAATTAGGCTATAAAAAGGCACTAAATTTTAAAATTTAACCTTGTATTTTTAAGCACAAAGGTATATAATTTAAAAAGATAAAATAATAGAGGAAATAATTATTAACTTATAGATATAACAAAAGGGGATAAATAATGAAAGTAATATTTTTAGATATAGATGGAGTCCTAAATTCTGGAGAGTATATGACAGAAATAAAGGACTTCAGACATCGTATGTCTGCAGCACAAAAAATGGTAGATATGAGATGCTTAAGAAATTTAAGACGAATTGTAGATGAAACAGGAGCAAGAATAGTAGTGACATCATCTGTTAGGAAAGAACCAGAATTTAATGAGTTTAAAGAATATATTTTACATGAAGGACTAAGAGTACATGATGTTACTTTGGATTTTGGAGATTCAGGAATTCATAGGGGAGATGAAATTAGAGAATGGCTAAAAAAGCATAGCCAAGAACTAGAACAATTTGTGATATTAGATGATGACACATTCCCAGATTTTAATGAATTAGAAGAATACTGTATACAGCCAAGATTTCATGGAAATAGAGGAATAGAAGAAGAGCATGTTCAAATGGCAATAGAGAGATTAGGAAGCATAAGAGAAAAACTGATGGTAAGAACTGAGCAAGTAGAAAGGTAATAGGAAAACATGGAAGAAAATAATAAAAAGTGTTTTGAAATAATAAAAGAACTTAATTTAACGCCAAGAATAGAAAGTCATGAACCAATTTTAAATTATGAAACAGCTGAAAAGGTAGATAAGGAAATAAATTTTAATGGACACGAAACAAAATCATTATTTTTAAAAGGGAAATCAGGAAAACACTATATATTTATAACATTAATGGAAACCAGAATGGACTCAAAAGTTATGAAAGAATTATTAGGAGAAAAAGTAAGTCTAGTTTCAGGAGATGAGATGATAGAGCTTACAGGAATGGAACCAGGATGTATGACACCATTTGGATTAGAAGATGGACTAATTTCTGCAATTGTAGTTGATACAAAAATATATGAAGAAGAAAAATTAATATTAGCTTTTGGGACATCAAGAATGTCTATGGAAATTGACTCAAGAGAATTAAAAACACTATTAGAATATTGCCATGAGAGAGTTATTCTATTGGAAGCATAGGAGGCAAAATATGGAAAACAAAATAAAAATAGGAATTTGTGGATATGGAAATCTTGGAAAAGGTGTACAAAAAGCCATAGAAAAATCCAAAGATATGGAGCTCGAAGTAATATTTACAAGAAGAAATCCTAATGAAATTGAGAATATAGCAAAAATACCTACATGCAAAATAGAAGAAATGAAAAATTGGAAAGACAAACTTGATGTTGTTATTATGTGTGGAGGGTCAAGCACTGATTTGCCTTTACAAGTTCCAATGTTTGCAGGAATATTTAACACTGTAGACAGTTTTGATACACATGCCGATATACCTGAATTTTTTGAAAAAGTAAATCAAAAAGCATCAAATGGAGGAAAGGTTTCAATAATTTCAGTAGGTTGGGATCCAGGCATGTTTTCAATTAGCAGATTATATGCAGACTCTATACTTCCAGAAGGAAAGACATATACATTTTGGGGAAAAGGTGTAAGCCAAGGACATTCTGATGCAATAAGAAGAATAGAAGGTGTAAAAGATGCAAGGCAATATACAATTCCAATAGAAACAGCAATGGAAAGAGTAAGAAATGGAGAAAATCCGGAATTGTCTACAAGAGAAAAGCATTTAAGGGAATGTTTTGTTGTAGCAGAAGATGGAGCAGATTTAGAAAAAATAGAAAAAGAAATAAAAATAATGCCAAAATATTTTGCAGATTATGATACAACTGTACATTTTGTAAGTGAAGAAGAATTAAAAAGAAATCATAGTGAAATGCCACATGGAGGAAATGTTATACATATTGGAGAAACTGGAGAAAATCATAAGCATGTTGTAGAATACTCATTAAAACTTGATTCAAATCCAGAATTTACAGGTTCTATACTAGTCGCATATGCAAGAGCAGCTTATAGAATGAACATAAAAGGAGATAATGGTGCGAAAACAGTTTTTGATGTAGCACCTAGTATGATAAGTTATAGAACAAAAGAAGAAATAATGAAAATGGTATAAAAGAAATAGGGTGTCATATAAAAAATGACATCCTTATTATTTTTTTGTAACAATTCAGAGGTAATTTACTAGAATATCATATAAAAACAATAGAATACTGATGTAGGGGCGATTTCTAATCGCCCGCAAAATATATACAATAATTAAAAAACATGATATAATAAATTAATTAAAGTTTGAATCACTTAAAAACTATCTATAAGGAGTGAAAAACAGTGAAAGAACAGTTCTATATTGAACTCGAGGTAAGAGCATAGATGCATTAAAAAGATTTGGAGAAAAACAGAGAGAAGAAGAACTAAATAATAATTTATTGGAGGAAGTATGTTCAAAATACATTCAGATTATAAGCCAACAGGCGACCAACCAAAAGCAATTGAATATCTTAGCAAAGGAATAGAAGAAGGTAAGAAATTCCAGACACTTCTTGGAGTTACAGGTTCACGGAAAAACCTTCACAATGGCAAATATTATAGAAAAAGTGCAAAAACCAACCATCGTACTTGCACATAACAAAACATTAGCTCGGACAACTTTATAGTGAGTTCAAAGAGTTTTTTCCAGAGAACAGCGTTGAATATTTTGTGTCATATTACGATTATTATCAACCAGAGAGTTATGTTGCATCAACAGATACGTATATAGAAAAGGATTCGTCTATTAATGATGAGATAGACAAGCTGAGACATTCAGCAACAGCAGCTCTATTTGAAAGAAAAGATGTAATAATTATAGCATCTGTATCATGTATATATGGACTTCGGAGATCCAATAGACTATGAGAATATGATAGTATCACTAAGACCACGGAATGACAAAATCAAGAGAAGAAATATTAAAAAAGCTAATAAATATGCAATATACAAGAAATGAGATAGATTTTAAAAGAGGAACTTTCAGAGCAAAGGGAGACACTTTAGAAATATATCCATCAGATCAAAATGAAAAGGCAATACGTGTGGAATTCTGGGGAGATGAAATAGAAAAAGTAGCGGAGATAAATCCATTAACAGGTAAGATAATTGGCTTAAGACAGCATATCATGATATTTCCTAATTCACATTATGTAACACAAAGTGACAAAATGGAAAGAGCAATACGGAACGATAGAAAAAGAACTAGAGGAAAGAATAAAATATTTTAAAGAAAATAACAAATTAATAGAAGCACAAAGAATAGAGGAGAGAACAAACTTTGATATAGAAATGCTTAAGGAGACAGGCTTCTGCCAAGGAATAGAAAACTACTCAAGGCATATTAGTCGGAAGAGAAGAACGGAAGTAGTCCATTTACATTACTTGATTATTTACCAAAAGACTTTTTATTATTTATAGATGAATCACATGCAACTATTCCACAAGTAAGAGCAATGTATAATGGAGATAGAGCTAGAAAAGAAAGCCTTGTTAATTATGGATTTAGGCTACCATCAGCACTTGATAACAGACCACTTAAATTTGCAGAATTTGAAGAAAGAATTAATCAATGCATATTTGTAAGTGCAACACCAGCAGATTATGAACAGGAAAACTCTAAAGATAATGTTGTTGAACAGATTATAAGACCAACAGGACTTTTAGATCCTAAAATAATAGTCAAGCCAGTAACTAACCAAGTTGATGATTTAATAGGGGAAATAAGAAAAAGGGCAGAGAAAAATGAAAGAATATTAGTTACAACTTTGACTAAAAAAATGGCAGAAGATTTGACTTCTTATCTTACAAGTCTTGATATAAGGGTTAGATATATGCATTCGGATATAAAAGCTTTAGAAAGGATGGAAATAATAAGAGACTTAAGAATTCGGACAATTTGATGTACTAGTTCGGAATAAACCTTTTAAGAGAGGGACTAGATATACCAGAGGTTTCACTTGTTGCTATATTAGATGCAGATAAAGAAGGATTTTTACGTTCAGAAAGATCACTAATACAAACAATAGGGCGTGCTGCAAGAAATACAGATGGTGAAGTAATAATGTATGCAGATGAGTTAACTAATAGTATGGAAAAAGCAATATCAGAAACAAATAGAAGAAGAAAATTACAGAAGGAATATAATGAGAGAAATGGTATTACTCCACAAACAATCAAAAAGAGTGTAAGAGATACAATAAAGGCTACAATAGTAGAAGATATCAAGACAGAATATGATATAAAAGAAGAAGAAGATATAAAAGATGTAATAGAAAAGTTAACAACAGAAATGATAAATCATGCACAAAATTTAGAGTTTGAAAAGGCAGCAGAGTTAAGAGACAAGATAAAGGAATTAGAAAATGCAATTTAATGAGTAAAGTTGCATTTTACATAACATTATGATATAATAAAAATAGTTTGTGGTTAAAAACCACAGGCAGAACCAGTATGCTCCAGTTTTACATCAAGGAGTAAGCATCTACTGGAAAAATTTAAAGGAGCGTTGAAAAAAATGGAAGACAAACAAACTAAAAAGCGAAACCGGAAGAATGGATGGAGAGAGGAACTGAAGGAGAATGCGAAGCAAATGGGGCGAAACTTCGCCTTCATGGCATTCGTTCTCATCTGTGTCATCATATCCTATTGCTTCTGGACCTACCTCATCGGCATCAGCGACCGCACCGACTACGAGGGGACGTATGAGAGCATCGAAGAGGCTATCGATGTATGCTTAAGCGAAGCAGGCATCGACAATCGGAACCTCCAGACTCTGGTCGAAGAGTATAATGAGAAGTATGAAAACGGTTCGACCACGCTTACCTGCGGGATCAAAAATGGATATTTTACCCCGAGGGTGACAGTGACCTTGTCAAACACCTTTGAGATTGTATCCCATTCGAGGAACTACACATGGTATCATGTGCTTATGGGAATTTTGACAATCGCGGGTGCAATTGGCCTGTTTGCTGCTATGCAAATCATTGAGTGCATTTTCAATGTAATCAGGATGACGGTAAAGAAAAAAGAGCCTCAGCAAGTTGAGGCAGAAAACGAAGAACAAAAGCCTATTCATGAGATTCAAAGCGTGCAGACAATCAGGCCTGCAAGGGAAGGCTAGTCTTCCAAACCAAAGGACCCCAGCAATGCTGGGGTCCTTTGGTTTGCTATTTTGAAAAGAAATTTAACTATAGCAGAAGTAATGCCCACTAGGCATTATCTTCCAAATACCTTTTCCTTGAGGGAATTGTGCTTGCCACACAACATTATCAGGCATACCTGTATCTACCCGACCTCTTAAATACTCCTGAACGATATACTTAGTTTCTTCAGATGGGGTTTTATAAATTCCACCATTCCAAGTAGGAGAATATTGACCAGGCCACCATACTACATCATGAAACGTAGTTGGTATAAATGCAGGACTTTTCTGTCTGTTTTCAATTACATTTAGCACATAACACTGCTCAATTGGAGGGCAGTTTCCTGCTTCTGCAAAAGCAATATGGCAGGCTAAATCATAAACAAGCCAGAAGTAGTCATCTGCGATTTTCTGTGCATCTGTGTAGATAGCCAAAAGAGTTTCCTTATCTTCTTCATACTCTTGTCTTTCAGCATCAATCTCTGCATATGTAGATTGAAATTCCTCGAACTCTGCATACTTCTCGTCGCGTAAAGCTTTAGAGAATTCTGGAATAGTAGCAAGCATATCCAAGTATTCATTATACTTTTTCTCATAATCAAGAATAAGTGCTTGAGCCTCAGTAGCTTTTTCTACATATTCCTTGTATTTTTCATCTAAAACGTTAAAGCGATCATTAGTCTCACTACAAACAAGTGCGTCTTGGACCTCTTGATAAAGTTCTAGAATTTCAGATTTCAAAAGATCTGTGCTTCCAAGAATAGAAGATACAACGTTATAGCTTGACTCTAGTTCATGTAAATCCTCCTTAGTTGGAATTCGAAGTTCTGGTTTAAAATAAGAACTATTTGTAGACCAGTTAAAACTCATCTCCTTTATAAAAATTGGATTTGTTTGCACTATGAACTGGAAACAAAATAATGTTGTTATACCCAGAATAACAAAGTGCCAAATGCTAATGGAAGGTGTCTTCCGGGTCATTCTGCTAAAAACCTCTTTTCTTTTTCAGATTTGCATAAAATGCATAAATAATATTATATCATAGATTGAAATGCTTTTCAATACATTCATTAAATTTATGTAAACATATAATGACTATTTAGCAAAATTTTCCTTTAGGGTATTTGATTTTTCTAGAAAATATGGTAAAATATATAATATTAATAAATCAGGAGGAACCTATGGGATTTTTTGATAAATTAAAAACAGGATTAAGCAAAACAAAAAACTCAATAGACGATAAAATAAATGGAGTATTTAGTACTTTTAGAAAAGTAGATGAAGAGCTTCTAGAGGAGCTTGAAGAAGCACTAATAATGTCAGATATAGGAATGGAAACTTCACTTGAAATAATATCAAGATTAAGAAATAGAATAAAAAAAGACAATATAAAAGATGCAGAAGAAGTAAAAAATGTATTAAGACAAGAGATTCAAAATATATTAGAAGTATGTGATGGAAGTCTAAAATTAGAAACAAAGCCATCAGTAATATTAGTAATTGGAGTAAATGGAGTTCGGAAAGACAACCTCAATTCGGAAAGATTGCAAATAGACTACAAAAAGAGGGAAAAAAGGTAATGGTTGTTGCAGCAGATACATTTAGAGCAGCGGCAGTAGAACAGCTAGAGATATGGGCCAAAAGAGCAAATGCAGATATAATAAAAGCAAAAGAAAATAGCGACCCAGCATCAGTTGTATATGAAGGAATAAAAAAGGCAAAAGAAAATAATATAGATGTAGTTATATGTGATACAGCAGGAAGACTCCATAATAAAAAATATCTAATGGATGAATTAGAAAAGATACAAAGAGTTATAGAAAAAGAACTTCCAGAAGCAGACAAAGAATCACTTTTAGTAATAGATGCAACAACTCGGACAAAATGCAATAGAACAAGTAAAAGCATTTAAAGAAGTAAGCAATATAACAGGGCTGATACTTACAAAACTAGATGGAACAGCAAAAGGTGGGGTTGTTATTGGTATTGTACATGAAAATAAAATACCAGTAAAATTTATAGGAGTTGGAGAGCAAGTAGATGATATGGAAATCTTTGACTCACATGATTTTTCAAAAGCAATAATATAGGAAAGGAGAAAAGTATATTGTCAGAAGAAATTAAAAAAGAAGAAATACCAAATGTAAAAAAAGAAGAAAATTTAAAGAAAGCAAAAAAAATTAAAAGAAGAACTTTATTTGTATTAATTGTTCTTGCTATATTTATATTAGGATCAGCTATAATATATAGAGCGGATTATTTAGAAACTTTAGAAATTGGAGAAGAATATGCTAAAACATTTATGCAAAATGTAAAATACAAATTAGATATAGGGATAGTAAACTTCATATTTGTATTTACAGCAGTATGCATAACCAATGGATTAATAAAAAAGGGACTTAAAAAATTTTTTGAAGAAGAAAAAAAAGAAATGCCGAAACTCCCAAATAAATCATTAGCACTTGCAATTGCACTTATAACAAGCATTGTGGTATCAAACTTATTTTTGCAAAAAGTAATATTATTCTTAAATGCTGGTGAATTTGGAATAGTAGATCCATTTTATAATATGGATGTAGGGTTTTATATGTTTAGGGCACCTCTAATTGGACAGCTTTTATACTATGGAGTTACGCTATTAATAATTTTAACAATATATACAGTAATATATTATATAATAACATTTAATAAATATTTTGATGGGATAAATGGACAAACACTTAGAAACAACACATTTATAAAACAACTATTATTTAATGCTATGCTAATTATAATACTTATTAGTGGAATAATATTCTTCAATATGCAAAATTTAGTAACAGGGCCATTTTTAACACTAGATGATAGAACAGATACAACTCTAATTGGTGCTGGTGCAGCAGACGAAATAAAATTATGGGGATATAGAATTTTTGCTGTAGTTTTAATGCTCGCAGTTTATATAGCAATAAAGGCATTTAAGAAGAATAACACAAAAAAAGTTATGAAATCTTTAGCAATTGTTCCAATATATTTGGTTGGATTATTTGTAGTATTAGTTAGTCATAACCTATTATTTGTGAAATCTAGTGAGCTAGATAAACAAAAAGAATATATAGCAAAAAACATAGAATTTACAAAAACAGCATATGACCTTAAAATAGAAGAAACTGAATTAACAAGTACAGGAACAATAACAGACAAAGAAGCAGAAGAAAATGAACAAGTAATAGTAAATATACCAATAATAACAGGAGAAATCACGAAAAATAATTTACTACAAACACAAACAAGTACAGGATACTATACATATAACAGTACAAAAATATTTTTAAACAATGGAAAATTAACATATATTGCAGCGAGAGAATTAGATAATACTCATAAAGGAGAAGAATATACTCATGGATATGGAGCAGTTGTAACATCAGCGACAGAAACAGATGAGGCAGGAAATATAAAGTATGTTTCAAGAGATTTTGAAAACAAAATGATAAAAGAACCTAGAATATATTATGGGTTAGAGAACAAACGGGGCAATAGTTGTAGCAAATGGCAAAGAGGAATTTGATTATCCAAAAGGAGCAACAGGAATAGCAAATTACGAATATAAAGGAGAAGGTGGAATATCTTTAGGGTTACCAGACAGGCTTTGTGTATCTTTAAGAGAAGGAAAATTAAATATACTACTTTCAAACAGCGAAAGTAAGATTATGACTAATAGAAATGTAATTAAAAGAGCCAAAAAAATCATACCATATCTAATGTATGATGAAAATCCATATATGATAATATCAGATGAAGGAAATCTTTATTGGATACTTGATGCTTATACAATGTCAAATGATTACCCATATTCTCAAAAAACAAAGATTGCATATGGAAATGAGACAAAGGAGCTAAACTATATAAGAAATTCTATAAAAGTTGTAATAAATGCATATAATGGGGATACAAAATTCTACATAACAGACAAAACAGACCCAATAGCAATGGTATATAACAAAATGTATAGTGAACTTTTTGAAGATGTGTCTGAAATACCAAATGGAATTTCTAAGCACTTTACATATTCAGAATTTCTATATAAAATACAGTCAAATATGCTTAACCTATATCATGATGTATCAGCTGATGTTTTATATAGAGCAAATGATGTATGGGAAATAGCATCATATTCAAATTTAATTACAAGAACAGCAGGAGCAAAAATGAAACCATATCATACTATGGTAAAAACAAGAAATTCAAATGAAAGTGAACTAGGACTTGTAATTGCATATAACCAATATGGAAAAGAAAGCCTAAATGCATATTTAGTCGGAACAGTAGAAAATCGGAAAAAATAAGTTATCACTATATAGATTCTCTGGAGACAGTACAGTAATGGGACCAATGCAGTTAGACAGCTTAATAGAACAAGATGAAACAATTTCATCAGAAATATCAAGCCTAAATGTTACAGGAACAAAAATTACAAAAGAAATGATTATTGTACCAATAGAAAATACATTACTTTATGTTGTACCAATATATCAAACTTCGTTAAATGAAACTAATAGTGTACCAGTTTTAAAAAGGATAGTTGTTGCATCAGGAAATAAAATCGCAATAGGAGAAGACCTTACAAAAGCAATAAAAAATTTATTATCACCAACTGGTAGTGTAAGTGTAGAAGTAGAGGATAATAGTACAATAGAAGGATTAATGGAATCTATAATAAAAGCAAATAATAACCTAACTGAATCAAATAATTCAAACAATTGGGAGCAGATAGGAAGAGATATAGAAGCACTTCAAAGATTAGTAAAACAACTAGAAGCAGCAAGAGAAAGTGAAAGAGGAAACGAAAGTAATGGAGTGCAAGGAAGTAATACTATAGATGTAAATAACGTAGTAGATATGCAAAATATAATGTAAGGATGAAGCAACTGTGACAGAGAATTTTATTATACTAAAACAAAAAAGTACAAGATTTTATGTCTTGTACTTTTAAAGTGCAACAAAATTATCTGACTCAGTTGTCGCAGTCTTATTTCTATTTATGCAAAAATGTTTTTTCAACATAAAGTTTACTTGCAAAAGATTGAGCTACACTTTTTAATAGTAGATGCTCAAATCTTATATTTTCGGTTACTTTGTATTCAACCCCATCAAAAGTATATGAAATAGCTTTTTCAATTGCCTCACAAAACTCATCGTAAGCTTTGTTAAACTTAGCAGTTTTAACTGCAAGTAGCATAAGCTCATTAATATCGCTAATACTATAAATCTGTTTCAAAATACAAATAACAAATAAAGTGGCAATATGAAGCCTACTATACTTTTTCTTTCTAGGTGGCTTGATAAGCCCTTGCTTTACGTAGTTATTTATCATAGTTTTAGTAATAATAGTTTCATCCTTATTACCTATATAATCTTTTAAGTATTTTTCTAATATAGTAACCAATTGGTCTAAATATAAGTCTAAATTGGGTAACTCATTCCATCTAGGAATATGAAAATTTGAAACTGTAGGTTTTGACATATACATTCCCTCCAAAAACAAATTATACCATATATTTACATAAAAATCAAATGAAAAATTGTCAGCAGAAAGGGATTTATTATAAATTTGTCGATTTCTGTCTAACCAAAGTGATAAATAATATTGTTTTGTACTAAACCATTAATTTCCTCAAAAAATGCTTGCAAAATTCAAATAAAATGATATAATTTATTTTGTAAAATAGTAAAAAATCATAAGAAAAAACATTGTATTTAGAAAGGAACAAAAATAAATATGGGAAATATTGTTGTTTTAGATGAATTAACAATCAATAAAATAGCAGCAGGAGAAGTTATAGAAAGACCAGCATCAGTAATAAAAGAAATGTGCGAAAACTCAGTAGATGCAGGAGCCAAAAATATAGTAGTAGAAATAAAAAATGGAGGAATCTCATATATAAGAGTTAGTGATGATGGAAAAGGAATAGAAAGAGAAGATTTAGAACTCTCTTTTGAAAGACATGCAACAAGTAAGATAAGAAAAGCAGAAGACCTATCAGAAGTAAAGTCAATGGGGTTTAGAGGTGAGGCATTAGCAAGTATTGCAGCAATTAGTAAAACTACAATGATAACAAAAACGGCAAATGCTGAAACTGGAAGTAAACTAACTATAGAGGGTGGAGATATAAGAAAAATAGAAGAAATTGGAGCACCTATAGGAACAACAATAACAGTAGAAGAACTTTTCTATAATACACCAGTAAGATACAAATTTTTAAAAAAAGATTATACAGAAACAGGATATATAGAAGATGTAATAACAAGACTTGCATTAGTACATCCAGAAATATCATTTAAACTAATAAACTCAGGAAAGCCAATTATACAAACAACAGGAGATGGAAATATAAAAAATGTAATATACAGTATATATGGTAAAAGCGTTGCTGGGGCATGTTTAAATGTAAACTATCAATTTGAAGGGATAACAATTACAGGAGTAGTAGGAAAACCAGAAATTGCAAGATCAAATAGAGGAAACCAAATATTCTTTATAAATAAAAGATATATAAAGGATAGAATACTATCAAATGCTACAGAAAAAGCTTTTAAAGGTATGATACCAATAGGAAAGTTTGGATTTTTAGTTTTAAATTTGGAGATGTCACCAAACTTAGTTGATGTAAATGTTCATCCAGCTAAACTAGAAGTTAGATTTCAGGAGGAGCAAAAGGTATTTAAAGCTGTATATTGCTCTATACAAGACACTCTATTAAAGGCAGAACTAATTGCAAATTCTGAAACTCAAATAACAGGAAAACTAGAAAGAAACAGTGATATACCAGTATCAGAAAAAATAATAGAAGAAGAACAACCTAAATCAAGCTTATCAGGCTTATTCAGAAAGATTGCAAAAGGATCAAATTTAGACAAAGACTTTGGTTCAAATAATGTAATAGAAAGTATATATAGAAGTAAAAATGGAGAAGCGGAGTTAGAAGTACAGACATTAAGACCTAATGTATCAGAACACATAGTACCATTAGATGCAGCAATAGAAGAACATTTTGGAAGTAAAAAAACAGGAGGACAAGAATATACAAACAATCAAACAATACCAAATTCAGAAACAGATAAGCAAGATGAAATAAAAAAGACAATAAATGAATTTATGCAAATGGGAAATAGTTTGACAGCAGAACAAATAAGAGAAAAAATAGCACAAATAGCAGCAGGAAGTGAGAAGAAGAAGGAAGAAAATACTATTGAAATTGGTGAAAACAGAGAAGATGAGGAACATTTAGATATACTAAATATGCCAAACATACCTATGCTAGATACTACTCCAGAAGTGCCTGCACTTGAAAA
Organism: uncultured Clostridium sp.; assembly: GCA_947641575.1. Taxonomy (GTDB): domain Bacteria; phylum Bacillota; class Clostridia; order TANB77; family CAG-508; genus JAAWPK01. Next base: position 23,890 of record CANRQN010000004.1, read on the forward strand.
GGCACCAGAAACACCTTTATTTACACTTACAAAGCCAGCAGAACTTCTTGCAGAAGAAGCTACTAAAGAAGAAAACAATATTTTACAAGATATATACCAAACTAGAAATAATACTGTTTTAGAAGAAAAAGAAAACTATGAAACTAAGAAAATAGATACAGAAGAAATAGAAAAATTTTCTAAAAAAGACGAAGAGCAAAATATAAATGATACTATAGATATAGTAAAAGATGATGACCAAAAGCCAGGAGATATAATTTTAAACATAATACAAGAAAATAGTAGAAAAGGTTTAACACCAGAGAAGGTAGCTCCTGAACAATTTGATGACATGTATGCTCAAATCTTTGGAAGCGAAGTAAAGAACAATAAAGAAGAACAGAAAAAGCAAGATATAAATGCAAATGACATAGTAAGTAGTAATATGAACATATTTGAAGAATCAGAAGAATATAAAATACCATATAAGCTTCTAGGAATTGCATTTAAAACATATATAATTTTAGAAATTGAAAATGAATTATATATAGTAGACCAACACGCAGCACATGAAAGAATAATGTATGAAAAAGTAAAGAAAAACTATTACTCAGATGAAGACAAAGACTCTCAGCTTATGCTACTTCCAGACATAATAACATTAACACATAAAGAAATGGATATAGCAATGGAAAATATGGACAAATTTGAAAAAGCTGGATTTGTATTAGAGGAATTTGGGGAAAACACAATAAAGCTTACAGGAGTGCCAAATATATGCTTAGACTTAGATACGAAAGAGCTATTTTTAGAAACGCTAGATGAAATAAATACAGTAGCAAGAACTGCAAAACAAGAAATAGAAGAAAGATTTATAGCAACAATAGCTTGTAAAGCAGCTGTTAAAGCTAATATGGCATTAACAACAGAGGAAGTGGAAAGCTTATTAGAAAAATTACTTGACCTTCCAAATCCATTTACTTGCCCACATGGAAGACCAACAGCAATAAAACTCAGCAAAACAGATATAGAAAAGAAATTTGCAAGGAGGAATTAAATAATGGATGTAATTATGGTAATAAGACTTATAGCATTACTTATATTTGGGGTATCTTGTGTTACAATATATCACAATACAAATTCATATGAACCTAAGTATAGAATTGTATATATAATAGTAGGAACTGCCATTATGTATTTTATCACATCATTAATTTGCAGTATGAATGCAAAAGGGATTAATGTAAAAGAAGAAGCACTTAATGATGTACAATCAGTAATCAAACTGATTTTTACTCCAATAAATTCCCTTATAGTACTTAGCTATTTAGGAAATACATTTGGAAAAGTAAAAGATAATGTGATTCGGAACAGATAAAGCAGGAAAAAGACTTATAATACTTGGAATAGCATTTATTATTATTCTTATATTTGAATCTAGCTATATGAGTAGTTTTATACATGGATTACTTGGATAGAAAGGTGCATTAAATATGGATAAGCCTAAAGTGATAGTAATTGCAGGACCTACAGCTTCTCGGAAAAACATCTCTTGGAGTAGAGCTTGCAAAGAAAATAAATGGAGAAATAGTTTCAGCAGATTCTATGCAAATATATAAATATATGGATATTGGATCTGCAAAGCCTACAAAACAAGAAATGCAAGGAATAGCACATTATATGTTAGACTTTGTAGAGCCTAATAATAGATATAGTGTAGCAGATTATAAAAGACAAGCAACAAAATGTATAAAAGATATTTTAAGCAGGGGAAAAGTGCCAATCATAGTAGGTGGAACTCGGATTATATATTAATTCACTTATATATGGGATAGAATATAGAGAAACAAAAATAGATGAAGAATATAGAAGAGAATTAGAAAAAAGAGCAGAAATAGAGGGCTTAGAGAATTTATATAGTGAAGCATATAAAATAGATGAACAGGCTATGAAAATCATTTCTAAAAATGATAAAAAAAGAATAATAAGAGTACTTGAAATATACAAAGAAACAGGGAAAACAAAAACAGAAATGGATAAGCTTTCAAAAGAAAAAGAAGTAGAGTTTGATTACAAAGTATTTGTTTTAGATGTAGAAAGAGAGAAACTTTATGAGAATATAAATAAAAGAGTAGAGCAAATGCTAAAACAGGGATTGATAAAAGAAGTAAAAGAGATTTTAGATAAATATAAAGAATTCCCAACAGCAATGCAAGCTTTAGGATATAAAGAAACAAAGAGCTATTTAGATGGAGAAATAACAAAAGAAGAAATGATAGAAAAGATAAAAATGGAAACTAGAAGATATGCAAAAAGACAATTAACTTGGTTTAGAAAAAATAAAGAAGCAATTTGGCTAGATATGTCAAGAACAAAAGAAGAAAATATAAAAGAAATAGTTTATTACATATGAGAAAGGAATGAGTGATAGAATGAGCAAGAAGAGCAAAAGCTATACTAATAGGAAAATACTTGTTATATCATCACTCATTTTTGCTGCCTCAATAATTGTGTGCTTTTTGTCAGGATTAATAGGACTAATAGTAGAACCATCAAATATAGTTGTTATAGAAAAACGGAATAATTTATGAAGAAGAAACTACATATGGATATATAGTAAGAGATGAAAAAGTTCTACATGGAGAAAATTATCGAAATGGATTGGTAGAAATAAAGTCAGAAGGCACAAAAGTTGCAAAAGGTGAAAATGTATTTAGATATTATAGCAACAATGAATCAGAATTAAAGAGAAAAATTGCAGAATTAGATGAGGAGATAGGAGACGCATTAGAGGGACAAACGGAGATATATTCAGCAGATATACAACTACTTGATAGACAAATAGAAGAATATATGGGAAAGGTGCTAATTACAAATAATCTTAATGATATAGAGGAGTATAAAACTAGTATCTCAGAGGCATTAATTAAAAAAGCAAAAATCACAGGTGAGCTTAGTCCATCAGGCTCATATATAAGCAAATTAATAGAGCAAAGAAGAAAGTATGAAGAAGAATTAAACAATGGACAAGAATATATTAAAGCAGAGATGAGTGGAGTTGTATCATATAAAGTAGATGGACTAGAAGAAGAACTAACTCCAGATAAACTATCGAGTCTTAATGAGAAAATATTAGATGGATATAATTTAAAAACAGGACAAATGATTCCCACAAGTTCAGAAGCAGGAAAAATAGTAAATAACTTCGAATGCTATATAGCTGTTTTTTTAGACTCAGAAGAAGCAAACAATGCAATTGTCGGAAAAAATATTACACTTAGACTTTCAGATTCAACAGAAATAAAAGCAACTATAAAACAGATAATACAACAAGAGAGTGAAAAAGTCATGATAATATTTAAGACTAATAAAGCAGTAGAAGATTTGATTTCATATAGAAAAATATCAGTGGATGTAGTTTGGTGGAGTGATTCTGGTTTAAAAGTTCCAAATTCGGCAATAATAGAAGAGGGAGGATTAAGCTATATAGTCAGAAATAGAGCAGGATATTCAGACAAAATTCTAGTAAAAATATTAAATAATAACAAAAATTACTCTATAATAGAAAACTATTCGACAAAAGAATTATTAGAACTTGGATATGAAGAAAAGGAGATAAATAAAATGAAAAGCATAAGCCTGTATGACGAGATAATAGTTAATCCTAAGATATAGTGTTACAATAATATTACAAAAAGATTAAAAAAACATTACAATCTAAAAAACTATTGACAAAGTGCGTTAAAAGTAGGATACTAGATGTAGGAAAACACAAAGGAAAAATTTAGGAGGTTTATAACAATGGCTGGGAGCAATGTAATGAATAAATTTTGGAATTTCTTCGGAGTAGAACAAGAAGACGATGAAGAAGAAGAATTAGAAAATTATGATTATGAACAAGAGGAAGAAGATGAGGAAGAAGAAGAGAGAAGACTATTTGGAAGAAGAAATAAAGAAAAAGTCGTAAGTATGCCTCAAGGAAATCAGGTAAAAATGGTTATATCTCAACCAACAACATTTGAACAATCAGAAGAGATTTGCCAATACTTGAAAGAAAGAAAATCTTGTATTGTTAATCTAGAATATGTAAATAAAGATGTAGCAAGAAGAATAGTTGATTTCATAAGCGGTGGCGTTTATGCATTAAATGGACATATACAAAAGATATCTAATTCAATATTTTTAATTGCGCCAGCAAATTATGATATAGCTAATGAAATGGGAAGAGAAGAAGTAAAATCAAAACTTTCAGTATCATGGCTTAAATAAATATAGATAGCAATAAAAGGCGAAATTTAATTATGATTTCGCTTTTCTTGTATATAACTAGAAGGGAGAAAAATTATGATTACACCGTTAGACATTGAAAATAAAAAGTTTTCAAAAAGAGCACTTAATGGGTATAGTACAGAAGAAGTAGATGATTTTTTAGATGAATTAACTATAGCTTATGAAAAAATATATAAAGAAGCAACTGATTCGAAACAAATAATAGAAAACTTAAATAGTGATTTAGCAAAATATAAACAAATGGAATCAACTTTGCAAAGTACATTAATGATGGCACAAGCGACAGCAGAAGATGTTAAAAATGTTGCAAAGCAACAAGCAGAAATGATAGTAAATGAGGCACAAGCATCAGCAAAAGAAGAATTAATGAAAATAGATTCAGAAATAAAGTTAAAGCAAAAAGAATTAGAGGATATGCAAAAACAATTTGATATATATAAAGCAAAAATGGAATCATTACTTATATCACAATTGGAATTATTAAAAGACACAATAAGAGATACATCAGACAGTTCAAATAATACGTTTGTAAGTGGTACCAATACAATGATAGACTAAATAAAGAATATATAAAAAGTAACTTACGGTAAATTTTACCTTAGGTTATTTTTTACTATAAAATAGTTAAATAAACTAGTGTAATAGATTAGGTCTTATCAAGAGGGAATATAAATTAGAAAAATACTGAAACATAGGAGGAAAGCAGGAATGAAAGAACAAGGAATCACATTAGTAGCATTAATTATAACAATCACAGTGTTAATAATTTTAGCAGGAATTACGATATTTGCACTTACTGATTCAAGGCTGTTGCAAACAGCAAGTAAAGGAACTGAAAATTATGCAAATGCACAAGAGTATGAGAAACAAATAATGAATGATATAGACGAAAAAGCAAATGAAGTCGTTAAAAAAATAACAGATATACAAGAAGGAATGTCAGGAGAAGATCCAGTGACTCCACCTGCTCCAGAAGAAATACAACTACCAGAAGGATGGGATAAAAATAATGTATATGCGTATGAAAGCGACGATAAGGTTATAGTACCAGTACCAATAGGATTTACTCCATCAGATGTAACAGGGGAGAAAAATGTGAAAGACGGCTTTGTAATAAAACAAGATGGAACTGCGAATGAATTTGTGTGGGTGCCAGTATCAGACCCAAGTGAAATGTTTGGAATAGATAAAGATGGAAATGGCGTTGGAAAATTATATACTTTTAATTCTGGAGTATATCCATTAAACTGGAAAGAATTGAATGGAGTAATTAGTTGGATAAATAGTGATTATCATGAACCAGATGTAATATTAAGTTTTGATAATACAAGAAGTAATTATGCAAATGCAGGAATAGTAGGAATAGAAAATGCTGAACAATTTAAGAAACAATTACAAGAGGAATTTAATGAAACCAAAGAAAGTGTAGAAAGATATTATGGATTTTATATAGGAAGATATGAAACAGGAGATTTATCGAAAGATAATGCAGTTGTGGCAAAGAATAATAACGATATAGGAAATCAAAATTGGTATGTACAATATCAAAAGAATAAGACAATAGTTGATATAGCAGAGACTAAAAGCAGCATGATTTGGGGATGCCAATGGGATGCTACATTAAAATGGTTTTTGAGTAGTGATAATATTGAAGATATAGGTTATGTAACGAATAGTAATAAAAAAGGTCACTATGGAGCAAGTAAACGTATTCCAACAGGTTCCAATGAAGACTATGCTGTGAAGAATATATATGATATGGCTGGTAACGTTTATGATTTGGTTCTTGAAGCATATGGAAATAACGGACGATCAGTTCGACGGAAGTTGCTATGTTTATGATGGAGCTAAGAGCCCAGCCTCTGAGCGACTATACACTGGGAGCCCACAAGGATGTGTCTATGATAGTTATGGATCTCGTTCTACATTAATAATATAGAAAAAGCATTTTTATAATTTTTCAAAAAAACTATTTTATTTTGTCAAAAAATGTGGTAAAATATCAAATATAAATCAAAAGAAATTGTGGGGGTAAAATATGGAATTTAAAAAATGTGTACGTTGTGGGTCATTCTTTGTAACAGATGGAGAAGTTTGCCAAAACTGTATGCCAAAAGATAGATTAGAAAGACTTAAATTTGATGATTATATAGAAAATAATAGTGGAAATTCAGTAGATGTAATTTCTATAGATACAGGAATTAGTACAAGAAATGTAAATAGATATTTAAACCAAAATAATGAACAAAATGCAATTTTATAAAAATTTACAAATTTATCCAATTATATTTTCTAAAGTTTAGCAAATAATAAAATTATAAAAAACTTTAGGAGGTATACCAATGGAAAAAAATCAAAAAATAAACTGTACAGTAACTAGTTGCAGATTTAATAATTGTGAAAAAGAAGAATGCAAACTAAATCAAATAACAGTTGAACCAATAGACGACTGTGATACATGCACATGTGATGAATCAATGTGTGGAAGTTATGAATATAATGACGATGGAGAAGAATAAAAAGAAAAGAGGACTGCTTTTAAAAAAAGTAGTCCTCTAAAATCATATATTATCTTTAATTTCTATAACTTTGCCATTTAAATAATTTAAAATTCCTGGCTCTTCTTTAAAATTAAAAATAATTTTATAAGCACATAAATTTTGTGTTTTTTCATGAAAGCTTTTGTTAACACTATTATTCCCATATTTGCCGATCTCCAATAATAGGATGACCAATATGAGCTAAATGAGCACGTATTTGATGTGTACGACCAGTGTGAAGAATTACTTCTAAAATACTAAAATTTTCTTTAGAATTTTTTTCTAAAACATTATATTCAGTTATAATTTCCCTATAACCTGGTTTGGGTTCATTACTAATATAAACTAAAGATTTTTTATTATCTTTAAATAAATAAGCCTTTAGAATATCATGACTTTTTTCTAAAACTCCATAGACTTTTGCCTTATAAAATTTAGAAATTTCTTTATTTTTAAATTTTTTAAGCAAAATATTTAAGGAAGTATCAGACTTAGCAAAAATAACAATACCAGTCGTGTTTCTATCAAGCCTATGACATGGCATAATTTTATTATTTTGGTACTTGTTTTGTAATGCTAATGTTAACGAATTTTCACCAGTTACTTCTAAACCTTTAGGCTTATTTACAACCAAAATATTATCATCTTCATAGATTACATTAAATGAAGGAAGAATATCTAAATAATTATCAGCAATATATAATTTAATCTCATCTCCTTCATGAATTATTACATTTTCAGAAACTTTTATATTATTTATTCTAATATCTTTTTTTCTAAGAGCTTTGTAAAAAACACTTCCAGAAACATTTGGAAAACCATCAAAAAGAAAAGACATTAACTTTTTATTATCAAATTTATAATTTACAATTAAAACCCTCATAAACAAATCCTTTCACAAGTATTATACAAAAAAATACAAAAAAGAGCAACTTAATCTTGATAAAAGAAAACAAATTAGATATAATAAAGGTAAATTATTTAGGAAGGGAAAAATAACATATGAATTTTAAAAGTAACAAAGGAATTACACTAATTTCGCTAATAGTAACAGTAATAATTCTTCTAATACTTGCATATGCAACAATATCTATATCAATAAACTTAACAGGACAAGCAAAATTTCAAAATGTTCAGACATATATGCTATTAATTCAAAGCAAGTGCGAAGTCTTAGCAAATGAAAAAGCAATTGGAGAAATAGATGAAAGTGGATACTGGGGAACTAAGGAAGAAGAAGGAAAGTATGCTGGCTGGTATAAACTTGGGCAAGGAGATCTAAATGAAATAGGAGTAAAAGATGCTAAAGCAAAAGACCGGATACTATGTAAATTATGAAACTTTTGATGTAGCATATGCAAAAGGTATAGAACATGAAGGAGAGATATATAATTACCTTTCAGAAATAAAGGATATAGGAAACTAATATAATGACAGAAAAAGAATTAGATAGATTAAAAAAGCTAAAAGAAATAGATAATGAAATATATAGCTTAGGTAAAAACTATATATGTGGTATAGATGAAGCAGGGCGTGGACCACTTGCAGGTCCTGTTGTTGTTGCGGGTGTGATACTTCCAAAAGAATCGGTGATAGAAGGAGTAAATGACTCAAAAAAAGTATCTGAAAAGAAAAGAGAAAGAGTATATGAAGAAATAATAAAAAATGCACTCAGTTACGGGGTTCGGCATTATAGATGAAGGAAAGATAGACGAAATAAACATACTAGAAGCAACAAAATTAGGTCTTACAGTATCATTAAAGGAACAAAAAATAAAACCAGATGTAATTTTAGTAGATGCATTAAAGGGGATAAATACACTTGGAATTCCATATAAATCAATAATAAAGGGGGATGCAACATCATATTCAATAGCTGCTGCATCAATAATTGCCAAAGTTACAAGGGATAGAATAATGCTAAACTATGATAAGATATATCCAGAATATGGTTTTGCAAAACATAAAGGATATGGAACAAAAGAACATATAGAGGCAATAAAAAAATATGGGTTATGCCCAATACATAGAAGAAGTTTTACCAAAAATTTTATATAAAAATGAGATTAAAATATCTGAGTACTATAAGAGAAGATAAAGAAACAATTTCAAAAAATTCATTTTTGAAATTGTTTCTTTATTAGTTATATTTGCTAAAAATAATATTTGCATATTCTTTATATAAAGTCTTTATATCTAGTTCCTCTCCAGACTTAATTTTATGTAATAAGATAGAATAAGTAGTACCAAAAAGACCACTTGCTAAAGTAGCAGGAGAATCTATATTAGAAACTTTAGTTTCTCCATTATCTATACTTTCAGTAATGATTTTTTCAAGCATATCAATATATTCAAATACATATTTTCTACAAGTTAAATTCCTTGAATCATTTCCTAAAACTTCACTTAAAACAATAGTCATAAAATCTTGATATTTAACCATAACCTTAATTTGGATAAGCAAAATTGCCTTAAGCTTATCTCTTAAAGTATGGCAAGAAGCAACTTTGATAGACATACTATTTTGAAGTAGTTTCATACCTTCTTCTATAAGGAATGTAAAAATTTCCTCCTTACTAGAAAAATGATAATAAAGTGTACCCTTTGCAACTCCAACAACAGAAGTGATTTCTTCAATACTAGTTGCATCGTAACCTTTCTTTGCAAATAAATTCATAGAAGTTTCAAAAATTTTTCGTTTTGTTCTATTCATAAAAACCTCCATTTGAACAATTTATAAGTCTAATAAAAACCTGAGTCATGTATATATCCCTATTATATATGGAAAAAAAACTAAGTGCAAGCAAATTTTAGAAAATTATAAAAAGAAACATAATTCGGCATAAAACTTGAAACTAAACATAAAAAATAATCAAATAAAAAAAGAAATAATCAAATAAAAAAGATTATTTCTTTTTTTCTACCCTAAGATTTGACAAGCTTTTAATATGAAAAAAACTATAATAAACATATGAGAAGAAGAGAGGTGATGCTAAGGTAAATGACTATATATTTAGATGTAGTCTTTATAGAAAATATATGCATGAATATGATTATTCTATATGCAACAGGGATTGTAACTAAATCAAAATGTAAGTTTTTCAAGATACTTTTATCAAGTATGATTGGAGCTATGTATGCTATACGGTACATATTTAACAAATAATTATATATACTTAAATCTTTTTTCAAAAATAATATTATCACTTGTTATGGTATATGTCGCATTTGTTCCTAAGAGCCCAAAATCATTATTTAAGCATATTATAATATTTTATCTTACATCATTTGTATTTGGAGGATGTGCATTTTTCTTACTTTATTACATAAAGCCACAGGAGATTTTATACAAAAATGGATTTTTAACAGGGACATATCCGATAAAAATTGCATTTCTAGGAGCAATAGTTGGGCTAACACTACTAAATATAGCGTTTAAAATTATAAAAAGTAGATTAAGCAAGAATGATATGTTTTGTGATGTAGAAATAACATATAAAGAAAAAATAACGAAGGTACATACAATGATTGATACAGGTAATCTTTTGAAAGATCCACTAACAAAAACACCTGTGATTGTAGTAGAAAAGAATACATTAAAAGAAATAATGGAAGAAAGTATTTTAGAAACATTAGAAAAGATACTTTATGGAGAAAGTCACGAAGATTTAAAAGAAAAGATTCGGAGAAGACTATATCTCAAGATTTAGATTAATTCCATTTTCTTCACTTGGAAAGCAAAATGGAATGTTAATAGGTTTTAAACCAGATAGTATAGCTATTACATTTGATGAAAGAAAAATAGAAATAAATAATGTAATTATACGGAATATATAACAAAGAAATATCAAAAAGCGGAGACTATAAAGGACTGGTAGGACTTGAACTTTTAGATGAAGGAGAAGGAACAGCTATAAAAAGTTCATCTATGAAAATTTAGTTAAAAGTAAAAAACTAAAAAAGAAGGGAGTGAAAACAAATGAATATATTGCAAATTATAAATAATATTTATTTAAAATATATAAAACCACATAAAGAAAACATAGGAATAGAAGATATATTTTATATTGCAGGAAGTCAAACGCTTCCCCCACCATTAGAAGCAAAAGAGGAAGAAGAAGTATTAAAAAGATTAGCAGAAAAGGATATGGATGCAAGGCAAACTTTGGTTGAAAGAAATCTAAGGCTAGTTGTGTATATTGCAAAGAAATTTGAAAACACAGGAATTGGAATAGAAGACTTAATTTCGATAGGAACTATAGGATTAATGAAAGCGATAAATACATTTAATACAGACAAGAAAATAAAACTTGCAACATATGCATCAAGATGTATAGAAAATGAGATACTAATGTATTTAAGAAGAAGCAATAAAATAAAAGGAGAGATATCTATAGACGAGCCACTAAATCAGGATGGAGATGGAAATGAGCTTTTGCTATCAGATATACTTCGGAACTGAAAATGATGTGACCTCAAGAAGAATAGAAGATGAGGTAGACAAAAAACTCTTGAAGGCCTCTATGGAAAAATTAAATCCAAGAGAAAAAGATATAATGGAATTAAGATTTGGATTTAGAACAGGAGGAGATGAAAAAACACAAAAAGAAGTTGCAGATATGCTTGGAATATCACAAAGCTACATATCAAGACTAGAGAAAAAAATAATAAGCAAAATGAAAAAAGAGATTATGAGCAAAACAGGATGAAAAATTGACAATTAACATAAAATCATATATAATTAGTAATGCAAAAACGTGCTAAAAAACTTTGTTAAGTGCATATTTGTAAAAACGAAGAAAGTGAGGTTTGATAAAGACAAAAACGAAATAGACTAAGATAGAGAAAAAGCCATAAAACACAAAAACATCTAACAAAAGGAGTGAAAGCAAGTGGCAAACTGGGTACCTTTGAAAGAGGTGTTAGAAAGCCCAGGCAAGTATGGGGACATTTCTGAAATACCAATTAACTATACCCCAGACTATGGCGAAATTACATTAAGTGGAGAAGAAACCGGATTGAGTATTATTCAAAAATTCAAGACCGAGATGAACCATATATGGCATGCGACAATGCATAACGGTATGGTATATCTCGTTTCAAGAGGAGTAACTGAGCAAAAGTTTAGACTATGTGGAAAAACTGGGTACAAAAATGGCAAGCAAATCCAAAGAAAGGTTGCAGATCTTTTTGGAAATACTATGCTTGGAGCAACAGGTGAAATTTGGATAGAAGAGACAATAGATATGGCAACCAAGACTTTACCTGAAGCCTTAAGGAAAGTAAAAGAGTTGCATTGGACAGCTATAAAATTCCAATATCCTTATAACCCTGGCAATTGCATTTTCGGTCTCCATGTGGTTTGCTCTGGCACCCTCTATGGTAATGACAACACTAGCTACGGCCATTTGTATAACAATAACGGTCGCAGCTATGCGGCTGAAGCGTCGGTTCGCCCATTGGTGCATCTCCCATCTGATATCCTTATTGATACCGAGAAAATAGGTATGGGAGTTCCTCTTAATATTTGGACTCCTGACATGGCTAAAAGACAAGGAGAAATTGAAAAACGGATTATACCTGTTACGAGCTACAGCATCACAGAAGAACTAAAGCAGCTCAAAGCTATGGAAAGGTGGCATAGGGAAAAAGCAGAAGAAATTTCTGCCCTTATCAAAGAAATTGAGAAAAATTAAAACCTCATAAAAGAAACAAAGCAGAAGTTCAGGTACCTTAGGATACTTGAACTTTTGCTTTTAAAAAATAGTTGCAAAATTTTCTAATATAGTATATAATGTATGCGTCTAAAATTAGTTTGTTGGAGGAAAAGATGGAATTTAATGAAAAAAGATTTCAAGAAGAAATAGAACTAATGAATATTGAAAGACAAATTAAACAAAACCAAATGGAAAATGTACAAACTTTTGGATTTAATACAGATACATTATATAATTTAGTAGAAGACAAAAGAATATAAAAGTAAAAATATAACGTAGGAAGAAAATATAATGAAGAGAGTAATAATAGATATATTAAAAGGATACAAGTGGCAAATACTTTTGCTGACAGCTCTTTTGGGTATTAATATATATTTACTAATGTGCCCTCCTAAGATTATAGGAGATATTATTGATATGCTATATAATTTGGATATCAATAGAGAAAACATAGTAAATAGTATTATTTACCTAATTGTAGTTTGTATCCTTTATTTTATTGTCAGAATTATATGGAAATACTTTGAAGTTGTTGTAGCAAGAGGAATTGAGAAAAAGATAACAGTAAAGACTTTTGAAAAGTTTCTAAAATTAAAAATAAAAGATATACAAGCTATAAAAAATGGTGAGATAATGTCTTACTTTGTAAAAGACATAAATGAAATTAGAAGCACTGCATATAGAATAATATCACATGGTGCAAGAATATTTTTTACAATAGCTATGGCAATATACCAAATGGCAAATGGAGTGAATTTATATCTTACAGTTGCAGTACTAATACCAATTCTTGTAAGTGGATATCTAGTTGTTAAAATAAAAAAATACATAGAAATAAGTTTTAAAAAATCTCAGGAAGTATTTACAGAAATGTCTGAATATATACAAGAAAGCACAGACAGTATAAGAACAACCAAAGCATACTCATGCGAAGGAAAACAGTTAAAAGACTTTATTAGGAAAAATAGAAAAGTAAGAGAGAGTAATAATATAGTTGATGTATATTCAAATCTTCTAAAAATAAGCTTAAATATATGTTTTGGAATAAGCTATCGGAATCTCTTTGCTATATGGCTCAAAATTAGTTTTGGATCGGAGAAATTACAGTTGGAGAACTAGTTGCATTTAATGGATACATAGGAATGTTTGTAAACCCAATAAATTGGCTCCCACAGATAATAGCAAGATTTAAAAGAGCACAGATATCATATAAAAGATTAGAAAAAATCTATAATTTAGAACCAGAAAAATTAAACGAAAAGACCATATTAAGTAAAGAAAAACTAAAAGGAGATATCTTAATAAAAGATTTAAACTTTAGCTATTTGGAAGGTTCTAAGAAAGTATTAAAAAATATAAACTTAAGTGTAAAAAAAGGAGAAACTATTGGAATAATAGGGACAATAGGTTCTCGGAAAAACTACACTTATGAATTTGCTTACAAGACTATATAGTGTGCCAAATGGAAAGATTATGATAGATGGAAGAGATATCAATGAAATACCAGTAGAAACTTTAAGAAACAACATTTGCTATATATCACAAGATAATTTTTTATTTTCGTCCACAATAAAAAACAATGTAAGTTTGTTTAGAGATGATTATGAAGAAGACGAAATAAGTGATAGTACAAAAAAAGCTATGATATATGATGACATTAAGGAAATGCCAAAAGGCATGGATACAAAATTAGGAGAAAGGGGAAGCGGTCTTTCAGGAGGACAAAAACAAAGAGTCGCAATTTCCAGAGCTTTCCTAAAAAATAGTGAAATATTAGTATTTGATGATACATTTTCAGCATTAGATAATAAAACTTCAGAGAAACTCTTGGAAAACATCTCTGAATTAGCAAATGGCAGAACTTCTATAATAATTTCAAATAAAGTATCAGATGTAAAAAATAGTGATAAAATTGTAGTACTTGATAGGGGAGAAATAGTAGAAGAAGGAACACATGAAGAGCTTTTAGAAAATAGACGGAATATATAATGACTTTTTTATTCAGCAATCAAAAAAAGCAGAAAGTAGTATTTTAGCATAACACAAAATAACAAAAGAAAGGGTAAAAAATGAAAAACAAGACTATAAATAGAATGTATAAAATGTTAAAGCCTGAAAAAAAGGCGATACTTATCATATCTATTTTAGCAATTATAATTAATATAGGAGAAGTTGTAAAACCATATTTAATAAAAATAGTTATAGACGACTTTTTAAGTGTGGGAGTTTGGCAAAGAGGAGCTATGACAATAGGGATTATTTCTGCAGTTTATATAGGGATTGTCTTAATTCGGAAATATATTAGATTTTATTACGAGTACAACAACAACTATGGTAGGAGAAAATGTAATATACAATATTAGAAATAAACTATATAAATATGTACAATATGCAAGTATTCGTTTTCATGATAAAACGCCATCTGGTACACTTTTTGTCAGAATTACAAGCGACGTAGAAGACATTACCACATTTTTTAAAGATGTAGTAACAACATTTGTAAAAGATGTAGTGATGATAATAGCACTTGCAATAATGATGTGTTTTTTGGACTATAAATTGTCACTTGTATGCTTCTTACTAATACCACTTGTTGCACTAACATCATTTATAATAAATAAAATAAGCAAAAAAATTCAAGAAGCCTCAAAAAAAGCAAAAACAGAATTAAATATATTTTTATCAGAATCAATATATGGTGTAAAATTAATAAAAATTTTTAATAGACAAGAAGAAAAAAATAAAGAATGTGAAAAATATGCTAATAAGTTCTATAAATCAAGAATACCAACAGGATTTATAGAAGCATTTTTAGTTGCATTTATGATGCTATTTGAAAATTTAGGAGTTACTTTAATTGTATGGACATGTATGAATAGTTTTTTTGGAATTAACTTAGATGTACGGAGTTATCTATATATTCACAGCATACTTAAAGCAAATATTTGAACCAATAACAAGAATAGTAGAAAATTTTGAAACAGTACAAGAAGCTTTTGTTTCAGTAAATAAAATATATGATATATTAGAGCAAAAAGAATATTTAGAGGACTTAGAAAATGGAATAATACCAGAAAATATAAAAGGGAAAATTGAATTTAAAAATGTATGGTTTGCATATGAAGGAGAAGATTGGATTTTAAAAAATGTAAGCTTTACAGTAGAACCAGGACAGAATATTGCACTAGTTGGTAAAACGGGTTCACGGAAAAACTACAATAATAAATCTCATAAACCGTTTTTATGAAATTCAAAAAGGTGAAATCCTACTAGATGGAATTAATATAAGAGAAATAAATTTACGATACTTAAGAAATAAGATAGGAATTGTTTTGCAGGACCCATTCATTTTTGCAAATACCATAAAGAAAAATATAGAACTAAGTGAGAATTTATCAGATGAAGTGATATTAGAAACTATAAAACTCGCAAAAGCAGAGGAGTTTATAAAAATGCTTCCAAATGGAATAGAAGAAATTGCAAGTGAAAGAGGTAGTTCATTTTCAGCAGGTCAGAAACAACTAATAGCATTTGCAAGAATATTTGCACATAACCCAAGCATATTTGTACTGGATGAAGCAACTGCAAACATAGACACAAAAACAGAAGAAATAATACAAGAATCAATAGAAAAAATATCAAAAGAAAAAACTTCAATATTTATAGCGCATAGACTATCCACAATAGTTAATGTAGATAAAATAATAGTACTAAGTAATGGAGAAATAGTAGAAGAAGGCTCGCATAATGAACTTATGAAAAAGCAAGATGGATATTATAATAGATTATATAGTGCATATTATGCAAATTTGACTACATAGCACTAATTAATCACACCATATGACTCAGGGAGAATCAGCATTCTCTTAAGAAAGAAAAATGAACTAGTCTTATTTAAAAGATTAGTTCATTTTTCTCTTTTAATCAATTGTTGTAGAAGTTCTTCCGAGTGCCAACAACATTCTCTTGAAGAGAACGCCAAGTATTGCATCCAATAATTCCATCAGCAGAAAGACCACGGCTTCTTTGATATCTTTTTACTGCATTTTCTGTATTAGCACCAAAAATACCGATCAAGTCCTCCAGTAGAATATCCTAAAGTATTCAAATCATCTTGAGCAATTAATGTATACATACCGTACGCTTCCACGTTTGACTAAAGGAAAACCTCCGGCTTGCACATGCAGGTTTTGGAGCTCTTTTATCAAAATGCACCCAAGTAGGACTTATAGAAACAGGTTCAACATAAGTCCAAAGTCCAGAATTACTAGCACTATTTCTAAGAGTAGCTCTTTTAGCGTTAGTCCAACCTTGCCCAACATCAAATGCAACACCTGCATAATGTTGTGATTGAGAACCATGCCCACCTTCCCAAGGCCTTTTAAATGCGAAACCTACAGGAATAGGCTGACCAAATATATATCTTTGACTGTTCCATGATTGCATAGCACGTTTACTAGTCCAAAGAGTAGGACTTTTGCTAGAACCTCTAAATTCTTTTACAGTAAGAGTTCTACCGAGTATTATAAGGCATAGCTTCACTTTCACCTCTATAATATGTTTCCATACGATTTGTATCGTTATTATAAACAATTATTTTTGCCATTTATTTAACCAATCCTTTCTAGAAAATATTAGTCTACATATAATATGAAAGTAATATAGATAAAGTTAAAAAATTTGCTTGAAAAAGTAGAAAAAAAATGCTATACTAAATTAGTATGTGAATAGAATTTTAGGGGGAAAATATTTTGAGCAAAGTAATGTGGAAACCAGGTACATTTCTTTATCCAATACCAGCAGTAATGGTAACATGTGGGGATATGGAAAAATCAAATATAATAACAGTTGCCTGGTGTGGAATTGCATGTTCAAACCCAGCACAAATATATATATCAGTAAGACCAGAAAGATATTCATATAACATAATAAAAGAAAACAAAGAATTTGTCATAAACTTAACAACAAAAGAATTAGCATATCAAACAGATTGGTGTGGAGTTAAATCAGGAAGAGATGTAGATAAATTCAAAGAAATGAAATTAACAAAAGAAAAAGCAAATTTTGTAAAATGTCCTATGATAAAAGAAAGTCCAGTATCAGTAGAATGTAAAGTGACAGAAATAAAAGACTTGGGTACACACCATATGTTTTTAGCAGATGTACTTGCAATAAATGCAGATGAAAAATATATTGATGAAAAAGGTGCATTTGATATATCAAAATGTGACTTGATAACATATGCAAATGGTGGATATTATACATTAGATAAAAAGATGGGAAAATTTGGATTTTCAGTCCAAAAAAAGAAAAAATGCCAATAGGAACGTAGCATTTTGGCAACATATAAATAAAAAATAAACTGTGCTAAAGTGCTTGACACTGTTAACACGGAAAGGGAAAAGAAAATGTTTGATAAAGCAAAAGAGGAATGTGGAGTATATGGAATTTATTCTAATTCATCAAAAGAAAGTCTAGCACCTATTATAAGTGTGGGTTTATCAGCACTTCAACATAGAGGAGAAGAAAGCTGTGGAATAGCAATAAATAGAGATGGAATAATAACTTATAGAAAAGATTTAGGATTAGTATCAAAAGTATTTCCAAAACATAAATTAGATGAATTACCAGAAGGAAAGATGGGAATAGGTCATAATAGATATTCAACAACAGGAGAAGCAAAAAAAGAGAATGCACAACCAATGGTAGTAAGGCATAAAAAAGGAAATCTTGCAGTAGTACATAATGGAAATTTAACAAATGCTTCTGAACTTAGAGCAGAGATAGAAGACGAAGGACATATATTTACAACAACAACAGATACAGAAGTAATTTGCCATGTAATAGTTGAGGAAAGATTAAAAGCAAAATCAATAGAAGAAGCAATAGAAAACACGATGAAACGTCTAAAAGGTTCATATTCATTAATAATAATGACATCAAAGAAAATGATAGCAGTAAGAGATCCTCAAGGATTTAAACCACTTTGTATGGGAAGAACAGAAAATGAAATAGTATTTGCATCAGAAAGCTGTGCTTTAGATCTAACAGGAGCAGAGTTTGAACGAGATATAAAGCCACGGAGAAATTGTAACAGTTACAAATAATGAAGTAACATCAATACAGACAAATGAAGATGCACCAAAAGGACTATGTGTGTTTGAATATATGTACTTTGCAAGACCAGACTCGATAATAGATGGGATAAGTGTGCATAAATTTAGAGAAGATGCAGGAAGATACCTTGCAAAACAAGCACCAGTAGATGCAGATATAGTAGCAGGAGTTCCTGATTCAGGATTAGATGCTGCACTTGGATATTCTAAAGAATCAGGAATACATTATGATATGGCATTTACAAAAAGTAAATATATAGGAAGAACATTTATACAAAACACACAAGACACAAGAAGAGAATTAGTGGGATTGAAATTGAATCCAATAAAAGCATCAGTAAAAGATAAGAGAATAGTATTAATAGATGATTCAATTGTTAGAGGAACAACAATTACCAAACTAATAGCAGTATTAAAAAGAGCAGGAGCAAAAGAAGTACATTTAAGAATTGCGTCACCTGCATTTATGGATGTATGCTATTTTGGAACAGACATAGATAACAAAGAGCATTTAATCACATATAACAGAACAATAGAAGAAGTAAGAAAAATAATAGGAGCAGACAGTTTAGAATACTTGAGTTTAGATAGTTTAAAAGAAATTACAAAAGATTGTCATGTATCAAGCCTATGCTCAGGATGTTTTACTGGAAAATATCCAATAGATGTACCAAAGGAGATAAATAAAAACTCATTCGAAGAAATTAAATTTTAATGCGACAATTGGTAATGCGACAATTGGGACGGTTCTCTTTGTCGCGTCCAAACAGAAAAGCTGGAAATCCGTTTAAGGATTTCCAGCTTTTCTTAAGGTAAAAACCTTGTCTTTTGAACAATCAGCTACTAATGTCGTCTTTGCTGACCTGCATTTCTAAAGTGATATGCCAGGTATTATAACCATCATAGAATGTGATTTTTTGTCGAAAGAAACCCATAAATCGTCAAAACTTCTTAAGTTTCCCTCTTGGAAAAATTTACCATATAATATATAATAGAGAGCATAAAGCTAGAAAAAATGAAGGAGGCATAAATGAATATAGATTATGATGAGAAGGACAAGCTATTGACATTTAAAATTACAGAAGAAATTGACCACCATTGGTCAGAAAAAATAAGGAGGAAAGTAGATGATGAAATTGAAAGATATGTTCCTAAAAAAGTTATATTTGATTTTGATAAGGTTGCTTTCATGGACAGCGCAGGGATAGGAATGCTACTTCGGAAGATACAAAGTGATAAAAATGTTAGGTGGAAACTTAGAAATGATAAATGTAAAATCAAATATAAAGAAAATATTAGAGATGAGTGGGATTCCTAAGATTATTAAAATAGGTTAGAAAGGGATGATTGGTTAAATGAAAAGTAAATATGATAATGAAATGAAACTTGAAATATTAAGTAAATCAAACAATGAAGCATTTGCAAGAGTTTCAGTTGCAGCATTTGTATCTAGCCTTGATCCAACAATAGAAGAAATTGCAGATATAAAAACAGCTGTATCAGAAGCTGTAACAAACTGTATAATACATGGTTATGAAGGCGGAGAAGGTACAATTACTATAAATTGCATGACACAAGATAGAACTGTAATTATAGAAATATCAGATACAGGAAAAGGAATAGAAAATATAGATATAGCAAAAGAGCCTCTATATACAACAAAAGCAGAACTAGAAAGATCAGGAATGGGCTTTACAATAATGGAAAGCTTTATGGATGAACTAAAAGTAGAATCAATACTTGGACTTGGAACTAAAATAACAATGGTAAAGAAAATTAAAGAAATTTAACTAAAAAACTAAAGGAGACAAGTCTAAATGTATGAAAATAGTGTAGATGACATAAAAAAAGCAAGTCTTGGGGATGAAATGGCAATGACAAAACTAATAGAAGACAATCAAGGGCTTATTTGGAGCATTGTTAAAAGATTTTGCGGAAGAGGATATGAAACAGAAGATTTATATCAGATAGGATGTATGGGATTTATAAAGTCAATAAAGAGATTTGACACAAGTTATGATGTAAAACTATCTACATATGCTGTACCATATATATTAGGAGAAATAAAAAAATTTATAAGAGACGACGGAATTATAAAAGTAAGTAGAAGCATAAAAGAACTAAACATGAAGATAAGTAAATTAGAGGAAGAACACTTAAGGAAAACAGGGGAAAATATAAGTATTAAAGAATTAGAAGAAAAATTAGGAGTAAGCAAAGAAGAAATTGCGGTAGCACTAGATGCAAGAAATCCTGTAGAATCTATATATAAAGAAGAAGGAAAAACTGGTGATGAGAAGAATATTAAATTAATAAACAAAATTCCTATAGGTGAAAATGAAGAAAACAATATAGTAAATAAAATAACAATAAACCAATTGATAGAGGGATTAGAAAATAAAGAAAAACAAATAATAGTACTCAGGTTCTATAAAAATAAAACACAATCCGAGGTACGGAAAAATACTTCGGCATATCTCAAGTGCAAGTTTCGAGAATAGAAAAAAAGGTGTTAGATAGAATGAGGACTAGCTTGGAGGCAGTATGAAAAATGTTACAATATATATAGCGATTGTAATAGGTATATGCTTTTTGATACCTATATTTTTTACTATAAAATTTACAGTAGAGCAAATGACAGCAGAACCAGAAGTGCCAGAATTAAGTGTAGAAAAATATTCTTATAGTGACTTTGGAACTATAAAGCTTTTACATACAAAGACAAATGAGGTAGAAGAAATACCATTAGATGAATATATAGTACAAGTAATTGCAGCAGAAATGCCAGTAGACTATGAGCTAGAAGCATTAAAAGCACAGAGTGTATCAGCAAGAACCTATACATTATATAAAATAATAAGTGGAACTATGCATCAGAATGCAGACATATGTGATAGTGCTGCATGTTGTCAAGCGTGGATTTCAAAAGAAGCAAGACAGGAAAGATGGGAAGATAAAAAACAAGAGAAGTGGAATAAATTAGTAGAAGCGGTAAATGCTACAGTAGGTGAAGTAATAACATATGAAGGAAAAGTAATAAATGCGTTCTTTCATGCAAATAGTGGAGGAAAGACAGAAAATGTATCAAATGTATGGGGAGGAAAAGATTTACCTTACTTAGAACCTAGAGAAACAACAGGAGAGGAGAATTACCCACAATATGCATCAGAAGTAGTACTTTCTAAAGATGAACTACTTGCAAAGATGAAGGAAAAATATGAAGATACAGAAATAAACTTTGATGAAGAAAATTGGATACAAATCAAAGAATATACACCAGGAAACAGAGTAAAAACATTAAAAATAGGAAACAAAGAAATAAAAGGAACAGAAGCAAGGGGCGTATTTGGACTTAAATCAGCAAACTTTGAAATAAATGTAGAAGATAATATAAAATTTATTGTTAAAGGATATGGACATGGAGTAGGATTAAGTCAAACAGGAGCAGATAGCTTAGCTAAACAAGGGAAAAAATATGATGAAATATTAACTCATTTTTATACTAACACACAGGTGTTGGTTTTAGAATAAAATCAATCGGCTCTTAGACTTCTGCAAAATACATAAAGTGGTTACTTAATACAAATTATTATATATAAATTTTAATAAATAAACTTTTAACAAAATAAACTCTTTTTGTATATTTCTTCAAAAACAGGAAATACTTATACTAAAGTTAAAACTTTAAGGAGGAAAAGAGTATTATGAGTTATGATAGAAGAAAGAACAAGAGAAGAGATGTAGGAGGAAGAAGAACAGAAGAAGTAGGATTTGGATTAAAAAATGCTTTAATTGCAGCAGGAATAATATTATTTTTAGGAGTAGCAGCCTTTTTTATAACAGTTATGATATATAATAATAATTTAGAAAAACTATATGGAGATTTGGAGGCACCAAAAGAAATAGGACAAACAGAGACTTTAAATTATGGAGATGAAGGAACAGAGGAAGCAAGTTCCGGGATAGGAAAGAGTGCAGGAGAATTACAAGAAGAAGCACAAGAAACATCAGCAGAAAATGAAGATGTTAAAGAAACAAGTACTACAGAAACACCAGCTACACAAGAGAATACTAAGCCAGTAAAAGAAACTAATGCAGAAAATAAACCAGCAGAAGAGAAGAAAGAAGAAAAAAAAGAAGAGCCTAAAAAGGATCCAGAATTTAGCCTTCCTGTTGAAGGTGAAAAAATGCAAGAATTTGCAACTGATAAATTAGTATATTCAGAAACATTAAAAGAATGGGTAGTTCATACAGGTGTTGATATAAAAGCAGAAAAAACAACAGTTGTAAAAGCAGCAGAAGCAGGAAAAGTAACTGCTATAAAAAATGACCCAAGATATGGAATAACAGTTATTATACAACACACAAATGGTTTTGAAACAAGATATGCAAATCTTCTAACAGCTGAGTTCGTAACAGTAGGAGAAGAAGTGACAAAAGGACAAACAATAGGAACAGTAGGAAATACTGCTACATTTGAAATTTTAGATGATTCTCATTTACATTTTGAGATACTAAAAGATGGAGAATATCAAGACCCAGCATTATATGTAAATATTTAATTATAATATTTGTATAAGGTAGCTAAGTAAAATTAGTTGCCTTAGTTTTTTTTTTATGCTATATTATATACATGGAAAATATAGAGAAAATAAAATCAAAATTAAATACAAAAGCTTTAGGAAGAAAATTAGTTTATTTGAAAGAAGTAGATTCAACTCAAGACTATATCAAAAGAAATGAAAAAGATATAATAGATGGCACAGTTGTAATTGCAGAAAACCAAACAAAAGGAAAAGGCACAAAGGGAAGAACATGGTATACTAACCCAAAAGAAAATTTGACTTTTTCTATTTTATTAAAACCAAACTGTAATATAAAATATCTTGAAAAGCTTACAATAAAAATAGCAGAAACAGTGGTGAATGCTATTAAAAAGTTATATGGATATAAATTAGAAATAAAGTATCCAAATGACATAGTTATAGACTTAAAAAAGCTTGGAGGAATACTTACAGAAAGTTTTACAGTAGGAGAAAAAACAGAAAAAATAGTAATTCGGAATAGGACTTAATGTAAATCAAATAGAATTTGATGGAGATATAAAAAATATTGCAACTTCTTTAAAAAAAGAGTTTGGCAAGAATTTTAATAAAGAAGAAATACTAGCAGAATTTTTAAATCAATTTGAATGTGTATATATGGATCTAATTAAAAAATATTAAAAATTATAAAAAAAGGTTGTAAAAAAGGAATATAATTGATATAATCATTATACTAATTAAAATACATGAGAAAAGTAAGAAAGGGTGGTATAGAATTATGGAAAATGAAGAAATGGAAAAAGTAGAGGAAATCAATGTTACAGGAGATAGCAGTGTAGTAATATCAGAAGAAGTTGTATCAGTTATTGCAGGAGTTGCAGTATCAGAGGTACCAGGAGTAGTAGATACAGCAGGAGGATTTGCAGGAGGAATTTCAGAAGTATTAAGTGGAAAGAAAAAATTATCAAAAGGAATAAAAGTTGAAGTTGGAGAAAAAGAAACAAAAATAGATGTAAACATTATAGTAGAATATGGAACAAGAATACCAGATGTAGCATTTGAAATACAAAATAGAGTTAAAAAATCAGTAAAAGAAATGACAGGATTAGATGTATTAGAAGTAAATGTACATGTACAAGGGGTAAAAACATCAATAGAACAAGAAATAAAAGAAGAGAACTAAAAATTATAGATAAGGAAATGAGTTAAATATGAAAATAATAGATGAAATAACATTAGTATTATTTTCGATAATAATACTAACAGTTTCACTAATAATGGGATTACTAATATTTGGATGGTTTGACCCATATGTAATAAGTGTTTGGTATGAGCAAATTACTTCAAACCCTGTGGTAGCAAATATAACACTTGGAATACTTGCTGTTTGTTTATTACTTGCGTTTAGAGCAGTTTTCTTTAGGACAAGTAGTAGTACTTCAAGTGGAGATGGGGTTTTACTTCAAAATGAAGCTGGAAAACTTTTAATTTCAAAAGATACAATAGAAAATTTAGTAAATAGTGTTGCAAAAGGATTTGAAAATACACAAAGTGTTACAACAAAAGTCATTATTAGTAGTGAAAATGAACTAAAAGTAATGGTAACACTAATGGTGCTTCCAAATACAGCAATAAATGAACTTTCTATGAATTTACAAACAAGAGTAAAAGAAGTTGTAAAAAAAGTTACAGATTTAGAGATAAAAACAATAGATATAAAAATCAAAAACATTACAACTCCTGAAGAAAAAACACAAAATTAAAGGAGAGAAAACTATGAATGATTTTAAAGGTTTTCTTCATGATTATAGAGGAGCTATAATTGGTGGAATTATTGCAATAATTGTACTTTGTACAGGACTTTTAAAACTTGCAATAACAATAATAATAATTTGTGCAGGAATTTTCTTAGGAAATTATGTACAACACAATAAATATGAAGTAAAGCAAAAACTATTGGATTTAATTAATAGATTGTAAAGATAAGGTTGGACAAGATGTATGAATAGGTCAAAATCAAGAGAATTAGCTTTTAAACTAATTTACCAAAAAGAAATACAAAAGGAAATTCGGAGAAGACACTCTTCATGTATTTCTTATGTCACAAGAAATAGAAGATAATGAAGTAAAAGAATATCTTAATGATATTCTTTTTGGTGTATCAAGAAACGAAGAAAGAATAAATAAATTAATTCAAGAAAACTTAAAAGAAAACTGGACAATAGATAGAGTTTCAAAAATAAATATAAGTTTATTAAAGCTTGCGATATATGAGATGATTTATAGTAATCTTCCATATAAAGTAGCAATAAATGAAGTAATAGAACTTGGGAAAAGATATTCTGATGAACAAGCAGGAGCATTTATTAATGGAATTTTAGCAAGTATTGTAAAAAAAGAAAAACTAGATAAAGAAAATAGTGCTTGTACAGAATAAATAAGAAAGGTCAATATATGGAAATTACACCAATCACAATTACAGAGTTAAATAAATATATGAAAGACAAAGTTGCAGAAGATGAGTTTTTGCAAAATGTATATGTAAAAGGAGAAATATCTAATTTTAAAAATCACTATACAGGACATATGTATTTTACATTAAAAGATGAAAGTTCATTAATAAAATGTATAATGTTTAAGTCTTTTGCAGAAAGACTTAAATTTATGCCAAAAGATGGAATGAAAGTTATTGTATTTGGTACAGTTTCTGTATACGAAAGAGATGGAGTATATCAGATATATGTAAAAGCAATGAAAGAAGATGGACTAGGTGACCTTTATACTGCATATAATGAACTTAAAGCAAAACTTGAAAAAGAAGGACTATTTGATGAAAAGTATAAAAAGAAAATTCCTTTTATGCCAGAGAGAGTGGGAGTACTTACATCAAAAACAGGTTCAGTAATAAGAGATATTATAAATGTTAGCACAAGAAGAAATCCAAATGTATATATTAGACTTCTTCCAGTGCCAGTTCAAGGAGAAGGTGCAGGAGAAAAAATTGCAGAAGCAATAAGATTAATGAATGAGAAGAATTTAGCAGATGTAATAATTGTTGCAAGAGGAGGAGGATCACTTGAAGACCTTTGGCCTTTTAACGAAGAATGTGTTGCAAGAGCAATTTTTGAATCTAAGCTTCCAGTTATTTCTGCTGTACGGACATGAAACAGATTTTACAATAGCCGATTTTGTAGCAGACCTTAGAGCACCAACACCATCAGCTGCTGCAGAACTTGCAGTTCCAGAAATTAGTAAAATAGAAGAAGGAATATGTAACTTGCAAAATAGGTATAGAGTAGCATTAAAAAAGAAAGTAGACTATATGAAACTTACATATGAAAAGTGTATGAGTGCAAGATGCTATAGAAATCCATTAGAACAGATAAATGAAAAATATATGAATATAGATACTCTAGTAAAAAGTTTGATAGATAATATATCAAAAAAAATAATCATATCAAAGAAAGATTTTGCAGGAGGTATAACAAAACTTGATGCTTTAAGTCCCTTAAAAACACTCGCAAGAGGATATACTATAACCAAAAAAGGAGAAAATGTAGTTAGGTCTGTTAAGGATTTAAAATCAGGAGATAAGATTTCTATTAGGTTATGTGATGGAGAAATTCCAGCAGAGATAATTTAAACAAAAATCAGCATCTTGCGGTGTCAAACTGTGGTTAAAAGTCCTCAATGTACATTAGTACATCTGCGGGTTTTAACCTTGTTTTCCTAGCAATATACTAATTTTTGTTTAAATTATAAAAATATAAAGGAGTTACAATTATAATGAAAGAAATAAAATTTGAAGAAGCAATTTTAAAACTAGAAGAAATAGCAAAAGAATTAGAAAGTGGGGAACTTGGGCTAGATGAAAGCGTAAATAAATTTGAAGAAGGAATGAAACTTTCTAAAACTTGCACCAAAATGTTAGGAGAAGCAGAAAAAAGAATTAATATATTAATAAATAATGATGGAGAAATAAAAGAAGAAAATTTTACTGTAGAAGAATAAATGAAATAAGAAAGTAGAAGGGATAAGAACACAAATGGATGCTTTTTTAGAAATTTTAACAAGTAAATACATATATGTTCCTATACTAGTATGGTTTGGAATACAGAGCTTTAAAGTCATATGGGATTTAGTGGAAACAAAGAAATTTAATTTTAAAAGAATATTGGGAGCTGGAGGAATGCCTAGTTCACATTCAGCAGTTGTAATGAGTTTAGCAGTTATGATAGGAAAAGAGTCTGGCTTTAGCTCACCCATATTTGCACTTAGCTTAATATTTGCAATTGTTGTAATGTATGATGCAGCTGGAATTAGAAGAGCTGCTGGTAAACAAGCAAAACTATTAAATAAGATTGTAAATACACCAGGACTTTCTACAATACAAGTACAAGAAAAATTAGTAGAAGTATTAGGACACACACCAGTACAAGTTTTTGTTGGGGCAGTAATTGGTGTAATAGTTGGAATAATATTTTAATATATTAATAATTAAAATAAAGTAACTATACAAAGGAGAAAATATGAAAACAAAACTAAAAATAAACCCAATATCCAAAATAGGGGCGATTAGAAATTACCTGCTCTACAAAGATATGACTCAAGAAAAAGGAATTACATTAGTTGCGTTAATAATTACAATTATAGTGTTAATAATGTTATCAGCAATAAGCATAAAAATATTATTAGATGTAGGAATGTTAAATTTAGTAGGAAAAGCTGCTGAGAATTATAAAGAGGAACAACTATATGAAGAAGGAATAATGAATAATGTTGCAGATAAAATAGAAAGTACATTAAATAGTCTAACAGACATAAAAAATGGGGTAGTTATTAATCCAAAGTTAGAAATTTTGGTAGATACAGAGGAATATACATTTGGTAAAATAGAAATAACAGTATTGGCAACTGCTCCAGAAGGCGAAACAATAACAAGAATAGAACCAGTAGATGGAAATGATGCAATATTAAAAGAAGGAAATACTTATATTGTAAACAAAAATGGAGAATATAGTTTTAAAGCTACTACAAGTGGAGGTAAAACAGATATAGCAACTAAAAGAATTAAAAATATTTTGCAAGCACCAGAAATAATAGTAAGTAATGTTGCTAATACCTCATTATTAATTAATATTCAGACAGTATATCCAGAAGATATTGTAGTTAAATATGAATATTATGTTGACGGAATTAAAAAGTGCGAAAAAACAGAAGAAAGGGAATATAATGCATCGAATTTAGCAGATAACCCAAATCATACAATTAAAGTTATAGCATATATTTCAGACTATGATTATAAGGAAACTGAAAAAAATGCATTTATAGAATTGGAAAATATAACAAATTTATCAGGTAAAGTAATTGATAAAAATAAAATAGAGTATATATATAATGCTGGAACTGTAAATCCAAACTTTGGAGAGGTAAAACTAATAGATAATATAGAAAATAATTCAATTGCAGTATTTAAACCTGACTATATTATATGTCAGACTTCTAGTAGATGTGCAACTCATAATGCTAAAATAGGAACAACAAAAACAATTGACTTATCAGAATATGAATCTGTAAATGCAGTAATAAAATGTTTGAATTATAAAGAGGGGCATTTTGGAGTATGTATATATTCAGGAAATAGTAAAGATAGTAATAGAGGCTATATGGATATACAAAAAGCTAATGAATATTCTTCTTTTGAAAATAATAAATTGTGTATTGTCTCATGTGATATTACTCAAAGTGGAATAGGATATCCAACAATACATTATACTTATGACAAATTTTTAGTATATCAGATATTCTTAATCAAAAAATAAATATTAGATAAAATAACTATTTAGCATTAAATAAAATAACTTGACATACACAAAAAAAGTATATATAATAAAAATGTAAATTGCTGGCGAATAACGTGAATTAACACGATGGCAATTTACCTAAAATATAAGCCGATCGCCTGGGCAATTCTTAAATATTTAAAGAATTGCTTTTTTTCATATATAGGCTTAAAAATGGAGGTTTTTATGAGTGATATTGAAATCGCAAGAAATGCAAAATTAAAAGACATAAGAGAAGTTGCAAAAGATATGGGACTTAATGAAGAAGAGATAGAAAGCTATGGAAAATACAAAGCAAAAATAACAGAAGATGCTTTCAAAAGACTAAAAGGAAAAGAAGATGGAAAACTAGTATTAGTAACAGCAATAAATCCGACTCCACTAGGAGAAGGAAAAACAACGATGTCAATTGGTCTTGCAGATGGATTGAGAAAGATAGGAAAGAAATCAGTACTTGCGCTTAGAGAACCTTCGCTTCGGACCAGTATTTGGAATAAAAGGAGGAGCAACAGGTGGAGGATATGTACAAATAGCACCAATGGAAGATATAAACTTACATTTTACAGGAGATATCCATGCAATAACTTCAGCAAATAACTTATTATCGGCAATGATAGATAATCACATATTTCATGGAAATGAATTAGGTTTTAAAAGAGTAGTTTGGAAAAGATGTGTGGATTTAAATGATAGACAACTTAGAAAAATAACATGTGGAGAGTCTTGCGAAAAAGGAATGACACCTAGAGAAGATGGATTTGATATAACAGTTGCTTCAGAAATAATGGCAGTACTTTGTTTATCAAAAGATATAAATGATCTAAAGAAAAGAATAGGAAGAATAATAGTTGGATATAACGAAAAAGATGAACCAATTACAGCAGCTGACCTAAAGGCAGAAGGAAGTTTAACAGTACTTTTAAAAGAAGCAATAAATCCAAATTTAGTACAAACCCTTGAAAATACACCAGCAATAGTACATGGTGGACCATTTGCAAATATTGCACATGGATGTAATAGTATAAGAGCAACAAAATTAGGATTGAGACTTGGAGAATACTGTATAACAGAAGCAGGATTTGGTGCTGACCTAGGAGCAGAGAAATTTCTAGATATAAAATGTAGAGAAGCAGGATTAAAACCAAGTGCAGTTATATGTGTTGCAACAATGAGAGCTTTAAAATATCATGGAGGGGCAAAAAAAGAAGAAGTACAAGAAGAAAATATGGAAGCACTAGAAAAAGGAATGCATAACCTATTAAGACATATAGACAATCTAAAGAATAAATTTGGATTAAATGTGATAGTTGCAATAAATAGATTTTTAACAGATACAGAAAAAGAAATAGAATTTTTACAAGGTAAACTAAAAGAGCATGGAATAAATATGAGTTTAGTAGAGGCATGGGCAAAAGGAGGAGAAGGAGCAAAAGATTTAGCTGAAAAAGTAGTGGATTTATGTGAAAAGCCAGAAAATTTTAAATATACATATGAGCTAGACGAAGAAATAGAAGAAAAAATAAGGAAAGTTGCAAGAAATATATATGGAGCAGAAGATGTAGAATTTTCAGAAGAAGCTATGAAAACTATAGCTGATATAAAAAGATTAGGATTTGGAAATCTACCTGTATGTATTGCAAAAACACAATATTCATTTTCAGATGACCCTAAAAATTTAGAATGTGATACGGAATTTACAATACATGCAAGAGAAATAATACTAAAGGCAGGAGCCGGATTTATAGTTGTAATTACAGGAAAAATAATGACAATGCCAGGACTTCCAAAAATTCCAGCTGCTGAAGCTATTGATATAGATGATGATGGAAATATAGTAGGAATATTTTAATGAGACAATGGGGACGGTTCTGTTTGTCGCACTTTAATTAAAAAGTACAATATTTTATCTTTTGTATTTTTAAAGTGCGACAAACAGAACCGTCCCCATTGTCTCACAGGTTCTAACTCGCTCCTAGCTATGCGTCACTTCGATAAAATAAATATTCCTTCCCTTTATAGTATAAATGTATAATATTAAAAGATATGGAAATAATAGTCATAACCGATAAATTTTAGAAGGGAATGATTATATAAATGAAAAAACTTATAATAGTTATGATTTCCATAGCACTTATTATATTTGGATACATGTATTATATAAATACATCAAATGAATCAGTAGAAGCTTTATCTAAATATGGATCAAGGGGAGAAGAAGTAAAGCAAATACAGACAAAACTTAAAAATTGGGGATATTATAAAGGAAATGTAGATGGAATATATGGAAGCCAAACGCAAGCAGCTGTAAAGAAATTCCAAAAAACAAATGGACTTAAACAGGATCGGAATTGCAGGAAAAAATACACTTGCTGCAATGGGGATAAACTCATCTGGAAATTCTTCTAGTCGGTAGTTCAGGAAGTAGTAACTCATCCGACTTAAATCTTCTTAGCCGATTAGTATATGGAGAGGCAAGAGGAGAACAATATATTGGACAAGTAGCTGTTGCAGCGGTAGTACTAAATAGAGTAAAAAGCTCAAGTTTCCCAAATACTGTTGCAGGAGTAATATATCAAAGAGGAGCATTTGATGTTGTAAGTGATGGACAAATAAATTTATCACCAAATCAAACAGCTAAAAATGCAGCACAAGATGCACTAAATGGTTGGGATCCATCAAATGGAGCATTATATTATTTTAACCCAAATACTGCAACAAGTTCGTGGATATGGACTAGAAAAATTACTCTAACAATAGGTAGTCATATGTTTTGTATATAGAACCAAAAATAATAATTCAGAAAATTATAAATGTATAAGCAGTTTTTGCAGTTTCTGAATTATTATTTTTTTGGTTTACATATTGCAAAAGCTAGAAAAATAGTGTATAATAAAAACCTATAGACATAATATTACAGATGTATTAAATTTCTATTACATTTCTGTAAATACTATTGACTTATGGAATAAATCTAATAAAATATAAAGTGAGAGAAGAAGGAAAAAAGTGAGAATAATAAGTGGGTTAGCTAGAGGTACAAAACTAGAAACATTAGAACGGGGAAGACACAAGACCTACGCTAGATAGAGTAAAAGAAGCCTTGTTTAGTATAATACAAAATTATATATATGAAGCAGAAGTACTAGATTTATTTGCAGGAAGTGGAGCACTTCGGAATTGAAAGTATAAGTCGTGGAGCAAAAAGTTCTATATCTTGTGATAATTCTAGAAAATCAATAGAAATAATAAAAAGAAATGCAAAAAAAACTCACTTTGAAGACAAAATAGAAATAATACAAAAAGATTATAAAAAAGTCTTAAATGAATTAGGACAAAGGAAATTTGATATAATTTTTTTGGATCCACCATATAAAACAAATTTTGGATTAGAAGCTATAAAAATAATTATAGAAAAAAATATGTTAAAAAATGGAGGCATAATAGTTTTTGAAACAGATAGAGAAGAAACATATATAGATGCTGTTTGTGAGAACGCAGAAGTTATTGGCATAAGGAAATATGGAAGAGTAAAACTTATTTTCCTAAGGTCGAAAGGAGAAAATTAACTTATGGAGATATTTACATTATTAGAAACATTAGAAGAAATAATAGAAAATGGGAAAAAAGTACCTTTTAGTAATAAAGGTATTGTTGACAAAGAAGAATTTCTAGACCTTATAAAAGAAATTAGAATAAAGCTTCCAGAAGAATTAAAACAGGCTAAATGGGTAAAAGAAGAAAGAACAAGAATACTTATAGAAGCACAAAAAGAAGCGGATGACATAGTAAAAGAAGCAGAAAATAGAATAATTGCAATGATAGATGAACATGAAATAACAAGAAAAGCATATGCACAGAAGGCAGAGATAATAGAGACAGCAAATGAGATGGCAAGAGAAATATCAAATGGAACAAAAGAACATGCAGATGCATTACTTGGGAATATTGAAGCAGTATTAGAAGAAACACTAAAAACAATACAAAATAACAGAAAAGAATTAAAATAATAAAAACAAAGTATTTTAAGCAAATTGGCTTGAAATACTTTGTTTTTATATATTAATATGATATAATTTGAAAAATCAAAAACCTAGCAAGAAAATGGAGGAATATAATATGAATTTTATAGAACAAATAAAAAAATATAAACCATTTAATGAGCAAGAAGAAAGAGATAAAGAAGTAATGCTGAGATTTATAAATACGTTTGATGATGTATTAACAAGAAAAAATGAATTCGGGCATTTTACAGCTTCATCTTGGGTAGTAAATAAACAAAAAACAAAAGTACTTATGCTATATCATAATATATATCAGTCATGGACATGGTCTGGTGGACATGCAGATGGAGAAACTGATTTGCTAGGAACAGCACTCCGTGAATTAAAAGAAGAAACAGGAGTAAAAAATGTAAAGATTTTAAATGAGGACATATTTTCGATAGAAGTTGCACCAGTAGATGGACATATCAAAAGAGGAAAGTATGTACCAAGCCACCTTCACTTAAATTTAACATATCTTTTTGAAGTAGACGAAAATGAAGAAACACATATTAAAGAAGATGAAAATAGCGGAGTAAAATGGATAAACATAGAAGATGTAGAAAAGGTGTCAACAGAAAAGTTTATGATAGAATGGATTTATAAGAAATTAAAATCAAAGTTAGAATATAATACTAGTCAGAACAACAAATAGAGATAAAAATATGTTATATTGACAGATTTTGACGAAAAATGATACAATTTAAGGAATATTTTAGAAAAATGATATAAAATTTATCAAAAAGGAGAATTAAATGAACAATAGTCCAAAAAAATTAGAAAAAATATATGAACATATGAAAGTAGAATTATTAGAAACAACAGTAGAAAATTTAATAATTTCTGATGATAAAAAATATATAAATTATGCACCAAGTTATCAAAGAAATTATAGATGGCTAGAGAATAAAGCTACAAATCTGATTGAAACGGTCTTGATGCATGGAATTGTTCCAGCATTAATTGTTATAAAAAAGGAAAAAGAATAGATATAGTAGATGGAAGGCAGCGTTATGAAACATTATTAAAATTTTATAATAATGAGTTTAGACTAAAGGCATCAGGATTGTCAAAGATAAGAGATTGGGAAGGGAAAAAATATGAAGAATTAGCTCCAAATTTAAGAACCTTATTTAGAGAATATAAAATAAAAATAATTGCCTATACAGTTGAAAATCCTATTGATGTAAGTGATGAGGATTTAGAATATGTAGGAAGAGATTTATTTAGAAGATACAATTCTGGAACAACACCGTTAAAAACTAATGAAATAATACGAGCTAAATATCATTATGATAGTTTAACTAATAAATTTACGCAATTATTTGAAAACAAAAGTGAGCTATATAATGAATGCATACATGTATTTCGAATTGGAGAAAAGAAAGAAATAGAAGAAAGAGAAAAATTAAATTTATTATTAATAATTGTTAGATACCTTATTACAATAATATATATTCCAATTATAGGAGAGAAAAAGCCACAATGTAATCAAAAAATAATTGATAAATATTATAATGAATTTATAACTAAATATACAGAAAAAGAGCAGGAAGAGAAATTAGTAGAATTTGAAAGAATTTTTAGAAAATTATATTTAATTAAAGAAAAATTAACTGAAATGAATAATATTCTAACAGATAATACGGAATTTTTTAGAAGTACATATTGGATGTTTTCAATACTTTATAATAATTTTTCAACTAACTTTTATGATTTTAATGTAGATAAATTTTGCCATAATTTGCAAGATAAAGGGAAAGAATACTTTGAAATGTATAATAATTTGTCAGGACATGATACCGAAAAAAGAGTTAGCTATATGAAAGAATATATGGAAAAAGAACTAAAACTAGATTTAAGTAATTATATAGATGGAATTAAAGAAAATAAAAAAGCTGTTATTTATAAGAAAGATACAAATATAAGTAAAGATAAAGATTGGTATAGCCCATTTTTATCACAGCAAATCATAACTAGAAAAGAAACGATGGAATTAAGTGAAATTACAAGTCATATTAAACAGAATAGATTTATAGTACGTCCAGATTATCAACGTGGAGAAGTGTTTGATAAAACTAAAGCTTCTAGAGTTATAGAAAGTATTATTTTAGGGGTAAAACTTCCACCAATATATTTATATACAGAAAGACAAAAAAATGGATTAAGTACAGATATTGTGCTAGATGGACAACAGAGACTAATTGATATTTTAAAGTATATGGGAGAACCAGTTACAGATCAGGAATATAGATATATAAAAACATTTAAAGATAAATATCCTCTTAAAGGTTTAAGATATTTAGAAGGATTAAATAATAAAGTATATGAAGAAGGACCAGATAGTATTAATAGAATTAAAAGGGAGATAATTAATAATTACATATTTGATGTAATTAGAATAGACAAAAAGGGAAATGAAAATATTGATTTTGTTGATATTTTCATAAGGCTAAATCAGAACCCTTGTCCAATCAATATCAACTCTTTTGAAATGTGGAATTCTTTTGACATTGTAGACACAATAGATAAGATAAAAGAGATAGCTAAATATAAAGGATTTAAACAACAACGCTCTGCAATGAAGGAAGAAGAGATAGTAACTATTTTAGCATATATGTATTACATAAAATTAGATATAGAAAATATTAATGATTTTTTTAAATTTGATATTAGAACAGATAATAAAGATACTACAAGAGAAAAATCGCTTATAAGAATAAGTGTAAAAAACAAAGAAGCAATAACTAATTTTTTGGAAAAGATTCAACCTAATAGTGAGAAGGAAAAAGAATTTTTGATTTCTGTAAACTTAGTAAGTGATTTTGTAGAAAAATTGAAAATTTTATCTGATAACGATGATAAAACTTTAACAAAATTATTTAACACAGGTAAGAGTAAAAATATAAGGGTAGATAAAAATTGCTTCTATATTATGTGGTTAATATTACATGAATTAGATGAGCATATAATTAGAACATATAAGAAAGAAATGTTAGTAGATTTAGAAAAAATATTTAGTTTAATGCAAAATATGCCAAAAGATAAGAACGAAAAAGATTTTATTGATTATGTAAGTAGCTTAATTAGAAAATATAGTAAATAATATAACAAAACTATTCCAAGTAGGAGTAGTTTTTTCTTTTCGAACAAATCTCGCTTTGCGAGACCTTTTCTCTACTATTAATATTTTACACTTCTAATTTAAGGTCTCGAAGAAGCGTAAAGATTTGTCGCGCGAAAAATTGCATTGCAATTTTTCTGTGCAATGTATTTTATCTAATAGGAAGTTCAGAGAACTTTCCTATTAGATAAAAAAGCAGTCATAAGGACTGACCCCATAGAATACAATTAAACAAAAGCAAACGTATGGGGGTTATTTCATGGGAGGAAAAACAAATCACAATTTACCTTTAAGAGAAATAGGAATCTCAGGTAAACAGACAATAGAAGAACGTGCATGTAATTTAGCACGATATATAATAGATTCAAAAGATACAGTAAGAGGAGCTGCAAAAAAGTTTCGGAATAAGTAAAAGTACAGTACACAAGGATGTAAGCGAGAGGTTATCAAAAATAAACCCAGTATTAGCAATAGAAGTAAGAAAAATATTAGATGAAAACAAGGCTGAAAGGCATATAAGAGGAGGAATGGCAACAAAACTAAAATATGGAGCAAAACATAAAGCAAGTTAACATAAAGGGCACAACACCAGTGCCCTTTGTAATATATAAATATAGACGAGCTTAGTTATAGATTATTAACAAAATCTTAAAAATGAAAAGTTTAATAAAAATACTTTATCTTTTAAAAGTTTTGTATTATAATATAAATGTCATAAATTGTACTAAAAACAAAAGAACCCTTTAAGGAGGTAAAAATATGAGTCAAAAAGATGAAAAGCAAAATAAAATAGAGAAAAAAGAAAATAAAAAAGCTGATGAAACAATTATGTATAAACCAATAAAATCTCCAAAACCAAAAAAACAAAAAGGAGAGAAAAAGAAAGGAGAGAAGAAAAAGCATCCAAAACTTAAGATGTTTTTTAAAGTTTTACTCGTAATGATGATACTAGGTGTTGTAATAGTAGGAGGAATATTAGCAGCAATAGTATATAGATGCATATGGGGAGATTGGGCAATCGAGGAAGAAAAACTTACAATAAAATATCAAAATTCAGTAATGTATGATAAAGATGGAAATGTGGTTGCAACTTTAACAGGAGATGAAAATAGAGAAATAATAAGCAAAGAAGAAATGTCAGAATATTTACCTAAAGCTTTTATCTCAATAGAAGATGAAAGATTTGAAGAACATAATGGAGTGGACTGGAAAAGAACACTTGGAGCATTTATGACATTTGCAACTCACTCAGGAGAATCATCATTTGGAGGAAGTACAATAACACAACAAGTTATAAAAAATGTAACAGATGAAAGGGAAAATTCAGCATTTGAAGGTGCACTTAGAAAAATAAAAGAAATAGTAAGAGCATATCAATTAGAAAGTATGCTATCAAAAGATCAAATATTAGAACTTTATTTAAATTTAATACCACTTGGAGGTGGAGCAAATAATATATATGGTGTACAAATGGCATCACGATACTACTTCAATAAAAATGCAAAAGATGTAACAGTTGCAGAAGCTGCATACATAGCTGGAATAACTAGTGCTCCAAATAGATATAATCCATTTGGAGAAACTGATAAATCAGAAGCAATAAATAATAAAGTAAAAACAGTTCTTAAGAAAATGTATGAACTTGGAAAAATAAATGAAGAAGAATATAATGCAGGACTTGCAGAAGTAGAAAATGGAATGCCATTTTCAAAAGGAGAAGTTTCACAAAATAACAAACTTTCATATTATTTAGAAGCAGCAAGAAATCAAATAATAGAAGATTTGATGAAAGAAAAGAAATTAAGCAAAAAAGAAGCAGAACTACAATTATTTGGAAATGGATATCAAATATATACAGCTTATGATCAGAAAATACAAGCAGATGTAGATGCACAGTTTGTAGACAATATGAGTAGATGGTCTAGAACAATAAAAGTCACAAGAACTAATGAAGAAACAGGAGAAAAATATACAGAAGAAGTTCAAAGACAAGGTGCAATGGCAATAATAGATAACTCGACAGGATATGTAGTTGCAGGAGCAGGTGGGCTTGGAGCAAAAACAGAAGCAAATGGAACAAATAGAATGGTGCTAAAAGGACATAGCCCAGGTTCTTGTATGAAACCAATAGGAGTTATAGCACCGAGCTTAGAAGAAGGACTTATAACAGCAGGAACAACAGTTGATGATATACCAAGAACATTCGGAAAATATGCACCAAATAACTGGTATAAAGGATATAGAGGATATATGAACATAAGAGAAATGCTAGCAAGTTCGACAAATATTCCAGAAGTAGCATTGCTTCAGCAACTTACAGTACCAAAAGCACTTTCATATTTAGATAAAATGGGAGTAGATGTTACAGCTGAAAATGATGTTGGATTATCACTTGCACTTGGTGGTATGACAAATGGAATAACACCAGTAGAATTAGCAGTAGCATATGAAACAATAGCAAATGGAGGAGTATATAGAGAACCAAAATATTATTCAAAAGTAACAAATGCAGCAGGAGAAACAATACTAGAAGCAAAACAAGAAGAAACAAGAGTATTTTCAGAACAAAATGCATGGATAATGCAAGAACTACTTAGTGTTCCAATATATAATGGAGAAACAGGAGGAGGAAATGCAAGAATATCTGGACAGGAAGTAAGGGGAAAAACAGGAACAACAAATAACGATTCTTCTGCATGGTTCTGCGGATTTACAGGACATTATACAGCATCAGTATGGATGGGATTTGATAGAGAAGCAGATGGTAATAAAGGAGGAAATACAAACTCTACACAATGTGCGATACTATGGCAAGCAGTAATGTCAAAAGCTCATTCTGGATTAGAAAAGAAATCTTGGAATAAACCAGGAGGAATTACAACAGCTGCAATATGTAAAACATCTGGATTGCTTGCAACAGAGGATTGTAGACATGACCCAGAAGGAAACAAAGCATATTCAGAATATTTTGTCACAGGTACAGTACCAAAAGATTATTGTAATATACATGTAAAAGTAGAAGTATGTAAAAAGACAAATCTTTTAGCATCAGAAAATTGTACAGAAAAAGAAGAAAGAGTATTTATAACAAGAAAAAATGTAGATGAGAGTAAATGGAAATTAGCTGCAGATAGCAAGTATATGGCACCAACTAAAACTTGTGAGGAATGTAAAGCAAAACCAAAAGATCCAGAACCAGATACAAATACAGTAACACCAGGAGGAAACACAGTAAATCCGGGAGGTAATACAGTAACTGGTGGGAATACAGTAACAGGAGGTAACACGGTAACAGGTGGTAACACAGCAAAACCTAATACAAATACTACTGGAAATAATCAGACAAAGCCTACAAATACAACAGGAACTGGAACGAAACCTAGAACAAATTAAATTTGGCACATGAACAACGGGCGTGGCATGAAACAAATCTAAAATGTTAGAATATTTTAAGTCATGCCACTGTTGTTATCTAATAGAAAAGTTCTCCGAACTTGCTATTAGATAAAAGAATTGCACACAAATTTTACTTTGTAAAATTTGGCGCACGAACAACGGGCGTGGCATGAAACTAATCTAAAATGTTAAAGTATTTTAAGTCATGCCACTGTTGTTCTAACCGATTTAAGTTTCGAACTAAATAGCAATAAATCTTAAATGGATAATAATTATATCATTTTATTTACTAGGAAAATTAGCATTTTCCTAGTAAATAAAAAATAGAAAGGAAGGAAACTTTATTGGAACTTAACCTATATAATACACTATCAAGAAAGAAGGAAGTTTTTACTCCTATAAAA
The DNA here is from genome assembly GCA_947641575.1 of uncultured Clostridium sp. Taxonomy (GTDB): domain Bacteria; phylum Bacillota; class Clostridia; order TANB77; family CAG-508; genus JAAWPK01. The sequence goes on from CANRQN010000004.1 coordinate 63,883, forward strand.
GATACAGTTAAAATATATTCTTGTGGACCTACGGTATATAGTTTTGCACATATAGGAAATTTTAGAGCATATGTATTCATGGATACTTTAAGAAGAGTATTAAAATACAATGGATATAAACTAAAACATGCAATGAACATAACAGATGTTGGGCATTTAGAATCAGATGCAGACGAAGGAGAAGACAAAATAGCAAAAGCCGCAAAAAAAGAAAATAAAGATCCATATGAAATTGCAAACTTTTATACAAACATATTCTTAAGAGATTTTGATAGACTAAATATAGATAGACCAGAAATAATATGTAAAGCAACTGAACATATAAAAGAAATGATAGAATATGTAGAAGATATAGTAAAAAATGGCTATGGTTATGAAACATCTAGAGGAATATATTTTGATATATCAAAACTAGACAAATATCCAATACTTCAAGATAGAAAAGTAGATGAACAAATAGCAGGAGCAAGAGTAGAAGTAGATAAAGAAAAGAAAAATCCAGAAGACTTTGCAATATGGATAAAAGCACCAAAAACTCACATAATGAAATGGGAAAGCCCATGGGGACTATCTTATCCAGGGTGGCATATTGAATGCTCAGCGATGAGTACTAAATATTTAGGAGAAGAATTTGATATACATACAGGAGGAATAGATCACATACCAACACACCATGAAAATGAGATAGCACAAAGTAAAGGAAGATGTGGGAAAGTACCTGCTAAGTTTTGGATGCATTGTAATTTCTTAACAGTAGATGGAGGGAAAATGTCAAAAAGTCTAGGAAATATTTATACACTAGATACTATTTCTGAAAAAGGAATAGATGCAGTAGCATATAAACTATTTTGCTTTTCATCACATTATAGAAATAAATTAAACTTTACATTTGAAGGATTAGAAGCAGCAAATACATCACTTATAAGATTAAGAGAGGGATATCAAAAACACTTAAATGGAAATGAAGAAATAGAGAATAAAGAGATAAATGAACTTGAAGAAAAATTTCATAAAGCGATAAATGACGACTTAAATATGCCAATTGCAATGAGTATTGTTTGGGATATTATAAAAAACAATAGGAAATCAAAAAAGTTTGCAAAATTACTACTAAAATTTGATGAAGTATTAGGACTTAAGATAGGAGAAGAGACAAAAAAACAAGAAATAGAATTGCCAGAAGAAATTATAAAACTTGTGGAAGAAAGAAAAAAGGCAAGACAAGACAAAAATTGGGAATTATCGGACGAATTAAGGGATAAGATACAGGAAAAAGGGTATATTATCAAAGATACAAAAAATAATATGTCAATAGAAAAGAAGAAATAATATAGAGTTATTAACAATTCAAAGGTTTTAAATTTGATGATGTTCTGCCACGGGAGTTATATTTATTTTTGTTCTCGTTCCTTGTTGTTCGTCTCGTAGAACCTGTAAGGACTAAGCGTAAGCTTGCTATCGCAAGCTAAAATGTCCAACAGGTTCTAAACTCGCTCCTAGCTACGCGTCACTTCGAAAAAAATAAATATGGAACTCCCTGCACGGACTTTAAGTGTTAGTTACCTTTGAATTATATATACCTTATATTTTAGGAGGAATTAAAATAAAAATGGAAGAAAAGAAAAGTAACTTCTTTAAAAAAATATGGACAAGTATAACTGATTTTGAAGAATATGAAGAATTTGCAGCAGAAAAAGTATCAAAAGCTATAAAATACATAATATTACTTACACTAATCTTTTCAATAGTTATAGGTGTAGCATTTACATATAAATTTAATTTAGCAATAAATGGTGTGAAAAATTATGTAAATGAAAACATAGAAGAAATTAAAATGATAGACCGGAAAATTAGATGTTATAGCTAATAATCCAATAATTATAGAAAATGAAGATAATTTTATTCCTATAATAATTGTAGATACAAAAGAGGATGCAAACAAAGATGAATATATACAAAAAATGAAAGCATATAATACAGGAATCCTATTATTATCAGATAAAGCAGTTATTGTAAGTAATGTTTTAACAAACGAAGAAAGTTTGCCATATTCAGGAGTATTTACATCAAATATAGAAGGAAAAGACGCATTTTTAAATCTAATATCAGTAGAAAACTTGATTTCAGCATATTTGATATTTGGAGTAAGTATAATCATATACCTATTTGTAGTTTATGTAATATCAAATATTATAGATGCAATAGTACTTGGTGCACTTGGTTACTTATTTGCAAGAATAGTTAAACTAAGGCTAAAATTTAAGGCAACATTTAATATAGGTGTATATGCTCTAACACTTCCAATAATATTAAATTTAATATATATAATTGTAAATACATTTACAGGATTTGAAATACGCTACTTTCAGTGGATGTATACAAGTATTTCATATATTTATGTAGCAGTTGCAATACTTATGATAAAAACGGAAATAATAAATCAAAGAATACAATTAATTAAACTTAGAGAAATACAAGCACAAGTAGCTAAAGAAGCAGAAGAAAGACAAGATGAGGAAAAGCAAGAAGAACTAGAAAAAGAAGAAAAGAAAAAACAAAAAGAAGAAGAAAAAGAAGAGAAAAAAGGAACAGGTGAAGAACCAGAAGGTTCTAATGCATAGAAAGGAAGAAAATCCAAAGTGAAAAAGAATAATAACAAACCTAAAAAAAATAAAAATAATCTATTATTTTTAGTAGTTGCAATACTAATACTTGTTTTAGCAGTAATTACATCTTTGTATTTTATTATGCAAAACAAAGATGATAAAGAAGAAAAGGCATATACAGAACTTCTAAGAGATATCGAAGAAGGTACAGTTGAAGAAATTGAAATGACAGTTGGAAGTACTTCACTTAAAGTAACATATAAAGAAAGAGAAAAAGAAGATGATAAAGAAAAGGTAATAATACCTAATGTACAAGCTTTTGTTGAATATATACATCAAAAAAGAGCAGAGGGAATAGAAGTAAAGCTAACAGAAGTACCAAGTGGTTTTTTGGCAGGACTTAGAGGAAATCTTTTATCAATAATATCAACAGCACTTATGATTACAATTGTAGTTATGATATTTAAGATGCAAGGACTTGGCGATAAAGGAAAAGTTTATGATGGAGTAGAAAACAAAAGCAATGTAACTTTTGATGATGTGGCAGGACTTCAGGAAGAAAAACAAGAAATGATAGAAATAGTAGATTTCTTAAAAGAGCCAAGTAAATTTCTAAAAATGGGAGCAAAAATTCCCAAAGGAGTTCTACTTTGTGGAAAGCCAGGAACAGGAAAAACATTGATTGCAAGAGCAATAGCAGGGGAAGCAAATGTACCATTTATATCAATGAGTGGTTCAGAATTCATAGAAATGTTTGCAGGACTTGGAGCATCAAGAGTTAGAAAACTATTTGAAAAAGCAAAAAAATTATCACCATGCATAATATTTATAGATGAAATAGATGCTATAGGTTCAAGAAGGACAAGTAATAGTGGAGCTGAATCAGAAAATAATCAGACATTAAACCAATTACTAGTTGAAATGGATGGATTTGAAACAAATGATACAATAATAGTACTAGCTGCAACAAATAGACCAGAAATGCTAGATAAAGCACTTCTAAGACCTCGGAAGATTTGATAGACAAATAAATATAGCACCACCAGACATGCGTGGAAGAGAAGAAATACTAAAAATATATAGCAAAGAAAAGAAATTATCAGATGAAATAAATATAAAAAGCGTTGCAGAAGACACAGCAGGATTTACTGGTGCGGAACTTGCAAACATTTTAAATGAAGCGGCAATTATAGGAGCAGTAAAAAATCATGAAGAAATAACAATGGAAGATTTAGATGATGCAGTAAAAAAAGTAACAGTAGGACTTCAAAAATCAAGCAGAGTTATATCAGAAAAAGATAAAAAACTAACAGCATACCATGAGGCAGGACATGCGATAGTTGGTAAATATTTAGATACAGTTTTAGATGTAAAAGAAATATCAATAATACCTAGAGGAGTAGCTGGTGGCTACACTATGTATAAGTCAAATGAAGATAAATTCTATATATCAAAAACTGAACTAGAAGAAAAACTAATTTCATTATTAGGTGGAAGAGCAGCAGAAAAATTAGCATTGGATGATATATCAACTGGTGCAAGTAATGACTTAGAAGTTGCAACAAAAACAGCAAGAGACATGATAATTATTTATGGAATGAGTGATAAAATAGGCCCAATATCACTACAAGTAGACGATATAAGAGAATTAGAATTCTATGGAAGCGAAATAGAAGATGAAGTAGGAAAAGAAATAAGAAGCTTACTTGATATAGCATATAGTAGAGCGATACAAATATTAACTGCAAATAGAGATAAACTAGACGCAGTTGCAGAAGCTTTAATCAAAAAAGAGACAATAACAGAAGAAGAATTTAATAAATTTTTTGAATAATATATAAAAAACTGGTAGGCAAAAAACGCCCACCAGTTTTTCTCACTTTGCATATTTGGTGCCAAGGTTAGCCAAGAAGCTTTTTGGCTTGCTTCTGGGAATAATACTTGCCCTTTGTACAAGGGACAGAATCTAAACATATGACCCAATCTTTTTTTGAGTCATTAGAAATTGCAAGTCCCTTTTTGCCAACCATGATAGTAATTTCGGTATCTTTGAGCTTGATAATATCGTTAATTCCAAAGAGACCACAAATATTATGCAGTTGGTTGAAAGAGTTTCGGCAGTCCTTTGTTGGATGACTTGTATATTGGAGGGAAGAATTTACATCAAGACCAAAAATCTCAAAGGAGAGTGTGTCAACAAATTCTTCCTCGTCATCAATGACAAGCCCAACACTTACTGACTGCGGATTCGCTTTGCTTGTTGGCGGAAGTTTCACATCCACAATTGTTGCCCATTTGAACATGGACTAAATCATTCCTTTTACAAATTAATAAAGAGAATTCAGAATAGACAAAGCCTCTGCTTTGGTGAAATAGCTTTCACCAAAAGTATCGCAAGCATCATACTTGCAGACAACCCATTTCTCTTGCTCCTCATTGGAAAGAGCATGCCCATAGCTTTTTTTGCTGGAAATAATATAAACGGATTTGCCTTTAAGCTCTTCTACTTGTGATACACCAAGTAAGTCCAAAATACTACACAGATTTATGAAGTAATTGTAACAATTTTGAGAAACTAAATTAACGCAGCTAGGACAAACTTTGGGTGTCACATTGAGAAGAAGAAAAGAAATAACAATTTCATTTTTTTCTCCTCCCTCTACACGGAGATGCAAATCAAGCTGAACTTTACGTTCATTACGCCGACGAATAAAGGATGTTTTTACATCTTCAATTGTAGCAAGATTCTCCATTTTTTAGCTCCTTTCTAAATATTAATATGCAAAGTGAGAGGGGTGCTGTGATATAAAAAATAGTATAGCATATTTAACATAAAAAGTCAAAATAAAAATGTCGTATTTTGGAAAATTTTCTTATAAATTCTATTGTTAAAATGATTTTGGTTTGTTATAATTTAAGGGAGAAAAGAATAATTTTGAAATAAGTATAAAAAAGGAGAAAACTTATGGAAAAGAAAGAATGTGAAAATTGTCAGAAAGACCAAGAACTAGAAGAGATTTTAAACATATATAAACAAGATAAAGATAATCTAATACAAATATTAAATGATGTACAAGAACATTATGGATATATTCCAACAGCTGCACAAATGAGAATATCACAGTATCTAAATATCCCATTTGCAGAAGTATATGGAGTTGTAACTTTTTATTCAAGATTTACGCTAAAACCAAAGGGAAAATATAATATAGCAGTATGTCTTGGAACAGCATGTTATGTAAAAGGTTCAGAAAAGATATTAGATAGATTAAAAGAAAGATTAAAAATAGAACCAGGAGACACAACACCTGATGGAAAGTTTTCAATAGAAGAAACAAGATGCATTGGTGCGTGTGGATTAGCACCAGTTTTCACAGTAAATCGGAGAAGTTTATGGAAGAGCGACTGTTCAAAAACTTGACCAAGTACTTGATGAATATATGGCTAAATAATTATTACAAGAAAAATATAAACCAATATTGAAAGGAGAAAATATGAAAACTCTGGAAGAAATAAATAAAATTAGAGAAGAAAAAAGAAATGAATTAGATTTAAGAGTTAATTTAAAAGCAAATACAGTAGAAAAACATATACTTGTGTGTCATGGAACTGGTTGCACATCTTCTAAATCAGAAGACATAATACTTGGTTTTAGAAAAGCTATAAAAGAAAAAAATGTACCAAATGTTAGAGTTATTCAAACAGGTTGCTTTGGTCTATGTGCAAAAGGACCAATAGTAATAATAAGACCAGAAGATGTATTCTATTCGAATGTGAAACCAGAAGATACGGAAGAAATCATACAAACTCATCTTGTAGAAGGAAACTTGGTAGATAGACTACTTTGCAAAGATGTAGATGGTAAACTAGTAAAAAGACTAGATGATCTTAGCTTTTACAAAAAACAAAAAAGAATTGCACTTAAAAATTGTGGAATAATTGACCCAGAAAATATAGAAGAATACATAGCATTTGATGGATACAAGGCACTAGAAAAAGTACTATTTCAAATGAGCCCAGACGAAGTAATACAAACAGTTACGAAATCTGGACTAAGAGGACGTGGAGGAGCAGGATTTTTAACAGGCAAGAAATGGGAATTTACAAAACTTGCAAAAGGAGAGCAAAAATATGTAGTATGCAATGCTGATGAAGGAGATCCAGGAGCTTTCATGGATAGAAGTATACTAGAAGGAGATCCACATTCAGTAATAGAAGCAATGACTATTGCAGGATACGCAGTTGGGGCAAATAAAGGGTACATATATGTTAGAGCAGAATACCCAATAGCAGTAGAAAGATTTAAAATAGCAATCAATCAGGCTAGAGATTATGGAACATTAGGAGATAAAATCTGGGGAACAGATTTCTCATTTGATATAGAAATAAGATTACGGTGCAGGAGCATTTGTATGTGGAGAGGAAACTGCACTTCTTGAATCAATAGAAGGAAGATCAGGAAGGCCAAGACTAAAGCCACCATTCCCAGCAAATGTAGGACTATGGAAGAAACCAACATTAATTAACAATGTAGAAACATATGCAAATATAACAAAAATAATATTAAATGGAGCAGATTGGTATGCAGGAATTGGAACAGAAAAATCAAAAGGAACAAAAGTATTTGCACTCGGTGGGAATGTTGTAAACACAGGACTTGTAGAAGTACCAATGGGAACTACACTAAGAGAAATAATATATGACATAGGTGGAGGAATTCCAAATGGCAGAGAATTTAAAGCAGCACAAACAGGAGGACCATCAGGAGGATGCATACCAAAGGATAACTTAGATATAGCAATAGACTATGAATCACTTGCAAGTATCGGCTCAATGATGGGATCAGGTGGATTAATTGTAATGGATGATACAAAATGTATGGTAAACCTTGCTAAATTCTATCTTGGATTTACAGTAGATGAATCTTGTGGAAAGTGTACTCCATGCAGAATTGGAACAAAAAGAATGTATGAAATATTAGAAAAAATCACAGAAGGAAATGGAGAAGAAGAAGATTTAGAAAAACTTGCTGTTCTTTGCGAAAATATAAGAAACACATCAGTATGCGGACTTGGACAGACAGCACCAAATCCAGTAATTAGCACTATGAAATATTTTATGGATGAATACAAAGAACATGTTGCTGATAAAAAATGTAAGACAGGAGAATGCAAAGCCTTAGCTGATATACAAATAGATCCAGAAAAATGTAAAGGTTGTGGACTATGTAAGAGAAATTGCCCTGTAGATGCAATATCTGGAGAAATAAAACAACCACATAAAATTGATAAAGAAAAGTGTATTAAGTGTGGAACTTGTATTAGTAAGTGTCCATTTAAAGCTATTAGCTAATTTAAGAAATAAGCTATAATAATTTGAAATAATTAAAATCTTCTTTCAAGCTCGGATCCGTTCAATCTTCGCAGGAATTCTATGTATCCAAAACGGCACCCTTCCGAGGGTAACTCGGACGCTTTCCGTTTAATCTACTTAGAATTCCTAAGCTCGATTTCCTACACTCGCTTTTCATTCAGATTTTAATTATTTCAAATAAGTATATAATTCACAGCTAGATTAACTTAAACTCTTTAGTTAGCAGGACATTATAATACTTAAAAGCTGTAAATAATAAATTATAAAAAAGGAGAAAAATTTATGTCTAAAATGATTAAACTAAACATAAACGGTACTGATGTAGAAGTCGAAGAAGGAACAACAATTCTAGATGCTGCTAAAAAGGTTAATATTGACATACCAACACTTTGCTTCTTAAAAGAAATAAACGAAATTGGGGACTGCAGAATGTGTGTTGTAGAAGTAGAAGGAAGACGTGGTTTTGCAACATCTTGCATACAGAAAGCAGAAGAAGGAATGATAGTTCATACAAACACAGAAAAAGTAATAGAAGCAAGAAAAACAGTGTTAGACTTAATACTATCAAACCATGATAGAGAATGTTTAACATGTGTAAGAAATGGTAATTGTGAACTTCAAAGACTAGCACAGGAATTTGGTGTAACAGATATAAGGTTTATGGGAGAAAGAAATAGACATGAAATAGATGATAAATCTCCAAGTATAGTAAGAGACTTTAATAAATGTGTACTTTGCAGAAGATGTATATCAACTTGTAAAAATGTACAAGGAATTGGAGCAATAGACTGTACAGATAGAGGATTTTCATCTTGTATATCTACAGCAGAAAATCATAGCTTAAATGATGTAAACTGTACCTTCTGTGGACAATGTATCCAAAACTGTCCAGTAGGAGCACTAAAGGAAAAAGATAATACAAAAGAAGTATGGGATAAACTAAAAGACAAAGATACTTTTGTAGTAGTACAAACGGCACCAGCTGTAAGAGTGGGGATAGGAGAAGAATTTGGACTTCCTATTCGGAACAAACTCTACACGGGAAAATGGTAACAGCTCTAAAAAGACTAGGATTTGATAAAGTATTTGATACAAACACTGGAGCAGACTTTACGATAATGGAAGAAGCAAATGAATTTATAGACAGGATTAAAAATGGAGGAGTACTTCCAATGGCAACATCATGCTGTCCTGCATGGGTAAGATACACTGAAATGAATTATCCAGAATTACTACCTCACTTATCAAGCTGTAAATCTCCACACCAAATGTTTGGAGCACTAATAAAATCATATTATGCAAAGAAAAATGGAATAGAACCAAGTAAAATATATGTTGTATCAGTGATGCCATGTATTGCTAAAAAATTTGAAAGAACAAGAGAAGATATGCAAGGAGCAGGTTATGATGATGTAGATGCAGTTATAACAACACGTGAACTTGCAAGAATGATAAAACAGGCACATATAGAATTTGTAGAACTTCCAGATAGCAAATATGATAACCCAATGGGAGAAGCAACAGGAGCTGCAGCAATATTTGGTGTAACAGGTGGAGTAATGGAAGCAGCTTTAAGAACAGCTAAAGAAGTACTAGAACGGAAAAACCTTAGAAAAACTAGAATTTGAGGAAGTAAGAGGAAAAGAAGGAATAAAAAAAGCAAATCTTGAAATTGCAGGAAAGAATATAAGAGTTGCAGTAGTATCAGGATTAAAAAATGCAGAAAAAGTTATGGAAGAAATAAAGACTGGAAAAGCAGATTTTAACTTTGTAGAAGTAATGTCATGTCCAGGAGGATGTATACTAGGAGGAGGACAGCCAATAAAATCAGCAAAAACAAGAAATGTAGTAGATGTATTTGCAAAAAGATCAAATTCCTTATACAATATAGACGAAAAAAGCAAAATAAGAAAATCACATGAAAACCCTTATCTAAAAGAAGTATATAAAGAGTACTTAAAAGAGCCAGGTTCTCATGAGGCACACAAACTATTACACACAACATATGCCCCAAGAAAGAAATATGATATATAGAATATAATAATATGCATAATAATTATTCCCTAGTATAACTGGGGAATAATTATCTGTTGTATTTTTCTAGTTATCATGCTTTTGATAACTATTAATCCTTCTGAAAGACTTAACTTCGTGTAGTTACATTTTTTACACCTACAATTTTATGCATTTTCAACAAACAAAAAAATTCTTTTATATTCTATATTCTTATAAACAATGTATTTTTTATCTTTTTTAGCCTTTTATTGTATTGTAGAAATGAAGAGGTATAATAAATAATGTTGCATACTAATATTACGTATACAGAATTATTTAATTACATTGATGCTTGTTATTTTACTTGCATCTTTGTAATAGAGAAGAAAAATGTCCATACAAACAACTTTAGGAGGTCTTTTCATGAATGTATTGTATAAACGGGTCCTTTCGTTGCTTATGGCAATGATTATGATGTTTAGTTGTACTACTTTTGCTTTTGCTTCGGAACCTACAGAAGTAAATGGTAGTGCTTCTATTCAATCAGCCAACGCATTTGGCAAGAAGCTTGGACCCTATACAGGCTACTCTGATGCAAGTAATCATCATTACTACGTGTTTACCTTAGAACAAGCAGCGTACTTGACTGCCATCGCCTCAACACATGCCTTTATGTTTGTCAGAATATACAAACATGACATTAGAGGGGAAGTTGTTTATGAGGCTGGTTGGGACAATACAGGTGGTCAGACTATGCAGTTTGTTTTAGACCCTTATGGTGCGTATCCTGTTCAAAGGTTCCCTGCTGGTGATTATATGATTGATGTTTCATTCAACACCAATGACTTGTTTTACTCATTCTCACTTGTTGCAAATTCTATTATACACATCTAATTGATTTCCTGGACATTTTTCTTCTCAACTGACTTTCATATTTTGGAACGTCAAAAAGGTAGAATTCTATTTTAGAGTTCTACCTTTTATAAATTTCTGTTATTCTAATATTAAATATTCTTTCTAAAATTAATAATTTTTATTTATTGAATGGTTGTTTGTTAAAGCTTCTATTTCTTCCGTCGCTTCATTAAGCATCTTTTCGAATTTATATCTTTCTATCTCTTCCTCAAAATCATCATATTTTAAAAAAATGTTTCCAACTTCTACTTTATTATAACCATTTGTCATATCAAAAACTATTATTTTATATCCCAATCCAAAATATTCTTTAACTTCTTTATCTTCATGCATTACTGTTTTTACACAAAACAAAGGATTCTTATTGTTGATAATTCTATTATAATCCACTATTAAAAAAAATACTAGAATTAGTAATATTAATATTACACACGTCAAAATAATCTTTAATTTTTTATTCATATAGTTAGTCTCCTTTTACTTAAAATAAATGATTCTATATCGATATTTTCATTTTTATTTAAAATTAAATTGATATTAATTAAATTAATATCATATTGGATAAATATATAAACTATTAATAATACAATTGCAATTGTATTATTTGTTTTCTTATTCATTTCTTCATCTTATTTTTTATATTTTACCACAAAAACACATGTTTGTCAAACGTGATTTCCTCTAATTTTTCGGTCGTAAGATTTTTGGGGAAATAATTTCCATATATTAACATTTTTGTGGTGTAAAATTTTGTTGTATTTTGTTTATTTATCATGCCTATGGATAGACAAAATATTTATCATAAAAGGAAATAGTATAGTAAAAGCATATAAAAGAAAATAAATGAAGGCCAACTGCGAACCAAAAAAGTGGGGTTCTCAACTGACCTTCTAATAATTAATTATTAATCTGATTATACAATAAATTAGATTAATAATCAATAGTTTATGCAAAGAAATAAAAATTAAGGTCTACGTTTTTTTGAAGGGCTGTATATTGTAAAAATACCAAAAATAATGTATAATATTAAAGAAAATATATAGAAAGAGGAATAAAAATGAATGTAGGCTTTATATCTCTAGGATGTAGCAAAAACCTAGTAGTAACAGAAGAACTTATTGGAATATTTAAAAAGAATAATTTTAACATAGTAAATAACGAAGAAATAGCAGACATAATTGTTATAAACACATGTGGCTTTATAGAGAGTGCAAAAGAAGAGGCAATAAATTGCATATTAGAAATGTCAGAATACAAAAAGAAAAAGTGTAAATACCTGATAGTAATTCGGTTGCTTAGTAGAAAGATATAAAGAAGAACTAGAAAAACTAATTCCAGAAGTAGACCTATTTATCTCAATAAAAGAATATGAAAAAATTTGGGACAAAATAAAAAAAGTAATAGACTTAAAGGATAATAATAAATATATACTAGACTTTAAAGATAGAGTAATAACAACAGGGGATAACTATGCTTATCTAAAAATTGCAGAAGGATGTAGCAATAACTGCACATATTGTGCAATACCATATATTCAAGGAAAGTACATATCAAGAAAAGAAGAAGACATACTAGAAGAAGCAAAAAACTTAGCTAAAAAAGGAATAAAAGAATTAATAGTAATTGCACAAGACACAGGAAGATATGGAATAGACATATATGGAGAAGCAAAGCTTCCAGAGCTTCTAAAGAAACTTTGCAAAATAGAAGGATTTAAGTGGATAAGATTTCTATATACATATCCAGAAACAATAACAGAGGAACTAATAGAAGTAGTTAAATCAGAAGAAAAGATATGCAAATACTTTGACATACCAATACAGCATATATCAGATAAAGTATTAAAAAGAATGAATAGAAAAAGTAATCATAAAGGAATAGAAGATATAGTTACAAAAATAAGGAAAGAAATACCAGAAGTTATTATAAGAACAACACTAATAGTAGGTTTTCCAGGAGAAACAGATGGAGACTATAATGAATTATATAAATTTGTAGAAGAGGCAAAATTGGATAAGCTAGGTGTATTTATGTACTCAAAAGAAGATGGAACTCCAGCAGCAAGGTTAAAAGAACAAATACATCATATGACAAAGAAAAAAAGACATAGCAAAATAATGATTCTTCAAAAAGAAATTTCAAAGGAAAATTTACAAAATAAAATAGGAAAAACGTATACAGTAATGTTAGAAAGTGTAAGTTTTGACAAAAAGTACTATATTCGGAAGAACATACATGGATGTGCCAGAAGAAGATGGAGTAGTATTTATAAAAAGAGAAAAAGAACTTGAATTAGGAAGTTTTATAGAATGTAAAATAACTAAAGTTAGTGATTATGACTTGATAGGAGAAATGTAGATAACAAGCATGAAAAGAAGAGCTTTCATAAAAGAAGGCTCCTCTTTTACATGTTTAAAATTTGGGGACGTTCCTTAAATTTCATTGCAAAAAAATAAAAAATAATGTATAATACATAAAAAGTAAAAAATAGAGGGAAAAATGACTATACAAGAAATAATATATAAAGGAATAAAACTTTTAAAAGAAAATAATATAGCAGATCGGATCACTAATTGCAAAAATGATACTTGCTAATATACTAAATATAAAAAGAGAAGAACTAACAATAAGATCAAATGAAGAAATAAAAGAAATGCAAAAAAATGAATTTACAAATAGTATATATAAAGTAGCAAAGGGATATCCAGTAGAATACATATTAGGGAAAAAAGAATTCATGAAAATGACCTTTCTAGTAAATGAAAATGTATTAATTCCAAGAGCAGATACAGAAATATTAGTAGAAGAGGTACTAGAACTAAGCAAAAGTAGGGATAAGGTATTAGAACTTTGTACTGGAAGTGGTGCTATACGGAATATCACTTGCAAAATATGGAAAAGATTTAGGCATAACAATGACTGATGTGAGTGAGAAGGCACTAGAAGTTGCAAAGCAAAATGCTAAAAATTTGTTAGATAAAAGTCAAATAGAATTTATAAAAAGTGATATGTTTGAAAATATAAGTGAAAAGTATGATATTGTTGTTTCAAATCCACCATATATAAAAGAAGATGTAATTAAAGAATATAAACTAGAGTATGAACCAAACTTAGCACTAGACCGGGGGAGAAGATGGACTTAAATTCTATAAAATAATAGTAGACGAAGCACATAAATATTTAAGAACAAATGGGATTTTAGCATTAGAAATTGGATACGACCAAAAAGAAGAAGTTGAGGATCTAATAGAAAAAAGTCAGAATTATAAAGAGATATATTGCAAAAAAGATTTGTTTGATAATGATAGAATAATTGTATGTAAGAGGAAGTGAGAAAATGTCTTTTTCTGCAAAAATCAAGGAAGAACTAAGTAAAATAAATATATTTGGAAAAATAGATGTCGTTAAAGCTGAGCTATACGGTTATCTTATGACTGTAGACCAAAGTGGAAAGAAGATAGCATTCCTAACAGAGAATGAGTATAACATAAACAGACTAAATAAACTTTTAAAAAAATTAGAAATAAATTATAAAATAAAGATGAAAGGGAAAAGTTATAAAATAGAATTCTCAAAGAGTAGTTTTAGCTTAGATGAAATAGACCCAATAGAGAATGAAGACACAATGAAAGCATTTGTACGTGGAGCATTTTTAGGAAGCGGCTGGGTAACAGAACCAGATACAAGATACCATTTAGAAATAAGAATAAAAGAAGAAAAGCGGAAGGGACAAGTTAATAGAAGTTATAAATAAATTTAATATTGAAGTAAAGAAACTAGATAGAAAATATTCATACTCAATATATATAAAAGATCGGAGAAGAAATTTCAAAATTTTTAGCGCTAATTGGTGCAAATATCTCATTACTAAAGTATGAGGACGTAAGAGTCATAAAAACAACTAAAAATGATGTAAATAGAAAGGTAAATTGTGAAACAGCAAACTTAAACAAAACAGTTAATGCAGCAGTATATCAAATACAAGCAATAGAAAAACTAAAAAGAGAAAAAAAGTTTGAAAAATTACCTGATACTTTAAAAGAAATAGCAGAAATAAGACTAAAAAATCCAGATATGGCGCTTGTAGAACTTGGAAAAATGTTAAAAGATCCAATTCGGAAAATCTGGAGTAAATCATAGACTTAAAAGAATTATTCAAATTTCAGAAGAATGAGATATGTATTGTATTGAGTATATAAGTAAGGTCAATGCTCACAAACTAAAAATATATTAACTTCCCACTATAGATATTAAATGATTTATTATACTCTGAACTTAGAAAGGAAAGTAATGAAGAAAGAAATTGGAGTGTATATACATATACCATTTTGCAAGTCAAAGTGTTATTACTGTGACTTTATTTCTTTTACAGACAAAAATGATCTTATAGAAGAATATATAAAAGCAGTTATTCAAGAGATACAAAATGCAAATTTAGGAAAGTATAGTATAAATACAGTTTATATTGGAGGGGGAACTCCATCAGTTATTGACAGTAAATATATTTTTAAAATATTAGAAGTATTAAAACCAGATATAACAGTAGATGCAGAAATTACAATAGAAATAAATCCAGGAACAGTAAGTGAGGAAAAACTAAAAGATTATATAAATGCTGGAATAAATAGAATTAGTATAGGACTTCAGAGTACAAAAAATGAACTATTAAAAGAAATTCGGAAGAATACATAGTTTTGAGGAATTTTTGAATGTATATAAATTAGCACGAAAAGTAGGATTTAAAAATATAAATGTGGACTTAATGCTTGGACTTCCAAATCAAAGTTTAAATGATTTAAAAGTAAGTTTGAATGAAGTAATTTCACTAAATCCAGAACATATATCAATTTATTCTTTAATACTAGAAGAAGGAACAAAACTAGAAGAAATGATAAGAACAGGCAAACTAAGAATAGCGGATGAAGAACTAGAGAGAAAGATGTACTGGGAAACGAAGAGAATTTTAAGAGAGAATGGATATATACATTATGAAATATCAAACTTTGCTAAAAAAGGTTTTATGTCAAAACACAATTTAGATTGCTGGAATCAAAAAGAATATATAGGTTTTGGTACTGCTAGTCACTCGTATTTAGAAGGTATAAGATACTCAAATGCAATAGGTATAAAAGAATATATAGAAAATCATAATATAACTATACATGAAAAGCAGAAAAAAGAAGACATGCGGAAGAGAATATATGCTATTAGGTTTAAGAAAAATAGAGGGAATTAGCATAAATGCATATAAGAATAAATTTGGAGAAAATCCAATATTTGTATACAAAAAAGAACTAGAAAAATTAGTAGGAGAAGATTTATTAGAAATAGATGGAGAATATATAAGGCTAACATATAGGGGATTAGATTTAGCAAATATAGTGTGGGAGGAGTTTGTATGAGAGCATTAATCACAGGAGCATCATCAGGAATTGGGAGAGATATGGCAAGAGAATTAGATAAAAGAGGATTTGACTTAGTGTTAGTTTCAAGAGATAAATCTAAATTAGAAGAAGTCAAAAGTACATTAAAAGGAAATGCTAAGCTTATACCCATGGATTTAAGCGATAGTAAAAACTGCAAGAAACTACACGAAATGGCAAAAGATATAGACTTTTTAATAAACAATGCAGGATTTGGAACATTTGGAGAATTTGCAAAAACAGACTTAGATAAAGAAATAGATTTAATAAATACAAATATAACAGCAGTTCATATACTTACAAAATTATATTTGAAAGATATGGAAGAAAGGGGAAGCGGGCATATTTTAAATGTAGCGTCAATTGCAGGATTTATGCCTGGACCTTTAATGTGTGCATATTACTCTTCAAAGGCTTACGTTGTTAGACTATCAGAAGGAATAAGAGCAGAATTAAAAAAGAATAAATCGAATGTAAAGATAAGTGTACTTTGCCCAGGACCAGTAGATACAAACTTTAATAATGTAGCAGGAGTAAAATTTAATTTAAGTTCTCTAACAAGTGAATATGTTGCTAAATATGCTATATCAAAAGCTTTAAAAAATAAATTTATGATAGTTCCAGGGATAAAAATAAAAATTGCAAGGGTTATGGCTAAAATTTCACCTAATAATATAACGAGCAAAATAGCGTATATAATGCAAGAAAGAAAAAGATAGAAAATTATAAAAATATGCAAAATAAGTAATATAAATCAATTACAAAACTTTACATAAGCAGTTGCTTTTTGATAAAAACTATGATACAATTTATATTGCTTACAAAAGATGTACCAATTAATTACTAATGAATATGATATAAAGAAATAAACAAAAAGGGGTATGTCTTATGAAGTTTATAAATAAATGCTTTAATGAAAAGGGTATTACATTAATTTTTTTGTTAATTATAATAATTATTTCAGTTGCAATATTTTCAATTATAGTAAAAGGAATATTTGATACTAAAACTATGGGATCAACAAAGGATCCAAAAGAAAACTACGAAGAATTAATTGGAAAGTATATAGAGTATATTCCAGAAGAAGGTATTTATAATACTATAACTAACAATCAAAATTATACAGGTAGTAGTGATAATAACTATGACTTTACAACAGATACATCTTTAAGCTTTAGAATATGGAGTATAGATGATAAAAAAATAGTTTTAATATCAGATAGACCATCTGAGGTTGGTGGGTATAAAAATATTGGAGCTTTGTACATTGCAAATTGTACAGGATATAATAACTCTGTAAAAATATTAAATGAAATATGTGAAACTTGTTATAGTAATACTGAATTTGGAGCAGTTGGAAGAAGCTTAAATATTGAAGATATAGAAAAAACTTTAGATAAGTCTGTATGGAATCCAGAAGAAAATATAGAGAGAAAAGAATATAATAAAAACTTATGCTATCCATCTATTTATGGTATAGAAACATATTCTATTATAGATGGAATAGAAATAGAAAAGCGGTAGGGGTATAGAAAGAAGCAATCAAGCTACCCTTTGTAATAGTAAAGATACATACAAAAAAGCAAATGAATATTTGAATCCTATGCAAACTGCGTGGAAAAGTTTTAAAGTAAATAATAATAATTTTGTAAACAGTAATTATTACTATATGATATTTAAAGAAGGATTCGATATGAAGGAAAGTTTAAGTTCATATTTTTTAGCATCGCGTGCAGTAGACTTAGAAGAAACAAAAGTAAACTTTGGAATATTTGAAGTTAGTATGGGTAAGACAATTGGAACAAATAGCTTATTTAATTCAATAGGAGGCAGTTTATCATATTGGAACAGAATTAGACCAGTTGTAGAAATTCCTAAAGAGAATGTAAAAATAGATAAAACAAATGATGGACTAAGTAAAGAAACACCATTAAAATTTGAGAAGATATAAAATGATAAGGAGCTTTCTTCTAGAAGGCTCTATCATTAATTTTATCATAAAGTTAATAAAGTGTAAAAAAGATAAAATAAGGTGAATGCAAAAATATTGACAGAGATACTAGTGCATGATAGAATAACTTCACATTAGAAAAGGAGGTGGAATTATGAAAGATGAACAATTTAATTTACTTGTGGATTTAATTAACTCAGTACAAAATAATTTGCACGAAGAAATTCAAAGTGTCCAAGCAGAGCTAAAAGCAGAAATTAAGGGAGTTAGAACAGAATTAAAAAGTGAAATTCAAAGTGTATATTCAGAGTTAAAAAGAGAAATGCAAGATGTAAAAGCAGAATTAAACGAAACAAAAGAAGAATTAAAAAATGACATAAGTAATGTAAAAGCAGAATTAAATGAAACAAGGGAAGAATTAAAGAATGACATAAGTAATGTAAGAGCAGAATTAAACGAAACAAAAGAAGAATTAAAGAATGACATAAGTA
>CANRQN010000005.1 GCA_947641575.1 uncultured Clostridium sp.
AATGTAAGAGCAGAATTAAACGAAACAAAAGAAGAATTAAAGAATGACATAAGTAATGTAAGAGCAGAATTAAATGAAACAAAAGAAGAACTAAAGAATGATATAAGCAATGTAAGAGTAGAATTAAATGAAACAAGAGAGGATCTAAAAGATGACATAAGAAAACTAGGTATAAGAATGAACAAACTAGAAGATGCAGTTAGAGAGAATATAATAATTAATAGAAAACAACATGCATTTTTAATTGATCTGATACAAGGTCGAAATAAAGTCGTAGTTTAATTTATTAAGAATAGTAAAAATAAATTAAACTACGCAAAATGGGGGACTAATGCTTTACAAATGGAAATAAAAAGATTTCTATTTGCAAGGCATTAATTTTAGTTATATATTTCCTAATACACATTAAAAAATTTTTCTAAAAAAGTTGCAATTTAAAATTCACAATGGTAAAATAAAGTAGTAAATTTAGGACAAAATGAAATGGAGATAAACAAATGGGAAAAGCAAAAAGAAGCACAAAAAAGAAAAAGAAGAAAGCAAAACAAGACGCATATTTGCAAGCAATAGTAATAATAATATTTAGTTTATTACTTGCAGTATTAATATATGGACAAACAGGTACAGTACGGAAAAGGATTAAGTAAAATGCTTGGAGGCTTAATGGGATGGATAAAATATCTAGTACCAGTAGGCACTTTTGTTGTTGGTATAATTTTAACAAAAGAGCAGAAACAATTTGTAATGCCAAAAATAATACAATATCTAGTTATAGTATTATGTATATGTGGACTTATGGGATTAGTACAAATATCAAATAGACATTTAAATATAAATGATGATTTTGGAGATATAATCTCTGAGAGCTATGATTATGGAGAACAAAACAAAGGTGGAGGAGCGCTTGGAGCTTTAATCGCAGTACCTATGATGAAGACTATAGGAGTTGCATCATATGTAGTACTAATAGGAGCTGCAATTCTTCTTATAATATTCACATTTGGAATAAAACCAGCGGAACTTGTAGATAAGTTTTCAGAAAAGATTCAAGAAGCAAGGGAATACGAAGAAGATGAAGAAGAGGAAGAAATAGAAGAGATAAGACCACCTAAGAAGAAAAAAGAAACTAAGAGAAAACGTTCAGAAATAATGCAAGCAATACTTGACGATGACGAAGAAGAAGAAAAGCAAAAGTACGAACATGATATACCACTTGCCTTTGATGAAAAAGAAGAAACAAAAATAGAAGATAAAATAAAAGCGAAAGAGATAAAAAGAGCAAAAGCAGAAGATGTTATAGAGGCAAATTTATTTAAAGAGAAAAAAGAAGAAAAAGAAGAGAAGATTAAGCAAGAGTTGCAACTAGAACATTCACAAACAGAAGTAGATGAAAACTATGAATTTCCTCCAATTGCACTTCTTGAGCAAGGAGAAGGTAAAAAAACAAGATCAAAAACACTAATCACAGAAAATGCACTAAGATTACAAAAAACTTTACATAGTTTTAATGTATCTGCAAAAGTAGAAGACGTATCAGTAGGACCTGCAATTACAAGATATGAACTAAAACCTGCAGAAGGTGTTAGAGTAAATAAAATTGCAAATTTAGCAGATGATATAGCATTAAGCTTAGCAGCACAAAGTATAAGAATAGAAGCACCAATACCTCGGAAAGCAAGCAGTAGGAATAGAAATACCCAATCAAGATATAGAAATGGTACACTTAAGAGATATAATAGACTCAGAAGAATTTGTTAAATCTGAGTCAAAACTTTCAATGGGACTTGGAAAAGATGTAAGTGGTGCGAGAGTAATAGCAGATATTGCAAAAATGCCTCACTTATTAGTAGCGCGGAAGCACAGGTTCAGGAAAAAGTGTATGTATAAATACACTAATTACGAGCCTTATATACAAAGCAAAACCAAGTGAAGTAAAATTAGTAATGGTAGACCCTAAAATTGTAGAACTATCAGTATATAATGGAATACCACATCTTCTTATTCCAGTTGTAACAGATCCAAGAAAAGCAGCAGGAGCTTTAGCATGGGCAGTGCAAGAGATGGAAGATAGATATGCAAAATTTGCAGCAAAAGGTGTAAGAGATATAAAAGGATATAACAAAGCACTAGAAGGAGAAAGTGAAGAAGAAAGAGGAGTAAAACTTCCTCAAATAGTAATAATAATAGATGAGCTTGCAGATCTTATGATGGTTGCAGCCAAAGATGTAGAGGATGCAATATGTAGATTAGCACAAAAAGCAAGAGCAGCAGGAATGCACCTTGTAATCGCAACGCAAAGACCATCAGTAGATGTAATAACAGGACTAATTAAAGCAAATATACCATCAAGAATAGCATTTGCAGTGTCTTCACAAATTGACTCAAGAACAATATTGGACATGCCAGGTGCAGAAAAATTACTTGGAAAAGGGGATATGCTATATTACCCAACAGGAGTATCAAAACCTACGAGAGTTCAAGGAACTTTTGTATCTGACAAAGAAGTTGAAAAAATAGTTGATTTCTTAAAGAAAGATGGACCAGCTGTATATAACGAAGATATTATAGAAACAATAGAAAATGTAAAGAAGACAGATAAAGAAAGAGAAATAGAAGCAGATGAAGATGATGATACTGATCCAAGGTTAAATGAAGCAATAGAGCAAGTTTTAGAATATGGGCAAGCCTCAGCATCATTCTTACAAAGAAAAATGAAAGTAGGATATGCAAGAGCTCGGAAGAATGATTGATCAAATGGCAGAAAGAGGAATAATATCAGGATATCAAGGAAGTAAACCAAGAGAAATATTGATGACAAAAGAAAGATGGCAAGAGCTAAATAATGAGACAGAAGTTGAAAGCTCTACTACACAAACTACAGAAGAATAACAAGAAAGGGTAAAACTAATGAAAAAGAATGACCTTTTATCAAAATTTCAAAGCAATAATAATAAATTAGAAACAGTATTATATAAAAAGAAATTAGCAGGAGATGTAAAAAATCTCCTGCTTAGCATGTTGTACAATCTTACAAGTTCATATAATGACTATGCAAACATAAAAGTAAATGTACAAAGTAAGAATCAATTTGTTCAAAATATAATAGATATAATAGAAAAGTGTAATAGTATAGAAATTGTAAGACCAAGCACAGAAGAAGGACAAAGATTTGTAAAAAACCGGAATAGCATGTGAAGTTGATACATATCTAAAAGAAATAAAAGTATTCCCAACAGAAAGAGATATGCTATATGCATTATTCAAAATGAATGAAACAAAAATGTACTTGGATGAGAAATATAATCTACTTAGAGTAGCACTTCCAGAAATGCTAAATGAAGGTAGAGATATAAATAATATAGAAATAATAAGAGATTTCAATGCTTGGTCATGGAATACGCTTGCACAAGAAATAAGTAACATAGATTGTAATTTGATATACCAAAATCTTCAAACACTACTTGGGTTTGATTTTTTAGATAATTGGATGAGTCAAGAAAAACAAAAAGAACTACTAGAAAAACTTGAAAAAGAACTTAAAGAAAAATATAATGAAAAAAATGTAAAAGAATTATTAGAATATATTTATAAACTAGCTATAATAGTATGTGTAGAGAGAAATAAGCTTGAAAGAAAGAGACTAACTGATGAAAAAGAATGGGATGAAAAAGAACTAGAAAGATTAAAAGATAAAAATAAGTTGGTTGAGGAATTAACAGAGATAAAGAAAGTAAAAACAAAAGAAATTAGAAAATTAGATAAATTAATAAATGATGACAAATTGCTATATGAAGAATTTGAAAGAAGGAATGCAAACCTCTCAGAATACAAGAAAATCTATAGTGTAGAAAATCTACTTGGAACAATAAAAAAAGAAAGAAAAAAAGCGTTAAACGAAATAGAAGAATCAAATAAATTATTAGATGCAAGAAACTATTTAGAAAGAAAAAAGGAATTAGAAGAAAATTTAAAGCTATTAAAGGATATGAAATCAAGCAAGAACAAAGAAAAATATAAAATAAATATACAAAAAATATTTATCAAATGTATGGAAGAAAATATAGATAAAATAATTGGACCAGAACAGAAAAAGCAGGCTATTTCACTATTTTATTCTATAAGATATTATAATTTCATATATTTTGATGATAATAGATTTATAAAAGATGTGGAAGAACTTAGAGAAGATTTAGATAGATTAGAAGGAAAGATCTTATTAAAACTCTATGAAATAAAAGGAATAAATGTAATAACTAAAGACATAGAAACAGATATAGGAATAATAAAACCTGTACTTAGCACAAGAATAATAGATTTAAGCAATGTAAATATACAAATAAAAAAAGCAGAAAACAAAATAGAAGTTGGAATTTTTGATGGAAATACAGTTGAATTAGAATACAGATTAGAGAACTTAAATAGAGTAGAACTAAAGAATAAAAAAAAGGTAAAACTATTTACAAAATAAAGGAGGAAATAAAGTTTGAAAATTACATTTTTAGGAGCTGCAAATGGTGTTACAGGGTCAAACTTCTTAGTAGAAGGTGGAGGGAAAAAATTTCTAGTAGATTGCCGGAATGTTCCAAGGAACAAAAAAAGAAGAAGATAAAAATTATGATGAATTTGCATTTGATGTAAAAGAGATAGACTTTATGTTACTTACACATGCACATATTGATCATTCAGGAAGAATACCTAAACTATATGTAGAAGGATATAGAAATCCAGTATATGCAACAAAAGCAACATGCGACTTATGTACTATAATGTTACCAGATAGTGGTCATATACAAGAAATGGAAGTAGAATGGAAAAATAGAAAGAGAAAAAGAGAGGGAAAGCTCGGATACCCTCCACTCTATACAGCAGAAGATGCAGAAAAATGTATAAAGTTATTTGAGCCAATAGAATATAGTGAACTTGTACAAATAGATGATAGCATAATCGTAAGGTTTAATGATGCAGGACATATGCTAGGGTCGGCCGTTATTGAAGTATGGGTAAAAGAAAATCGGTAAAACAGAGAAAATCGTTTTTACAGGAGATTTAGGAAACAATGATATACCACTTTTAGAATCTCCAACAATGATAGAATCAGCAGATTATCTAGTTATGGAATCTACTTATGGTAATAGACTACACATGAGAAATGATGATAAGGCAGAAATGTTTTTAAATATTATTTATGACACAATAAAAAATGGTGGAAATGTAGTAATACCATCATTTGCAGTAGGTAGAACACAAGAAATACTATACGAACTGAATAAAATAAAAGAAAATACAAAAGATGAGAGTTTTATAAATAAATATAGACTATTAATGGAAACACCAGTATATGTAGATAGCCCACTTGCAATATCTGCAACAGAAATATTTAAAAATAATGAGGAGTTATTTGATGATGAAGTAAAAGCTGAAATAGAAAGTGGAGATGATCCGTTGGAATTTAATGGATTACAATTTACGAGAACAGCAGAAGAATCAAAAGCACTTAATGAAACAGGCGAGCCAATGATCATAATTTCAGCAAGTGGAATGTGTGATGTACGGAAGAATAAAACATCATTTAAAACATAACCTTTGGAATTCAAATAATACTATACTTTTTGTAGGATACCAAGCACCAGGAACACTTGGAAGAAAAATAGTAGAGGGAGCTAAAAAAGTAAAAATATTTGGTGAAGAGATAGCAGTAAATGCTAGAATAGAGTATATTGAAGGATATTCAGGACATGCAGACCAAGAATGGCTTTTAAATTTCATATATTCATTTATAAACAAACCAAAACAAATAATATTAGTACATGGAGAATTAGAATCACAAGAAGAACTTAAAGAAAAGATATTAGAAGAAACAAAGATACCAGTAACAATACCCAAATACGGTGAGATATATAGCATAGAAAGGCAAGCTTTAAAGCTAGAAGGAAGACTAGAATTAGAATCAGTAAAAAGAATTCAAAGAACAGAAATAATAAATAAAGTAAAAATGCTAAGAGATGAAATGCGTGATATGGAAGACATTCTTAAAACAGAAATACTTACTGAGGATATAAAAGAAAATGAGGTTAATAGTATTACGGTTAAATTGAAAGAAATTGAAAAATTAATAGTTAGTATAATTGAATAGGAGTTCGAAAGATAATCAGCATCTTGCGTTGTTAAAATTGAATTAAAAATCTTCAACGTACACATGTACGCCTCCGATATTTTAATTCAATTTTGCCTAGCAATATACTAATTCTTTTTCGAACTTGATAAAAATGTTCAGTAACACTAAATTAGAAGTCCGCGCAGGATAGCTTATATATTTTTTTAATCTGTGAGCATCGACCATAGTCGTTTATTCATTGCGATGTAGTATAATGTGTATCTATAATATAAATTGTATTTGTTTTTAACGCCTTAGAGAGCGGAGCAATTAAAAAATATATAACTATCCATTGCAGGACATTATCATTTCTTAATACTGAACATAGAATAAGTAAATTTTGAAAGGAATAATTGAAAAATGAGAACATATCTAAATGATGCAATAATTGGAAATAAAGAAGTAAAAATAGGGCTAACAGAAAAAGGAGAAATTGTAAGGATTTGCTACCCAAATGTAGATTTTAGACAATTCATAGAATTTCTTCATATGGGAGTAAAGATAAATGATTCAGGAATAATTTATCTTCATAATGATGTAAATAATATATATTCTCAAGAATATATAGAGGATACAAATATATTAAAAACAGAAATAAAAAATACGTATTTTAATCTAAAAATGGAACAAACTGATTTTGCCCTAACATCAAAAAATATAATTGCACGTAAATATGTTTTTATAAATGAACATGAGATTCCTTTAGATATAAAATTTTTAGTTCATTCAAAAATGCTAACAGATGAAAACAACTTCGTATCTGCAAAGATTATAGAAAATGGATTTTTGCAGTATTCTCATGGATATAATATGGCTATAATTTCAAATGATTTAAAACTAGATGGGTACAAAATTCATGGAGCAGATGAAGTGATAGATAGTGCAGTTTTGCAAGACAAAGACTATATTGGAATGTCAAATAATTCAGCAGTAAGTTATGAAATAGGAGTATTAAAACCAAAAGAAACAAAAGAGTTTAATGTACTTATATATATATCTGATAATAAAGAGAAAAAAAGAACAAATGATATAGAAAGTGAAATAGAAGAAATAAAAAAACTTGACATAAAAAAAGAATTACAAAATACAAAAAAATATTGGAAAAACTACTTAAAATCACACATAGTACATGATATATCAGATGGAAGTACATATAAAGAAAAAATTATGAATATTTACAAAAGGACAATACTTCTATATCCTTTACTTACAAATTATCAAACAGGTGCAGTATCTGCTGCAATGGAAATAGATGAAAGCTTTTCGAAATGTCGGAAGATATTCATATTGCTGGCCAAGAGATGCTGTATACATAACAAAAGCAGAAGACCTTTTAAAAATGGAAAAGGAATCAGAAAAATTTTATAAAGTATTTTGCAAAAATACTCAATCAAAAAATGGAATGTGGGAACAGAGATTTTTTACAGATGGAAGTTTAGCACCATGCTGGGGATACCAGATAGATGAAACGGCAAGTATAATTTATCGGAGTATATGACCATTATTCAAGGACAAAAGAAAAGAAATTCTTAAAAGATAATTTAAAAATGCTAGAAAAAGCTGTAAAATTTTTACTAGAATATATAGACGACATTATAAATAAAAAAGGAAAAATGCAGGTAAGTTATGACTTGTGGGAAATGCACGAAGGAGTGAGTACATATTCACTTTCGTGTATATTTGCTGCCTTTAATTCTATGCTAAAAATATATAGTGAATTAGAAGGAGAATTTGCTGAAAATAGATTAAAACAAGAAAACGTAGTAAAACAAAGAGAAATGCTAGAACAAGGACTAGAGGATATAAAAGAATATATAAAACAGAACTTATATAATGAAGAAAGAAAAAGCTTTGTTAGAAGTAAAACAGATAATAGCATAGACATGAGTGTTCTAGGACTAGTTACACCATTTGAAGTATTTTCTCCACATGAAAAGAAAATAACAAATACAGTAGAGACAATAAATCTAAACTTAAGAACTTACACACGGAGGATACTTAAGATTTGAAGGAGACCATTATACTGGAGATAGACCATGGGTTATTACAACTTTATGGATGGGACTATATTATCTTAAGATAAATGATGAAGTGCATGCTAAAGAATGCTTTGACTTTGTAGTTAATTCAGGAACAAAACATGGATTTTTAGCAGAGCAAGTAGAAAATAGCACTATGACATCAGCTTGGGTAATAGGGCTTGCGTGGTCTCATGCAATGTTTGTTATAATGTTAGAGGAGCTCATTAAATTACATGTTATTTAAATGTGGCAATTGGGAAAGCTCTGTTTGTCGCAATATTCAGTAACAATTCAGATGTAATTTACTAGAATATCATATAAAAACAATAGAATGCTGATGTAGGGGCGATTTTTAATCGCCCGCAGAACTACAGAGAATAAACTTCTTTGGCACTTCGAAGGATTCTCTTAGATTATAAATATAGAGTAAAGCCTTAGTAGCACAGACGACGGGACGTCGCTCCTTTTCTTTACTGTTTCAATTTAGCATTCTAGTCATATCTCTGAATAATTACAATATTCAAAAGAAATTTGTCAAATAATGTTGACATATAAATTTTATGATAGTATAATAAATACATTATCAAGAGTGAGTGAGAGACTGGCTTGTTGACCTCACAGCAACCTGTAATAATCAAGGTGCTAAAACCAGCAAAGCATAAGCTTTGAATGATGATGTTATAAAGTATAAACATTATTCTCTGCTTATAGCAGAGTTTTTTCATCTAATAGTAAAGTTCTCCGAACTTCCTATTAGAGAAAAGAATTGCACACAAATTTTACTTTGTAAAATTTGGCGCACGAACAACGGGCGTGGCATGAAACTAATCTAAAAAGTTAGAGTATTTTAAGTCATGCCACTGTTGTTCTGTAATAGTAAAGTTCTCTAAACTTCCTATTATATAAAATATATTTTTAAAATGGTACAAAAAAATATGAAAGGAAATTTGAAAATATGGAAAAGTACTTATTCACTTCAGAAAGTGTAACAGAGGGGCATCCAGATAAATTATGTGATTTGATATCAGATACAATATTAGACAAATGCTTAGAGCAAGACGAAAATTCACGAGTTGCAGTAGAGACGTTTGCATCAAATGATAGAATAACTATAGCTGGACAGCTTACTACAAATGCAAAAGTAGATATAGAAGGAACTGCAAGAGAAGTTTTAAAAAGTATTGGTTATAAAGGAAAAGGAATAGATATAGATTATGAAAATTGTATAATAGATGTAAATATAACAAAACAAAGTTTAGACATAGCACAAGGTGTTGATGTTGGAGGAGCAGGTGACCAAGGCATAATGTTCGGATATGCAAGCAATGAGACAGAAGATTATATGCCATTTGCAATTGACCTTGCCCACAAACTATCAAAAAAACTTACAGAAGTTAGAAAAGGAGGAGTGCTTCCATATTTAGGACCAGACCGGAAAGACACAAGTAACAGTAGAATATGAAGAAGAAAATCCAAAAAGAATAGAAACAATCCTTATATCAAATCAACATGATGCAGATGCTCCACTAGAAAAAGTAAAAAAGGATATAATAGAAGAAGTAATAAAGAAAGTAGTACCACCTAACTACCTAGACGAAAATACAAAATATTATATAAACCCAACAGGAAGATTTGTAATAGGGGGACCTTTAGGCGATACAGGACTTACTCGGAAGAAAGATAATTGTAGATACATATGGTGGATATGCAAGACATGGTGGGGGAGCATTCTCAGGAAAAGATTCAAGCAAAGTAGACAGGTCAGCAGCATATATGCTAAGACATATTGCAAAAAATGTTGTCGCAAACGGTTATGCTGATAAATGTGAAATACAGATTTCATATGGAATAGGTATCGCAAAACCAATATCAATATATGTAAATACATTTGGAACAAATAAAATTTCAGAAAAAGAAATAAAAGAAAAGATAGAAGAGAAATTTGACTTAACACCAGACGGAATTATAAAATACTTACATTTAAAAAAACCAATATATGCAAAAACAACAAACTATGGACACTTTGGTAAATCGGATCTTCCTTGGGAGAAAGTAATAGAATTTTAGAATAAAGCTCTCAGGCAAATGCCTTGAGGGCTTTTTGGCAAGCTAGACTTGTAAATAAAAAAGAATAGGAAGAATAAAATAGTATAATAATAATATTGACAAACAAAGAAAATTGTAGTACAATGTATTACAGAAGGAGGAGATAGATATGACAGTTTCCTTAAGATTAAATAAAGAAGATGAAATGTTAATAAAAAAATATGCAGAGCTAAAAAATATGTCATTATCTGATTTATTTAGAAATGCATTACTTGAACAAATAGAAGATGAATGTGATTTGCAAGCATACAAAAAAGCAATGGAAGAATATAAGAAAAATCCTAAAACATATACCTTAGAAGAAGTAAAAAAGGAGCTTGATATATAGTGAAATATAAAGTTATATTTACAGAAAGAGCAAAAAAACAATTAAGTAAGCTAGATAGACATATAGCATTATTAATAATAGGATGGATAGAAAAAAATATAGAAGGTACACAAAATCCTAGGCAACATGGTAAAAGCTTAGTAGGAGATAAATCAGGACAATGGAGATATAGAATTGGAGATTATAGAATAATATGTGAAATACAAGATGAAAAGATAATTGTATTAGTACTAGAAATAGGACATAGAAGAGAAATATATGAATGAACTTTTGAGAATAGCTACCAAAAGTTCATTTTTATATTGAATTTTACATAAAACTATGATAAAATAAAAAACACTTATGAGGAAATCTCGAAAGGTAGAAAATACTCTTGCGTTTGCAGGTTTATATATAGGCAGTTTAATAAAAAATATTTTTGAGGAGGAAAATAATTTGAAAATGAAAGAAAAGCGGTATTTTTGCGATTGGTGGGACAAAAATTATATAAGAAATTCTATAATTATAGCAATCATAGCTGTATTTCTTACTTCCGTGTTTTGCTTTGCATTTGGAGGATTCGCAAAATTAGACTACCCAGAGGAAATGTATAAGGAGCTGGAAACAGCATATATTCCTTATGTCCATGAAGGCATTGGAATAGATGTAATTGGACTAAAAAAAGCTGTGTATGGCTTGGAGGATCCTATATTTTATAGTGACGGAGTAAAACTGATATATGGTTATAACACAGCCATTGTAACTATTGTTTTGGATGAAAACTATAACACAATATCTGTAGAAAGAAAAACACAAAACGATGGAACCCACAAAAGAAATGTAATTGGTGTGAATATAGGAAATTACGGCATATATACATTTTCAATATGGACTGGATTGTTAATAATTGGATTCATCTTTATATATATACCTTCTGAAATACACAAATGGGTGGACGAGAAGTTAAGTAAAAGAAACAAAAAACGTAAAAACAAACCATAATCTTTCATAAAAAACAAAAAGCTCTCAGGCAAATGTCTTGAGGGCTTTTTGGCAAAAACACTTGCAAAACTTAAAAAAAGGAAATATAATAATAAAGTAAAATAAATTAATAGCAGAGAGAAGAGGAAAAAACAATGAAAATAGGTATAGTAGGACTTCCAAATGTAGGAAAAAGCACAATGTTCAATGCCATAACAAATGCAGGAGCAGAATGTGCCAATTATCCATTTTGTACAATAGAACCAAATGTAGGAATGTGTGCAGTTCCAGATGAAAGATTAGATAAACTAACAAAAATGTATGAGCCAGAAAAAACAACACATGCAGTAGTTGAATTTGTTGATATAGCCGGATTAGTAAAAGGTGCAAGTAAAGGAGAGGGACTTCGGAAATCAATTTTTATCGCACATACGTGAAGTAGATAGTATTTGTGAAGTAGTAAGATGTTTTGAAGACTCAAATGTAGTTCATGTAGACGGAGGAATAGCACCACTTAGAGATATAGAGACAATAAATTTAGAGCTTATATTAGCAGATATAGAAACAGTAGATAAAAAAATAGAAAAAGCAAAAAAAATGTTAAAAGCAGACAAAAAATATGCATTTGAAATAGAAGTATTAGAAAAAATAAAGAAAGTACTAGAAAGTGGAAAATCAGCAAGAACAATAGACTTTTCAGAAGAAGAAATGGAAATTGTAAAAGACGCATATTTATTAACAACAAAGCCAATACTATACATAGCAAATATCAGTGAAAACCAAATTTTAGAAGCAGGAAATGATAAATTTGTAAATGAAGTAAAAGAATATGCAAAAACAGAAAATGCAAAAGTTATACCATTATGTGTGAAAATAGAAGAAGAACTATCTAGTTTAGAAGGAGAAGACAAAAAAGAAATGCTAGAAGCGCTTCGGACTAGAAGAATCAGGACTAGATAAAGTAATAAAAGCAAGTTATGACTTACTTGGACTAATGTCATTTCTAACAGCTGGGAAACCAGAAGTAAGAGCATGGACAATAAAGAAAGGAACAAAAGCACCAGAAGCAGCAGGAAAAATACACTCAGATATACAAAGAGGATTTATTAGAGCAGAAATTGTATCATATGATGATCTTATTAAAGAAGGCTCAATGAATGCAGTAAAAGAAAAAGGACTCTTACGTTCAGAAGGAAAAGAATATATTATGCAAGATCGGAGATATAGTATTGTTTAGATTCAATGTTTAAAATTCAAACAATAAACGGCGTATTGCGGTGTCAAGCTACGGACAAATTAACCTCGAACGTGCACAAGCACGCTCATCGGTTATTTGCCTTGCTTTCCTAGCACTACTTGTTTCTTGTCTGAATTTACATTATGATAAAATTAAAAAATTATACAAGGAGGAAAACAATGGAAAAATCAGAAGGAAAGATACTAGAAGAAAAACTTTTTAATAAGAAAAGATCAGGATGGGAAACAGCTACAGAGGAGGATAAAAAAGCTATATTCAAATTTTCAGATGAATATATATGGTTTTTAAATAGGTCAAAAACTGAAAGAGAATTTGTAAAAACAGCCAAAGAAGTTTTAGATAAAAACGGATTTAAAGATATAAAAGAAGTAGAAAAAATTTCAAAAGGAGATAAAGTATATTTTTGTAACCGTGGAAAGTCTATGTATATTGCTGTAATTGGAAACAAAAAATTAGAAGAAGGGTTAAACCTAGTAGGAGCACATATAGATTCTCCAAGACTAGATTTAAAGCCAAATCCACTATATGAGGATACAGAATTTGCATATTTTAATACACATTACTATGGTGGAATAAAGAAATATCAATGGACAGCAATTCCGCTTAGTATACACGGAGTTATAGTAAAACCAAATGGAGAAAAAATAGATGTAAATATAGGAGAAGGAGAAGACGATCCAATATTTACAATAACAGACCTTTTACCTCATCTTGCAAAAGAGCAATTGCAAAAGAAATTAGATGACCGGAATAAATGGAGAAGACTTAAACCTTCTTATTGGAAATATGCCATATGGAGGAGAAGATGTTAGAGAAAAAGTAAAACTAAATGTATTAAAAATATTAAATGAAAAATATGGAATAGATGAAGCAGACTTCTTAAGCTCAGAATTAGAACTAGTACCAGCATTTAATGCAAAAAGTCTTGGATTTGATAAAAGTATGATTGCAGGATACGGACACGATGATAAGGTATGCGCGTATTCAGCTTTAAGAGCAATACTAGAAGCAGGAGAAAAAGATAAGACTGCAATTTGTATATTATCAGACAAAGAGGAAGTAGGAAGTATGGGAAATACAGGAATGGAATCACAAACTTTTGACTACTTCATTTCAGAACTTTTAAATAAATCAGGAGAAAATAGACCAAATCTATTAAACAAAGTATTCTGTAACTCAAGCATGCTATCAGCAGATGTAGGAGTAATATATGATCCGATATATGGAGGAGTATCAGACAGAACAAACTGTGCATACTCAGCATATGGAATATCATTTGATAAATACACAGGTTCAAGAGGAAAAGCAGGAGGATCTGATGCAAATGCAGAATTTATTGCAAAATTAAGAGGAATACTTGAAAAAAATAATATACAATATCAAGTTGCAGAATTAGGTAGAGTAGATGTAGGCGGTGGTGGAACTATCGCATATATATTAGCAAATAAAGGCGTAGAAGTAATAGACTGCGGAGTTCCAGTACTTTCAATGCATTCACCATATGAAGTCGCAAGCAAATATGATATATATAGCGCATATAGAACTTATAAAGTTTTTTATGAAGAATGCTAGTTAAGATTAAAAATTCCCCATCAGGGGAATTTTTTAATCCTTCTTTTCATACTCCTTAAGTAGTGGCTGTATTTGTTTACCTTTTAAGGCTTCGTTAATAGTTGGAATAACCAAATCAAAATGAGCAACTAAAGAATTAGGCTTTTTTACATAGTCATCCTGCCCAAAAGGAACAAAATATAGATATTTTAAATTCATCAAAGTCATTATGTTTTGACCGCTTAATCCTAAACCATCATTAGTAGATACAGCAACAATAATAGGACTTTGATTTCTAAGAGTTGCCTTAACAGCAAGATTTGCAGCATTATCAGTAATACTATTTGCCATCTTTGCCATAAAATCGCCGAGTTGCAGGCAGGATAAGCATTGCATCCATTTTATAAATTGGACCGAATTTTTCAGCCTCAACTATATCTTTAACGATTTTTCTTTCGCAAATATTTTCTACTTCATTCACAAAATCTTCAGCTTTACCAAACCTTGTATCATAGTCTACTACCTTATTAGATAAAACGGGATAAATGTCATATCCCTCTTCTTTTAGTTTTCTTAGAACAACTAATACCTTTTTTAAAGTACAAAAAGATGCAGTAATTACTACTCCAAGTTTCATCTTTCATCAATCACTTTCTTTAAACTTTTAAGTAAAATATCAGATGCTTCTTTAGGTGCAAATTTACTTGGAATACCAAGGTATAAATTATATTCCATGAGGTTTTTATACTTATTTACAATTTCTTCACTTATGCCATAAGGGAATGATGCAATGTCTAAAATATATGGCACATATTCTGCTGAAATCGCCTCTTCAGGGATTATATTATAAGGAACAGTATTTATGACAATATCACAAACTTTAAAGACCTCAAGTATATTTTCATCACTTAAAGGATAATAATTCATAACATGGTCATTATAAATAAGTTCTTTGGGTCTTGAAATGACAAAAGTCTTAATACCTGCATCTGTGAGTCTCCAATATAGTTCTTTACCAAGAGTACCATAACCAATAATACAAACAGAATCATTTTTTCTATTTCTAATATTATCAATAGTACCTTCTACAGTTAACTCATTATTAATTTCTTCTACCTCTTTGTCATCTAAGAAGCTAATAAGCTGTGAAATAGGAATAAGTTCTAATAGTTTCTTAGTCTTAAGACCTGTAAAAAATAAAGTTTCATTATTCAAATTAGAAAGAATTTCATAAGGTAACTCTAAGATGCCTTTTTCAGACTTGATTTCCATATTGTCATTTAGTCCACTTATAGGGAATAAAACAATATCAAATCTAGTTAAATCCAATGAATCTAAACTTTCTTCAAAAATGTTATTATCTGAAATATCAAAACCAATCTGATAAACAACATGCTCCTTAGAAAGTTCTTCTATCATGTATCTATATCTTGTATCTCCACCTAAAAATAAAATATTCATCCGCATCCTCCACTTCTATTTATATAATACTTAAAATAAAATAAAAAAGTGACTTTAACATAATGCAATTACGAAATTGATTATAGATATCTTGACAGTATAAATAGATTATTGATATACTTAAAATGAAATAAAATAGAAAAAAGTGCAAGAACAAAGGAGAAAGAAAATGCAAAGGAAACAAAACAAAACTACTGACACTGTGA
This sequence comes from uncultured Clostridium sp., assembly GCA_947641575.1. Lineage (GTDB taxonomy): Bacteria > Bacillota > Clostridia > TANB77 > CAG-508 > JAAWPK01. The sequence continues at coordinate 16,046 of CANRQN010000005.1, forward strand.
AGAGAATGAGATTCACTAAGAGAGAAGAAACAGGAATAACGTTAGTAGCATTAATAATCACAATAATAGTTTTAATAATTTTAGCAGCAGTAACAATATTTGCATTTACAGAATCAGGGCTATTACAGACAGCAAGTAGAGGAACACAAAATTATGCAAACGCTCAAGAGTATGAGAAACAAATAATGGATAAAATAGACAAAAAAGCAAATGAAGCCGTCAAAAATATACAAGGAGGGGGAAATGATACCAATCCAGAAGAACCAATAGAACCAGAAAAAACAAGTATAGCTAAACTAATAGGACAATCACCAAAAAGTACAAATTATACAGTATATGATTGTTATGGAAATAAAATAGTAGTACCAGCAAATTTTATTGTAAAAGGAAATATAACAGGAGACATAGAATATGAGTATGCAGATGATGGAAGCCCATCTGTGCAAGATGGTATAGTAATAGAAGATAGTGATGGTAATCAATTTGTTTGGATACCTGTGGGAAATATAAATAATAAAGATGGAACAACAACAATAATAACATTAGGAAGATATACTTTTGATTCAGATGGGAATGAAACTTTAGAACAAAATGCAGACGATTTTAGAACAGAAAGATTGATCTTAAATAACTATAAAGAATTGGAAACTTCACCTTATAACAATATAACTGCTACAAATTTAGAAGAGTTCCTTAATACTACAAAAGAAAATCAAGGATATTATCTAGGGAGATACGAAGCAAGCTATAGAGATGGAACAAGACCATATTGCAAGCCATCTGTAGGAACACCTTTATCGGCACAAGAATCTACTGTAAAAGAAGAAGGACTATTATGGAATCATATAACACAACCTAAATCAGCAACAGCGGCAAAAGTAATGTATGAGGAAAACGATTACTTTGTTTCAGATTTGCCAAATAGTTATGCATGGGATACTGCAATTGTATTTATCCAAAAATATTCAAATGAAAAGAAATATTCTATAAAAAAATATGCAAGCAATTTAACAAATACTGGAAGTAACAATGACAAGGTATGTAATATTTATGATATGGCAGGAAATATTATAGAATGGACAACAGAAACGAGTTTATCTAAACCATGTACAATCAGAGGTGGAATGTATAGAACTGATGTTAAAACATATACAAGTTTTAGAAGTAATAGCACATATAATAATGCTGATCAATATACTAATTATAACTTTGTTGGCTTTAGACCACTAATATATGTATTAGATAATTAAACAATAAAAAGTTCTTAGAAATAGTATAAGCTAAATTTAAGAACTTTTTGATTTGTCATATTAAATTTTTAGTTTTAAAAATAAAAAAGTGACTTTAACCACTTTCTTTTTTCATAAATATTAGATATAATAAAACAAATTAAAAGATTAGAAAAGATTTTGAAGTTAGAAAGGAATGTGAATAATGAATTTACCAAATAAGTTAACAATTATAAGAATTTTACTTGTACCAGTCATGGTAGCTATTTCACTTTTAGGAACATATGGAGTAATAAAGGGAGAATTTTTAGGAATAGGAATAGAATTTTGGATATTAAACCTAATATTTATAGTCGCATCAATAACAGATAAATTAGATGGAACAATAGCACGTTCAAAAAATTTAGTAACAAACTTTGGAAAATTTTTAGATCCAATAGCAGATAAAATACTTGTGTTAACTGCAATGTTAATTTTAGTAGAAAAACAAATGATACCAGCATGGATACCAATAATAGTCTTGGCACGTGAATTTGCTGTGTCAGCATATAGATTAATTGCAGTAGAGCAAGGAGGAAAAGTAATAGCAGCATCAAATTGGGGAAAACTAAAAACAGTAACACAAATGATAGCAATAATATTTGCCTTTATAAATATAAATGGAACAAACATATTCTTTAACTTTATAGGATGGGAATTAAGTCCAGTAGAATTAGTAATAAATATGATAACAGGAGTAATGCTAATAATATCAGTAGTAGCTGCAGTATTTTCAGGATGGGACTACATAAAGGGAGGAAAAGACTTATTTAAAGACAAATAAATGAGTTGCCAAAAGGGACATAGCATTTTGGCAATTAGAAAAAAGAAAGAATGATAATTCTCTCTTCAAAACTAGATTAAAATTGCCAAAATGCTATGTCCCTTTTGGCAAAAAAGAGGTAAACAATGGATAAAGAAGAAGCAAAAAAGAAGATACTTGAATTAAGAGAAAAAACTGATTACTATGCAGGGAAATATTATGATGAAGATAGTCCAGAAATATCAGACTTTGAATATGATATGATGATGCTAGATTTAAGAAACTTAGAAAAAGAATTTCCAGATCTAGTAGATAAAGATTCATTGACACAAAAAGTTGGAGGACATGTAAAAGAAGGATTTGAAAAAGTAGAACATGTTGTTCCACTTCAAAGCTTACAAGATGTCTTTACAATAGAGGAATTAAGACTTTTTGATACAAGAGTGAGAAAAGAAACTGAAAAAGAAGAAATCATTTATACTGTAGAAGGAAAAATAGATGGACTATCAGTTGCACTAGAATATGTAGATGGAGAATTTGTAAGAGGGGCAACAAGGGGAAATGGACAAATTGGAGAGGATGTAACTGCAAATTTAAAAACAATAAAAAATATTCCAAAAACACTAAAAGAGAAAGTAAATATTATAGTACGTGGAGAAGTATTTATATCTACAAAAGACTTTGAAAAAATGAATGAAGAACAAGAAGTATTAGAAGAAAAAACATTTGCAAATGCTAGAAATGCAGCAGCAGGTTCTTTAAGACAGTTAGACAGTAAAAAAACAGCAAAAAGACCATTAGATATATATATATTTAATATACAGAGATTAGAAAACAATGAACTTATCTCACACTATGAACAGCTATTATACTTAGAAAAATTAGGATTTAATGTGAATCCAGTAAAAAAACAATGTAAACGGTATAGAAGAGGCAATAAAAGAAGTAGAACGTATAGGTGAGAAAAGAGAAGGATTAGGATTTGGAACAGATGGAGCAGTTGTAAAAGTAGATGATTTAAATCTAAGAGAAATTTTAGGAACCAACTTTAAAACACCTAAATGGGCAATTGCATATAAATATCCACCAGAAAGAAAAGAAACGGTATTAAAAGATATAATATGTCAAGTTCGGAAGAACTGGAGCAATAACACCTATGGCGATATTAGAACCAGTAAAGTTGGCAGGATCGACAATTTCAAAAACTACACTTCACAATGAAGACTTTATTAAAGAAAAAGATTTAAAAATTGGGGATCATGTTATAATTCAAAAAGCAGGAGATGTTATTCCAGAAGTTGTAGAAGCAGTCAAAGAAAAAAGAACTGGGAAAGAGATAGAATTTAACATGCCAGAAGTCTGCCCAGTATGTGGAGCTCCAGCAGTTAGAGAAAAAGGAGAGGCAATAAAAAGATGTATAGGTATAGAATGTCCTGCAAGAAATTTTAGAAATATTGTACACTTTGCTTCAAAGGCAGGAATGGACATAGATGGACTTCGGGTTTGCAATTATAGAACAGCTAATAGATAAAGGATTACTAACTGGAATAGCAGATATATATTATCTAAAAAAAGAAGATATTGCATCACTTAAAAAAAGTGGAGATAAATTTGCCAGCAATTTAATAAATGCAATAAACGATAGTAAAAAGAATAATTTAGATAGATTACTCAGTAGCCTTGGAATAAGACATGTAGGAACAAAAGCTGCAAGAGTACTAGCAAAAGAATATAAAACAATGGATAACCTTATGAAAGCAAATGCAATAAACCTAAGTTTAGTAGAAGATATTGGTGAGATTACAGCTAAAAGTATCTGCGAATTTTTTGAGCAAGAACAAACAATAGAATTAATAGATAAACTAAAAAATGCAGGCGTAAATATGAAAAGTCAAGAAGAAGAGGAACTAGACAATAGATTTGAAGGACAGACATTTGTATTAACAGGAGCACTTTCAAAATATACAAGAGATGAAGCATCAGAAATAATAGAAAGATTCGGAGGAAAAACATCAGGTTCTGTATCTAAAAAAACAAGTTATGTATTAGCTCGGAGAAGATGCAGGAAGTAAACTTACAAAAGCAGAAGAATTAGGTATCAAAGTAATTACAGAAACAGAATTTGAAGAGATGATAAATTAATGCGATGCGACAAATGGGACGGTTCTCTTTGTCGCACTAGAATCCCAAAAGTAGAAAAACTTGAAATCTACATTTTTAAGTGCGACAAAGAGAACCGTCCCATTTGTCGCACTCAAAAAGAAGGAGAAATTTAATGGAAAAATATACTTTTGATGAATTTGAAGAGATATTAGATAATGGTTATCAAGTGTATTTCACATACTTAACTAATAGATACTTAGTATTTAAAACAACTGAAAACTGTTACACACAAAAACTAATACATGTGGGACAGAAAAATCCACCTGCAAAAATGTCTATGATAACAAAAAAGTATTTGATGGAAGTTTTTCCATTCATGGAGGATATGGAATATAAGGTTGGAACAGAATTATAATTTTGGCATTGTTATATACTACCTTATTTGTGTCTTAGAGAGGAATGATGAAAATGACATGCATAGGAAAAGTAAAATCAGGGCTTGGAGAGGGTTCATCTTGGATGAAAATGGCAGAAAAAGTCTTTAAGAAAAAATATAATATGGATGTGTTTTTAGGAACACTAAATATTGAATTAGAAAATGACTTAATTCTAAATGAGAAAGATATAATAAATCCAGATGAGTATGGAGGAAATCTAAAACTATTTATTGCAGAATGCATAGTCAAAGGTCATAAGTCTTATATTATTAGAACAGAGAAGAATAATATGGCTCGGAGGAGACCATCCACTAAATATAATAGAAGTTGTGTCAAACGTAAATTTTAGAGAGAAATATAATTTAAAAGATAGAGAGGAAATTGAAGTAGAGATATAAATAAAACATTGCAATAGCAAATAAAACATGATATAATAATTATGTTAATTTTTATTATCCTGTTTTGCAGGTTGATATATAGACAGCGAAGTAAAACGAATATTTTAAGGAGGAATAATAATGTATCTCTGGGATATGGTGCTTAAAGGTAAAGATGTGAAATTCAGCTTTACTGAACACACTACAGAAAAAGAAAAGAATAATTATTTAGGAGATGTAGGATATTATGTGACAGATCAAACCTATCAACAAGACGACGTAGCAATCAAACCTGTTGTAGAGGCTGCTTTTAATCTCTTAAAAGCTTTAAATATTGACTTAACTAATCCTATGGATGGTATTTTTGAAAATGCAGTTCTTATTAAGAGAGGATTTAAGAGTCTTGTTTTGATTTACCACTGTGGTGTGTTTGATGCCCGACTTGAAGAAGGTAACATTGTAGCTAAACCTGAAAATGGCTGGAAATTTACAAAAGAGCAGTATATTGCCATCTTCGATTTTCTGGAGATTTTAAAGGAAACAAATTGGTTCTTTTAAAATTAGGTGGGGGGAACTTCTAAAAGAGGCTCCCCTCCCTTTACCTTTTCACAAAAAATTCACAAAAAAAGCATTGCTTTTTTTACTATAGGCTATATAATATTAAAAGCAATAAAAAGAGAGGAAAAGAAAAATGCTTAAATTATTAAAAAAGCTAAATAAAAAAGAAATACTACTTATAGTAGTTTGTTTAATATTTATAATATTTCAGGTATGGTTAGATTTGAAATTACCTGACTATATGTCAGAGATAACAAAACTTGTACAAACAGAAGGAAGTACTATAGGAGAAATCTTAAAACAAGGTGGATATATGCTTCTTTGTGCTGGAGGAAGCTTACTTTCTGCTTTCATAGTTGGATATTTTGCGTCATATATTGCATCATCATTTTCCAAAAAACTAAGAGGAGATTTATTTGAAAAAGTAGAAGAATTTAGCATGGAAGAAATGAATAAATTTTCAGTAAGTAGTTTGATTACAAGAACCACAAATGATGTAACACAAGTTGAAATGCTAATTGCAATGGGACTTCAGCTTCTTGTAAAAGCTCCAATAACAGCAGTATGGGCAATAATGAAAATACTAGGAAAAAACTTCACTTGGAGTCTGATTACTGGTGGAGCTGTTTTAATACTGATTTTAACTATAGGAATACTTATGAAATTAGTATTCCCTAACTTTAAGAAAGTACAAAAAATAATAGATAAAGTAAATAATGTAACACGTGAGAACTTAACAGGAATAAGAGTTGTTAGAGCATTTAATGGAGAAGAATACCAAGAAGAAAAATTTGAAGAACAAAATAGTAACTTAACAAATTTGCAAACATTTAATCAAAGAATGATGTCAGTTATGTCGCCAGTCATGTATCTGATTATGAATGGATTAACGCTTAGCATTTATTTTGCAGGAGCATATATAATTGAATCCGCAGGAATGATGGATAAAATTGATATATTTAGTGATATGGTTGTGTTTTCATCATATGCAATGCAAGTTATAATGTCATTTTTAATGCTTGCGATGATATTTATGATGTGGCCTAGAGCAGCAGTTTCAGGAGAAAGAATAGTAGAAGTATTAGAATCTAATATAAGTGTAAAAGATGGAGGATTAGAAAAAGATAAGGGAAACGAAAAAGGAACAGTAGAATTTAAAAATGTATCTTTTAAATATCCAGATGGGCAAGATTATGTACTAAAAGATATTTCATTTAAAGCAAATAAAGGAGACACAGTTGCAATAATTGGTTCAACAGGATGCCGGAAAATCTAGTTTGATAAACTTAATACCTAGATTTTTTGATGCAAGCAGTGGAGAAGTATTAGTAGATGGTGTAAATGTCAAAGAATATAATCAAGAATTTTTGCATAATAAAATAGGATATGTACCACAAAAGGCAGTAATGTTTAGTGATACAGTAAAGGGAAACGTAGGCTATGGAGAAAATGGAAAAGAAAAGACAGAAGGAGAAATTTTAAAAGCAATAGAAGTTGCTCAGGGAAAAGACTTTGTAGAAAAGATGGAAAATAAATATGAATCACACATAGCAAGTCGGAGGCAGCAACATAAGTGGAGGACAAAAACAAAGGCTTGCAATTGCAAGAGCAATAGCTAGAAATCCAGAAATATATATATTTGATGACTCATTTTCAGCCTTAGACTATAAAACAGATAGTATGCTTAGAAAAGAATTAAAGAAATATACAAAAGATGCAACAAATATAATAGTTGCACAAAGAATTGGAACAGTAATGCAGGCAGATGAGATTCTTGTTTTAGATGATGGAAAATGTGTAGGAAAAGGAACTCATAAAGAACTTCTGAAAAATTGTTCAGTATATAGAGAAATCGCATATTCACAATTAAGTAAGGAGGAATTAGAAGATGGCAAGTAATGAAAAAGGGCATGTACAAAGAAACGTAGGTCCCAATAGAGTACACGAAAAGCCAAAGAATTTTAAAAGAGCAATTATTAAATTACTTCGGATATAATAAAAAGTTAAGACCATTTTATATTATTGCAATTATACTTGGAATAGCAAGCTCTATATGCTCAATAGTTGGACCTAATAAGCTTGCAGATTTGACAGATACAATAACTGAAGGGCTAATGAAAGGGATTGATTTTGAAAAAGTAATAAGTATAGCTGTTTTTATGGTTTGCTTATATGTCATCAGTGCTATATTTAGTTTTTTTACAAGTTTTATAATGGCAACAACTGCAAATAAATTAGCTAAAAAACTAAGAACTAATATATCAGTAAAAATAAATAAATTACCACTAAAATATTTTGATAGACATTCATTTGGAGACATCTTATCAAGAGTTACAAACGATGTAGATACAATAGGAATATCAGTTAGTCAAAACTTGGGAAGCTTTGTTTCAGCAATTGCACTCTTACTTTCATGTGTAGTAATGATGTTTTACACAAATTGGATTTTAGCAATTACTGCAATACTTACATCATTATTGGGATTTTCATTTATGTTTTTTATACTTCGGAAAATCACAGAAATACTTTAACAAAAAGCAAGTAGAACTTGGAAAATTAAATGGACATATAGAAGAAATATATTCAGGATATAATGTAGTAAAAGTATATAATGGAAAAAATAAAGCAATTAGTGACTTTAAAAAATTAAATAATGGGCTCTTTGAGAGTAGTAGAAAAAGTCAGTTTCTTTCAGGACTTATGCAGCCTCTAATGAGTTTTGTAGGAAATTTAAGCTATGTTGCAGTATGCATTGTAGGTGGAGTACTTGTAAAAGAAGAAATAATTACATTTGGTATAATTGTTGCATTTATCATGTATGCAAGACTATTTACATCTCCACTTCAGCAAATTGCACAAGGATTAACAAACCTTCAATCAGCAGCAGCAGCTAGTGAAAGAGTATTTGAATTTTTAGAAGAAAAAGAAATGGAAAAAGAAGGAGAAAAAACAAAAGTACTAGACAAAGAACATATAAAGGGAAATATAGAATTTGAACATGTAAAATTTGGATATGATGATAGTGACAAATTAGTAATAAAAGACTTTTCGTGTAAAGCCAAACCAGGTCAAAAAATTGCAATTGTCGGACCAACAGGAGCAGGTAAAACAACTCTTGTAAATCTACTTATGAGATTTTATGAAATAAGCTCAGGAAAAATCACAATAGATGGAGTAGATACAAAAGAATTAACAAGAGAAAACGTACATGATTTGTTCATAATGGTTTTACAAGACACTTGGTTATTCAATGGAACGATTAGAGAAAACATAGTATATAACAAAGAAAATGTAACAGACGAAAAAATTATGGAAGCATGTAAAATAGTAGGGCTAGAGCATTTTATAAAAGGCTTGCCAAAGGGACTTGACACAAAGCTAAACGACACAGAAAGTATCTCAGCAGGACAGAAACAGTTACTTACAATAGCAAGAGGAATGATAGCAAATTCTCCATTTTTAATATTAGATGAAGCAACAAGTAATGTAGATACAAGAACAGAAGAGCTTGTACAAAAAGCAATGGATAAATTAACAAAAGGAAGAACATCATTTATAATAGCACATAGACTATCAACAATAAAAAATGCAGATATGATTTTAGTAATGAATGAGGGAGATATAATAGAGCAAGGAACACATGAAGAACTTCTAGGAAAAGACGGATTTTATTCAAAACTATATAATAGCCAATTCGAAAGTATAATAAATGAAGAAGAATAAATAAGTTTACTAGTTGGTTAAAAAATTAACCAACTATATTGACTTATATTTTTATACATGATAAAATGTCTATGTCAAAGGAGGTGAGGAAGATGAATGATAGACAGTTTAATATGCTTATGAAACAAATGAAAGATAACAACAATCAAGTAAATATGCTTACAGAACAAATGAAGGGAGTAACATCACAAGTAAATATACTTACAGACGAAATGAAAGGTGTAAAAAGCCAAATAAATGAATTAACAAATGATGTAAAACAACTAGATAATAAATTAGATAATTTTATGACAGAAACAGATGAAAAATTTAAAAAGGTAGATGCAAGATTTGATAGAAATGATGAAAAATTTGAGAGTATAGATAAGCAAATTGCAGAACTTAGAAAAGATGGAAAACGTATAATACGTGGTGTTGAAGAAGTTTTTGAGACAGTTGCTACTGAGATTGAAGAAAGTAAAGAAGACAGAAAAAATATGCACAAAGATATTAACCAATTGTATAAACTAGTTTATTCTAAATCTTAAATCAATTTATTTTAATTCTAACACAAAGAATCTTTTGTGAAAAATGGGGGAAATAGATGTCTTATAAATGACCGTTTATAAATATAGGCGATTATTTATAAGGCATCTATTTTTAGTTGCAACTCAACGAAAAATATGATACAATCAAATATATTTGCTAGTAAGCAAATGTAGTATTTGAAAGTCCTTGAAGAATTTGTATGCTAAACAGGAAAGTAAGAAACAACATAAACAATATTTTTGAAAGGAGAAATTTACATGAAATTTACAAGAGAGGGAATAATTGAATTCATAAGTAAGGGAAGAAGCTATATTACATGGCGGACAGGAATAAATCGTGAAACGGTAATGAAACACTTTTTTACAGAGCATTGCCATCCAGGGGTAGATATCAGAGAATGTAGACCAGGTAATTTGAGATACAGATATGACCTGACAGCAGGGGACTATGCCACTGGATTCAAATATGTGCAAGATGGCAAGACATATTATATGTTCTTGGGAGTGAATACTATTACCCTTGGAGTGGAAACTTTTGCAGAAAGTATTGAGAGCATTGCAATAGGAAGAGTCAAAGATGGAAGAATGTATCTTATTTATGAGGAACCTTCCAAATATAGAGAGAATAAAGAGAAACTTATAATTGCTTTGGAAAAACATATTTGTGATGAGGGGTATGCTTCTATTCCAAGAGGATATTATCATACAATTTGTGTCCAGCCATTTCAAAAGGAAGAAGCAAGAAATGAAATAAAGCCACAAGATATAGAGTGCTTGAAGGTTGCTTATGAAGGTGTGGAAGCTTTTAAGAAGCTTATGAAAGAATTTCCTGTCAGTTAAGATTATGATGTAAAACTAAAATCGCCAGGCTTAGATTAAGTCTGGCGATTTATTCCTTGACATACATTTTACAAGAGTATATAATTTGAGATAAAGACAAAAATAATAAAAAAGAAAGGAATGATATATATGAAAGAAATAGTCATAAAAGTAGAAGGAATGGTATGTGGAGGCTGCGAAAAAAGAGTTAAAAATGCTTTAGAAGATATGAAAGGAATAAAAACTGTAGAGGCAGACTATAAAAAGGGAACTGCTATAGTTACAGCAGAAGAAAATGTATCAGAAAAAGATATAAAAGAAAAAATCGAAGATATTGGATTTAGTGTAAAGGAAAACTAGCCTATGAAAAAGATAATATTATCAATTGATGGAATGACATGTAGTGCTTGCTCAAATGGACTAGAAAAATACTTAAACAAACAAGAAGGAGTACTAAGTGCATCAGTTAATTTAGTTATGGCAAATGCGACAGTTGAATACGACGAAAAGACTTTAAACATAGCAAAAATAGAAGAGTTTGTCAAGAAAGCTGGATTTAAAAGTTTAGGAGAATTCAAAGAAATAAAATTTGAAGAAAAAAATAAAAAAGAAAAGATAGAATTTATTATATTTACAATACTTGCAATATTACTTATGTATATTTCAATGGGACATATGATAAATTTACCAGTTCCTAAAATATTTGATCCACATATAAATGCTGAGATTTATATGATAACGCTACTTATTTTTACAATAGCATTTATTATCTATGGATTTGACATTTTAAAAAATGGATACAAAAACTTAATACACAAAACTCCTAATATGGATACTTTAGTAGGAATAGGAGTTCTAACAAGTTTTATTTATAGTTTATATAATATGTATAAAGTATTTGCAGGAGATCATACACAAGTAATGAACCTATATTTTGAATCAGCTGCAATAATAATATACTTTATAAAACTTGGAAGATATATAGACAAAATAAGTAAAGACAAAACAAAAGAAGCAATACAAAAATTAGTAAAAATAACACCTAATACAGCGGTTATAAAAAAAGATGGAACAGAAAAAACAGTTACACTTGATGAAATACAAAAAGGAGATATTATAATTTCAAAGGCAGGAGAAAAAATTGCTGTAGACGGAGAAATAATAGTAGGTACAGCACATTTAGATGAGTCATTTATAACAGGAGAAAGTAAACCAGCATCAAAAGAAAAAGGGGATAAGGTGATTGCTGGAAGTTTAAATTATGACGGATATATAGAGTATAAAGCAGAAAAGATAGGTAAAGAATCAACTGTATCAGAGATTGTAAGACTTGTTTTAGAGGCAAGTAATACCAAAGCAAAAATTTCGAAAATAGCAGATACAGTATCAGGATATTTTGTTCCAGCAGTAATCATTATAGCAATCATCACTTTTATCTTTTATATAATAATTGGAAAAGATTTTGGGACTGCTATATCTACATTTGTGACGGTTCTAGTTGTGGCATGCCCTTGCAGTTTGGGACTTGCAACTCCACTTGCAATAGTTGTAAGTGAAGGACTATGTGCAAGTAATCGGAATACTCATAAAGAAAAGCGAAATATTAGAAAATGCACAAAAAGTAAATGTTGTTGTTTTTGACAAAACAGGAACATTAACATATGGAAAATTAAAAATATCAGAAATAGTAAATTATAGTGATTTAAAAGAAAAAGAACTATTAAAACTAATTCGGAAGTTTAGAAAGTAAATCTACACATCCAATAGGAAAAGCTTTTACAGACTACCTAGAAGAAAATAAAATAGAACTATTGGAAGTGGAAAATTTCAAAAGCATTGCAGGACATGGAATTATAGGGGAAATTGAAGGAGAAGAAATATTACTTGGAAATTCAAAAATGTTAGACGAATATAAAATCCAAAATGATTATAAACATGACGAAAAAAGGCTTGCTGAGAATGGAAATAGTATTATTTATGCTGTGAAAAATAAGCAATTACTTGGAATAATACGGAGTAAATGACATTGTAAGAGAAGATGCAAGAGAAGTTATAGAAAGCTTAGCAAAAAATAATATAGAAACAGTGATGTTAACACGGAGATAACAAAGAAACAGCAGAAAAAATAGCAAAAGAAATAGGAATAACAAAAGTTATTTCAAATGTATTACCTAAAGAAAAAGCAAACACAATAAAAAATCTAAAAGAAGAAAACAAATTTGTAATGATGTGTGGAGATGGAATAAATGATAGTCCAGCACTAGCAAGTTCTGATATCGGGGTAAGTGTAAATAGTGGAACAGATATAGCAATGGATTCTTCAGATGTAATACTTACAAAAAATGACCTAAAAAGCATAATAAAATTAATAGATATTAGTAGGAGGACAATTAGAAACATAAAACAAAATTTATTTTGGGCATTTTTCTATAATGTATTAATGATACCAGTCGCAGTTCGGATTATTTAAGCCATTGGGAATTTCTATAAACCCAATGCTTGCGAGTTTGGCAATGGTATTAAGTAGTTTTACAGTAGTTTTAAATGTACTAAGACTCAAAAGAAAAAAGAATGCTTAATAGGAAGAGCAATGCCTCTTTCTATTTTTATCTAATAGGAAAGTTCTCCAAACTTCCTATTAGATAAAAATACATTGCACAGAAAAATTGCATAGCAATTTTTCGCGCGACAAATCTTTACGCTTCTTTGACACCTTAAATTAGAAGTGAAAAATATTAATAGTAGAGAAAAGGTCTCGCGAAGCGAGATTTGTTATCTCTAATAGGAAAGTCCCATGAACTTCCTATTAGATAAAAATGCATTACACAGAAAAATTGCAAGTAATGTAGAAATTAAATATGTGAAACTTATACTTTCTTAGTGAAGTAATGAGCTTAGAAAATTTTAGTTTTGATTTTAAATAGTAATGAATAGTATTAAATAAGGTGATAAAAAATGGAAATGTTAGAAATTGTACTAATAGGTGTAGGTCTTGCAATGGACGCATTTGCAGTATCTATATGCAAAGGACTATCAATGAAAAGATTTAGGCTAAAAAAAGCTATAATTATCGGATTATACTTTGGTATATTCCAAGCACTCATGCCTATGATTGGTTTTCTATTAGGAAAAGGATTTGAAAACTTAGTGGTATCTATAGATCATTGGATAGCACTTATTTTACTTTCATTTATAGGAATAGGAATGATAAGAGAAAGCTTTAAAGAGGAAGAGGATATAAATGATGACATAAGAGCTAAAACTATGTTAATACTTGCAGTAGCAACAAGTATAGATGCTCTAGCCTGCCGGAATAACATTTGCATTTTTGAGGATAAATATATTTTTAGCTATAAGTCTAATTGGAACAATAACATTTGTATTATCAATTTTGGGAGTTAAGATAGGCAATAGATTTGGAAATAAATTTGAGAAAAAAGCTAAACTTTTTGGTGGAGTGGTTTTAATTGTAATTGGAATAAAAATACTAATAGAGCATTTATTTTTTAGTTAAGATTGCCAAAATGCTACGTCCCCAGTGGCAATTCATTATTGCAAAAATTTACATAATATGATATAATGAAAAAGTACCTTAAAACAAGTTTCAAGGGGCTAGTCACCCCGCTAGGTTTTGGGCAAGAGCCTAAGATTTAGTAAAAAGAAGGAGAAGTCAAAGATGGAAGAAGGACGTGAGATCCGGAAAGGTAATATGGTAGATGTAATCTGCCATATTGCCACCATTCTTGCTGAGAATGGGTGTGATCCTGAGCAGCTGTGGCAGCTTGAACAAGGGGAGATTGCTTCGGCAAGGAATCTCCTTGTCTTCATCAAGGCATGGACTGAAAGCATAGCGGCGGCTATGCCCACAGTGGTTCCGTCTTCTGCTTTAGCATGGGCTAATGCGGAAAAAACTTGTACTATGATGACCAAGTGGGACTACAGCGCAGGGTCTAACTATGCGATCCTCAGTGAGGTTCGTCGGCTCCAAGGCACGCCCGATATGACGGCGGCTGAGCCTGCTGACGAAACTGATGGGCATTAGATTTCCCTTCTGTCACACACATTTTTTTAAATAGGGAGTGTGCAAAAACAAAGAACCTGCCTCGAAAGAGGTAGGCTCTTTGTTTTTCTTAATAATATTAAAAAATGTTGAAAACGATTATTTCAAGTGATATAATAGGAAAAAATGATAAGAAAGGGGCAAAGGAAATGGGGTTAAGCTTAAAAAATGTAGTCAAAAACTATGGAGAAAAAGTAGCAGTAAAAGGGATAACATTCGAAATGAGAACACCAGGTGTATTTGGTTTACTTCGGAACCAATGGAGCCCGGAAAAACTACTACAATTAGAATGATACTAGGAATAATGAAAAAAGACAGTGGAGAAATTTCATGGAACCGGAAAAACAGTAGAAAGAAAAAATGTAAACTTTGGATACTTACCAGAGGAAAGAGGAATATATCCAAAAACAAAGATATATGATCAATTAGTATATTTTGCAAAACTAAAAGGAATGACAAAAGAAGAAGCAGATAAAGAAGTAAAAAAATGGGCACAAAAGTTAAAAGTAGAAGAGTACTTAAACATGAATGCAGAAAAATTATCAAAAGGAAATCAGCAAAAAATACAATTTATAACAGCAATTTTGCATGATCCAGAACTAATAGTATTAGATGAACCATTTAGTGGACTAGACCCAGTAAACACAGAAAACTTAAAAGAAGTAATACTAGAGTTAGTAAAGGCACGGTAAATATATAATAATGTCTAGTCATCAAATGAGTTCTATAGAAGAATTTTGCACAGAAGTATTAATACTAAATAGAGGAAAAACAGTACTTAGTGGAAATCTAAAAGAAATAAAAAATAGTTATCCAGCAAACAGAATAGATTTAAGCACAGAAGAAAATGTTGAAAAATACATAAAAGAACTAGGACTAGAAATAGTAAATAGTAAAAACAATGAATATGATATAAAAATAAATAATGAAGAAGAAGGACACAAGCTATTTAATTTGCTTGCACAAAACAAACAAAAAGTATTAAAATTTGAGATAAAGAAGCCATCACTAAATGATATCTTTATTGAGAAAGTAGGTGAGTAGGATGCAGGGAATATTTACAGTTGCAGCATTTACCATAAAAGATATGGTAAAACGTAAATCATATATAATTTCAAGCGTAATCATATTATTATTAATAGTTTTAGCATTTAATATACCAAACATCTTAAACATAATAAATGGAGATAATGTAGAAGAAGGAACAAAATTATTAATTGTAGACAATGAAAATATTTTTGAGGGAACATTAAGTTCTTTAAATGAGATGGAAATTGGATATAACTCAGAAATAACAAATGACAGCATAACATTTGACGAGATAAAAGAAAAAATAGAAAAAGAAGAAATAGAAGAAGCACTTATTATAAGAAAAGAAAATGGAAAAGTAACTATGGAATACATAGTAGACAACCTAATTTATGTAGAACAAATGCCAGAAAAGTTAGTAAGTGCACTATCTACATTGTACACAAATATTCAAGTGTCAAAATTAAATTTAACACCAGATGAGCTTGCATCATTATCACCAAACTTTGAATTCAAACTAACACAAACAGAAGAAACGGAAGTAGAAGGAAATCCAGTAATTGTGATGTTACTATCAATAGTACTATTCTATGCAATATATTTCTGCGCTTACCAAGTATCAAGCTCTATAACAACAGAAAAAACATCAAAGATAATAGAAACGCTTGTAACATCAACAAAACCATCTACAATAGTAGTTGGAAAAACAATAGGTATAGGAATAGTAGGACTTTTACAAATACTAGCAATGGTGATTGTGGCATTAATATGTAACACAATATTCTTAGAAGAGGGTGCATTAAGTGGGATAATAAGCCTAGAGAATATGACGCCATTTTTGCTAGTTATAACACTTGTATATTTCTTGCTTGGATATTTTACATATGCACTATTCTACGCACTAACAGGTTCAACAGTAAGCAAACCAGAAGATGTACAATCAGCAAATGGACCAGTTGCAATACTTGCAGTATTAGGATTTTACCTAGCATATTTTACAATGATGAATCCAACAAGCAACTTAAACGCATTTGCAGCTATATTCCCACTATCATCGCCATTTTGCATGCCATTTAGAGTAATGATGGGAATAGCAAGCACATGGGACATAGTAATATCAATAGCTGTTTTAATAATAACGATATTTGTGACAGCAAAAGTATCAATAAAAATATATTCAAATGCTATATTAAACTATGGAAGTAAAATGAATATGAAAGATATTTTAAGAATATATAAAGATAAGAATAATTAAAACAAAAGGGCTATGCAAATAAAAATGCATGGCCCTAAAATACACTTGACAAACACAAACAAAAGTTTTACAATAGTATTGGTGATATTGTAATGGAAAGACAAATATTACATATAGATGTAAATAATGCATTTTTAAGTTGGTCAGCAGTAGAAAGGCTAAAAAATGGGGAAACACTAGATATAAGGACTATCCCAGCAGTGATTCGGAGGAGACGAAACAAGAAGAGCAGGAATAGTTCTTGCTAAAAGTATGCTAGCAAAAAAATGTGGAGTAAAAACAGCAGAAACAATATATTCAGCAAAAAAGAAATGCCCAAATCTAAAAGTATATCCAGCATGTGATTATAGAATATATAAAGAATATTCAAAAAATTTATACAAAATGCTTTTAGAATACACAGATAAAATTGAAAGATTTAGCATAGATGAGTGTTTTATGGATATGACAGGATATTTGCTAAATAGCACACTTTTAGAAAAAGCATGTGAAATAAGTAAAAGAGTAAAAGAAACATTTGGGTTTACAGTAAATATAGGAGTTGCCCATAATAAATTACTTGCAAAAATGGCATCAGATTTCGAAAAACCAGACAAAGTGCATACTTTATTTGAAAATGAAATAGAAGAAAAAATGTGGTGCCTTCCAGTATCAGAATTATTTATGCTTGGAAAAAAGACAGTACCAAAGCTTGCAAACATGAAAATTTATACAATAGGAGACTTAGCAAAGAGAGATAAAGAAGAAATAATAAAAAAATTTGGAAAACATGGTTTGATGATATGGGAATATGCAAATGGAATAGATAAATCTGAGGTTATAAGTGTTAGAGAGAAGCCTAAAAGTATAGGAAATTCAGTCACACTTCCATATAATATAAAAGAAAAAGAAAAATTGGAAGAAATAGTGCTTGCGCTAATAGAGCAAGTAGCATATAGATTGAGAAAAGAAGGAATGCTTGCAAATGTAGTAGGAGTAGAGCTAAGAACAAAAGATTTTAAAGATATATCACATCAAAAGAAACTTTATACATCAGTTTCTAATACAAAAGAGATATATTCAGAAGCGCATAAATTATTAAATGAAATGTTTTTACAAGGAATGGAAATAAGACTAGTACGGAGTAAGAGTAGATAATCTGATAGATAAAGAAGAAAGGCAAATTTCACTTTTTGATAACAAAGAAAATGAAAAACAAGATGCACTAGATGGTGCAATAGATAAACTAAAAGAAAGATATGGATATAATCTTATAACAAGAGCAGGAAAATTAAATGTGGAAGATATAGTAAATATAAGAAAAAAGGATTAAACTTTCTTGTCTTTTTATATTTCTTATGATAAAATAAACCTAAAAAATGGCAAAAGATGAAGGTAGGTGTAAAAACTTGAAAAAAGAAAATCTAAAAAGAAAAAAGAAAAAAATTAGATTTAATAAAATAAGAGTCATTATATGCCTATTAATTCTAACCTTTATATCTATAACTATTATAAAAATTATAAACAAAGACAAGCCAACAGAAGCAATGCAAACATTAAGTACATTTATGTCATATATAAATGAAGCAAAATATGAAGAAATGTATGGAATGCTATCAGAAAGCTCAAAAAAGAACATAACTAAAGAAGAGTTCATAACCAGAAATCAAACAATATATGAAGAACTAGAATCAAGCAGTATAAATATAAGAAATATGAAGGAAGAAACAGACAACGATAAAACTAAAATTACATATACAATGGAAATGGAAACACTTGCAGGGAAAGTAGTTTTTGCAAATACTGCAAGACTTGCAAAAGAAGATGGTGAATATCATATTATATGGACTTCAAATGTGATTTTTCCAGGTTTAAATGACACAGACAAAATCAAAATAGACTCAGTAGAGACTACAAGAGGAAGTATCTATGACAGAAATGGAAAGTTACTTGCAGGAGAAGGAAAAACATCAAATATCGGATTTGTTCCAGGAAAAATGAATAAAGACCCAGAAAAAGATATAGAAGCAGTATCAAGATTACTTGATGTATCAGTAGATAGGATAAAAGCACTATTAGGTGCATCATATGTAAAAGAGAACACATTTGTACAAATTGCGAACATTCCTGAAAGCGATACAAAAACAGAAAAAGAATTAATGAAAATAGCAGGAATAAAAATCAAAAGTTCAGCAGGAAGGGTATATCCATACACAGAAGAAATTAGCCATCTAATAGGTTATGTTCAAAAGTTAACAGAAGATGAGCTAAAAGCAAATGTTGGTAAAGGGTATAATTCAAGTAGTGTAATGGGAAAGGCAGGACTTGAAAAGGCATATGAAGATAGACTAAGAGGACTAACAGGTTATGAAGTATATATAATAGATGAAAAAGGTAATAAAAAGAAGACAATAACAAGTAGAGAGGCAAAAAAGGGAGAAGATATAAAACTTACAATAGATATAAATATACAAAAATATGTATATCAAGAATTTAAAGATGATGAATCAGCAAGTATTGTATTAAATCCAAAAACAGGAGAAATACTTGCAATGTGTAGTACTCCTACATATAACACAAATGATTTTGTACTTGGAATGACAGATGAAAAATGGCAAAGTATTACATCTGACCAAAGAGAACCACTATATAATAGATGCACAGCAGCATGGGTTCCAGGATCATCATTTAAGCCAATAATTGGAGCAATTGCTATTTCAAATAATTCTGCTACAGCAGATGAAGACTTTGGAGCAAGCGGAAAATCATGGCAGAAGGACGCAAGTTGGGGAACATACTATGTAACAACAGTAAAAACATATGACGGACCAGCAAATTTAAGAAATGGACTAGTATATTCAGACAATATCTATTTTTCAAAACTTGCACTTAGAATAGGAGCGGATACACTAAAGAATGAACTAAATAAATTAGGATTTAACAGATCTATAGATTTTGTACAACCAATGACATCATCAAAATTTGCAGAAGGAGATACATTTGATAGTGAAGTACAGCTTGCAGATACAGGATATGGACAAGGAAAAGTTCTAACAAACCCATTACATATGACTGCTATGTATACTGCATTTGTAAATGACGGAAACATGATAAAACCATATATAGAATTTAAAGAAGATACAAAAGAGCTCGAATATTATGTTAAAAATGCTTTTACAAAAGAAGCGGCAAATATAGTAAAAGAAGATTTAATCCAAGTAATAGAAGATGAAAATGGAA
Source organism: uncultured Clostridium sp. (assembly GCA_947641575.1). Lineage (GTDB taxonomy): Bacteria > Bacillota > Clostridia > TANB77 > CAG-508 > JAAWPK01. Next base: position 36,184 of record CANRQN010000005.1, read on the forward strand.
CAGCACATAACGCAAAAATAAAAAATATAGTGCTTGCACGGAAAAACAGGAACAGCAGAAATAAAAGCATCCAAGGAAGATACAGAAGGTTCAGAGATAGGGTGGTTTAATGCTTTTGTTGCAGATGAGAATGCTGAAAAACAAATACTAATAGTATCAATGGTAGAAGATATAAACCAAAAAAGAAAAGGATATGTAACATCAAAGGTAAAAACTATTTTGCAAAAAATACTGTAGAAATCTTGAATTAGAGTAGTTTCCAAAAAAAGCTATTTACAAATTATGTCATTAATGTTATAATACCTAAGATAAAAAGCTCAAGTAGCTTTGTTTATATAGGTAAGATTTTACTAACTAGTAAGAGATAGCTCTTTGTCTCTTTACTTAGTTTTCACATAAATAGCCAGAACAACAAAAAAGTAAAGGAGAAAAGAAGAAAATGGGAAATGTAATGCTTAATCCGCAAATTGTGTTGGTATCAACACTTATGCTAGTACTAATTGTAATCGACTGCTACTTTTTGGTATCAGTCACAATCAAGTCTGGCATAAACAAAGAAAGAGGATATTGCTTCGGCGGAAGCATTCTATTGCTTATGCTACTGATGCTTGCGGGAATATTTGGTTATTTCGCAGGAATAACCAAGGAAGACCTTATAAAAATGTTTAAACTTCCTCTTGCTCTACTTATTTATTGGTATGGAGGACTTACTTGGTTACTTGCAGACAAGAGTATGAATCAAGGAGAGAAGAAATATTCTTATACATGCAGAGTAATAGCTGTACTTGCAGGATTAGGTGGACTTATATTATATGTCCAAATTTTAACAGGCTGAGACTAATCAGCCTAAAAAAGAGAATGGAACCCGAAGCTTTTTGGGTTCCATTCTCTTTTGCTAAATTTAAGAGCAAGCATTTGAATATTGCTGTTTAGCTGAATCAATTTTTGCTTGTTCTGCTGGAGAGGTTTTATACCATCCCTTTTCAGACATTAAATTATATATTTTATTTTGAATATCTAAAGACACATTTAAAGCATCCTTAAAAGCAGCATGAACTTCTGCAGTAGTAGATTCGATTGTTCCATGTAAGTATAAATCACAAACACCTTTAACTACTAATAGCTCTTTTTCCATTAAGTCTCTATCTTCCATAAACCACATACCTCCTATAATAAATTTAAAAACTTGTTAAATAATTCTCCGTGTGTTTTTTCAAGTTCAGCAATGTAGTTAGAAAGTGTTACATCTTGAAGCTGACTTGATGTCTTTTTGCTACATGATTTCATAAATTTCTCATGTCCTAGAGCATCCTCAACGTATAATAATTCTTTACTTGTCATAAATATCACCACCTAAGATAATTATTTCCAATATATGAAAAATTTATACAAGTGAACTTTGAGTGAATTTACTTGACAAGATATTAAATATATGATAATCTAGTATCGAATACCAGATTATATGGAGGTAAGAATGAAAAACAGACAAAAAGAAACATTTTTTGACTACCCAGTATTTAATAATATTAAAGAAGTTATATACTTTTCAATAAAAAAATATCCAAAGAATATAGCATTTAAAATAAAAGAAAAAAATGAAAACGAAGTGAAATATATAGACATAACATATGAAAAATTTTTAGAAGAAGTAAATAATCTTGGAACAGGTCTTTATTCTTTGCGGATTAGAGAATAAAAGGATAGCAATACTATCAAAAAACAGATATGAATGGGCTTTAAGTTATGTAAGTATACTACTTGGAGGAATGATAGCAGTTCCATTAGATAAAGCATTAACAGACATAGAAATAGAAAATTCCATTCTTAGAGGAGAAGTAGATGCTATAATCTATGAAGAAAAATATAATGAAATTATTGAAAAAGTAAGAAAAGAGCGGAAAATCTAATATAAAAACATATATATGTATGGAAAAGCTAGAAGGAAAAGAATATGTAAGAGATATAATAGAAATAGGCAAAAAGAAAATTGCAGAAGGAGAAAGAAGCTATATAGATAAAGAAATAGATGACAAGGCCTTAGCAACACTTGTATTCACATCAGGAACAACATCGAAATCAAAAATTGTAATGCTTTCACAATATAATATAGCAAGAAATATATCAGACATGCAACTCGTAGAAGACTTTAGAAGTACTGATGTAAACCTTGCATTTTTGCCATATCATCATACTTTTGGTTCGACGGGACAATTGATAATGCTAAGTTCAGGAATAACAACAGCATTTCCAGACGGACTAAGATATATTGCACAAAATCTTAAAGAATATCATGTCACATTCTTTGTAGGAGTGCCAATATTAATAGAAAAAATATACGAAAAAATAGAAGAACAAATCGCAAAACAAAAGAAAACTACTATTATAAAAATCGCAAAAGTATTTACAAATCTACTTCTAAAATTCGGCATAGACATTAGAAGAAAAGTATATAAGCAGGTAATAGACGGGCTAGGGGGGCTTAGATTTGTAATAAGTGGAGCAGCAGGACTAGATAAAAGAGTAGAAAAAGGACTAAACGACCTTGGAATACTAACAGTACAAGGCTATGGATTAACAGAAACAGCTCCAGTGCTATGTGCAGAAAACTATAAATATAGAAAATATGGTTCTATAGGCTTTCCAATGCCAAGTGTAGAAATTAAAATATCAGAGCCAAATGAAGAAGGAATAGGAGAAATAGTTGCTAAAGCACCAAATCTAATGATGGGTTATTATGAAGATGAAGAAGCAACCAAAGAAGTAATAAAAGACCGGATGGTTTTATACAGGAGACTATGGATATATTGATAAACAAGGCTATGTATATATAACTGGTAGAAAGAAAAATACAATAGTATTAAAAAACGGAAAGAAAATATTCCCAGAAGAAATAGAAGAAAATATCAACAAAATAGATCTAGTAGAAGACTGTTTTGTATTTGGTATGCCAAAAGAAGACGACTTAGTGTTATCAGTAAAAATAAAATACGATGAAGAAGTAATAAAAAAGAAATATCCAAGTTTGAACATGGAAGAAATAAAAAAAGCAATTTGGGATAAGGTAAAAGAAGCAAATAAGCTAGTTCCAAAATATAAATACATCAAAAATATGATACTAACAAATATGGAATTTGCAAAAACAACAACCAATAAAATAAAAAGATTTGAAGAAATGAAAAAGATGCATTTGAATTAAGATAATGAAAACTTTTGTAAATGATTCCAAAAGTTCACACAAAATTCACTGAAAATGAATTGACAATTTGGCAGAAAAATTATAAAATTAAGTTTGCAGTCTAAAAAGGCAAACTTAATTTTTATGTGGAAAAGGTGATTAAATGCTAAAATTAAGGAAAATAACAAAAGAATATAAAGCAGGAAATGAAAAAGTTCAGGCATTAAAAGGAATAGACATAGAATTTAGAGAAAACGAATTTGTATCAGTACTAGGGCAAAGTGGTTGTGGAAAAACTACCTTACTCAACATCATAGGTGGTTTAGATCAGTACACAAGTGGAGACTTAATAATAAATCGGAAAATCTACAAAAGACTATACAGATAGAGATTGGGATACATACCGTAACCATTCTATAGGTTTTGTATTCCAAAACTATAACTTAATACCACATCAAACAGTACTTTCAAATGTAGAACTAGCACTTACAATTTCAGGAGTATCTAAATCAGAAAGAAGAAAAAGAGCAAAAGAAGCACTTGAAAAAGTAGGACTAGGAGATCAACTAAATAAAAAACCAAATCAAATGTCAGGTGGACAAATGCAAAGAGTTGCAATAGCAAGAGCATTAGTTGGAAATCCAGACATTTTACTTGCAGATGAACCAACAGGAGCCTTAGACTCATCCACATCAGTACAAATAATGGAATTATTAAAAGAAATAGCAAAAGATAGATTAGTAATAATGGTAACACATAATCCAGAACTAGCAGATAAATATTCTACAAGAATAATTAGACTATTAGATGGAAACATAATAGACGATTCAAATTCATATGAAGGAAAAGAAGAAAAACAAAAAAATGATAAAGTAAAGAAAACATCAATGTCGTTTTTGACAGCACTTTCACTCAGCTTAAACAACTTAATGACAAAAAAAGGAAGGACATTTTTAACAGCATTTGCAGGAAGTATAGGAATAATTGGAATTGCAGCAATAATGTCTTTATCTAATGGCGTTCAAAAATATATATCAAAAGTAGAAGAAGATACGCTTTCATCATATCCAGTTACATTAGAAGAAACATCAATAGATATGGGAGAGATGATTGGGTCAATATCTGGAATAGATGAAGAAAATATGCAAGTAGAAGAGCGGAAAAATAGAATCTAGCCCAATGATAAATGACTTAATTAAAATGTTATCAGCACAAACTAATAGTAATAATTTAAAAGAGTTCAAGAAATTTATAGAAGAAAATGGATTAAATATAAAAGATTATATAAATTCAGTACAATATAAATACAATTTAGACTTAAATATATATAATAACAATGCAAATAGTGATAGTTATGTAAAAACATCACCAAATCAAATACTAAAAAATTTAGGTATGGAACAAATGCAAGAAATGCAAACAAAAATGTATGGAAATGCTTTCGGATCATATGAAATTTGGGAAGAAATGTTAGATAATGAAGAATTACTTAAGACGCAATATGATTTACTAGCAGGAAATTGGCCAAAGGATTTTAATGAAGTAGTATTAATAGTAGATGAGGATACTAAATTAAGTGATTACACTCTATACTCTTTAGGACTACTTGATCCAAATGAATTAACAGAAAAGTATAAAGCATTAATGAAAGGTGAAAAAGTAGAAGAAATAGAGAAACAGACTTACACATACGATGAATTGTTAGACTTAAAATTCAAAATTGTTCTAAATACAGATTACTATATAAAAGAACGGAAAAATCTGGAAGGATATGTCTGAAGATGAAGAATACATGAAAAAGCTACTAGAAGAAGCAGAAGAACTAAAAGTAACAGGAATAATCAGAAAAAATGAGGAAAGTGTAATTGCAGCTGTAACAGGGGGCATAGGATATAAATCAGAACTTAAAGAATATGTTATAAACAAAATAAATGAAAGTGAAATAGCAAAAGAGCAAAAGGAAAATCAAAAAATAAATGTATTTACAGGCTTAGAATTTAGCGAAGATCAAAAGTCTTTTGATTATAATAGTTTATCAAATGAAGAAAAGGCATATATATCAAGTTTAAACCAAGAAGAACTTGCTGACTTAATGAAAACATATTCAGAAAATAGTGACGCAACGTATGAAATGAATTTAAATAAGCTTGGTATTGTAAATGAAGAAGAACCAAGTGGAATAAATATGTACCCAAAAGATTTTGAATCAAAAGAAGAAATAGGAAGAATTATAGAAGAATATAATAAAAAACAAAGAGATGATGGAAAAGAAGAAAATGTAATAACATATTCAGACTTAATAGGAACAATGATGAACTCAGTAACTGCAATAATAGATATAATAAGCTATGTGTTAATTGCATTTGTAAGTGTATCACTTATAGTTTCTTCAATAATGATAGGAATAATAACATATATATCAGTACTTGAAAGAATAAAAGAAATAGGAATATTAAGAAGTATAGGGGCATCTAAAAAAGACATATCAAGAGTATTTAATGCAGAAACATTAATCGTAGGTCTAACATCAGGAGTACTTGGAATTGGAATAACTATTTTAATCTGTATACCAGTAAATATTCTTATAAAAGGAATTACAGGAGTATCAAATATAGCATCATTACCAATTGCAGGAGGATTAATACTAATTGCGATTAGTGTGATATTAACAGTAATTGCAGGATTAATTCCAGCAAAACTTGCAGCCAAGAAAGATCCAGTAGAAGCATTAAGAACAGAATAATTAGTTCAAAAAATAAACTAATATACTTAATACTATTTATTTCTTCTTCAAAGTAGAATACTATAAAACAAGAAAGGCTTGAAATGCACTTCAAACCTCTCTTGTTTTTTTTTACACTTTATGCTAAAATAATATATATTTTTTGTATAAAGGGGATAAAAACAAAATGAATATGTTTTTAACACTAGCATTCCTCTTCTTTATTGGGAGCATATTAGGTTGGGTGCTAGAACTATTTTTTAGAAGAATAGTATCAAAAGGAGAATGGATAAACCCAGGATTTTTAGTAGGACCATATTTACCATTATATGGTTTTGGACTATGTACATTTTATTTATTATCACAAATAAATATTGATGATGGAGTAATAGTTGTATTAATTATGATGGTATCAGTTACAGCCATAGAATATATTGCAGGATTAATATTTATAAAAGGTATGGGAGTAAAATTATGGGACTATTCTAACAACTGGGGAAATGTAGATGGATTAATATGTCCACTTTATACATTATTTTGGGGGATTTTAGGCGCAATATATTATTATCTAGTAAGTCCATATGTATTAGAAAGTTTATCATGGCTTGAAGACAACTTAGCATTTAGTTTTTTCATAGGATTTTTCTTTGGAATAATAATAATAGATACTATATATAGTACGAACTTAATAGTAAAAGTACGTAAATTTGCGTTAGAAAAAGGATTAATTGTAAAATATGAAGAATTGAAATCAAGTATATTAAAACAAGCAGTAAAGAACAAAGAAAAATACTCATTTATATTTGCAATTGGAAATAACGTAAAAATTGTAGAAGAACACTTAAATGAATATATGAAAGAACAAATAAAACGTACAGATAAAATAAAAAGAACAATAAATTTATTTATAAGAGATAAGGTAAGGTTAAGAAGAAATGAAAGCTGTAGTTCAAAGAGTAAAGAAAGCAAAAGTAACAGTGAAAAATAATATAGTAGGAGAGATTAATGAAGGGCTTTTGGTATTGCTTGGAGTAACACATGAAGACAAAGAAGAAAATGCAGATTATCTAGTAAAGAAGATACTAGATTTAAGAATATTTAGAGATGAAAATGACAAAATGAATTTATCTGTAAAAGATATTGGTGGGGAGATACTAGTAGTATCACAGTTTACTTTGTATGCAGATACAAGTTCACGGTAATAGACCAAGCTTTACAAATGCTGCGAAACCAGAAGAAGCAAATAGATTATATGAATACTTTAAAGAAAAATGTAAAGAAACAGGAATAAATATAGAGAGCCGGAGAATTTGGAGCACATATGGAAGTAGAACTTGTAAATGATGGTCCAGTAACAATTGTAATAGAAAAATAAGAATTGAAATAAAAGAGAACGCATGCAGTATCTTAAAACAAAATACTACATGCGTCCTTTTAATGCACCGTAAGTTAGACATTACGGATTAGCATGGTTTATACTTTCACACTTCGGACAAAAGGACTTGGATTTACTTAGAATACATACGTCACATCATATTGACCGCATCAGGGCTTGGAACGATGTATCTGGCGTAAAACAGCCCAGGCCTTTTGTCGGAGATGGGTGCGAGCTCGACAGGGTCAAGCCCAGTGAGCTCTTTGATCTTGTAAATGTCATTACTGAAGACAGGACCTCTGACTAAAGAAGGGCTGCAAGCCTCTGCTGCTTCTGCTGCCTTTGTGAAAACCTGATCAATATAGTCGCTCCGTGAGATAGCACCAGAGATGCCAGCTTGACCATGGTTTCGCATAGCAAAATTTAAGGTAAATACTGCCATAATTTTAACAACCTCCAAACTAAAAATTGTGTGAAAGGGAAGCCATGCTTTTTCTGACAAGGAACTAGTCCCATAAATCAGCATACTAATTATACTATATTATGTAAATAATTACAAGTTAATTTAATAAAGTTTTAATAAAAAAAGTATTGGCTTTTTGAAAAATTTATCGTATAATAAAATATAGAGATAATAAACTCAAGAAGGAAAAGATGTAAATGATAGTTAGAGTTAAAGAACATACTATTACAAGACTTACACAAAAAAGAGAATTTTTGCTTTATTTAATTAAAATAAAGCATCATATAAAAATACAAAAGATGCTAGGAAAATATATACAACATGGACATACAACAGTATATACACACTCAAGAAATGTTGCATACTATAGTTTTTTATTTGCAAAATTTTTAGAAAAAAAACTTGGAGCAAGAATAAATTATGAAATATTAATAGTTAGTGCAATGTTCCATGACTTTTTCCTATATGACTGGCATGAAACAGAAGGAAGACCAAAATTACACGGGTTTAGGCATCCTAGAATTGCAAGTGAAAATGCGCAGAAATTTTATGATATAAACGAAACAGAAAAAAATATTATAGAATCACATATGTGGCCATTAACACTTACAAAATTTCCAAAATCTACAGAAGGAAAAATAATATGTTTAATAGATAAATGCTGTAGCACAGCAGAAACATTTAAAAGAGCATAGTGTGACAATTGGGACGTTTTTCTTTGTCACATTAGCAGTGAATAAGTTCTAAAAAATCTAAATCCAACTGATTTTTTGGAACTTATATATTTTTTTAATAATTTTGCAAATATAATACACATATGATATACTTAATGCAAATAGTGAAAGAAAGGAACAAAACATATGAAAGATACATTTATTTCAAACGACATTATATATATAGGAGCAGATGATAAAGACATAGACTTATTTGAAAGCCAATACATTGTGCCAAATGGAATATCATATAATTCATACTTAATAAAAGACGAAAAGATAACTATAATGGATACAATAGATAAAAGAAAAACAGACGAATGGCTTGAAAATTTAGAAAAATCATTAAATGGAAATAAACCGTATTACTTAGTTATTTCTCACCTAGAACCAGATCATGCTTACAATATAGGACTTATTGCAAACAAATACCCAGAAATGAAACTAATTGGAAATGACAAAACATTTGCATTTTTACCACAATTCTTTGACATAGAAAATCTAGAAGAAAGAAAAATAGTTGTAAAAGAAGGAGAAGAAATAAATTTAGGAAAACATACACTTAAATTCTTTATGGCACCAATGGTGCACTGGCCAGAAGTAATGGTAACTTATGAAATGGAAGAAAAAATATTATTTACAGCAGACGGATTTGGGAAGTTTGGAACACTTGATACAGAAGAAGAATGGGCATGTGAGGCAAGACGTTATTACTTTAATATAGTTCGGAAAATATGGAATGCAAGTACAAGCTCTACTTAAAAAAGTATCAGATTTAGATATAAAAATGATTTGTCCTCTTCATGGGCCAATACTAAAAGAAAACTTAGGTTACTATATAGAAAAATATGATATATGGAGCAGCTATAAGCCAGAAGAAGATGGGGTATTTATAGCATATGCCTCTATTCATGGAAACACTGCAAATGCAGTAAAAGAATTTGCAAAAATTTTAGAAGAAAATGGAGCAAAAAAAATAACTATTGCAGACCTTACAAGATGTGATATGGCAGAGGCAGTAGAAGATGCATTTAAATATGATAAAGTTATTTTTGCAGCATCTAGCTATAATTTCGGAGTATTCCCACCAATGGAACATCTATTAAACCATTTAAAAGGAAAGAATTATCAAAATAGAAAAGTGCGGAATAATTGAAAATGGCACATGGGCACCAAGTGCAGGTAAATGTATAAAAGAAGCAATAGAAGGAATGAAAGATATAGAAATATGTGAGCCAATTGTAACAATAAAGTCAACATTAAAAGAAGACTCAAGAGAGCAGCTAAAGAAACTGGCAAAAAATATATTAAAATAGTATAAAATGGAGGAAAATATGAATAATTTTAACAAAGTGCTATGGGGAATAGTATTTATAGCCTTAGGAATAGTAATAGGGCTAAATGCATTAGATATAACAAGCATAAATATTTTTTTTAAAGGATGGTGGACACTACTTATAATCATTCCTTGCTTAATAGGATTATTTGATAGCAAAAATCAAAGCCAAACAGGAAATATCATTGGAGTAGTAATTGGAGTAGCATTACTTCTTGCTACAAGAGGAATAATTAATTTTTCACTTGTTTGGAAGATGCTAATACCAACAATATTTGTTGCTATAGGATTATCAATGATATTTAATGAAACAATAAAATCAAAAATTTCAAACAAAGTAAAAGAAGCTTCAAAAAACGGACTAGAAAACATTACAGCCACATTTGCAGAACAAAAAGTAAACAAAGATGGAGAAGAATTCAAAGGAGCAAACTTAGACGCTGTATTTGGAGGAGTAAACCTAGATTTAAGAAAAGCAAATATAGAAAATGAAGCTGCTATTAAAGCCAGTAGCATATTTGGAGGAATAGAAATACTTGTACCAGAAAGCATAAATGTAAAAGTAAAAGGAACACCAATATTTGGTGGAGTTTCAAATAAAAGTATATATAACAAAGAAAATACTAAAACATTATATATTGAAGCCTTTTGTATGTTTGGAGGGATTGATATAAAATGAATGGATTTCAAAAATTAGTAAAAATATTTGCAATATGTTTAGCAATATTTATAATATTTAATATATTTGGTTGGATAATATTTGGTGTATCATTTTTAGCAAATATTGATGGGGAATTTGGAAAAGAAAGTTCTATAATAGAAACAGCAGAAGGAGACGAGCAAGTACACATTTATACAGAATCAGAGGTTAAAGAAATAAATAAAATGGAAATAAATGTAAAATATGCAGAAACATATATAACCAAAACAAATAATTCATTTATTACAATAAAAGGAAAAGATTTAGGTGGCAACTATTTGGAAGCAAACCTTATAAATGGAAAACTAAAAATAAAAGAAGAAGATAAATGGTCTTGGAATAAAAAAATGGGACAAATACAAATATTCCTACCAGAAACTATGTTTCTAAATGAATTAGATATAGAAACAGGAGCAGGAAGGCTAAATATGGATGATATTTATGCAAAAAAGTTTGAATTAAACCATGGAGCAGGAAACCTAGAAATATCTAATTCGGAATTTACTAGAGCAGAAATAAAGGCAGGAGCAGGAAAAGCAGAAATAGAATCTTGTGTATTAAATAATTTGAAATTGAAAGCAGGAGTTCGGAAAAATAGAACTTGATGGTGAAATAACAGGAGAAAGCAAGATAGAGTGTGGAGTAGGAGAAGTAGATATAGTACTTAAAGGAAACAAAGAAGATTACAAAATAATTGGAGAAAAGGGAATTGGTAGTCTTAAAATAGATGGTAAATCTCAAGGTGGAAGTAATAGCACATATGGAAGCGGAAACAACTTAATTAAATTAGAAGGTGGAATAGGAAGTATTAATATAGACTTTGAATAAAAAACCAAAACAAAAGCTTAAAGTAACCTTAAAGGTTATCTTAAGCTTTTGTTTTTTGCAATTTATTAAAAATTCCTTAATGTCACTTACTTGTCACTTTAGAGAGTGTATAATAAAAATAAAGAAAACAAATTAGGAGGTTTTTATGGAAATCTTAAAAGTAGAAAATTTAACAAAAATATATGGAGAAGGAGGAACAAAAGTTGTAGCACTTGACAATATTTCATTCTCAGTAGACAAAGGAGAATTTATTGCAATAGTTGGAGCATCAGGAAGTGGAAAATCTACACTTTTGCATCTAATAGGAGGAGTAGACAGACCAACTTCAGGAAAAGTATATATAGATGGAAAAGATATATATAAATTTAGTGACGATGAACTTGCTATATTTAGAAGAAGGCAAGTAGGACTTATATATCAGTTCTATAATTTAATACCAATATTAAATGTAGAAGAAAATATACTTTTACCACTAAACTTAGATAATAGAGAAGCAAACAAAAAAACATTGGACGAATTAATATCGCTTCTAGGCTTAAGTGATAGAAGAACACATCTTCCAAGCGAATTATCACGGAGGGCAACAACAAAGAACATCTATAGGAAGAGCGATGATAACAAATCCAAGTATAATCTTGGCAGATGAACCAACAGGAAACTTAGATACTAAATCAAGTGAAGAAATAGTAGAACTATTAAAAAAATCAAATAGAGACTACAAACAAACAATAATAATGATTACACATAATATCGAGATTGCAAAACAAGCAGATAGAATTATATGTATTGAAGATGGAAAGATAAAATAAAAGTCAAATATATTACTACAGTTTAAAATTAAAATTTTCGGCATTCGCTCAGGTCGTTCACTTTTCACAGAAATTCTATGAGCCTTTTACGGCACCCTTCCGAGGGAAACTCGGACGCTTTCCATAAAATTCACTTAGAATTTCTATGCTCAAAGTTCCTCACATTCGCTCATTTCTTAAATTTTAATTTTAAACTTTATAATAATAGATTTATATGGAAAGGAAAATAAAAATGAATGTTTTAAAAAGATTGGCTTTAAAAAATTTAAAGATGAATAAAAGAAGAACAATCAGCACCATAATAGGAATAATTCTTTCAACAGCACTCATTTGTGGTACAGCTACTTTAGTTACAAGTTTCCAAAAAACATTAGTACAAAATGCAATAAATGAAATTGGATATTATCATGTAAAACTTGAAGGTATAAAACAAAGTGAATTAAAAGAATTAGAAAACAATAGAGATATAAGAGAAATTCAAAATATCAATAAAATAGGATATGGAATTTTAGAGGGCAGTAAAAATGAATCAAAACCATATTTAAATCTATATTCTATGGATGAAAAAACAGCAAGTGAATTAAAATTTAAGTTAAAAGATGGAAGATTTGCTATAAACAAAGACGAAATTGTAATAAGTAAACATATAATAGAAAATGCTGGAGTAGAAATAAAAATAGGAGATAAATTAAGTTTAAATATAGGAGATAGAAAAACACTAGATGGAGATGACTTAGATGGTTCTAATCCTTACCTTGAAGGAGAAGAGGAAATTCTAAATGAGAAACACTATGAATTTAAGGTAGTTCGGAATTATAGAAAGACCATCATACTCATTTGAAGAATATAGTAATCCAGGATATACAGTAATTACATCAGGAATAGATGGGGATAAAAAAGATGCATATATAGCATTAAAAAATCCAGGTGACTATAAATCAGCAATAGCAGAGATTTTACGGACTAAAAGACTATAATGAAGTAAAAAGGAATGAACAACAAGCAAAATATAATTATCAATTAAATAATGAGCTATTAAGATGGCAAGCATTTGCATTTTCAGATAGTACAGTAGAGATGCTATTTTCAGCAGCAGCAGTTGTTATTGGAGTAATAATATTTACAAGTGTATTCTGCATAAGAAATTCATTTGCAATATCAATAACAGAAAAAATGAAAATGTATGGAGAGCTTGCATCAGTAGGAGCAACTAAGAAACAAATAAGAAAAAGCGTAATAAGTGAAGCAATGATATTAGGAACCATTCGGTGTACCAATAGGAATACTATCTGGAATATTTGCAATATTTGTTTTATTAAAAATAGTTGGTGCAGTATTAGGACAGTATTTATTTGAACATGTGCAAGGAATACTACTTGGAGTTAATGCATTTTCTGTAATATTGTCATTAGTTCTTGGATTTGTAACAATATACTTATCAGCATTTATTTCAGCAAAAAGAGCAAGCAAAGTAAGACCTATTGAGTTACTTAGAAATTCAGGTGATATAAAAATAAAACAAAAGAAATTAAAAGTACCTAAAGTAATTCAAAAACTATTTGGAACAGGTGGAGTATTAGCATATAAGAATCTAAAAAGGAGCAAAAGGAAATATAGAACAACAGTTATATCAATAGCTGTAAGTGTATGTGTATTTATAACAATAAATGCATTTATAGGAAATGCATTTGATATAAGTCAGAACTATTATGAAGACTATGAATATAATATAAAAGTATATTGCAACAAAGAATATATAGAAAAAATTGCATCTCTCGAAGATATAGAAGAATACTATGTACTATATGAAGAAAAAAATTATAATTATTTTAGAATATATGATAAAGAAAAAATAGAGAAAAACTATTATGAACCAGAAGATGATTATAAAAGTATGCAAATACTAGGGCTAGATGATGAAACCTTTAGAAAGTATGCAGAAAAAGTAGGAGTAAACTATGAAAAAGTAAAAGATGCAGGAATTCTAGTAGACAATTATGTAACATATCATGAAACAGATGGAAAAACAGAGAAAAGAGATGAAAGAATATATAAATATAAAATAGGAGATACAATAGTAGGAAAAATAGGAGATACAACCATTGAAAAAGTAAATGGTGAAACTAAAGAAGTCTTTAAAAATGATAAAGAAATAAAAATAAAAGTTGGAGCAATATCAGATATTAGACCATATGGAATGGAAAAAACATATTATCAAAGTGGAATTATAGTTGTAAATATAGATAGATTTAAAGATATAGAATATGATGTAAAGATGTTTTCTATAGAGTCAAGTAATGCAAGTAGATTGGAGCAGAATATATATAATCTAAATGCTGATATTGGTGTAATTAATTTTGAAGAGCAGGCAAAACAAGAAAAAGCAATGGTTCTAGTTATACAAATATTCTTATATGGATTTATTGGAGTAATTACATTAATAGGTGTGACAAACATATTTAATACTATTACATCAAATATGGAATTAAGACAAAAAGAATTTGCAATGCTAAAGTCAATTGGTATGACCAAAAAAGAATTTAATAGAATGATAAATCTAGAAACAATATTTTATGGAACAAAATCGTTACTTTATGGAATAGCACTTGGAATGGTTGGAACATATTTCTTATATATGTCATTTAAAAGCCAAAATGGAGGAAAATTCTTTGTGCCAAGTGGTGCAATAATACTTTCTGTAGTATCAGTATTTATATTAATATTTGTAATAATGAAATATAGTGTAAGAAAAATAAACAAACAAAACACTATAGAAACAATTAGAAAAGATAATATATAAATTTATTTATAAAAAAACTGTACATGTGAATAAAGATTGATTCTATGTACAGTTTTTAAATATTTCTTGAAAAGTACATACATTTGTGGTACTATAACATAAAATAAGGAGAAAATCATGCAAATATTATTAGTAGAAGACAATGTAAATATTGCAAAAGGACTTGTATATTCACTAGAGCAAAAAGAATATAAAGTAATTCATACAGAAAGTATAATAAATACAATAGAAGTTCTAGAAAACAAAAAAATAGACTTGATAATTTTAGATATATCCCTTCCAGATGGTAATGGGTTTAATTTGTATGAAAAAGAAATAAAGAAAAAGAAAATTCCAACTATATTTTTAACTGCAAGAGATGATGAAGATGATATAGTAAAAGGATTAGAAATAGGAGCTGAAGATTATATAACAAAACCATTTTCTACAAAAGAATTAATAGCAAGGATAAACAAAATATTATTAAGAGGGAAAAACCAAAAGATAACTATAAAAAATATTGAATTTGACATGGATAAGATGGAAGTGTATAAAGACAAAAAGAAAATAGAATTAAGTAATATAGAGCTAAAAATTTTAAACCTTCTATTTATGAACTTAAATAAAGTAGTAACAAGAGATGATATAATAGACAAGATATGGGAATGGACAGGAAATGATGTAAATAACAATACAGTTACAGTATATATGAAAAGAATTAGAGAAAAGTTAGATGAAGATATAATAATCACAATAAAAGGGATAGGGTATAGAATAGATGAAAAATAAGATAGAATTAAAAAAAGCAGTATATATAAGTATAATAGTATTTTTAATTTTAAATAGTATATTTATTGCCATAAACTATATAGAATATAGAAAATATACTGAGAGTTTTAATAAAAAAATAAACTTAATTATATCAAATGTGAAGGAAAGATACCCTGAAAGTGATGTAAATGAATTAATTAAGATGTTAAATAACAAAGAAGTGCAAGATATAAATGTACTTAGAAACTATGGAATTGATATAAAAAGAGATTCAGCAATTTTAGAAAATGATAAATATTTTAAAAACTTTTTAAGCTTAGAGATATTTATGTTTTTTATGTTATTTATATTATTAGGTTTGACATTTTTAAACTATAATAGAAAAAAAGACAAGAAACTAAAAGAGATAACTCAATATATAGAAGAAATAAATAGAAGAAACTATAAATTAGATATAGAAGATAATACAGAAGATGAACTATCAATACTAAAAAATGAAGTATATAAAACAACAGTTATGCTAAAAGAAGTAGCAGAAAACTCAGTTCAGGATAAAGTAAAATTAAAAGACTCATTATCTGATATATCACACCAACTAAAAACTCCATTAACATCAATTACAATAATGCTAGACAATATGTTAGAAAATAAACAAATGGACTCAAAAACTCGAGAAGACTTTATAAAGGATATAAAAAGAGCTGTTATAAATATTAACTTTTTAGTAAATTCTCTACTTAAACTTTCAAAATTTGATACAAATACTATAAAATTTATAAATAAAGATGAAGATATAGGAAAAATAATAAAAGAAGCGGCAAAAAATATTGAAGGTTTATGTGATTTAAGAAATGTAAAATTAAATATTATTGGAGAAGAAGGACAAACAGTATATTGTGATTTTAAATGGCAAGCTGAGGCAATAACAAATATACTAAAAAATTCAGTAGAACATTCTTATGAAAATTCTAAAATAGATATAAATTATAGTAAAAACAATATGTATACAAAAATAGAAATAAAAGACTATGGAATACGGAATAGACAAAGAAGATATAAAACATATATTTGAAAGGTTTTACAAAGGTAAAAATTCGAAGGATGATAGTGTTGGAATAGGATTAGCACTTGCCCAGTCTATCATAAAAGAAAATAATGGATATATAGATGTAGAATCAGAAGAAGGAAGCGGAACAACATTTATAATAAAATATTTTACATAAAATATAAAGAGCATGATAAAAACTTGAAAACAAAGCAAAATCATGATATAATTATGTTAAGCATGTTTCCAAATCGGGAAAAAAACAAACATGGAAGGTGGTTAGAATGACAAGAGAGCAGCTCGTAAGTACCGCCATCAGTGTCCTTGAAGAACAAGGAGTATCCAGAAGCATATTCTTAGATGTCAATGCATTTTCTCTTGGAGGAGCGCAGAGCGTCGGAGCACAAGTTAGTGCCTTTTACGAACTGCCCGACAAGAGTACTATGCAAAAGGCAAAACAAGAGTTTTTGAGAGCTACTGGTGGGGTATGTCTAAACATCTATTAAAAACCACGCACCTGCTGTCAAATGAGAGCAGAAGAATGAGGCTAAGAAGACAAAATGTTTTCGAAAGCCTCATTTTTTTATCTAATAGGAAAGTTCTCTGAACTTCCTATTAGATAAAAGAATTGCACACAAATTTTACTTTGTAAAATTTGGCGCACGAACAACGGGCGTGGCATGAAACTAATCTAAAATGTTAGAGTATTTTAGGTCATGCCACTGTTGTTCTGACAACCTAGATGCTTTCCATTTTGCTATAGTGTAGCAAATAAATGTTGCTTTATATATTTATAACAGACATAAATTTCCTTGTAAATTTGCTTGTTAGCCTTGACAAACAAACTGAAAAATAATATAATAATTTTGTTAACTTTGGATAACATTTACAAAAAGGGGAATAGATAATATGATATCAAAATCATTAGAAGAATATCTAAAAACAATGTATATATTAAAAAAACAAAATGGGGGTATAAGAGTAACAGACGTTGCAAACAAAATGAACTGTACTAAACCAAGTGTAAACAAGGCGATATATAATTTAAAAGATAATGGTCTATTAAATTACGAATCATATGGAACCATAGAACTTACAGAGAGTGGAGAAAACCTAGCAAAAAAAATACTTGAGACATATGATATTGCCTATTTGTTTTTAAAAGATGTACTTAATATAGATGAAGAAGAAGCTGCAAGCGAAGCAGAAAAAATAAAACTTGCAATTACAGATAATACTGCAAATAAACTTGCAAAATATGTACATAAAGTACTAGACTTAAATGACTTAAACTGTGATTATGATGTAAGTAAAGAGAAGTGTAGGTCTTGTGTAAGACGCACAGGTAAGCTAACAAAATAATTGCACTTTGGCGCTTAAGCTGTTCGTTCAAAAAGAGCTCAATGTACACTAGTACACCTCGCCCTTCTTTGAACTCACGCGCCTAGCCAAATAACAATTCTTTTGCTAGCGATTAGATACTAAAAATTTTGAAAGGAATGTATTATGAGTAACAAATTATTAGAAATAAAAGATTTATATGTAAAAGCAGAAGAAAAAGAAATTCTAAAAGGAATATATTTAGAAATAAATAAAGGAGAAGTCCATGTAATAATGGGACCAAATGGTTCAGGAAAAACTACAACAGCAAATGCAATACTAAATAACCCAGAATATACAAAAGTCAGTGGAAATATCATATTTGGTGGAGAAGATATAACAAATACCGATACAGATGAAATTGCAAGAAAAGGAGTATTCATGTCATTTCAACTTCCAGAAGAAATACCACGGAATAACAGTTGCAAACTTTTTAAAATATGCAAAAAGTAAAATAACAGGAAAGCCAGTCAAAATATTTGAGTTTAAAGAAGAACTAAAAAAATACATGGAGGAACTAAATATAAATCCTAAATATCAAGAAAGAAGTTTAAATGTAGGATTTTCAGGAGGAGAAAAAAAGAAAAACGAAATCTTGCAAATGCTTGTCTTAAATCCAAAGCTTGCGATACTTGACGAAACAGACTCGGGACTGGATGTAGATGCCATAAAAACGGTATCAAAAGGAATAGAAATGTTTAAGAATGAAAATAACGCAGTTTTAATAATAACACATAACACAAAAATATTACACAGCTTAAAAGTAGATTATGTGCACGTTTTAGTAGATGGAAAAATAGTTACAACTGGAAAAGAAGAATTAGCCAAAGAAATAGAAGAAAATGGATATAATAAATATAGAACAAAATAATAGTTGAGAAATTGAAAGGTAATATTATGGAAGAGAAAGATGAAACTTCAGTGTCAGAAGAAATGATAAGAATACCAGAAAGAGAAGCAGAAAAGACTAGAAAACAAATAGAATTAGCAGGAGAACTACAAGAACAGATAAAAAGTGGTAGAAATATTAGAGAAGCTGCTGAACTCATGGGTATTAGTTTAGGATATGCATATAAAATAAAAAAAGTAGCTATACAAAATGATAAATGGTCTATTGGAGAAGAAACAAAACAAGCTCAAGTACCAGAAAGATATATTAGAAGAAATATTGCAAGAGCAATTAGTGAATGTAGAGAATATAGAAAAGTAGCAAGAATAGAAGATAAATTAGAGTTAAATGGAAAAGAGAATGTATCAGTAGAAGGAAGAAAAAAATTTATTAAGACACTGACAACTATAAACATTTCAGAAATTAATATACCAGGTAAA
The DNA here is from genome assembly GCA_947641575.1 of uncultured Clostridium sp. Taxonomy (GTDB): domain Bacteria; phylum Bacillota; class Clostridia; order TANB77; family CAG-508; genus JAAWPK01. Next base: position 55,609 of record CANRQN010000005.1, read on the forward strand.
GATATAGAAATGATTTTAAATGCATTTTATATGCATCCTGAAATAGCTAATAAAGATATTATAAAATTTCTTATCTCTCATGCAAATAAAAGTGGAGGTCTTAAAGCTGTTGGAAATATCCTTGATATTCTTATTGAGGCATTACAAGATACTGGATTTTATGGATATTTAGTTGCATATAAAAGATGGGTAAAAAAGCTAGCTTTATTTCCTCAAATTAGAGACATGAAAGAACAAGGAATGAACCATAGTGAAATTGGTACAAAACTAGGATTGACTTCAGCAGAGGTAAGCGTTATATTTCATAATGATAGAGTGTCACAATTTCCAGATTTTGATGAGATATAAATTAATGAAAGGAACTTATCAATGAGTAAAACAAACTTAGAAGAAATAAATAGAAACATCTATGACATAAAAAACAAAGATAACTACGACTTTAAAATACAAAAAGGACTAACTCCTGAAATAATAGAAGAAATATCAAAACAAAAAGAAGATCCAGACTGGATGAGAGAACTTAGGCTAAAAGCATTAGAAACATATAATAGCCTAGAACTTCCGACATGGGGACCAGACCTTTCTGAACTTGATATGAGAGAAATCGCAACATATGTAAGGCCAAAAACAAAAATAAATAACTCATGGGAAGATGTGCCAGATGATATAAAAAACACATTTGATAAACTTGGAATACCAGAGGCAGAAAAAAATAGCTTAGCAGGAGTAGGAGCACAATATGACTCAGAGGTTGTATATCATAGCATGAAAGAAGAACTAATAAAACAAGGTGTAATTTATACAGATATGGAAACAGCAGTAAGGGAATATCCAGACTTAGTAAAAAAGCATTTTATGAAATGTGTACCAGTAAATGACCATAAATTTGTTGCACTTCATGCAGCTGTTTGGTCAGGAGGTTCTTTTGTATATGTACCAAAAGGTGTAAAAGTAGATATACCACTTCAGTCATATTTTAGACTTAATTCGCCAGAATCAGGACAATTTGAACATACACTTATAATAGTAGATGAAGGAGCAAGCCTTCACTTTATAGAAGGGTGTTCAGCCCCAAAATATAATAAGGTAAACTTACATGCAGGATGTGTAGAGTTATATGTAAAAGATAATGCATATCTTAGATATTCAACAATAGAAAACTGGTCAAAGAATATGCTAAACCTAAACACAAAAAAAGCAATAGTAGGAAAAAATGCCGAAGTAGACTGGGTATCTGGGTCATTTGGCTCAAAAATTTCAATGCTATACCCAATGAGCATTTTAAATGGAGAAGGAGCAAAAACAGAATTCACAGGAATTTCATTTGCAGGAAAAGGACAAAACCTTGATAATGGATTTAAAGCCGTTCATAATGCAAAAAACACCTCAAGTGTAGTAAATGCTAAATCTATTTCAAAAAATGGAGGGAAATGCACATATAGGTCGCTAATTAGAATAAATGAAAATGCTATAAACTCTAAATCTATAGTATCTTGTGAATCACTTATGTTAGATGATATTTCAATATCAGACACAATACCAACAAATGATATTAGAACAGATGAAGTAGAATTTTCGCATGAAGCCAAAATAGGTAAAATAAGTGATAAAGCCATATTTTATCTGATGAGTAGAGGCCTTTCAGAAGAAGATGCAAAAGCAATGATAGTTAGAGGATTTGCTTATCCAATCTCAAAGGAACTACCAGTAGAGTATGCAGTAGAGATGAATAATCTTATTGGGCTTGAACTCGAGGGCTCGATTGGCTAAATATATCCATATTATTATAGTAAAGCCTTTGAAGAACGGGCGATTGCTAATCGCCCCTACTAAATCACAATGTGGTATTTAATTAAAAGGAGAAAATATAAATGACAGAATTAAAACTAAATGAGACACCTATTAGAACTGCTAGAAACTTTAACATAAACAATATAAAATTAAAAGATGTTAAATTATTAGATAAAAAATATGAATTTAATAATATAGAAATCATAGGAATAGATAATAAAGATAGAGTTAGTAAGAGTGTATCTAATACAAGTTTAAAGTATGGTATACGGAACAGAACTAGAAGAAGAAGTTAGAGAAAAAGCAAACCATAAACTTAAACTATCTCTAAAAAATAATGATAATATAGAAATAAAAAATATCTTTGATAGTGAAAACAAGAACCTAATTGATAATATAGAGATAATTGTAGAAGAAAATGCTAAAGCAAATCTTTTAATAAAATATACTACAAAAGAAGATATGCAATTTTATCATAATGGAATAATAAGAGTTATAGCTAATAAGAATTCTAGTTTACAAATTATTATTGTTAATTTCCTAAACACAAAATCAAATAACTTCCTTAGTATTGAAAATCAATTAGAAGAAGAAGCAAATGTGAACTATACTATAGTAGATTTTGGGGGGAAGTATAGTATAACTAACTATTATTCTAATCTAATCCGGAAAAACATCAAAAAACAATGTAAATGCGATATATCTTGGAAAAACTGACCAATTTTTTGACTTAAACTATATCGGAGAGCTAAGAGGAGAAAAATCAGAAATAGATATAGAAGTGCAAGGAGCACTAAAGGATAAAGCTAAAAAACATTTCAAAGGAACTATAGATTTTAAAAAAGGCTCAAAAAAAGCAAAAGGAAATGAGAATGAATTTTGTATGCTTTTATCAGACACAGCAAAATCTATGGCACTTCCAATGTTACTTTGCAGTGAAGAAGACGTTGAAGGAAATCATAGTTCATCAGCAGGTAGAATTAATAATAAAGAACTATTTTATATAAAAAGTCGTGGATTTGATAAGAGTGATGCAATGAAGCTTATGGTTAGAGCTAGATTTAATAAAATCATAGAAAAGATAAAAAACGAAGAAATAAAATGTGAAATATTGGATGAAATTGACTTGAGACTAAGCCCAGAAAGGATAGAGCAAATATGAATGAACTAAAAAAAGACTTCCCACTTTTAGAAAATAGAGATATTGTATATTTAGATAGTGGAGCAACTTCTCAAAAGCCATATAAAGTAATAGAAAAAGTAAAAGAATTTTATGAAAAATATAATGCAAACCCACATAGAGGAGCATATTCTTTAAGCATAGAAGCAACAGAAATGTATGAGAAGGCTCGTGATAAAGTCCAAAAGTTTATAAATGCTAAATATAGAGAAGAAATAATATTTTCAAAAAATGCAACAGAAAGTTTAAACTTAATTGCCTATTCGTATGGACTAGATAATTTAAAAAATGATGATGAAATTGTACTTTCAATAATGGAGCATCACTCAAACTTAGTACCTTGGCAAAAAGTAAGTAAAGTAACTGGAAGTAAGCTTAAGTATATGTATATAAATGATGAGTTTGAAATACCTGATGAAGAAATTGAAGAAAAGATTACTGATAGAACAAAAGTTGTTGCGATTACTCATGTTTCAAATGCATTAGGAACAATAAACAATTTAGAGAAAATTATAACAATTGCACATAAAAAAGGATCTGTTGTTGTAGTTGATGCATCGCAGAGTATACCACATATGCAAATAGATGTACAAAAATTAGACGCAGACTTTTTAGTGTTTTCGGGACACAAGATGTTATCTCCACTTGGAGTTGGAGTTCTATATGGGAAAAAAGAAATATTAAACAATATGAATCCTTTTCTAATGGGTGGAGATATGATTGAATATGTATACGAAGAGGATACAACATTCGCTTCTCTTCCAAATAAGTTTGAAGCAGGAACACAAAATGTAGAAGGAGTAGTAGGACTGGGAGCTGCCATTGACTATATTGAAGAAATCGGATATGACAAAATACAAAAAGAAGAAAACAAACTTATGGCATATGCAAGGGAAGAACTAGCAAAGCTTGACTTTTTGAGCTTATATATGACACCAAATATAGAAAAACATAGTAGTGTTATATCGTTTAATATTAAGGGAGTTCATCCGCATGATGTATCAACTATTTTAGATTCTAAAAGAGTATGTGTAAGGTCAGGGAATCATTGTGCACAACCACTTATGAGATATTTAAAAATAGATTCTACATGCAGAGCAAGTTTTTACTTTTATAATACAAGAGAAGATGTAGATAGACTTGTATGTGCACTTAAAGAAGCATATCAAATGTTTAGTAAATATATTAAGTAATTCAAAGGCAGTTTGATTTAAAGCCCGCGTAGTGTAGTTATATATCTTTTTAACTTGTGAGCATCGACCTTACTTATTTGCTCACTGCGAGAGAATATAATGTGTATCTAAAGTATAAATTACATCTGCCTTAAACGCCTTGGAGAGCGGAGCAATTAAAAGATATATAACTACACTAGGTAGCAGGACAAAATGTACTTAAGTGCCTTTGAATTATTATAAATACAATTAAATAGGAGGAAGAAATGGAAGACATATATAATGATCTAATCATGGAACATAGCATGAATTCATATAACAAAAAGAAATTAGAAAAAGCAGATTATGAAGAAAAAGGACATAATCCTAGCTGCGGAGATGAAATAACATTAGAATTAAAGCTAAACGGAAATATTATTGAAGATATGGCATTTTCTGGTCATGGTTGTGCTATTTCACAAGCATCCACATCTATTATGATAGATACTCTAAAAGGAAAGACAGTAGAAGAAGCAAGAGATATTATAAAAACATTTATTGGAATGATAAAAAGAGAAGAAACAGACGAAGAAAATTTAAGAAAATTAGAAGATGCAATTGTATTTAAAAATGTATCAAATATGCCAGCTAGAGTTAAGTGTGCATTACTTGCATGGCATACATTAGAGGGAATAATAAAATGAAAAATAAAAAAGTATTATTAGGAATGAGTGGAGGAGTTGACAGCAGTGTATCAGCTCTAATATTAAAAGAACAAGGATATGATGTAGTACGGAACAAGTCTAGAATTATTTACAGATAGTAGTTGCTATAACATGGATACATATATAGATGCAAAGAATATATGTAATTCTTTTGGAATTCCCCACTTTACATATGATTATAAAGAAGAATTTAAAAAACATGTAATAGATGATTTTATAAAATGCTATTCAGATTGTAAAACACCAAACCCTTGCATAGAGTGTAATAGATATATGAAATTTGGATTAATGTACGAAAAAGCAAAAGAGCTAGGTTGTGATTATATTGCAACAGGGCATTATGCAAAAACTGAATATAATGAAAAATATAATAGATGGGTTTTAAAAAAGTCAAACGCAGGAAGCAAGGATCAGAGCTATGTTTTATGGAGTATACCAAAAGAATTAATAAAACATATACTTTTCCCACTTGCTGATTTTGAAACTAAAGATGAAATAAGAGAAATAGCAAGAAAAAACAATTTAAAAGTTGCAAATAAACCAGATAGTGAGGATATATGCTTTATACCAGATCGGAAACTATAAAAAATTCTTAGAAAACAACTCTGACCTTAAGCCAAAAGCACGGAGACATTGTAAACACTAAAGGAGAAATTTTAGGAAAGCATACTGGACTGTATAATTATACAATAGGACAGAGAAAAGGACTAAAGATTTCATATAAAGTTCCATTATTTGTTATTCGGATTTAATAAGAAAAAAAACCAAGTAATTGTAGGGGAAGAACAAGAGCTATACAAAAAAGAAATATTAGTTACAGATATAAATTTGTTACTTGTAGACAAAATACAGGAAGAAATGGAAGTAGAGGTAAAGACCAGATACTCTGCAAAGTCTGCAAAAGCAAAAATAAACCAAGCCCAAAATGAAATAAAAGTAGAATTTTATGAACCACAAAGAGCGATAACTCCTGGACAATCAGCAGTATTTTATGTAGATGACATAGTACTTCGGAGGAGGAAAAATAGTGTAGTTATAAAAATAAACACTAATGTATATAATATTAATGTCAAATGTTTGACAAGTTAAGTGTGTTATGTTATAATATATTTAACTTAGCAGGAGGCAGTGAGTTCCACGTTATGGAGCTCCTATAAATTGCCTCTTGCTCGTTTTATATTAAAAGCTTTTTTATCAAATTATCATCAAGTGGAATTTTACAACTAATAATATGAGGTTCTAATTTTTTGAACATATCAATGCAATGTTGCTTCTTTGTAATGTTAGCGGACATGTCAAATAGTTTTATACAATAATATTTATTTATATAAAAACTGCATATATCAGCCATCTGAATAAAATTATTTTTGCAAGACTCTAAATATACTACTTTTTCAATTATATTATTTGTATTAGATTCAAAATTAGTGAATAATAATTTATCATATAAAATATTTATATCTTTAATTTTGTCTTTAATTTCATCTAAGAAAATCATTCCATTCTTTTGTTCATGAATCAGATAATCATTGTAGGCACTAGAAATACAAGTAAATCCTAGAAGATATGGGTCGATTTTTACAGAATTACCTATATATTTATTGATAGTTTTTCTATAAGCACTTTTATTAATAATACAGTTAAAAATAGGAAAATTGTAACTTACAATAAAATTGACTAAATCTTCTAGTATTTTTAAATCTTCTTTTAAAGTATATTTTCTAAAATCATATCCTTTTTTAGAACTTTTTGAAGCACTAAAAATATCAACAGCATGGACCTCACTTGAAACTAAATCTGGACAAATTTCAGATTTTCTTTTTTCAAATTCATTACTAATATCATACCAATCTTTATCATCCAAAGCAATTCCTGTAAGCGAAAGTAATGGCTGTTCCTTATTATCCAAATCAGTTCCAGTATTACCACTTTCATTTGCATACATTAAGTACATAGCATCACATCCTTTTGCATATGATTATATAATATAAACCTCATAAAGTCAAACAAAAATTCGTATATTTATTTTATAGTTGCTTTATATTATTATTTATGACATAATATTATTTAAAATACAATGTTAACATTAGGTGACAAATTGTAAGCTAAAATTTATAGAATGCAACCAAAATGAATGATATAATAAAAATTGAAAGGAGTTAAACAATGAAAAGTAAAGGAGTAATAATAGGTCTAATTATATTTCTTATAATTATCACTATAATTTTGGTAAGTGTAATGGTAATAGCTATTATAGAAAAAGACAAAAATTATAAAATATCATTATTTGCAGTAGGAAATAAGACAAAAACACTATTTCAAAAGGATTATGATATAGAAGAAATAAAAAGTATAGGAATAGAAGCTTATTCATCTAATGTAAAAGTTGTAGAAGGAAATGATAACAACAAAATAAAACTTACAATATATGGACATGATGGAGAGGAGTATAATGTAAGTACAGATCAAAATAAATTAGAAATAACAAAACAGTCTAATACATATTTTATGTTTGCATTTTTCTGTTTTACAAAACAAGAAGTTTTGATTGAACTTCCAAAAACATATAATGGAGAATTAAATATAAATCTATCGAGCGGAAATGTAGAAATAACAGACTTAAAAAATTCTAATATACAAGTAGAAAGCCATTCAGGAAATGTTACAGTAGGAGATTCAAACAAAGTGAATTTAAAAACAACCTCAGGAAATATTAAATCAGGAAATACAGTAGAAGGGGAATTTATTGCTACATCTGGTAATATAAAAACTGGAAGCATGAAAATAGGAAAATGTGAAACAAAATCAGGAAACATAGAAGTGGGAGATATAGAGAATGCAGAACTAAAAGCAACTTCAGGAACTATAAAGGCAGAAAAAACAAATAGAATAACTGCAAATACATCCTCAGGAAGTATAAGAATAAACAATATAAATGAATACTGTGATATTTCAGCAACATCAGGAGGGGTAAGAATTGAAAAATGCAATTTAACAGAAAACTCTAATATATTTGCTAAATCAGGAGGAATATATATAGGAGAAATAAACGATATATTTGTAAATGCTAAGGCAAACTCAGGCAGTATAAAGGTAAAAGATACAAATAGAAAAGCAGAAGTAGAACTTAGTATCCAAACAACTTCTGGAAGCATAAAAGTAGACTAATCTTACAAAAATGTAGTATAAGTGTAAGGTAAAACAATTGCAAATATTTAATAAAAGGGGTATAATATAACTAAATAGGTACTAAACCACATAAGAAGAGGTGGTAAAAATGAAGATATTTAAAAGAATAATTTTAGGAATAATTATATGCATAATGATAGCAGGATTAGTATTTGTAGGAAACAGCTACCATGTATATAAAGAAGCATTAAAACAAATATCATTAGAAGAAAAAGTAGAAATGATACAATCAAAAGAAAATTATACCCAAATAGAAGAAATGCCTAAGATATATATTGATGCAGTTGTATCAGTAGAAGACCATAGGTTTTATAAGCATGGTGGTATTGATATAATTGCACTTGGAAGAGCACTTGTAAATGATATAAAAGCAATGTCATTTGTAGAAGGTGGAAGTACAATAACACAGCAGTTAGCTAAAAATATATATTTTACTCAAGAAAAGAAAATATCTAGAAAAGTAGCTGAGGCATTTATGGCATTCAATATAGAGAAAAACTATGAAAAAGAAGAAATATTGGAACTATACTTAAACACAAGTTATTTTGGAGATGGATACTATACTGTAAAAGAAGCGTCAAAAGGATATTTTAATAAAGAACCAAATGAAATGACAGACTATGAAGCAATATTACTTGCAGGAATACCAAATGCACCATCTGTTTATGCACCTACTAAAAATCCAGATCTTGCTAAAAAAAGACAAAAACAAGTAATGGATAAAATGATTAAAAATGGTGTACTTACCGAAGAGCAGGCAAATAATATACTAAGTCAAGAATGATAAAATATTCTAATATTATTTATTTTTCATAATTGAAGTTTTAATCAGGTAAGTTCATGAAATTTCATGAAAAATTACAAAATGTAATAAAAACTACGAAGCTTAGCTTAAGAGGTGTAGGGGCGATTTTAATCGCCCGCAACTTCGAAGGATAATGCTAAAAATATTGAAAAAAGGCAAAAAGAGAAGTATAATATTCAAGGGGCAAGAAAGGAATACTATGCAAGAGAATTTGCCCGTAAGAAAAAGAATAAGGATAAGAGATTATGATTATTCAAAGGAAAATGTATATTTTATTACAATATGTATAAAGAATAGATTAGAATTATTAGGAAGAATAATAAAAGAAAATTATATAGAATTAACCCCAGAAGGAAAAATAGTAAAACATAATATAAATAAAATAGAAGAGATATATGATAATGCTATAATAGATGAATATATAATAATGCCTAATCACATACATATGTTACTTGAGATAAAATATAGGAAGGATGTAAGCATTTCAAAGATAATAAAACATTATAAAACAAATGTTAGTAAAGAAGTTACATATTCGATTTGGCAGAAATCTTTTTATGAGCACATTGTAAGAAATGAGAAAGAATATTTAAAAATAAAAGAATATATACAAAATAATATAATAAATTGGAAAAATGATAGATATTTTAGCATTGTTCTTTGAAGTAGCGGGCGATTAAAATCGCCCCTACAATTTTTTTCTAGCAAGGCTTTGTAGCTTTATTACAATTTGTAATATTTCATGAAATTTCTCTGATGTAAGTTAAAAAAGCTTGACAAAAATTTTAAAACCCGTTAGAATAGTAAAAGTATCTTTAAGTGCTTTTACTATTTTTATCTAATAGGAAAGTTCTCCGAACTTCCTATTAGATAAAAATACATTGCACAGAAAAATTGCGATGCAATTTTTCGCGCGACAAATCTTTACGCTTCTTCGAGACCTTAAATTAGAAGTGTAAAATATTAATAGCAGAGAAAAGGTCTCAAGACCGCGAGATTTGTTCTATATAGGAGAGAGAATGTATGAATAAAATTGTAACAATTAGCAGAGAATTTGGAAGTGGAGGAAGAGAACTTGGGAAAAGGCTAGCAGACAAACTAGGATTTTTTTATTATGATCGTGAAATAATAACAGAAATTTCAAAAAAAGTAGGACTTTCAGAAGAGTATATTAAAAGCATGTCAGAAAATGGAAAAAATCAATATCCATTTCAATTTGCAAAATCATTTACAGTATATTCTGCTAAGCAAAATAATCAAACAGAAATACTAATTGCTCAGCAAAAAGTATTAAAGGAAATAGCTAAGAAGGGAAACTCTGTCATAGTAGGAAGAGGAGCAAACGTAATATTAAAAGAATATAACCCAATTAATATATTCGTATATGCAGATATAGAGGCAAAAATAAAACGTTGTGAGGAAAGAGAAAAAGGAGAAAATTCTTTAACTAAAAAAGAAATAGAAAACCAGATAAAACAAATAGATAAGAGTAGAAAAAGTTTTCATAATATAATTTCAAATATAGAATGGGGAGAAAAAGAGAATTATGACCTTTGCATAAATACAACAAACGTAGAAATAAAAGATATTATACCAGCAATAACGCAATATATACAAAATTACTTTAGAGAGGAATAAAACAAAAATGAAAATAGGATTATCAGAACATTTTACATATAAAAAATTAATAAAATTTACATTACCAACAATTATAATGATGATATTCACATCAATTTATGGAGTAGTAGACCGGAATATTTGTATCAAACTGTGTAGGAAGTGAAGCTTTTGCAGCAGTTAACTTAATTATGCCTGCAATAATGATAATAGGAAGTATTGGATTTATGATGGGTACTGGTGGAAGTGCATTAGTATCAAAAACAATAGGAGAAGGCGATAGAGACAAAGCCAATAGATATTTCTCAATGCTTATTTATTTATTAATAATAATAGGATTGGTGTTAACAGCAATAGGACTAATATTTATAAGACCAGCTGCAAGAATGCTTGGAGCAGAAGGAGATATGCTAAAAGACTGCATAACATATGGAGGAACACTGCTCTTATTTTTAGTGCCATTTATGCTACAAAACTCATTTCAGAGCTTTTTAATAGTTGCAGAAAAACCTACATTTGGTCTAGTTGTATCAATTATATCAGGTGTAATGAATATGGTATTAGACTACTTACTTGTATATGTATTCAGATTGGGAGTACTTGGAGCAGCGCTTGCAACAGGAATAAGTCAGACAATAGGAGTAATACTTCCAATAGTATTTTTTGCGAGAAAAAATACTAGCAGTTTATTAAGATTAGGAAAAGCTAAATTTGAATGGAAACCAATTTGGAAAACCTTTACAAATGGTTCATCAGAAATGGTAACAAATCTTTCGATGTCACTTGTAAACATGCTATATAATATGCAGCTTATGAAATATGCAGGATCAAATGGAGTTGTAGCATATGGAATAATTATGTATGTAAACTTCATATTTGTTGGAGTATATTTAGGATACAGTATAGGAACAGCGCCAATTGTAGGATATCATTATGGAGCAGAAAATTCAGATGAATTAAAAAATCTTCTAAAAAGAAGTTTTAAACTAATCGGAATCACAGCTGCAGTCATGACAATTCTTGCTGAAGTACTTTCAAAACTACTTGCAAGTATATTTGTAAGTTATGATGCTGAGCTTTTAGACATGACAACAAGAGCGATAAGAATCTTTTGTCTTTCAAATATAATTAGTGGATTTAATATATTTAGCTCATCCTTCTTTACTGCATTAAATAATGGACCAGTGTCAGCCGCTATATCATTTTTGAGGACAATATTATTCCAAATATCAATGATATTTATATTACCACTAATATTTGGACTAGATGGAATATGGGCAGCAGTAGTAGTAGCAGATGTACTTTCTTTAATCGTAAGTATAATATTCTTAATTTTAAATAGAAAGAAATATAACTATGCATAATAATTTAATAATATGAATATATGATAAAGTGGAGGTATAGCAAATGAAAGTACTATTAGTAAATGGAAGTCCGCATAAAGAAGGATGTACATATACAGCTTTAACAGAAGTCTGCAAAACATTAAATGAAGAAGAAATTGAAACAGAAATATTTTGGATAGGAAATAAACCACTGGGAGGATGCATAGCTTGCAAAAAGTGCAAAGAACTTGGAAAATGTATATTTGAAGGTACTGTAAATGAATTCGTAGAAAAAGCAAAGTATGCCGATGGATTTATATTTGGAAGCCCAGTCCACTATGCAGGAATGTCAGGAAATATGAAAGGATTTATGGATAGAGCATTTTACTCAAGTTCTCAAGCAGGAAAAAGTGATGTATTTTTATACAAACCAGCATCATTAGTAATATCTGCAAGAAGAGGTGGAACAACAGAGGCATATGACCAGATAAATAAATACTTTGGAATTACACAAATGCCAATCATTTCATCAAGATACTGGAATATGGTACATGGGCAAACTCCTGAAGAAGTAAAAAAAGACGAAGAAGGCATGCAAATTATGCGAATACTTGGAAGAAATATGGCGTACTTCTTAAAATGCATACAGGCGGGAAAAGAGAAGGGAATAGAGTTGCCTGAAATGGAACAAACTAAGTTTACAAATTTTATAAGATAAATGAATATTAGCGAAATCTCTGATTTCGCTAATATTCATTTATCTTATAGTAAAGTTCTCCAAACTCCTTATTATTTTTCTTCTAAAAAACTCTTGACAGTTGAGCGAGTATTCAACTATAATATAATTAAAGTTGAATATTTATTCAACTATTAAAGAACAAAAGCATATAATATATGGGAGGTAAAAATGTCAAAAAATGAATTTATATGTGACTGCAATGTAATTCATAAAGATGTAGTAGATAAAACAATGAAAAACATGCCAAGTGAAGATTTATTTAATAAACTAGCAGAATTTTTTAAAATACTAGGGGATACAACAAGAGTAAAAATACTATGTGCATTAGATCAAAACGAAATGTGTGTATGTGATATTGCAAATGTGCTAGGAATGAGCAAATCGTCTATTTCACACCAATTAGGAACACTTAGAAGAAGTGGAATAGTAAAATGTAGAAAACAAGGGAAAGAGGTTTTTTATATGTTAGATGATGACCATGTTAAACGTGTATTTGAAGTTGCCTCAGAACACATTGAACATAGGGTTTGAAAGATAAACCTCAATAGATTAGTAAAAAGGAGTGTAATAAAATGAAAAGTAAATTTAGAATAAAAGGATTAGACTGCGCAAATTGTTCAGCTGAGTTAGAAAGACAAATTGGCAAAATAGATGGAATTGAAAAAGTAGCTATAAGCTTTATGTCAGAAAGAATGGAAATAGAATATCCTGAATATAGAAAACAAGAAATAATGGAGAAAATAAAAAAAGTTATAAAAAAGGAAGAACCAGATGTTAAGATAGAAGAAATCTAAACACCAAGAAAGGAAAACAAGAGAAAATGAAAAAAAGAGCAATGTGTATTATATTTTCACTTATTTTATATATAATAGCAATACTAGTTAAATTTAAAATAGAATTAATAAACAATATAATATTTATCCTAAGTTACCTTTTTGTAGGGATAGGGGTATTAAAAAAAGCAATAAGAAATATGTTTAGAGGAAAAGTATTTGATGAGAATTTCCTAATGTCACTTGCAACAATAGGAGCATTTGCGATAGGAGAATATCCAGAAGCAGTAGCAGTTATGCTATTTTATCAAATAGGAGAACTTTTTCAAAGTTATGCAGTAGATAAATCAAGGAAATCTATATCTACTCTTATGGATATTAGACCAGATATAGCAAATGTATTAAGAAACGGACAAATAGAAGAAGTAAACCCAGAAGAAGTAAAGGTGCGGAGAAGTTATAATTGTAAAACCTGGAGAGAAAGTACCTTTAGATGGATACGTAATAGAGCGGAAAAACTACATTAGACACAAAGGCACTAACAGGAGAAAGTATGCCAAGAGAAGTAAATGCGAGTGATGAAGTCTTAAGCGGAGTTATAAACATAAATGGAGTAATAAAAATAAAAGTAACAAAGGAATTTGGAGAAAGTACAGTAAGCAAAATTTTAGATTTAGTAGAAAATGCAAGCTCAAGGAAATCGAAGTCAGAAAACTTTATAACCAAATTTGCAAGATACTACACTCCAGCAGTAGTAGTAATTGCTTTAGTACTTGCATTTATTCCGCCTCTTATTATAAAAGATGCTGTATTTTCAGATTGGCTTTATAGAGCATTATCATTTTTAGTAGTATCTTGCCCATGTGCACTTGTAATATCAATTCCACTTAGCTTTTTTGGAGGAATTGGTGGGGCATCTAAAAGAGGTATATTAATAAAAGGAAGCAACTACTTAGAAGGAATATCAAATGCAGAAATAGTTGTATTTGATAAAACAGGAACTTTAACAGAAGGAGTATTTGAAGTACAAGAAGTTAAAGGAATAGATATTCCAGAGGAAGAATTGCTAGAGTTTGTTGCATATAGTGAAAATTATTCTAGCCATCCAATTGCAGAATCAGTAAAAAAAGCATATGGAAAAGAAATAAACAAAGAAGAAATAGAACATGTAGAAGAAATCTCAGGATTTGGAATAGTAGCAAGAATTAGAGGAAAAGAAGTATTAGTCCGGAAATGAAAAACTAATGCTTGAAAGAAATATAGAATACAGTAGATGTAATGGAATTGGCACAGTTTTGTATACTTCAATAGATGGGAAATATGCAGGACATATTTTAATTGCAGACAAAATAAAAGAAGATGCTAAAAAGGGAATAAGTGAATTAAAGAAAAATGGAATAAAACAAACTGTAATGCTAACAGGAGATAGAAAGGATGTAGGAGAAGAAGTAGGCAAAAAATTAGGACTAGACAAAGTTTATGCAGAGCTTTTACCAGATGAAAAAGCTAAAAAAGTAGAAGAACTTGCAAAAGAAAAATCTGAAAAAGGAAAACTAATATTTGTTGGTGACCGGAATAAATGACGCACCAGTACTTAAGATTTCAGATATAGGAATTGCAATGGGTGGATTAGGTGCTGATAGCGCAATTGAAGCAGCAGATGCCATCATAATGACAGACGAACCATCAAAAGTTATAGAAGCAATAAAACTTTCAAAGAAAAACATGAAAATAGTTAAAGAAAATATAGTATTTGCTATTTTTATAAAAGTTGCAGTATTAGCACTTAGTGCAATTGGTATATCTACAATGTGGGAAGCAGTTTTTGCAGATGTAGGAGTATCAGTAATTGCAATAATAAATGCACTAAGAATGCTTAAGTAGCAAAACCAAATTAACATAATGCACAAACCTGCATACTATATAAATATAGGAGGCAAAAGAAAAGTGAATGACGTATTATATAGTATAGCAGGAATACTAATACCGTTCTTAGGCACAAGTTTAGGAAGTAGTTTAGTATTCTTTATGAAAAAAGATATGAATGAAAAATTCAGAAAAATGACTGTAGGATTTGCAGCTGGAGTAATGATAGCAGCATCAGTATGGTCACTAATTATACCATCAGTCGAAATGGCAGAAACACAAGAGATTATTCCATGGATACCAGCAGCAGTAGGACTAATCTTAGGAGTGATATTCTTACTTGTTATAAATAGAATTGCTGAAAAATACGAAACAAAAGAAAACGGTAAAAAATTAAATATGCTAATGTTTTCGGTTACCCTACATAACATTCCAGAAGGAATGGCAGTAGGAGTGGTATTTGCAGGATTTTTATCAGGGAATGCAGGAATAGCATTATTTGAAGCAATAGTTTTGGCGATAGGAATAGCAATTCAAAATATACCAGAAGGTGCAATAATATCGATGCCTTTAAAAATGAAAGGTGAAAATAAAGTAAAATCTTTCTTATCAGGAGTATTATCAGGAGCAGTTGAACCAATTGCAGCATTTGCAACAGTGCTACTTATAAACATTGTAGTACCATTACTACCATACCTGTTATCATTTGCAGCAGGAGCAATGATATATGTAGTAGTTGAAGAGCTAGTGCCAGAAATGCACAATGGTAAAAAATCAACTTTAGGAGTAATTGGAGTAACAATTGGATTTATAGTTATGATGGTACTAGATATAGCACTAGGATAAAATAATGTATAAAATACAAACAAAGAGAGAACTGCGTTCGTTCTCTCTTTAATCATATATCCTAAAACTCACAATTATTTGGAGTTCTTGGGAAAGGAAGCACATCACGGATATTTTGCATACCAGTTAAATACATCATCATTCTTTCAAATCCAAGACCAAATCCACTATGAGTGCAACTACCATATTTTCTTAAATCCATATACCACCAGTAATCTTTTTCATTTAAACCAAGTTCTTTCAAACGGTTATTTAGCTTTTCAAAATCATCTTCTCTTTGACTACCACCAATAATTTCCCCAATACCAGGAACTAAAAGGTCACAAGCTGCAACAGTTTTTCCATCTGGATTTAACTTCATATAAAAAGCTTTAATTTCTTTTGGATAATCAGTTACAAAAACAGGTTTGCCAAAAATAACTTCGCTTAAATATCTTTCGTGCTCAGTTTGAAGGTCAGTACCAAAATGAACTGGAAATTCAAACTTATCATTTACTTTTTCAAGTTCTTTAATGCTATCCGCATAAGAAATTCTACCAAAATCAGAATTTATAACATTATTTAATTTATCAAATAATCCATTATCAATAAACTGGTTAAAGAATTCCATCTCCTCAGGAGCATTTTCTAAAACATAAGAAATAATATATTTAATCATATCTTCAGCTAAATCCATATCATCTTTCAAATCTGCAAAGCAAATTTCAGGTTCTATCATCCAAAATTCAGCAGCATGTTTTACAGTATTAGAATTTTCAGCTCTAAAAG
>CANRQN010000006.1 GCA_947641575.1 uncultured Clostridium sp.
GGTAAAGTATCAACATCAGGTACTAAAACTTGTGGAAGCTGTGGTGGTTCTGGTACTACTGGAAAATTAGTAGGAACAACTTGTCCAGGATGTGGTGGATCAGGTTGGCTTTCTCAAGGTGTAGAGTGTGGATCATGCGGAAGAACAGGAATTATAAATAAACATCCAGAACCATGTGGAGCATGTAAAGGAACAGGTTCAGTGTCAACATCAGGTACAGCTACATGCTCAAGCTGTGGAGGAGCAGGAGGAAGATCATCAGGAACATGTAGCCATGGAAATTCATCAGGACATACTATGTGGATTCCATGTTCACATGGAAATACAGCAACACATACAGTAACAACAAAATGTTCACATGGATATACATCAAGTCATACAGTTTCAAATCCATGCACACATGGATATACATCAAGTCATACAATCGCAAATCCATGTACGCACGGATATACATACAGTCATGGAGGAAATCACCCATGTACACACGGATATTCATCAAGTCATAACTATTGTTCACATGGAAAAACAAGTAAGCATGATAAATAAAAAAACAAAAAGCGCGAGATTTTAAAGTCTCGTGCTTTTTCTTGCGACAATGGGGACGGTTCTGTTTGTCGCACAAAAATAGAAAAAATCAAAAAAATTAGGACTTGTTCTTTTTAAGTGCGACAAACAGAACCGTCCCCATTGTCGCACTCTTTGGCACTCTTTCTTAAAATTTTGCATAAAATTTGGAAACCTTGGTAAAACTATATAAAAATTGCAAAAGAGAGGGCGAAAAAGTTTGGATGCTTACAAAGAATTAAATATAAAAGGAGTGCTGCTTAATAAAGAACAGCTAAAAAACTACTTAGAAAATATTGCATCAGACCATACTCTAAAGGAAAAATCAGAAAAAGAAACATATCCAGTACCAAGGTTAATTGATAATTTTGAATATATTACGAGGACCTATGACATGCTAAACCAGCACCTAAAGCTTGGAATAAATATACATCAGGCAGGAGAATGGTTACTTGATAACTACTATGTTATAGAAGAGACTGTAAAAGAGGTAAGAAAAGAGTTACCTCTTAAAAAGTATGTAAATTTTATAGGAATAGGTTCAGGCAAATACAAAGGATATGCAAGAAGTTATATAGTTGCAGCAGAAATAGTGGCATATACAGAAGGAGGATTTAAGGCAAAAGATTTAGAGGAATATTTAGAAAGTTATCAAAATAAAAAAACATTAAATATGGATGAAATCTGGGATATAAATCTATTCTTTAAAGTAGCACTAGTAGAAAGAATAAGAGAAATATGCGAGAAAATATATTTATCGCAGATGCAGAAACTAAAAGTAGAAAGTATAATAGAAAGATTAGTGGAGATAAAGCCAAAAGATGAGTTAAAATTTGGAACTCAAACAAAGATACTAGAAAGCTATGGAGAAAACAGTTATACATTTATTGAGTATATGTCATATAAATTAAAAAAATATGGCAAAAAGGGAATTGCATATTTAAATATACTTGAAGAAGAGATAAACAAGCAAGGGCTTACATTGCAAGAGGTTATAAAAAAGGAGCATTTTGATACAGCTTTAAAAAAGGTATCAATAGGAAATTCAATAAAAAGTATTCATGCACTTCAGAGAATGAATTTCTCAGAAGTATTTGAACAGATAAATGGAGTAGAAGAAATTTTAAAAGAAGATCCAAGTGGTGTGTATAAAAATATGGACTACAAAACAAAGGAATATTACAGAAGTAAAGTTAAAGAAATAGCAAAGAAAACAAAAATATCAGAAATATATATTTCAAAAAAAGCAGTAGAACTTGCTAAAAAAGAAAGTATTGGAACAAAAGAAAGCCATATAGGATATTATCTAATAGACGATGGTATACAAAAGCTATATCTAGAACTTGGTGTGAAGAAGCAAGAAGAAGGACAAAAAATAAAACAAAAAATAAATATATATATAAATACAATTGTTATATTATCTTTTATCATGTCTATTATTTTAGGAATACTAACATATTTTGCAAGTAAAAGTTTTGTTTTAGCTATATTAGAGGCATTACTAATATTTATACCAATAACAGAAATAATTACAAAATTAGTACAAAATGTTTTAAGCAAATGTGTAAAACCAAAGTTAATACCTAAAATGGATTTTAGTGAGGAACTTCCAGAAGAGTATAGTACAATGATAGTGATTCCTAATGTGCTAAAGACTGAAGAAGATGTAAGAGAAATGTTTAAAAAGTTAGAAGTATATTATTTAGCAAATAAAGCAGAAAACATATATTGTACTCTTTTAGGAGATAGCTCATGCCGGAGAAAGAGAAAAGGAAACACACGATGAAAAGATTATAGAAGTAGGAGAAAGAGAAGCAAAAAGGTTAAATGAAAAATACAAAAATAAGCTTGGAAGAGATATTTTTGGATTTATATATAGAAAGAGAATATGGAGCAACACTGAAAAATGCTTTATGGGTTGGGAAAGAAAAAGAGGATTACTTACAGAGTTAAACAATTTTTTAATGAATAAAAGAATTAAAAATACATTTAGAATAAATACTTTAGAAGGAAAAAATTTAGATATAAAATATATAATTACACTAGATGCAGATACAGAACTTACATTAAACTCAGGAATAGAGCTGATAGAAGCAATGGCTCATCCTCTAAATACACCTATAATAAATAATGGAAGAGTAACCAAAGGTTATGGAATAATGCAACCTAGAGTAGGAATTAACCTAGAAAAAAGCATACAAAGTCCATTTGCTGAAATTTTTGCAGGAAGCGGAGGAGTAGATTCATATACAAATGCGATTTCTGATACCTATCAAGACAATTTTGGAGAAGGAATTTATACAGGAAAAGGAATATATGATGTAAAAGTTTTTTATGATGTAATGAAAGACAAAATACCTGAAAATACAGTACTTAGCCACGATTTGCTAGAAGGATGTTATTTAAGATGTGGCTTAGCATCAGATATAATGTTACTTGATGGATATCCAAAAAGCTATATAGCATTTTTAACAAGACTCCATAGATGGATAAGAGGAGACTATCAGATAATAGGATTTCTAAAGTCTAATCTAAATAAATTATCAAAATTTAAAATAATAGATAATATACGAAGAAGTTTACTAGAAATTACTGTAATATTAAGTATTACAATGCTTCTTTTTGCTAAAGTGTTTTTTGATATAAAAACTTCAGGAATTATAACTGTTTCTCTAATTAGTATAGTGATTTCAAGTATAATTGAATTATTTAATTATATAATATTTAGAAAAGAAAATATAAAAGTACAAAAGCGTTTTACAAATGTAATTGATGAGCTTTCAGCTTGTGTTTATAGAGCTATTATAAATATTATGACACTTCCAACTAAAGCTTATATATCATTAGATGCAGCTGTAAGAACAATATATAGAATGAATGTTACAAAAGAGCACTTGCTAGAATGGACAACTTCAGATGAAGCAGAAAAACAAGATAGTAATAACCTAGGAAGAGTTATAATAAAAATGCTTCCTAATATTATATTAGGAATAATAATTATACTCCTTAGTATATTTGGCAAAGGTCACATATATTTTAAAGGAGCTATGTATATTTTATCAGTATTGTTTATCGGAGGTCCTTTTGTTATGTGGGACATAAGCCATAAAAGGCAAAATAGACCTAAATTTGATAAACTAACAGAAGAAGAAAAAGACTATGTAAAAGGAATAGCAGAAAAAACGTGGGACTTCTTTTCTGAATATATGAATGAAGAAAACTCATTCCTACCACCAGATAATTTCCAAGAAAGTAGAAGAGAAAAAGTAGTTTCAAGGACATCATCAACTAATATTGGACTTGGACTTTTGGGAATTGTGTCTAGCTATGATTTGGAATTTATAAATTTAGAAGATACTATATCAAGACTAGAAAAATCTATGGAAACTATAGAAAAGCTAGAAAAGTGGAATGGGCATTTATACAATTGGTATAATACAAAAACACTTGAGCCCCTAATTCCAAGATATGTATCTACAGTAGATAGTGGAAATTTTGTGCGGATATATGTATACTTTGAAAACTTTTCTAGAAGAAAAAAAGGATGGACAATATAAGAATAGGATAGATTTGCTTATACAAAAAATAGACAAAGTCATAAGCGATACAGATTTTTCTCATTTATATAGCGAAGAAAATAGACTATTATCAATAGGATTTAATGTAGAGGAAAATGAGCTTACAGATACCTATTATGATTTGCTTGCATCAGAAGCAAGACAGGCAAGCTTAATTGCTATAGCAAAAAAGGATGTTCCATCAAAGCACTGGAATAACTTAAGTAGGACACTTACAAAACTTGGAAAATACAAAGGATTAATCTCATGGTCTGGGACAGCATTTGAATACTTGATGCCAAATATAAATATAAAAAGATATGAGCGGAAGTTTGCTTGATGAATCTTGTAAATTTATGCTAATGAGCCAAAAGAAATATACAGCAAAACTAGGTATACCATGGGGAATATCAGAGGCAGCATTTAATCTAAAAGACCTAAATTCTAATTATCAATATAAAGCTTTTGGTGTACCATGGCTTGGATTAAAAAGAGGTTTAGGAGATGAAATGGTTGTATCTAGCTATGGTTCTGTGCTTGCAATCCCAGAACAGCCTAGACAAGTAATCCAGAATTTAAAAATATTAGAAAGACAAGGAATGTATGGCAAATATGGTTTTTATGAATCTATTGATTATACACCATCAAGACTTCCAGTTGGAAAAGAATACGCAGTTGTAGAGACTTATATGGCACACCATCAAGGACTAATATTGCTTTCGATAAACAATTTGGTGAATAATAATATATTACAGAAAAGATTCTTAAAAAATCCAGAAATAAAAGCAGTAGATATTCTTTTACAAGAAAGAATGCCAAGAGATATGCTAATTACAAAAGAAAGAAAAGAAAAAACAAGAAGAATAAAATATACAGGATATAGTAATTATGTAGAAAATAAATATACAAAAATAGATGAAACATTTAGAAAAGATAATAT
Source organism: uncultured Clostridium sp. (assembly GCA_947641575.1). Taxonomy (GTDB): domain Bacteria; phylum Bacillota; class Clostridia; order TANB77; family CAG-508; genus JAAWPK01. Next base: position 5,062 of record CANRQN010000006.1, read on the forward strand.
ACTTTCAAATGAAGATTATTTGATTGAGATAAATGATAAAGGAGAAGGATTTAGTAAATATAAAGATATACTTGTAAATAAATATAAAGAAACAGACGAAGAAGCCTTTCGGAATATTCTTTTATCTAAGAAATTCAAAAACAGGAAAAGTATGGAATACAAATTATGAAGGAAAAGAGGATAAATATGAAGTTACTTTTGCAGAAGATATAGCAAAAATCACAAAAACACAATATGGAATAGAAACAGAAGTAAAGGTTATACCTGCGTCAAACCTAGGGTGCGAGATAAGAAGTCTAAAAATAAAAAATAATACAGAAGAAGATGTGGATTTAGAAGTTACAAGCCTTTTCAAACCAGTACTTTCAAAAATGGAAGATGACATTTCTCACCCTGCTTTTAACAATTTATTCTTAAAATATGAATTATCTAAAAATGGAGATTTAATTGTAAAAAGGAATAAAAGGGGAGGCGGAAATTCATTCTCACTTGGAGCAAACTTATTCTTAGAAGGGGATGAAAGTTCTAAATCAGAATATGAAATAGATTTGTCTAAAGTATATGACTTAATAGAAAATGGAAAAGATTTTTCAAATAAAATAGAACTTATGACAGACAGTGTAGTAGCATTTAGAAAAAAAGTGAAAATAAGATCAGGTGAAGAAGCGGGATTAAACTTAATAATTAGTATTTCAGAAGATATAAATGAAATAACTAAAAATTTACAATACTATAAAGTACAAGAAAATGTTAAAAGAGAACTTGGAATTGCAAGAGCAAAAGCTGAAGAAGAAGCAAGATATTTGAATTTAACTAGAGGAGATTTAGAAACTTATAATATGATACTTCCATATATAATGCATCAAAATCCAATGAGATCATTATATATGAATGAGTTAAAGGATAGAGAATATAGACAAAGTGATTTATGGAAATATGGAATATCTGGAGATATACCAATAATTTTAGTTACTGTACAATCTGCAAATGATATATATGTAGTAAAAGAAATATTAAAAGTGCATGAAAATTTAAGAGTGAAAGGAATAAAAACAGATTTAGTAATACTAGATTATGAAAAAAGTGTGTATGAAAGATATGTAAAAGACCAGATAATACAAGAGATATTAAATCAGCAAATTGGATACTTGCAAAATATAAGTGGGGGAATATTTTTATTAAATGTAAATGAAATCGAAGATGAGAATCTTCTTAAATTTAGAGCAAATATTATCATAAATTCTTCAAGAGGTACTGTAATCCAATGTATTCAAGAAATGGAAGAAGAATATAAAAAGAAACTAAAAAATATAGGGCTTGAGAAACAAAGAAAATCAGGAGAGATACCAAAATATGAAGCAATAAAACCAAATGTAGATATGGAAGGTCTAAAATTCTATAATGGATTTGGTGGATTTTCAGACGATCGGAAAAGAATATGTAATAAAAACAAATAAAAATGAAAGATTGCCTATTCCATGGAGTAATGTACTTGCAAATGAAAAGTTTGGAACAGTTATAACAAATAACATGGGTGGTTTCACATATTCAAAAAATAGTAGGTTAAATAGAATAAGCGCTTGGGCAAATAAACCGTTAGAAGACATGCCATCAGAAATAATATATTTAAAAGATTTAGACTATGGTAATATTTGGACACTAAATTCAAATGTTATGCCTGATGACGAAGATTATTATACTTTTTTTGGATTTGGATATGCAAAAAATTATCATGCAAGTTTAGGAATAATACAAGAAACAGAAACTTTTGTGCCAAAAGAAGAAAGTGTAAAAGTAAATATTATAAGATTAAAAAATACTTTATCAGAAAAAAGAATTTTAAAAGCTGTGTACTATATAAAACCAGTACTAGGGGAAGATGAAACAAAAACCAGTGGATATATAGATTTAAAATTTGATGAGGAAAAAAATGTACTTTTTGCAAAAAATATGTATGGAGAAGGAATTTCAAAAAATGTTTATGTATCAAGCACAGAAAAGATTCTTTCATATACAGGAAATAAGCTAAGTTTTATAGGAAAACGGAAGTATAGATAATCCAGAACGGAATATATAAAAATGAATTAAGTATGGAAAATGCATTAGGTGTTCCATCATGTATAGCAGTAGAAATAGAAGTAGAATTGGAACCTTATGAAGAAAAGAAAGTTACCTTATTACTTGGAGAAGAAGACGAAAGATGGCAAATATATGATGTTTTGGAGAAATTTAAGACAAGTGATTTAGCAGAGAGTTCATTAAGAGAAACAAGAGAATATTGGAATAATCTTTTAAGAAAAGTGCAAGTAAGAACAGGGGATGAAATGACAGACTTTATGCTAAATCGGATGGACTATGTATCAGACAATTGTATGCAGAATGTATGCAAGGAGTGCATATTATCAGTCAGGAGGAGCATTTGGATTTAGGGATCAACTTCAAGACAGTTTAGCCTCTAAATATGTATCAGAAGATATGCTAAAAAAACAAATAATAAAACATTCAAAACACCAATTTGAAGAAGGAGATGTAGAACATTGGTGGCATGATGAAACAAAAAGAGGAATAAGGACAAGATTTTCAGATGATTTGTTATGGCTAGTTTATAGTGTATGCGAGTATATAGAGTTCACTGGAGATTTTAGTATACTTGATTATGAGACTCCATATATAGTAGGTAGTGTTCTTGGAATAGGAGAAGACGAAAGATATGATATACACGAGGAAGGTGAGTTAAAAGAAAGTATATATAAGCACTGTATTAAAGCAATAGAAAAATCATTGGAATTTGGAGAAAATGGACTTCCTAAAATAGGTTCACGGAGATTGGAATGACGGATTTAGCACAGTAGGAAATAAAGGAAGAGGAGAGAGTGTATGGCTTGGATTTTTCCTATATGATGTTTTAAATAGATTTAATAAAATATGTAGTGAAGCTGGAAAAAATGAGTATGTAAAAAAATATGAAGGAATAAAGGAAATTTTAAAGAAAAGTTTAAATGCAAATGGTTGGGATGGAAACTGGTATAAAAGAGCTTTTACAGATGATGGAAAAGTTTTAGGATGCTTTAAAAATGATGAATGTAAAATAGATAGTATTGCTCAAAGCTGGTCAGTAATATCAGGGGCTGGAGAAAATGACAAAAAATTAATCTCAATGGAGAATTTAGAAAAATACTTGATTGACAAAGAAGCACGGAATAATTAAACTTCTTGATCCTCCATTTGAAAATAGTGATTTAGAACCTGGATATATAAAGGCATATCTCCCAGGAGTTAGAGAAAATGGAGGACAATATACACATTCAGCAATATGGGTAATTATAGCACTAAGTTTATTAAAACAAAATGAAAAAGTTATTAACTATTATAAAATGATAAATCCAATACAGCATTCGTCTTCGAAAGAAAAAGCTATTTTATATAAAGTAGAACCATATGTTGTTGCAGCTGATATATATGGAGCAGGAGATATGATAGGAAGAGGACGGATGGACATGGTATACAGGTTCTAGTAGCTGGTTTTACAAAGCAGGAATTGAATATATATTGGGGCTAAAAATAGAGAAGCGGCGTATTAAGATTATGTCCATGTGTTCCAAAGGAATGGAATGAATATAGCATTAGATTTGAATATAAAACGAGTACTTACAATATAACCGTAAGAAATGTAAGTAAATCTGAAAGAAATGAAGTAAGAAGCTTTAAAGTAAATGGAGAAAATATAGAAGAAAAAGAAGTAAAATTAGTAGATAATGGAAGAATATATGAGATAGAGGTAATGATTTAGAATTTTCCCCTTTACTTTTCCTATACTTTGTTATAATATATAAAATAAGAGAAATATGTTTAGGGGGACAAAAGATGACAAAAAAGGGAATAGTATTATCAGTAATATTAGCCATTCTTTTGATAACAATAGCTATAATTTTATTTAAACATGATTATAAAATAAATGGCAATCAAACTAAAACAGATACAGGATTAAATACTGCTTTGCCAGAAAATGAGACAATTATTGGTGCAGCATATGAAGCAAAGTTTGATTTAGAAGAATTAAAAGCATTTGGACTACCTATTTTAATACAAATCGGAATAGATCAAAATGAGGATTGTGCTAGAATGAGGGCTGATATTGAAGAATTAAATAAAGGGATAAAAGGAAAGGCAATTATAAAACTTCTTGATATAAAAGATTGTGAAGAAGTTTTAAATATAGGAAATGGAGTTATAAATAATATTCCAACTCAGGTATTTATTAGTCAAGATGGAACACCACTTAAATCAGCAGGCTCAGAGCTATTTGGATATAAAGAAATAAAAGATGAAAAAGGAGAACATTTATACACTATACATGAGGGAGATTTAACTTTAGATGAAATGAAAGAACTTTTGGTAAAAATGGGAATGAAATAAAAAAGAAAAGTGCGACAAAGAGAACCGTCCCCATTGTCGCACTTTAAAAGTGTAAATCTTATTTTTTTGATTTTTTACTCTTGTGCGACAAAGAGAACCGTCCCCATTGTCGCATAAAAAATTAAACTGCAAATTCCAAAAAAATTATTGAAGAGTTAAGAAAAATATGATATAGTTAAATGGAAATCAAAAGAAACTAAAAAAGAAATGAGTGATATATATGGCAAAACGTGGTAAAAGATATGATGATGAACCAAAACTAAATATTAAAAAGGTAATTGCGGTAATATTAATTTTCGCATTAATTATTGGCATCATCATTGGAATAAAGAATATGCTTGATAAAGATTCAAATACTGTATCAGGAAAAATAGAAAATGTATACTACTATACCATATATGATGAACGGAAAATGGGGAGTAATAAATTCATATGGAGAAATAGTTATAAAAGCTATATATGATGAAATGATAGTAATACCAGATGAAACGCAAGATATATTTATATGTACATATGATGTAGATTATGCAAGTGGTACTTACAAAACAAAGGCTATTAACTCAAAAGGAAAAGAAATAATAAAAGATTATGACAAGATAGAGGCAGTTGCAAATTATAATGAAAACCATGAAATATGGTATGAAAAAAATGTGTTTATAGTAGAGAAAAATAATAAATATGGATTAGTTAATTACTCAGGAAAGAAACTATTAGATTGTAACTATGATAGTATAAAACCAGTAAATGGTCTTGAAAACAGTTTAATTATAGAAAAAGATGGAAAGTTTGGACTTTGTGATGATTCAGGCAATATTATAGCTGAACCAAATTATAAAAAAATAGAGAAAATAGGAAATGACTATAAAAATGGTTATATTGTAGTAAATGAAGAAAATAAGTATGGAATTATAGGATTTGATAAACAAGTAATATTAGATACAAAATATGAAGAAATAAAGGGAATAAGTGGAGAAGACATATATGTTATAAAAGAAGCTGAAAAATATATACTTATAAATAAATCAGGAGAAAAAATAACAAGCAATCAATATGAAGATGTATTAGAGATAAATAAATCATATGCAGTTGTAAAACAAAATGGAAAATATGGTGTAGTAGATATACAAGGTGAGAAGAAGATAGACTATAAATATGATGAACTAAGACATACAAATAATGAAAATTATATAGCAAAAATTGGAGACAAATATGGAGTTGTTGATATAACAGGAACTGAAAAACTTAAAATAGAAAATAAAGAAATTAGATATATAAGTTCAGGAAATTTTGTAATTGCAGATTCAAAAGTATATAATGAAAATTTTGAACAAAAAATTTCAGGTAAAATATTAGAAGTAAATGAGACAAAGGGATATATTAGAGTAAATGTAAATGATGAGTATAAATATTATAATTTTAAATTTGAAGAAAAAGCAGCATCACAGGTTTTAACCTCAAATACACTATTCTTAAGCAAAAAAGATGGAAAATATGGATTTATAAAAGCAGATGGAACAGTTGTAATAGATTATATATATGAAGACGGAACAGAACAAAATGCAAGTGGATATGCTGGAATAAAAAAAGACGGGCTATGGGGAGCAATTAATATAAATGGAAAAGTAGTACTTGAACCGACATATAATTTAGATCACAACTCAAAAATTGATTTTGTTGGAACATGGCATTTATGTGAAGATACAAACGCAAACTATTATTTAGATGTATAAATACTAAAAAATAACCTTTAGCTTATATAAGTAGAGAGGATGATATTAATGGAACTAAAGATGAAATACCATTATAGTTATTTTATATATCCATATATAATTAAAGAAAATAGCTATAATAAGTATATACAGAATCTTTTAAAAAATGAAAAATGTACACCAAAGTTTTTCGAAAGAGAAAAGGATTTAAGTATTTATAAATATTTTTTACCAACAATGAGAGATTATATGTTTAAAAGTTTCAATATTGGAAAACTAAATAATACATATAGAAGTCGTTTAGACGAGAAACTTAGAGAAAATGTATTTAAGTCTAGCCCATGTGCTATTTTTGAATATAATATAGGATTAGATGCACAAGCAAAAACTGCTGGAGAAGATGGAATATTTTTTAAAATTCATAAAATGGAGATTTTATGTTTTAAAACAGGAATATGCTTTTTATTACTTAAGACAAGCATAGAAGATACAGACAAATTTTCAGATTTACTTAATTTTAATGTAAAATTTAGAGATATAAATTCAGAAGTATCAAATGATGGATATAATAATATAAGAATACAAACAAGTACATTTGGAGATATAAAGAAGCTTTCAGAAATAATAAGAGAAATAACAGGAAGTATGGATGAAGCAAAGAAAATTGATGTGGATATAAATAGATTTTTAACATATTCATATGTTTGTATAGACCAAGAATATTGGAATGAAAGTAAGCAATTTTCTGAAATAGAGAAAGAATACTTTAAATTTGCTAACGTTTTAAATAGTGAATTTAATTCAAGCTTTAATAATGAAAGACTAAAGACTGTAAATTTTGGAAAGTATATAAAATTAGGAGTAAGTAGTTCTGGAATAAATTTAATAACATCTAGTATAAGTACAGTAAATTATACAAATTTACCATTTGAATTTGAAAATGAATATCTTTATACATATATATGCTTGTTATATCAAAAGTTATACTTTAAGAAGATTTTAAATGATTTTGATAAACCAATAAGGCAAGTAAAAGCAAGAAAAGAATTTGTAGAGTTTACAAATGACGTTTGGGTTCATGAAATCACAGCAGTTGATAATGGAACTCTTTTGTCTACAGAAATTAAAGAAGTATTGGAACTAAAGAAACTATATGAAACAGCAAAAGAACAATATGATGTAACTTATAAAAATTTTAAAATGAAAAATAGTGATATACTTAATAGAGCAGTTTTAGTTTTGCTTGCAGCATCAATAGTTACAAATGTTGTCAACTTTATCAATTTATATAAATTAAAGTAAGGAATGAATGCAAAAATGAATGTAACATGTGGTACAGACATAATAGAAATATCTAGGATTAAAGCACTAATAGAAGAAGAAAATGACAAAGCATTAAATAGAATCTTTACAAATAAAGAAATAGAATATTCAGAAAGCAAAGGCATTGTAAAATATCAACATTATGCTGTGAGATTTGCTGCAAAAGAGGCTATATTTAAAGCGATATCAAATAGACTAAATAATAAATTTGAAATATCTTGGACAGATGTAGAAATTCTAAATGATGAAAATGGAAGACCAGAAGTACATTTTTTGACAGATAAAATAAAAGGCATAAAAAACATTGAGATTAGTTTGTCTCATTGTAAGGAGTATGCTGTGGCTACTGTAGTTGCTATTTGGTAAGTTGGAAAGATAATCAGCATCTTGCGTCGTTGTTGTTCGGTAAATTTCCATTCAATGTGCAAGAGCACACCTCATGGAATATTTACCTCACACGCCTAGCAATATACTAATTCTTTTTCCAACTTTTAATTTGGATTTTTGAGAGGAATGATAAAAGACGATGGAGCTATTTGACACGCATTCACATTATTTTGATGAGAAGTTTGATGAAGATAGAGACGAAGTTATAAAAGAAATTTTTACAGCTGGCGTTACGCTAGCTGTAACTTTAGGTGACAATGTAGAAAATTCAAAAAAAGCAATAAAGCTTGCCGAAAAATACGACCATATATATTCAGCATGCCGGAGTGCACCCATGTGAAATAGGGAAAACCATAGAAGAAATAGATAGGCAAATTAAAGAAGTAGAAGAGCTTGCAAAACACAAAAAAGTAGTTGGGGTAGGAGAAATAGGACTTGATTATTATTGGGAAAAGGATACGAAAGAGCTTCAGAAATATGCATTTATAGAACAAATAAAACTTGCAGATAGGTTAGGTCTTCCAATTTGTGTGCATTCAAGGGATGCTATAATGGATACAATAGAAATATTAAAAGGAGATATAAAGAAAGAAAAGAGTGGGATTTTACATTGCTGCCCATTAAATAAAGACTTAGTAAAAGCAGGACTTGATGTAGGATTTTATATTTCTTTTGCAGGAACAATAACATTTAAAAACTCAAAAAATGCAGATGAAATTATAAATATGGTACCGGATGATAAAATCTTAATCGAAACAGATTCTCCATACTTAAGCCCAGAACCAAATAGAGGAAAGAGAAATGACTCAAGAAATGTAAAATATATTGCAGAAAAAATTGCAAATGTAAAGGGAAAATCATTGGAAGAAATTGCAAAAATAACATATGAAAATGGAAAGAGAATATATAATTTAAAATAAAGAGGGATGCCCTCTTTATTTTAAATTCCTTAATGCATCGACTCTTTCATCTAAGCTTGGGTGTGTAGACCAAATACTAGATTTTTGAATCTTTTTATCTTTAAATGGTGATGCAATATACATATGAGCAGTAGATTTATTAGCAGATCTAAGTTCATTTGGGTCAGCAGATATTTTTACTAGTGCTGAAATTAATCCATCAGGATTTCTTGTGTATTTAGCTGATGTAGCATCTGCCAAAAATTCTCTACGTCTAGAAAATGAAAGTTGTATAAGTTTACCAAAAATTGGAGCAAGGATTAAAAATACAAGTCCTATAAGCATGAATATTGCATTCCCACGGCTATCATCACTATCTGAACTTCTTCTTCCACCATAGAAGAAACTTCTAGTAAATATATCAGAAAGCATTACAACAAATCCAACCATTACAGTTACAACTGCTGAAAGCCTTATATCATAATTTGCAATATGTGCAAGTTCATGCCCAATAACACCTTCAAGCTCGTAGTAATCAAGCTTATCAAGTAGTCCAGTTGTAACACAAATCACAGAATGCTCTGGGTCACGGCCAGTTGCAAATGCATTAGGCTGACTATCATCTATAACATATAGCTTAGGTGTTACACCGAATACCAGAAGATACAACAAGTGCATCTAAAATATTTACTAATTTTTGATTTTCTGCTTTTGTGGCAGGTCTAGCTTTTGACATCGCTAAGACAATTTTATCACTATTATAGTATGAAGCAAAAGCAGATACACATGAGAATATAAGTGCAATAACAATAGATACAATTCCTAAATCGAATGCCATGCATATATAATAAACAATTAATGTAATAACAATTATAAAAACCGAAATTATAAAACCAGATCTAATTTTATTAGAACGAATATCTTCGTACATAAAGCCACCTCCTTGTTTAAGTTTAAGTAAAAGCTAGCTAAAATAACCTTGCTTTGGGTATTCTTGCTAGCTTTATCTTACTATTTTCCAAAATCTACTTTAACATTTTTTCTAGTTTCTTCGTCAGTTACAACGAATAGTGTTTGTGGTTTAAAACCAAACATAGATGCTATTAGATTTGTAGGGAATACAGAAAGAGCAGTATTATACATTGTTACACTATCATTATAAAATTGTCTTGAATAAGAAATTTTATTTTCTGTATTTCTTAACTCTTCTTGTAGTTCTGAAAAGTTTTGATTAGCTTTTAAATCTGGATAATTTTCAGAAACAGCCATAATAGTTTTTAAAGCACCAGTAAGCTGATTGTCAAGTTCTACCTTTTCGTGAACACTACTAGCACCAGCCCAAGCTGTTCTAAGTTCAGTAACTTTAGTTAAAACATCTTTTTCATGTTCCATATAACCCTTAACTGAGTTTACTAAGTTAGGGATTAAATCAAATCTTCTTTGAAGTTGTACATCAATTTGTCCCCAAGCATTTTCAGCTCTGAATTTTTTTCTAACTAATCCATTGTAAGAAAAAATTACCCAAAGGATAATGATGGCAACAACTGCGATTGCTATCCACATAAAAATCGCCTCCTTTTTAAATTTAGAAAATATAATAGTATCATACCACAAAACTAAAAAAGTTACAACAAAAATTCAATTGAAATGTAACAAAAGATTGTTTTTTTCTTAATCATATGTTAAAATATTAATATAATAAATATATAAGACGAGTGCAAGGAGAGTGGATTTTATGATGTACCCATATGTAAAATATTCTGATGGTACAGAAGTTGTATTTTCGGATATATATATAGGAGCTGACGGAGAAGAATGTATTGATGTACATTTTGAAAGACCAACCGAAGAAGGGTTTGACTCAGTTAGAATTAAATTACCAAATTATGAAGTAACTATATGGGAAGGAAGTTATACAGAAAAGGAAATTGAGGAGTTTAAAAAAATAGTTGAAAATAGTGCAGATTTATTTTATAAATATTCAAAAAAAGGAGGAATAAAATTTGCCTAGTATTTTTGAAAGTAATCGGTTATAAGATATATTTTTGGTCAAATGAGAATAATGAACCAATTCATATACACATTTCCAAAGGCAATCCAAAGGCATATTCAACAAAGATATGGCTTACAAAAAGTGGAGGATGTATTTTAGCTAATAATAATAGTAAAATTCCAGAAAATGACTTAAACAAATTAATGGATATAATTTCAAGACATTACTTTTTAATATTATCAAAATGGAAGGAATATTATAAAATTACAGATATTAAATTTTATTGTTAATAAATCAAGAAAGAATTTCTTAAAGTTTAGGAGATTCTTTTTTTACCTCTTCCAATCAAACTAAATTTATGATAAAATAATCAAAGAAAAGTATAAATATAGTTTTCGAGGAATAAATATACCTAAATAGAGGTGGAAAATATGATAAAATTTACAAAAATGGAAGGACTAGGAAATGACTATGTGTATATAGATGCAAGCAAGATGAGTGAAGAAGAAATTACACATATAATAAGCCTAGCTAATTTTATAAGTGATAGGCATTTTGGAGTAGGAGGAGACGGAATTATTCTAATTTGCAGAAGTGAAAAAGCAGACTTCAGAATGAGAATGTTTAATAGTGATGGCTCAGAAGCGGAAATGTGTGGAAATGGAATAAGATGCGTTGGAAAATTTATATATGATAAAGGATTATCAAATAAAAAAGAATTAAGAATAGAAACATTAGCAGGTGTGAAAAACTTGAAACTTCATATAGGAGAAGATGAAAGAGTAGAAAGAGTAACTGTAGATATGGGAAAACCTGTACTTGAAGCAAAAGAAATACCTGTAATCTCAGAAGAAAAGACAGTAAAGAATTTAAAAATAAAAGCTTTAGATAGAGAATTTGCTTTTACATGTGTATCAATGGGAAATCCACATGCTATAACAATTATAGATGATGTAGATAATTTTAATATACAAAAATATGGAGAGATACTAGAGGTGGACAGTCATTTCCCAAAGAAAACAAATGTAGAGTTTATAGAGATACTAGACAAAAATACTGTAAAAATGAGAGTCTGGGAGAGAGGCGCAGGTGAGACACTTGCATGTGGAACAGGAGCTTCAGCTACATGTGTTGCATGCACGTTAAATGGGCTTGTAAACGAAAAAGAAGATATAACTATAAAATTACTAGGTGGGGACTTAAAAATTAAATGGGATGGAAATGTGTACATGACAGGGCCTGCTAAAACAGTTTTTGAAGGAGTGATTTAATTAATAAATATTAATAATAAATGAATAAATATTAATTAAATTCCTTGAAAAATACGACAAAATATTATAAAATTATACTCGAAATTTGTTTTATAAAAAATAAAAATAAATTTATATATCACAAAATGTAAAAAACTTTTTTTGTGGGGCTCCTAAATATGACAAACATTTTAAAGTAAAGCTTGTATACTTAGATGAAAGAAGCAAAAAAAGTTAGAAGGTGGTAAGGATGTTTCAAAATATAGCAGAGGAAGAAAAACAAGAAAATGTAATAGAAGAAAATAAAAAACAAGAAAATATAAATCTGAAAGAAATTTTTACAAAACTATTTACAAAACAAAATATATTTGTATATATTATATCATTTATGTTATCCACAGTTAGTACAATAAACGGCATGGCACCATTTGGATTAGCTATCTTTGCAGCGAGTCTTTCAAATGGACTTGCAGCTGGTGTTGTATTTATATTTTCATTAATTCGGAAGCCTAATTCGGAATAGGACTAGGTGGGACTCTTACATATGTATTAACTTCACTTATATTTATGGGAATGTGCTTATTATTCAAGCCTTGGTATGAAGAAGAATATAAAAGTGAGAGAAGAAAACTTGGAAAATATGTGATTATGAGTGTAATATTAGTACAAGCTGTTCAAATATTATTTAAAGGATTTTTACTTTATGATATGTTTTTAGGTGTAGTTACAGCAGTTACTACATATATATTCTATAAAATATTTTCAAACTCATTAATTGCAATTAGTGAATATGGAATTACAAAGGCATTCACAGTAGAAGAAGTTGTAGGAGCAAGTTTAATGCTCGCAATTTCAGCTACAGCTTTTAGAGGTTTCCAGATTTTCGGATTTGAAATAAAAACTGTACTATGTATATTAATAGTACTAATTTTAGGCTGGAAAAAAGGAATATTAATCCGGTGGGACTAGTGGAATTACAATAGGAGCAGTGCTTGGAGTAATTGGTGGGAGCGAGCAAATTTTAGTTGCATCTTTTGCGGTTTCACGGAATGATAGCAGGATTTTTAAGTAGATTTGGAAAAATCGGAGTAATATTAGGATTTGTCGCAGGAAATGTATTGCTTTCATATGTTTCTAGCGGAAATACTACTGAAATAATATATTTAAAAGAAATAGTAGTTGCATCACTTGGACTTTTGCTTGTGCCAAAAAGTATACAAATAAATATAGAAGAATTTTTTGGAAAAGATTTATATTTACCAGTACGGTGGAACTTATAATTTAGAAAATAATACTAATATGATATATAAGCTAAATACTGTATCAGAAACGATAAATGAAATGTCTAGAAATTATAAAGAAGAAAGCATTAAACCAGAAGGAGAAGAAAACAAAAAAGCTTTTATAGAAAATTTAGAAGAGAAATTAGAAACTATGCAAGAAAATATATTGCATGATGAACTAATTGATGAAGAAAATGGACTAACAAGTGAGATTTTTGATATATTAGTAGATAAAAATAATATATCAAAAGAAGATATTATAAAAATATTGGAAGACAGAAATGAATATATTTTAGGATTTGAGGATTTTGATACAAATCTAAAAATAGAAGAAGATGTAAATAAAATTGTAAGATTAATAAATGATACATATAAAATAGGAAAAGTAAATAACCTTTGGAAACAAAAAATGAAAACCAGTAAAAAAGTAATTTCAAGCCAGTTAGATGGAGTGTCAAGGGCAATTACAGATGTTGCAAAATCGATAAATATAGGAAAAGATGATTTTGAAGAAGAAAGAAAAGAAATACGAATTTTATGTGGGCAAAAAGACATAGAAATTATAGACTTGAACATTGAAAAATATAGAAATGGTAAATATATTGTACATGTGTATACAAAAGCATGCAAAGAAGTAGGAGAATGCAAAACAGAAGAAATAGAAGTAATGCTATCAAAAACTTTAAGAAGTGATATAATTTTACAAAAAGAAGAATGTAGCTTAAAAGAAGGACAAAATATATGTAAACAAATATATATGTCAAGGGACAAGTTTAATATTCAAATAGGACTAGCGGCCGCTAAAAAAGATGGAATGATGGTATCAGGGGATTCTAATGTGCAAACAAGACTAGATGATGGCAAATACTTAATTGCAATAAGTGATGGAATGGGAAGCGGACCAGAAGCCAAAAAATCTAGCGGAACAGCAATAAAAATGTTAAATAGAATGTTAAGCAGTGGTTTTGATAAAGATACATCAATGGAATTAATAAATAGTAGTATGTATATAAATTCAAAAGAAGATAGTTATGCAACATTAGATGTAGCGATACTTGATCTTTTTTCTGGAAATATGGAATTCATGAAAAATGGAGCATGCCCAACTTTTATTAAAAATAAAAAAGATGTAAATGTAGTAAAATCAGTTTCACTTCCAGCACGGAATACTTGATGAGGTAGATTTAGTTGTATATGACAAAGATTTAGAAGATGGCGATATAGTGATAATGTGTTCAGATGGAATTTTAGAGTCAAACATAGAATATGAAAATAAGGAAGTGTGGGTAAAAAATTTACTAGAAGAAATTGAAACAGATAACGTGCAAAAAATTGCAAATATATTACTTGCACAATCAATAGATAACGGTGTAGGCAAGGCAAAAGATGATATGACTGTTATTGTATTTAAAATAAAGAGAGAGTGATATTTTATTTAAATAATCTGTTTGGAACGCATGTGGTTTTTGGTGCTACAGCTGAAAAGGAAGAAAAGAAGTGATTTCTCATATCAGGCGGGAGGAAATATAAACCTTCTGCCTATTTTTTGTTTAATATAATTTGAGATTTCCTTAATTTAAAATCAAGGTAATTTCCTAAAATATAATAAATGCTACAAAGTCTCTCCCAAGAGATGTAGGGGCGATTTCTAATCGCCCGCAACTTCGAAGAAATGCTAAAATATCTCTGATATTCCATATTACCTACTTGATTTTTACATTCATTTAATATACAATACTTTTGGTGAAAACAATTTGGATAAAAATAGAAGAAAAAATAAAAAGAAAGTAATAGATGGACCTGTACCCTCACATAGGCTAAATGCAGCAAAGAAAGTAATGATGATTATTTTTGCACTACTTGTCACAAGGATTGGCTGGATACAGTTTGTTCAAGGTGCAGAATTAAAAGAAGCTGCATCTAGACAGCAGACATTAAATAAAATAATAAGTCCTAAGAGAGGAAGAATATATGATACAAATGGAAAAGCTTTAGCAATAAGTGCAGAAGTGGATACAATAACAATTAATCCTGAAAAGTTTATTGAAAAAGACGATGATCCAAGTGAGGCAAAGAAAAAAACTTTAGAGAAACAAAGACTAGTTGCAAAAGGTTTATCTGAAATATTTGAGATTGATTATGAAACTGTACTTGCTCAAGTTCAAAGCAAAAAAACAACAGAAACAATAATTAAAAAGGTCGAAAAAGAGTTAGTAGACAAGCTACAAAATTGGATGAAAGAAAATGAGATAAAAGAAGGTATCAATATAGATGCAGACACAAAGAGATATTATCCTTATAATAATCTTGCTTCACATTTGTTAGGATTTACTGGAACAGATTCACAAGGACTTTTTGGAATAGAACATAAATGGAATTCAGTTTTACAAGGAACTCATGGGAAGATTGTGACAGCGACAAATGTTGACGGAAGTCAGATATCTGATAATAGTGAGCAATATATAGAAGCACAAAATGGATCCGATCTTTATCTTACAATAGATGTAAACATTCAAAAAATAGTAGAAGACTATCTAAAAGAAGGGGTGGAAAAGAATGGGGCAACAGCAGGATCTGCAATTTTAATGGATCCTAAGACTGGTAATATTCTTGCAATGTCTACATACCCAGATTATAACTTAAATGAACCGTTTACCATAAATATAGAAGAAGATAAAGAAAAATGGGATACATATTCAAAAGAAGATAGGACAGCTAAATTAAACAATATGTGGGCAGATAGAAATTATTCAAGAACTTATGAACCAGGCTCTACTTTTAAACTAATTGTATCAGCAGTAGCATTAGAAGAGGAGATAACAGGAACAGATATTGCAAATGATTTTCACTGTGAAGGTTCTACAAAAATAGCAGATGAGAGACCAATAGCTTGTGCAGGAAATGAAGTACATGGAAATCAAAGTTTAAGAACTGCACTTAGAAATTCATGCAATGCCGCATTTATACAATTAGGAGAGAGAATAGGAGCAACAAAACTATATAAGTACTTTGATGCATTTGGATTATTTGAAAGAACAGGTGTTGAAATTACAGGAGAAAGTGCAAGTAGATTTCATGAATTAGAAAAAGTTGGACCAATAGAACGTGCAGTAACATCATTTGGGCAAAGATTTGAAATAACACCTTTACAATTAATTACAGCAGTATCAGCTATAGCAAATGATGGTACATTGATAAAACCTAGAGTAGTAAAAAAGGTTGTAAATACTGATACAGGACTAGCAGAAGAAGTAGAAAAAACAGAAGTAAGAAGAGTAATATCAGAAGAAACTGCTAAGAAATTAAGAGATATGATGAAAACAGCAGTAGAAAAAAGAGAAAATGTATATGGAACAGTCGCAGGATATTCAATTGGAGGAAAAACAGGAACATCAGAACCATCAATAACTAAACCAGAAGAAGGATATGCAGTTTCATATTTAGCAATTGCACCAGCAGATGATCCGGAAGTTGTAGGATTAGTTGTTATATATAACCCTGCAACAGAAAATCCATATGGTAGTAGAATATCAGCACCAATACTTTCTAAGATACTAACAGATGTATTACCATATATGGGAATTGCATCAGAGAAATCTGATACAAGTAGTGTAACTAGTGTAGCACAAAAGACTACAAAAGTACCAGATGTTACAAATAAGACATTAACAGAAGCTAAAAAAACTTTAGAGAATTTAAGATATAAAGTTGTATGTGAAGAAACAGAAAATAGTAATTCAGTATTAGTTAAAGAACAAGTACCAGCAAAAGAAAGTAATGTACAAGAAGGTGCAACAATTGTGTTATATACAGAAGAAAATAGTGTAAGAACATCAGTTGCAGTGCCAAACTTAATACGGAATGACTCTTAAAGAAGCAAAAGAAGAGCTTGCTAAAAAGAACTTAAATATTTCTTATACAGGAAGTGGAAAAGTAAAAAAACAAGATAAAGGAGAGGGAGAAACAGTAGAACAAGGTAGCATAATAACAATAAAATTGGAATAGATATGGAGTATATAGATATAAAAAATGGATATACAAAAGAAGATATAATAAAAATTGCAAACATAATAAAATCAGGTGAGATTTTAATTTTACCGACTGATACTGTTTATGGAATAGTTTCAGATAGTACAAATGAAGATGCAGTAAAAAAAATATATGAACTAAAAAAAAGAAAAATGTCAAAACCTTTAAATATACTTGTTTCTAACAAGAAAATGATAAAAAGGGTAGTAAAAGAGATTTCTAAATGTGAAGAAAAAATTATAAACAAGTTTTTTCCCGGTAGTCTTACAATTATTTTTCAGAAAAAGGGAATTATACCAGATATTGTAACATCAGGATTAAATACAGTAGGAGTAAGAATGCCAAATCATAAAATGCTTTTAGAGTTAATAGACTATCTAGATAACCCGATAGTTGCAACTAGTTGTAATTTAGCAGGTGAAAAAGAAGTTATAAATGGAGAAGATGCTGTTTTTAAATTTAAGGACAATGTGAAGGCTATAGTAGATGGAGGAAATTTAAAAAATGGTATTCCATCAACAATTATAAGCCTAGAAGGAGATAAAATAAATATTTTAAGAGAAGGGCAAGTAAGTAAAGAAGTTTTAGAAAAGGAGATAAAAAGATGTTAGTAGGATATTTAGTCACATTTATCGTAAGTATGATTCCAATAATAGAACTAAGGGGAGCAATACCAATTGGAGTGCTTACATTTCATCTTTCGTATTTTGAAGCTTTTGCAATAAGCTTTATAGGAAACATTCTTCCAGTATATTTTATAGTAAAATTTATAAGACCAATATTTGATTTGTTAGGGAAAATAAAAATACTTAAGAAAATTATAGATTGGGCAACAGAAAAAGCAACAAGAAAAATTGCAGAAAGTACAAAACTACAAAAAGCTACTCTTTTAGGAGTTTTCTTATTTGTTGCAATACCACTTCCTGGAACAGGTGCATGGATGGGGTCACTAATTGCAAACTTTTTAGACCTTCCAGCTAAGAAGGCAGTACCTGTAATAGTAGCAGGTGTATTTACAGCAGGAGTTATAATGCTTGGATTAACTGCTGTAGCAAATGGAGGAATAAACTATTTGTTTACACATACTTAAAAAATAGCTTTTAGATGATTAAAGATAGATGATGTCATAAACGATGATTAAATCATTATCCATCTAAAAGCTATTTTTTTTGCCATGCTTTACATTTTATGTAAATTGTAGTATAATATAGAATGAAATGGTAGGTTTACCTCCATTTGAAAAAGCTACTTATAGAGAACTAACCAAAGTAGCGAAGTTTTAGAAGGGAGACAGAAAATGGAAGAACAAACCCGGAAGAGAAGGAGAGGCTGGGTGATAGCAGGACTTTCTGTAGTCCTTGCCTGCGTAGCAGTACTTACAGCGTTTTGTGCTGTACAGATTATGCAGGACAAGGAATATCACCGAACTCACTTCGAGGAAGGGACACTTATCCAAGGAGTGGACTGCTCAGATCTCACAGTAGAAGAAGCGAAGGAAAGGATTGAGGAAAAAGAAGTAGAACTAAGTTTTACAAATGGCAATACCATAAGCGCTTCCTGGCAAGAAATAGGACGGTATGTGAATGGAACAAGCGAGCTTGAAAGTTTCCTGGAAGTTCAAAGGAACGAAGGCACAAAGGATTTTACTTTAAGTGAAACATCACTTAAAGTGGATGAAGCATATGTGCAGAAGTTTCTTAGAAGTTTAGAGGAAATGAAAGC
Source organism: uncultured Clostridium sp. (assembly GCA_947641575.1). Lineage (GTDB taxonomy): Bacteria > Bacillota > Clostridia > TANB77 > CAG-508 > JAAWPK01. Next base: position 24,073 of record CANRQN010000006.1, read on the forward strand.
TGAAAATATGCGAGAAGGCAAGGATGCATATCTGAGACTTGGTGAAGATGGCTTTATGGAAATCGTTCCAGAAGTAATCGGAAACATGATTGATTTTGAACAAGCCTGCAAGTTTGTGACTGAGGAACTGATGTGCGGAAGTGACCGAATTTTCTTTGTGCTCATCACCGACAAGGGAGTAGAACGATTCTCAGATGATCCAGAGCTGGTTTCCAAGCTGGAAAGCGTAAACACTGTTCTAAAGACAGAAATCAAGTTTACTTTAAGAGATGGAAATGAGGAGTACTTGAATTATTCTGTTATGAAAGACTGGCTTAAGCAGGATGAAAACGGTGAATACTATATGGATATTGATGGAGAACTTCCTAACTTCCTGAAGAGCCTAAACAAAACAGTAAGGTCTCTTTGTACCAGCATGGAATTTAGCACAGTCGAAGGTAAGATAATTTCTGTGCCAGTCTTTGGCGAGAACAGAGATACTGTTGACATTGATGCAGAGCTTGTGAAAATCAAGGAAGAACTTGCAACAGGTGGAAGCTATGAAAGAGAACCTATCTATTCAAGGTTTAACAGAATGGATAGGCACAGCACCTATGTAGAAGTTGATAAGGAAAATCAAAAGGTGCGAGTCTATGAAAATGGTGTTCTTACAAAGATTGGTGACTGTGTGACTGGTGATGTGGCGACAGGAAAGGATACTCCAGTTGGTGTCTACTACATTTGGTATAAGTGCACAAATTGGAATTTCGGATACGGACATGTATCTGATTATTGGATGCCACTTGTATCAGGAAATGAAATTGGATTTCACGATGCACCTTGGAGATATGGCGCTTTTGGAGGCACTATTTATAAGTACAATGGATCTGATGGTTGTATCAACTTACCAGATGAAATTGCAGAATATATTTTCTACAACATTGGACTTGATGTGCCGGTAATTATCCATTAATCTCTTTTAACAAACTAGACGGACCCCGAGAGAATTCTTGGGGTCCGTTTGTTTTTTATATTCATATTACTAATCTTTCTAAATATACTTAAATTGTAGATAATATTAAATGGATTTTATGTTTTAAGGTCCGTGGCGGAGTAATATATATAAATTTTCGCAGTGACGCGTAGCTAGGAGCGAGCTTAGAACCTGTTAGACATTTTAGTTTGCGTTTAGCAAATTTACACATTAGTCTTTACAGGTTCTGCGAGACGAACAACAAGGAACAAGATAATTTATATATATTACTCCACCAACAGGACAGAAGAAATAATATTTAGAAAGGTTTGGTGGAAGAATTGACAAATATCACAAGAAAAAAGAGAATGAGAAATATGTTAATAGTAATTACGCTAATATTTTTATTATTAATAATTAGAATAGGATATTTACAATTTGTCCAAGGAGACGAATTACAAACTATGGCATATGTTCAGCAAACATTAGATAGAACTATAAATCCAAATCGTGGCACGATATATGACAGAAATGGAGAAGTCTTAGGTATGAGTGCAAGTGTGGAAACAGTTACAGTAAATCCAACAAATATTTCTAAAGAAAACAAAGAAGCTGTAGCTAAAGCCCTATCAAATATATTTGAACTTGACTATGAAACAGTATTAAAAAGAGTTAGTAGAAAAACATCAATTGAAACAGTAGTCAAAAAAGTAGATAAAGAAAAAACAGATGAACTTAGAAAATGGATGAAAGATACAGGAATTGTGAGTGGAATAAACATAGATGAAGATACAAAAAGATATTATCCTTATGGGAATTTAGCTTCACATATTATAGGATTTACTGGTTCCGACAATCAAGGACTAGACGGAATAGAGGCAAAATATGATGAGATATTAAGTGGACAAAAAGGGAAAATAGAACGTAAAATAGATGCAAAAGGAGGTATTATAGGAAATGGAGAAGAAGGTTATGTTAAAGCTATAAATGGTGATAGTGTAATACTTAGTATAGATGCAAATATACAAGCGGTTGCAACTAAATATTTAGAAGAGGCATGTATAGATAACAAATGTGAAGAAGGTGGAGTAGTAATCATAATGGAACCTGACACAGGAAATATACTTGCAATGGTAACATATCCAGAATACGACTTGAATGATCCTTTTACAATAAACAATGAAGAACTTTCGGGCACATGGAGTACACTTTCAAGTGCTGATAAAAATATTAACTTACAAAAAATGTGGAGAAATAAAGCAATTGCTGATACATATGAACCAGGTTCAACTTTTAAGCTTATAACAACATCTGCGGCTCTCGAAGAAGGCATTGTAACAGGTACAGATAATGAAGGGGAATTCTCATGTACAGGTTCAATTGAAATTGCAGGCACACGTATAAAATGTTGGAGATATTATAGACCACATGGAGCACAGACTTTAAGAAATGCACTTATGAATTCTTGTAATCCTGTATTTATAGGATTAGGACAAAAAATAGGAGTAAAAAAATATTATGATTATTTAAGAAGATTTGGACTTTTGGATAGAACAGGTATAGATCTTCCACGGAGAAGCAAATAGTATATTTTTAGCAGAGGAAAAAGTAGGTCCAGTAGAGCTTGCAACATTATCATTTGGACAGAGATTTGAGATAACTCCAATACAATTAGTGACAGCTGTATCTAGTATAGCTAACGGAGGAAAATTAATACAGCCAAGATTTGTAACAGCAGTTATAGATTCAGAAACGGGTGAAAGAAAAGAGGTAGAATCTATAATTAAAAGTAAAACAATAACAGAAGAAACAGCAAGTAAAGTAAGAGATATGATGCGTTCTGTTGTGGCAGAAGGGACAGGAAAAAATGCAAAAGTAGAAGGATATATGATTGGAGGAAAAACTGGAACATCAGAAGACCGGAGTAAAAACAAATAAATATATTACATCATTTATGGGAGTCTGCCCAACAGATGATCCTGAGCTTGTAATACTAGTCGTTTTATATAACCCAACAGGAGAAGGTGGACACCAAGGAGGAGCTGTTGCAGCACCTACTGGTGGAAAGATACTTAATGAAGTACTTCCATATATGGAAGTAAAAAAGGAAGAAGAGAAAAAAGAAGAAGTAAAGATTCCAAATGTAACTGGAATGACAATAAAAGATGCAAAAAAAGTATTAGAAGAAGTAGGATTAGTTCTTAAATTAAATGTAGAAAGTGAAGAAGGAATTGATAAAACAAAAATTACTATTAAAAATCAGACGCCAAAACAGGGAATAAAGGCAGAAAAGGGAGGAAATGTCATGTGTGAAATTTAGCAAATATTGGAAATAAAAAATGTAAAGAATATTGGCGAAAAATGTTGAAAGTAAAATTAGTTATATGTTATAATTTAATATGTATACAAAACAAAAAAAGAAAGAGAGGAAAACTTATGAAAACAAAAAAATTAGTATCTAGCATATTACTAATTTTACTTTTAATGTCAGAGCTTAGTTTGCTCCCATTTAATAATTTTGTATATGCAGTAAATGAAAGTAAAACTGATACAAGTGATAGATTTCATTATAATCAACTTGTAGAAAATGCTAAAGATTCAAAAGATAATGTTTCTAAGGCAGCAGTTAGATTTTATGATGCAATATATGACATGTATATAAATGAAGAGTTAAAAACGGGAACAGCAAGCCGAGACCTTTCAGTAAACAATATTATTACACAAGATGAACTTAAAAATTATGTAAAAGGAGATAAGACATTATCAGATGGAATGAATGCAGCAAGATATGCCTTTTATGCAGACTACCCAGAAGTATTCTATGTAAACTTTTCACGTCTTAGTCTTAGAGTAACACAAAGTATAGATGGATATCATATAAATATTGGCTCAGGAAGATATGAAAACTACTATACAGAAGGATTTGAAACAAAAGAAGAAGTAGATAATGCTATACAAGTTTTTGAAAATAGAGTAAATGAGATTAAAGATGGTGCAGAGCAAAAAGATACTGTAAGAGAAAAAATTAAATATGTTCATGATGAAATAATAAACAAAGTATCATACAGATATGAAAATGAATGCTATAATGGTAACCAAGGATTTTTAGGAACACCATATGGGGTTCTTATAAAAAGACAAGGTGTATGTGAAGGATATGCAAGAGCATTTAAGGTAGTAATGGATAGACTAGGAATAACTTGTATATTAGTACAAGGTCTTCATAAGTATTCAGGTGAAGTTGCAGTAGAACATATGTGGAATTATGTTAGAATAGATGAAGTAACTTCTAGAACATCTTCAGGAAAATGGTATGCAGTAGACTGTACTCAAGATGACCCAGCGACAGTAATAGCTGAAGCAGAAGAATATGCAACATATACAAAATTTAAAGAGAATCTTGCAGGTGGAGAAAATTATGGGCTAGATGGATTTGAAAACGAAGAATATTTACTTGTAGGTGAAATAGCTATTAGAGAAAGACATTTTGAAAATCCAATAATAGAAGCAGCAGGAGAATATGAATTTGAATATCCTATATTAGAGGAAGAGAATTTTGGATCATATGTAAGTGAAAACACAGATGGATTCAAAATAGCAACAAGAGATCGTGAAGAAACAGATAATGGTGAAACAGTAACATCATTAGAGGTTACTCTTAGCTATAGAGGAATGTCAGTACAAACAGCAAATAAGCAAGGAATATATGTACTTGCAAGATGGCTTGATTCAGAAGAAGATACTGATGCAAAATGGGTATATATGGTGCCAGGAGGAATGGCATTTGGAAATAGTGAAGATGGAAAAACTTCTACTTTTATAACTGGACCATCTAAATATCTTGAATTTGCTATTACAGATAAAAAGTATCCAGAAAATGGTAATATAGATTCTCTTATATATAAAGGAAATGACAATGCTTTAATAGCTAGAAGTGAAAGAATATATAATAAAAATTACACATATAAGCCAGCTCCATATATAGTAAGACAATCTCCACCACAAACTACTACTATTCCAATACGTACAAAGCCATATAAAGTGACAGCAACATGGGGTAGCAAGGTGGTTGTGGAAGAAGGAAAAACACCTACAGCTAGAATAACCTGTAAATCTATTTTAGGATCAGGTGTTACAGGAGATAAATATGCTACAGCGAAAAATGTTGTATTTGATGAAGAAACTAATACAGTAACATTTGATTTTGCACTTAGCCAAATGTATGCAGATGACACAGTTTCATACAATATATATATTGATGGATTAGTAGGAGAAACTAGTGGAAAAGCACCAAATCCAATTTATCTTGGAGCAAGTAATGACATAGAGTGCCCTTCAAAACAAGCTGCTAAAGGAGCTTGGAATGTATATGGAAAACCAACACTTATAGAGAATAAAGACCTTTCTATAGAAGATTGGACAACTTCTAATGGAACAAAAATTGAAGAAATGTTAAGACATAGAGTTGCACTTGTAACAACACAAACAACAAAAACGCAAAAAGAACAGATGGAAGAAAAGTTAGATGAAAAATTCCCAAATGATGAAATAGTAAAAAGTGAAACATATAATATAACATTAACAGTATGTAAAGCAGTAGTAATAGGAACAGGTCATAAAGTAACAATGAAAATTGGATTTCCAGAAGGATATGGACCAGAAAGTGAAGGAGTAACTTTTAAAGCATACCACTTTTCAAGAGATAGTGAAGGAAATGTAATAAGTGTTGAAGAAATAGATTGTGTTGTAACACAATATGGATTAATAATAACATGTGATGCATTTAGCCCATTCGAGGTAGCTGTAGTTAAAGATGATGGAACAAATAAAAGTACTAAAAAATCTTTGATTGCAACAGCAGAAGATTGTGGTAAAGTATCTGTAACAGCAAGTAAACCAGGAAGTGTTGCAGGTAGTGTGGTAACTCTTGATAAAGGAGAAAATGCTATAATAAATGTTGTACCAGATGAAGGATACCAAGTTGAAACTCTAACTGTTTGCGGAGAAGTAGTAGACTTAAGTAAAACAAGAAGTGCTACAGGAGATACAAAACAAATTACTGTAGACTATGATCAAATTAAAGACGGAAATGCTATAGTTAATGCAACATTTGTAGCTAAACAAGTTGCAAGTGATGAAACAGCTAAAAATCAAACAGTAGCAGCTATGACACCAGAAACACCAACAATTGAAATGCCAAGTGAAACATTAGCTGGACTTAATAGTTCTTTAATAATTGAAACAAAAGTATCTGAAACAATAGGAATAAAAACATATCAATGGTATAAAGACGGAATAAAGCTAGAAGGAAAAACAAATAGCACACTAAATATTAAAAACATTGGATCAGAACACGCAGGAACATATACATTAAAAGTCACAACTACAACTGGTACAGTTAGCAAAGTAACTGAAAAATCTTGCGAAGTTTCTATAGCAAGTATTTCAGCAAGTATGAAAAAGAGCACAGAACAGAAATTAAAACCAGGAGATAAGATAGAAATAATTACAAGTATTACTGAATTAAATAATGTTAATGATGGTTTAGTAAACTTTAGTGGTAAATTAATATATGATAATGACTCTTTAGAACTAACTAAAATGGAAGGACTAAATGGATGGAACTTAGAAGAAGCATACAATCCAGAAAGCAAAATATTTGTAATAGATAATAATAGAAAAGTAAATGCACCAGAAGATATTTTGAAGATGACATTTACTGTAAAAGATAGTGATAAACTTACTTCTAATTTAGAAGTAAGAATAGAAGAAGCTTTTGCAAGTAATGCAAAAATAGATATTGGTGGAGCAGATATAAAAACTACTATTTTAGTTGATGTACCAGATAGAGTTCCAACAATTACATCAAGTGAATATAAAGTAGAAAAAGGATTTATTACAAGAATAATACCAAAAACAACAATTGCTGAATTCAAGAAGAATGTAAAAGCAAATACAAATTTAACATTTATAAAAGATGGAAAAACTTTAAATGATAGTAGTATTATAACAACAAATACAATACTAAAATTAGGGAACTTAGAATATGTTTTATCAGTAACAGGAGATGTTGATGGAAATTATAATGAAACTTTACAAGAATTAATTACATTAACAGACCTAGCACAATTAAAATTACACTATATTGAAAGTAAGCAAATAACTTTATCAGAAGCAAGTAAAAAAGCAGCTGATATAAATGAAGATGGACAAATAACTCTAACAGATTTAGCACAATTAAAATTAGTACTAATTGGACTAATGGAAATAAAATAAGAATAACCTAAGTTAAAATTAAAGGAGCGAAACCATGGAAAAAATTAGAAAGATAAGCTGGATTTTAGTATTAGTACTAGTGCTTAGCATGAATTTCTTGCCAGAAACTTATGCTAAGATTAGCTGCAAAACAAGCATGACATGTAGTTCAGAAGTAAAACAAGGTCAGGAATTTGAAGTAGCTATAGGGGTTGCTAATATTCAAGGTGATAATGGAGTAATTATTTTTGGTGGAACAGTGGAATATGACAAAAATGTATTAACATATATAGGAAAAAGTGGAGAAGGAAATTGGTCTGTTTCATATAATAATTCAAACGGAAAATTTGTGGCAGATAGAGATGACGGATTTGCAACTTCAAATGAAACTGTATTAAAACTAAAATTTAAAGTAAATGATAATGCGACAGGTAGTACAACTATAGCAGTAAAAAATGCAGCTGTTTCAGACGCAAAAGAAGATAAAGATACTGGTGGTGCAAGTAAAACAATTTCTATAAAAGCTAAAGAAACTGATAAAAATGACAATCAGAATCAAGGCGGAAATTCAAATCAAGGTGGAAGCCAAGGTAGTAATCAAGGAAGTAAACCAAATACTAGCACAAGTGGAAATAAAAAACCTACTACTAATAAAGTGACAGAAACAAGCACAGCACCAAATGATGAAAGTAATACAGAAGACACAAATAATATGATAAATACAATAGATGAAAATGTATTAGACGAAGAAAATACTATAACAAATGAAGTTAATATATTTGACAATGAAGAAGAAACAGTAAAACAAGAAACAAAATCAGATGACAAAATAAAAAATGTTTTAACAATATGTGTAATTTGTCTTGTAATAATATTAGTTATTATAGGTATAGCAATTTTTGTTAAAAGAAGAAAAATGAAAGATTAGTAAATAAAATTTGTTTCAAGCTAAAGGAACCTTATGCGTAGGGTTCCTTTTCATTTCCTGACAAAAACAATAGATTTGTAACATAAATATAATATTTTTTTAATATTATTTGAATTATAAAGTTCCGCAAGTAAAAAAATAGACTTATAAACATTAAAGATTTACATTTTGAGTTATTGATGCTATAATATAAAAGGACAATAATAAGAAAAGGAGAAACATATGAGCAAGCAAAATAGAAAAATAATAAAAAACAAATTAATTATAGTAAGTGCAATACTATTACTTTTGATTTGCATTCAATATATACTTACAATTGTGTATAACAAAAATATAGTATATGCAAATACTGATGAATATAGTAATAATGAAGCTCAAATTGATCCAAATGAAGGGGAATATCTTAGACTCACAGATTTAGACTGGAGACCAGAATCTAAAGCTGGATGGGGTCAATTAAGAAAAAATGTGGATACTAATGGAGCAAAGTTATCAGTCAAAAGAGAAGGAGCATATTATGAATTTGATTATGGTATATGGGCACATGCTACATCAAATGTATATTATGATATAAGAGAATATAGTGAAAAATACCATTATCTAACAATGTATGTCGGAATGAACAAAACTTCTACAACAGGTAATGGTGTTAAATTTTGGATTTATACAAGAGATGAAGATACATTTCAGGCAACAGGGACAAATGCATGGGAACTAAAAAGTGATGCAGATAGGGTATATATGCCAGGAGAAGATGCTGTATTTATGAAAATAGATATTAGAGGAGCTAAATACATTAGATTACAAGCATATGATAATGGCTCAAATGCAAGTGATCATGCTGTATATATAGATCCAATGCTTATTACAGATGATTATAAAGATAAGGAGCCAACACATCCAAGCATTGACGAATATAATGAAAGAGTTAAAAATTATCCAAATAAAGATTTATCAGATCCTAAATATGAATTACTAGTACTACAAAGAAAGTTTGTAGATAGTATAGGAGACTATGGTTTAGAAAGATTTATAGAAGAAGATCCTGCAAATAATGAAACAATAGATTGGCTTATGAATGACTTAGAAAATTTACGTTACTACATTTTAGGAGGACAACCTAGTGGGGGGTACTACAATTCACTAAAAGAACTTACAAGATTACTTAAGGAATACAAATCTGACTTTGAAATCAAAGAAGAAATATCAGATGCTGGTAAAGAAATATTAGCAAAGCAAAAATCTAATATGCCTACAACCAAAGGAAATTTATATAAAAGAATGGCAATAACACTTTCACTAACTCACTCTGCAAGAGTAGGTCTATGGATGCAGAATTCTGAAACAAACCAGTCAGATTCTGTAAATCGTTATGCACTTTATAAATATATGTATGAGAACGGAATGTTTAAAGCAACAGATGCTGTAGATATTACACCATGGTTTGAAACATATAATATAGAAGAAATGAGATGGGTTTTATCTACAGCAATCGATGATGAAGAAGTTATATGGTTAAATGAGTATACTCAATCTAAAATAGATGCAGCACCAGGTAGTGCGTGGGGATTGCTAACTCCACACTCTTATATTGCCTATGTAAGTCCTAACTATTCTAATCCAATTTTTTATTCTGCAGAAAATGATGAATATTTCAATAATTTATTTGCAGTAGAACAAAAAGACGAGAATGGAAATGTGATAAGAGATGAAAATGGAAATGCAGTTAAAAAAGTATTATGGGATGATGGTAAAGGAACACCAAATTATGGAATATCAAGAGGAAATTTAATATATAAATTATGGATGAACTTTAGAAATAAATTTGGTACAGGAGCAGTTTGCGGTGGTATATCAAAATCAGGACATTGTATTCGTGGCGTACATGCAATTGCATCAACTGTTATAGGACAACCAGGACATGCAGCACTTCTATACTATAATAAAAATTCTAATGGACAAGGATACTGGGGAATTGACAATAACATATCAGGATGGGCTTATTCAGAAAAAGGCGAAAGAATGACATTAGGATGGGGAAATGATAGAACTTATGTAAGTAGTAATAGAGATTATGCAAGTGGATATAATATGACATATATGGTGTTAGCACAAGAAGCATTAAATGATTATAATAATTTTGTAAAAGCGGAAGAAATTTTAATGACAGTAGATTTATATGAAGAAGATAAAGAAAAACAAGAGGAAATATATAGAGAAGCTATAAAAGCTCAATCAATAAATTTAGATGCATGGGCTGGACTTGCAAAATTATATGTGGCAGATAATACTAAAACGCTAGAAGAACTTTATAAATTAGAAAAAGAAATGATGGAAGCTTTAAGGCATTATCCACTTGCAATGTACCATTTATCAAATTATGTTGCTCCAAAATTAAGAAATGACGCTGAATACTCTTTTAAACTTACACTATTACAAACAAAAATGTTAAATGAAGCAAAAAATTATAAGGGTACAGAAGTTTTGCAACCAGATATAACTAGAGTTTCAGCGACAGCCTTATTAGGGGAAATGGATACAAGATTGGCTAGTTTTTCATTTGATGGAGAAGATGCTGAAAAGATAGTATTATCAGATAAATATCAAGGAACTATCGTACGTTGGGATTATAGTTTAGATGGTAAACAAACTTGGAAAGAAGCAGAATTATCTGCACAGTCAGGTGATCATAAACAAACTTTAACACAAGAAGAAATAGACTTGATAACAGCAGAAAATGATATATATGTACATATTGTTGGTTCAAACTATGATGATGAAAATGTATATAAAATAGATATAACAAAACCATCAGGACTCCCTGCAACTTTATTTGCTAATGATTTAGAAAATAGAGTTGTTGGAGCAACACTAAATATGCAATGGCGTTATGTTGGAGAAAGTTTATGGAGGTATTATAAAAATGTTTCTCCAAATCTAGTAGGAGATAAAGAAATAGAAGTAAGAGTTTGTGCAACAGGAACAACACTTGCAAGTGATAGTCAAACATTTACTTTTACAAAAGACAGTGATGATAAAACAAGAGCATATATAGCAGTATCACATCTAAGTATACATGCAGTATCAACAGAAGCTGTTAATAATGGAGGAAGTGCAGTGTATGCCATAGATGGAAACTATAATACAAGATGGCATTCTGCTTGGAATGGAACAGATAAAGAGAGATATATAACAATTAAATTAGATCACCCAACATACATATCAGCCGTAGAGTTTGTGCCTGCAGGTCGGTGGAAATGGAAGAATTTATGAGGGAACAATCTATGGAAGTACAGATGGTGAAAATTGGGAGATTTTATCACATAAGACAGATCTTACATATCCATATCAAGCAAATACGAATGAACAGGCAATTGAACTTACTAAAAATTTTGAAATAGAAACACCAAAAGAAGTACAATACATAAAAATTGTTGCAGATAGAACAAATGGAAATTGGTTTGCAGCAAGAGCCTTTAATTTATATGAAGATTTAACAATAAATCCTAGACCAACAGCTGGTATAGCATATAGTACAATTGAATTGACAAACGAAAATGTTATTGCAAGACTTGTAAATCCAAGTACTGAAATTACAATTACTAATACAGAGGGAGTAACAGAAACAATAGAAAATGGAGAAACTACATATACTCATGTATTTGAAAAAAATGGAGAATTCACCTTCACATTTGTAGATAGCGAGCGGAAGAGAAGGAACAGCTATGGCAAAGGTAGATTGGATTGATAAGACAGCTCCAACAGCTTATATAAGATATAATCCTAGAACTAAAACTAATGGAGAAGTAATAGCTACCCTTGTTCCAGATGAAACTATAACAGTACTAAATAATGGAGAATATCCTAAAGAGCCCGAGCCAGAAGAGCCAGACGAAACACCAGAGGAAATATCAGAAGATTTAGATAAACCAGTTGTTCCAGGAAGTGATCCACTAACATACACATTTGCAGAAAACCGGAGAATTTACATTTGAATTTGTAGATGAAGCTGGAAATTATGGAACAGCTACAGCAAAAGTAGATTGGATAGATAGAGAAGCACCAATTGGAATTTTAAATTATGATATTGTAACAAAGACAAATAAGGATGTAACAGTAACTATTGAATTTGATAAAGAAGATGCATATGTTATAAATAATGATGGAAACACATCATACACATTTGAAGAAAATGGAGAGTTTACGTTCCAATTTGCAGACGAAGCAGGTAACAGTAATTATATAATAGCAAAAGTAGACTGGATAGATAAAGTTGCTCCAACAGCAGATATTGAATATGATATAACATCTAAGACAAGTGAACCAGTAACTGCAACTCTTATAAATGAAAGTGAAAAAATCACTATAACTAATAATAATGGAAAAAGTACATATACATTTACAGAAAATGGAGAATTTACATTTAAATTTGTAGACGAAGCAGGAAATGAGGGACAAAAAACAGCAAAAGTAAATTGGATAGATAAAACACTTCCAAAAGCAGATATTAAATATAGCACAACATCTAAGACATATGAACCAGTAACTGCAACACTTGTAAATGAAAACAAAAAAATCACTATAACTAATAATAATGGAAGTAGAACATATACATTTACAAAAAATGGAGAGTTTACTTTTGAATTTGTAGATGATATGGGAAATGTAGGAACAAAAACCGCAAGAGTAACTTGGATCGAAGAAAAGCCAGTATTTGAAACAGAAAAATATACAATTAGAGATGGTTTTATTCTAAAAATAAGACCTGGAATATCACCTATTGGCTCTAAAGAAATAAAAGGAACAACTGTAAAAGAATTTAAAGAAAATATAAAAACAAACCAAAAAATGACATTTTTAAGTAATGATAATAAGGAACTTAAAGATGAAGATGTTATTGGAACAGGTACAGTTTTAAAATTAGGAGAAAACCAAAATTATACCCTTATTGTAAGAGGTGATATCGATGGTAACGGGAAAGTATCTGTAAATGATCTTGCTAAACTAAAACTTCATTATATTGAAATGGAGTCTCTAACAGGGAATAGTTTAAAGGCAGCAGATATTGATGGCAATGGAAATGTATCAATGATTGACTTAGCACAAATAAAACTTACATTAATTGGGTTAGCAGAACTAAAGTAAGATTACAATTGTAAAAATATAAAGGAGCAAACAATGGAAAAAATCAAAAAAATAAATCTGATTTTCACAATAATATTAATACTAAGTATATGCTTTGTGCATAAAACATATGCAAGAATAGATTGCAGTACAAACATGACTTTGTCTTCTTCAGAAGTAAAGCAAGGTGAGGAATTTGAAGTAACTGTTGGAATTTCTAATATTCAGGGAGAGAATGGAGTACTTATTTTTGGAGGAACAATTGAATATGACAAAAATGTTTTAACACTTACAGGAAGAAGTGGAGAAGGTGATTGGTCACTTTCATATAATAAATCAAATGGAAAGTTTGTAGCTGATAGAAATGATGGGTTTGCAACTACAAATGAGAAAGTTCTTGCATTAACATTTAAAGTAAATGAAAATGCAAGCGGAAACACTACTATTACAGTTAAAGACACAATAGTATCTGATGCAGAGGAAGAAAGGGCTATAGGAGGCGTAAGTAAAACAGTTACTATAAAAACTAATAATGTGAATAATCCAAGTGGAGGAAATAACCAAGGTGGGAATCAAAATAATAATGGAAACCAAGGTGGAAGTTCAAATTCAAATGGAAATTCTAATCAAGGAAATAAACCAAACAATAATAACAAGCCATTAAATCCAAGTCAAGGAAGCAGCACAAATGTAGACAATGATCAAAATGCAGATAATAAGCCAAATAATAACAATACAATAAGTGGAATAGACACCAATAGAGTTAATGAAGAAAGTACCGTAAAAGATAATAATACTGTTGTAAAAAAGACAGACTATATATCTAAGGAAGAACCAGTAAAATTATATAAACAAGCTGATACTAGTATGATAGTTTATGGACTATGTGCATTTCGGTACTATAATTGTTATTGGTATGGGAATATTTGTAAAGAAGAAATATTTTAGTAATTAAATTATGTGGCAATTGAGTATAAGAATTTTGCTAGGACATTTTCAGATTAATAAGATAATGAACAAACACGAGATGAAAATCTCGTGCGACAATGGGGACGGTTCTCTTTGTCGCACTAACATAAAAGACACGAGATGAAAAGAACTAGTGTCTTTTTATATTTTTATTAAACTAAGAATAGTGCGACAAAGAGAACCGTCCCCATTGTCGCACAAAAATGGCTTCTTTTTAAATTCTATTTTTTTCCTTTACAAATTAAAAAAATAATTATATAATATTCTGTGAAAAATTATAAATATTAATTAAAACTGTAACATAAATATAAATTGGGAGGAAATTTATGGAATTAAAGAAAGTTTTACAGGGGATTGAAGGAGTTAAGGCTAAAGGAAAACTAGATATAGACGTAAAAGATATTACAAATGATTCTAGAAAAGTAAAAGAAGGGTCTATGTTTATAGCAATAAAAGGATTTGCAGTAGATGGACACAAATATGTTCAAGATGTGATTAAAGAAAGACCAAGTGCTATAATGTTAGAAGAAGGAGCAGACCTAAAAGGACTTGCAGATTTAGAGGATATAACAATTTTAGTTGTACCAGATACAAGAAAGGCACTAGCCATTGTAAGTTCAAATTTCTATGATAATCCATCAAAAAAGTTAAAACTAATTGGTGTTACAGGAACAAAAGGAAAAACAACAACAACATATATGATAAAAGAAATATTAGAAAAACAAGGTAAAAAAGTTCGGATTAATTGGAACTATTGCGGTATATATAAATGGTAAAAAGTATGAAGATTCTTCAAGAACAACACCAGAGAGCATAGAACTTCAAAAGATATTTGCAGAAATGTGTAAACAAAAAACAGAATATGTTATTATGGAAGTATCTTCACAAAGTTTAAAACTAAATAGAGTTTATGGCTTAGAATTTGATGTAGGAGTATTCACAAATTTCTCAGAAGACCATATAAGCGAAAAAGAACATCCAGACATGGAAGATTATTTTAATTCTAAATTAAAACTATTTGATATGTGTAAAATGGCATTTGTAAATACAGATGATTTACACGGTTGCAAAGTAGTTAAATCAAATAAATGTGAAATGAAAACATATGGAATAGACAATAGTGCTAACCTACTTGCAAAAGATATAACAATAACAAATACATATGCTGACTTTAAAGTAAAATTAGGAGAGAGAAACGAAAGAGTAAAGGTTCGGAATACCTGGAAGATTTAGTGTATATAATGCGTTAGCCGCAATAAGTGTGGGGCTAAAACTTGGAGCTACTAGTGAAGAAATAAGAGAAGCACTAGAAGAAGTTAGAGTTCCACGGTAGATCAGAACTTGTAGATAATAAGAAAGAATTAAATATAATGATAGACTATGCTCACTCTCCAGAGAGCTTAGAAAATATATTATCAGCAGTAAAAGAATATACTCCACGGTAGAGTTATAAGTGTATTCGGATGTGGTGGAGATAGGGATTCTGGAAAACGTCCTATAATGGGAGAAATATCTGGAAGAATTGCTGATTACACAATTATAACATCAGATAATCCGAGAACGGAAGATCCTGCAAAAATTGTAAAACAAATAGAAGAAGGAATAAAAAAGACAAATGGTAAATATGAATGTATAGTAAATAGAACAGAAGCAATAAAAAGAGCAATAGAAATGGCAAATAAAAGAGATTTAATAGTTCTTGCAGGTAAAGGACATGAACCATATCAAGAGATAAATGGAAAGACTTATCCTTTTGATGAAAGAATAATCGTAAGAGAAATAATTGAGGAAATGGGGAAATAATAATGAGTCTGCAAGTGAAAATT
Organism: uncultured Clostridium sp.; assembly: GCA_947641575.1. Lineage (GTDB taxonomy): Bacteria > Bacillota > Clostridia > TANB77 > CAG-508 > JAAWPK01. Next base: position 40,127 of record CANRQN010000006.1, read on the forward strand.
GTACTAATAAGTTTTATGATTTCGGTACTTACTGCACTAATAGTGTTACCAATACTTAAAAGATTAAAGGTTCGGACAGATAGAAAGAGAGTGTGGACCACGTACCCACCTAGTAAAACAAGGGACTCCTACAATGGGAGGAATAGTAATTGCAATTACTCTAATTATTTTAATGGGAGTTTTCTATAATTCAAATAAAGAGTTATTACCACTAGTAATTGCTATAGTAGGATTTGGAATAGTAGGATTTGTAGACGATTTTAAAAAATTAATTTTAAAAGATACAAAAGGCTTGAAACCTGCTTATAAAATAGTTCGGACTTCTTATAATATCTGTTGTATATGCTCTATATTTAATAAAAATTGGAATAGGAACAGGTACAATAATACCTGGACTAAAAATGGAACTTGCAATTCCTGCACTACTTTATATACCATTTGCAATATTTGTTATGCTTGCTGCAACAAATGCAGTGAATTTAACAGATGGAATAGATGGTTTGGGTGCTTCTATATCGATGATAATAATTGCTTGCCTTTCAGTGATTGCTGCAAAATATGAAGTATTTGAAATTACAATTTTAGGATGTATTTTATGTGGAGCATGTTTAGGATTTTTAATATTTAATTTGCATCCAGCAAAGATATTTATGGGCGATACAGGTTCACTTCTTTTAGGAGGAGCAATTGTCGTAATGGCTTTATACCTAAAAATGCCATTTATATTAATAATTGCAGCAATTATACCAGTGCTTGAGACAATATCAGTAATAATGCAAGTATTATATTTCAAAAAGACAGGAAACAGAATATTTAAAATGACTCCACTTCATCACCATTTTGAATTATCAGGATGGAAAGAAGGAAAAATTGTTTCAATTTTTAGTGTTATAACTTTGATATTCTGTATAGGTGCAATTTTATTAGTTTAAATGTTAATACTTCAGTAGTTATTATTCTATAATAACAGATATAAACAATGTAAATTCAGTGTAGGATTGATTAGTAATCGCTAGCAGACCAAAAAAAGGGAGGTAAAAAGTTGCCTAAACCTAAAAATAACAAGCTAAATACAAAAGAAAAACCATTTGATTTCATACTAATTGTATGCGTTTTAGTTATGCTTTCTTTAGGAATTATAATGGTATTGTCAGCAAGTTCTCCATCTTCACTTGCAGAAGGAAGTAATGGTTACTCTTATGCAATAAGACAGGGAGGATTTGGAATTCTTGGATTAGTTCTTATGTATATAATATCAAAAATAGATTATAGAATATATAAAAATTTTTATAAAATTGCTTATGGTGTAAGTATAGTTTTGCTTTTAGCAGTACTTATTCCTGGACTTAGATGGGAAGCGGGAGGAGCTGCAAGATGGCTATATATAGCTCCGCTTAAAACCACAGTTCAACCATCTGAGTTTGCAAAAGTCGCACTAGTTTTATTCTTTGCAACATATTTAACAGATAATAGAGAAAAGTTAGGAGAAAAGTGGGAAGGTTTTTTTAGACCACTTTTATATTTAGCTCCAATTATATTGATACTACTTGGAGTACAGTCACACCTTAGTGCTTCAATTCTTATTATTGCAGTTATAGGTATTATGATGATTATGGCAGGAAGTAAAATTAGATATTTCCTTACATATGGAATGGCAGCAGTTGTTGCAGCAGGTGGAGTAATGTACTTTATGGCAGTAGTTTTGAAAAAAGGTTTGTACAGAATTACAAGACTTACCTCATTTTTGAATCCATGGGCAGACCCTACAGGTGCAGGATACCAAGTTATACAAGGACTTTATGCAATAGGATCTCGGAGGACTTTTTGGTGTAGGACTTGGTAATAGTACACAAAAATATTTATATATACCAGAACCACAAAATGATTTCATATTTTCTATAATAGCAGAGGAATTAGGATTTGTAGGATGTACAATTGTTATAATACTATTTGCAATATTTGTTTGGAGAGGAATTGTAATCGCCATGAAAGCTCCAGATATGTTTGGAAGTCTAATGGCTGTTCGGGATAACTGCTATAGTAGGGCTTCAAGCTATGATTAATATAGGAGTTGTTACATCATCTATACCAAATACAGGAATGCAATTACCTTTTTTTAGCTATGGTGGAACATCACTACTAATACTACTTTGTTCAGTACGGAGTATTGTTAAATATTTCAAGACAGGCAAAGAAAATATAGAAAGGAGCTATAAATGAGAGTAGTAATAGCGTGTGCTGGAACAGGTGGACATATAAACCCAGGTATAGCAATAGCAAATAAAATAAAAGAAGAGGAAAAAACTTCAGAGATATTGTTTATTGGAACAAATAGAGGATTAGAAACAGATTTGGTTCCGAGATCAGGATATGATTTAAAAACAATAGAAGCATATGGATTAAGTAAAAAAATAAATATAGATAATTTAAAGAAGATGATAAAAACTTTAAGAGGTTTATCTCAAGCAAAAAAAATTATAAAAGAATTTGAACCAGATGTAGTGGTTGGAACAGGTGGATATATTTGTGGTGCAGTAATTACAGCAGCCCATAAGTTAAAGATTCCTACAATGCTACATGAGAGCAATAGTTTTCCACGGAAAAGCTGTAAAAATGCTTGCTAGAAGAACAGACACAATAATGGTGAGTTTTGAAGATGCAATCTCAAGAATACCAAAAGCGAAGAAGGTAGTACTCACAGGAACACCAACAAGGCTTCTAAAAAATGAACTTAATTTAGCTGAAAAAATAAAATTAAAAGAAAGATATAAACTAAATCCAGCTAAACCTACAGTGCTTGCATTTGGAGGAAGTCAAGGTGCTAAAGCGATTAATGATACTATAGTAGAGCTTGCAAGTAAGAAATTAAATAAAAATTATCAAATACTTCTTGCATGTCGGACAAAAACAATATGAACCAGTAAAAGAAGAACTTAAAAAAAGAAAAATGAACATTGATTCTTTAGATGGAATAAAAATTGTTCCATATATTTATGAATTACAAGAAATTATGAGCGCATCAGAAATTTTGGTATGCAGATCAGGTGCAACAACAATTACAGAAATTGCAAATCTTGGAAAGCCATCAATACTTATACCACTTCCAAATGTATCTCATGATCATCAGCAATATAATGCAGAAGTGCTTGAAAAGATAGATGCAGCAAAAATTATAAAAAATGCTGAATTAAATGCAAGTATATTAAATGAGCAAATTGGAAAAATACTTGAAAAAGATACTTTGAATAAAATGGGAGAAAATGCAAAAAAAATTGCAATTATTGATGCACAGGACAGAATTTATGAAGAAATAAAAAAATTATTGACTTATAAAAAAACTTAGGATAAAATAAGCAAAAAGAGAAGGAGGCAAAAAATTGGCAGACAAGTTAATAATAGTGGAGTCACCAGCTAAAGCAAATACGATAAAAAAATTTCTAGGAGGAAGCACTAAAGTTGTGGCTTCAATGGGACATATAAGAGACCTTCCAAAATCAAAAATTGGAGTAAATATTGAAAATGATTTTGAACCAGAATATATAAATATTAGAGGAAAGGGAGATTTGATAAAATCTTTAAAAAAGGAAGCGTCAAAAGCAAAAAAAGTGTATCTTGCAACTGACCCTGATCGTGAAGGTGAGGCTATAGCTTGGCATCTTGCTCATATTTTAGAAATAGATGAAAAATCACAAAATAGAGTTACATTTAATGAAATTACAAAAAATGCAGTGCAAGAAGCAATAAAAAATCCAAGAACTCTTGACAAGAATTTAATTGATGCACAGCAAGCAAGAAGAGTACTAGATAGAATTGTTGGATATCAAATTAGCCCCTTACTTTGGAAAAAAGTTAGAAAGGGATTATCGGCAGGAAGAGTGCAATCTGTTGCAGTAAAATTAATAGTAGATAGAGAAGAAGAAATAGAAAAATTTATTCCAGAAGAGTATTGGAATATATATGCATCGCTTTTAAAACAAAAAACAAAAACTCCATTTGAGACAAAATTTATTCGGAAAAAATGGAAAAAAACAAGAATTAAGAAATGAAGAACAAGTAAAAGAGATACTAAAAGATATTGAAAAAGAAAAATTTATTGTAAAAAACATTAAGAAGAGTGAAAGGAAAAGAACACCAGCACCACCATTTACAACAAGTACAATGCAGCAAGAAGCATCGAGAAAAATAGGCTTTACACTAAAGAAAACTATGTCAGTTGCTCAAGGATTATATGAAGGTTTAAAAATTGAAGGGAAAGGACATATCGGACTAATAACATACATGAGAACTGACTCCACAAGAATATCAGAGGTTGCAAGAGGAGCAGCAAAAAAACATATAGAAGAAGAATATGGTAAAGAATATTATGAAAATAGATATTACAAAGCAAAAGAGGAAGCTCAAGATGCACATGAAGCAATAAGACCAACATATGTAGAACTTACACCAGAAGAAGTAAAATCTGATTTAACAAATGATCAATATAAGTTATACAAACTTATATATAATAGATTTATTGCAAGTCAAATGTCACAAGCTGTATTTGATACAGTAGCAGTAGATATTGATGCAGGATCATATAATTTTAAAGCAAATGGGCAAACTTTAAAATTTAAAGGTTTTATGGCAGTATATGTAGAAGGAGCAGAAGAAAAAGACGAGCAGATACCAGAACTTGAGATAGGAGAAGAGCTAAAAAAAGATAAAATTGAACCAAAGCAAAGTTTTACAGAGCCACCACCACGTTATACAGAAGCGAGCTTAGTAAAAGCACTTGAAGAAAAAGGGATAGGAAGACCAAGTACTTATTCACCAACAATAACTACTATATTAGAAAGAAGATATATTGAAAAAGAACAAAAACAGCTTGTACCAACAGATTTGGGAAAGATAGTAAATAACCTTTTGATTAATAGCTTTAAAGATATAGTAAATGTAGACTTCACAGCTGAGATAGAAAAGGAATTCGATAGCGTTGCAGAAGGAAAAGAAGAATGGAAAAAGGCAATAAGAGATTTTTATAAAACATTTTCAATTGAACTTGAAAAAGCACAAAAAGAATTAGAACATGTAGAAATTGTGGAAGAAGTAAGTGATGTACCATGTGATAAATGTGGAAGAATGATGGTTATAAAATATGGTAGGTATGGCAAATTTTTAGCATGCCCAGGATATCCTGAATGCAAGAATGCAAAGCCTATAATAGATACAATTACAGAACCTTGTCCTAAATGTGGAGGAAAAGTACAAATAAAAAAGAGCAAAAAAGGAAGAAAATTTTACGTTTGTGAAAACAATCCAGATGGTGGATGTGATTATATATCATGGAATAAGCCAGGAAAAGAAAATGAGAAAAAGGAAAAAAATGCTAAGAAATAGAAGAGTATTGCTCTTCTATTTCTTAACTTTACTAAATATATTTTTTAGGAAAATTTAGAAAGAACCTTGCTTTACAAAAACGTTACAAAAATATTACAATTGTGTTACATTTGACTAAAACTATTGACATTTGACAAAAAAATTATAAAATATAAACAGGTTATGATGATATTTGGAAAACTTGTGCAAAAAATGTAAACTACACAAAAATTTCAAGTATGAAAAACAAATAATTGTAAAGTATAAATAAAAATAAATAACAAAGGAGAAAAAGATGGCAAGCTGTTTAGGATTATATATAGAAGAAAATATAATTAAATATGCAAAAGTCTCAAAAGATAATGATGTAATAAAAATAGACTCATTTGGAACAAAGTTTTACGACAGGCTAAATGAGGCAATTGAACAAGTTATAGAAGAAACTTATAGTTATAAAACTCCTATAAGTATTAATACTCCAAATGAAAATTATAACTATTTTTATATTTTTAATTTACTTAATAAAAAAGATATGCATAGCTATATTAACACAGAATTTGAATCTATATGTTTTGAAAAAGAGTTAAATTCTGATACATTTGAAACAAGATATGTATTAGTAGATGATATGGAAGATAAAGAAAAGGTCAAAGCTATTCACATATCTTCAAATAAGGGTGAACTAATAAAAAGAGCAGAATTACTTAACAAATATAAATTAACTTGCATTTCTCCAATAGCTTTAGATATATCTAATTTATTAGAAATAAATAAAAATGAGAATTTAGAAAATATTGCAATAGTAAACATAGAAAATATAACAACAGTAACATCAATAATTGCACAAAAAATTTATGATATAAATGTAATAGATTCAGGAATTAGTGAGATACTAAGTAAAATAAATTCGAAAGAAAATTCATATGCAAAAGCTTACGAAATATGCAAGAATTCTACTATTTATACATCAGAAGGAAAAGAGCTTCAATATGAAGAAAATGCTTATTTAGACGATATAATGCCAACATTATATAAAATAGTTGGACAAGTAAAGAAAATATTAAATGAGAGCCTAAATAAAATAGACAAAATATATATAACAGGTATGGCATCAGTTATAAATAATATAGATATTTATTTCCAAGAATATTTAGAAGATGTTAAATGTGAAATATTAAGACCATATTTTATACGTTCTATCGGAACAGAAATAAATATAAAAGATTATATAGAAGTTAACTCAGCTATAGCACTTGCACTTCAAGGACTAGGAGAAGGATTAAAAGGAATAAACTTCAAAAAAGAAGGAATGGGAGATAAATTACCAGACTGGATGACAATGGAAATTGGAGGAAAAGGAAAATCTAGTAAACTAAACCTTGGAGGAAGTGGATTTTCATTAGATCTTAGTGGTGAATTAACAGAAGGTGAAAAAGGACTAATAAGAGGAGCTGTTGGACTATTTGTTCTAATATTAATATATATAATTTTGTCAAATATCCTTTTTGGACAAATGCAAAATAAAATTGATGAAATTTCAGTGGGTATGCAAAGGGTTGTACAGCAAGAGGCAGCTATAAATAAAGATAAAACTTCAGTAGATGAGAAAACAGCTGAATACACAGAATTAGTTAGAGCAATTGAAGAAAAAGCACAAATTGATACTGAAAGTAAAAAACTCAAGTTTTCAGTACCTACTTTACTACACAAAATAATGAACTCAATACCTGTAAATGCACAACTTACATCAATTACAAATTCAGGAAGAAAAGTTGTAATAACAGCGCAATCAGATAAATATGAACCATTAGGTATGTTTATTGCAAAACTAGGTCAAGATGGAATACTAAAAAACGTAGTATCAGATATATCTAAAAAGCCAAATGATGTAGTAATAGTAACTATAGAAGGAGAATTGCCATGAGAAAAGTTTTAATAACAATTTTATTGCTTGCTTTGTTTGCTATATTTGGTATGATTGTAGTTTCAGGATTAACAATTTCAAAATTACCTTTAGGACATTCAGTACAAGCTATTATTAATAAAAATGCAGAATTAGATAATAAAATAGCGAATTTAGAAGAAAGAATAAATAAAGAATATACACAAGCAAAAAGCAACTTAGAAGTAAGTTTTTCAAAATTACAGAATGAAAAACAAACTTATTTAGATACAATAGAATATACAACTCAAGAACAGTTAGAAGCTGCAAACAAAGCAGAAGAATATAAACTTGATTACTTATGGACCAAAATAGGATTATATGCGACTGAGAATAATGTTGTAATGAAAGCAGATGTATCTTATGGAAGCAGCGGAGTTCCAAACCAATATAACATTTCTTTTATAGCAACAGGAGAATATTTGTCAATATCTGAATTTGTATATGCAATAGAAAAAGATCCTAGTTTAGGATTTAGAATTGAAGAATTTGCATTAGTACCATATTCAGAAAATTCATTACAAGCAACATTTATAATAAAAAATATAGCAATAGATCAAGATTCTTTATCAAAATCGGCATCAGTAGGAACAGGTGATAACACAACAACTGATCCAAATGATACAAATACAGTAACAGGTTCATAGAGGAGGAATTTATAATGGTAAAATCATTAATAAAAGAAATCATAATAGTACTTTTATTACTACTTGCAGTTATCCTTGCACTAGGAGTATTATTCTATGATTATATACCAAATAACAAAACTGTACCAAGTGTTTCAACTTATAAAACATCAGACAGTGTACAAAAGGAACTAGATGAACAAATCGCAGATGATGAAACTGTTCTTGTAACATATGAAGTAACTGCAGACGATTTGAATAAACTTGCAAAAAACAAACAATATGTGGGAGGAAAAGCAAATCCTTTCTCAACATATGAAGAACCAGTACAAAATACAGAAGATGAAAATAATATAACTAATTCTATAACCACAAATGTTAATACATCTAATGGAGGTTCATCTTCTGGAAATACATTCTATAAGAATACTGGCATAAAATAGAATGCTAATTTTAAATTAGCAATATAACAATTGGTTATATTTATTTAAATAAATATATACACACAAATTTTATTTTAAGGAGGAGTTTTTTATGTTAAGAGGAGAGAATGGTATTACTTTAGTTGCATTAATTATTACAATAATAGTATTAATAATATTAGCTGCTGTAACAATAATTACTTTTACAGACTCTGGATTACTTAATACTGCAGTTGAAGGAACTCAAAATTATGCAAATGCTCAAGAAACTGAAAAGAACATAATGCAAAATCTTGATAATTATGCAAATAAAATACTTCAAAATATTGATGCCATACAAAGTGGAACAAACAACTAATGCATAGTTTTTATGAAAAATACTTTAGTAAAAAGTAATAGATCATGTTGAAAATTGATCAAGAGTACAACTAAGGCATATACATATTTAGATGTATATGCCTCAAATTTTAAAAAGAACTAAAGATAAGAGGTGAAATGTAAAGTGGAAATTATTATATATGCAGTGATATTTATATGCCGGTACACTTTTTGGTAGTTTTTTTACACTTGCTGTATATAGGTTACCACTTGGTAAAGACATTTTATATGAACACTCTTTTTGTCCAAATTGTAATTCTAAATTGAAATTCATGGATTTAATACCAATTATAAGCTACATTTTTTTAAGGGGTAAATGTAGATACTGTGGCAAAAAAGTTAGAATAAGATATTTAATCCTTGAAGTATTATCTGGAATCACATTTTTATTATTTGCACTTTCTCTAAAAATAGATGTACTTAATCTAAACAGAAATAAAATAATATACTTTTTGTTCTTTATATTATATATAGCTGTTCTTTTTATCATAGCTGGAATTGACAAAGAAAAAATAAAAATTGAAAAATCAGTTCTTTTATTTGGTCTAATACTTGGAGTATGTTTTATGATATATGTATGTATATCTAAAATGCAAGTTATATATACATATATCATATATTTAATATTAATTATGTTACTTCTTATATTAAATGTAGTTTTTCTAAAGAAAAACTTGACTGAAAATTATATGATAAGCATATTAATATTGAGTTTATATATGGTAATATTTACAGGAATAGAAACATTTTACTATACAATAGCTTTTTCATTACTTTTAATGGTTCTAACTATTATTATAAAGAATATAAAAGGAGCAAAGAAAAGAAAAAATATTATAGATACAGATAAAAATAGAAAAACACCAATAGGATTTTATTTGTCAATTTCTAATATTTTTATAATGATTTTAGCTAATTTTTTACTTATAAAAGGGTAAGGAGATATAAATGAATATAAAACTAAAAAGAGAGGGTGGATTTACAACAGTAGATATAGGTATTGCAATGATGATAGTCATAATATTTGTAGGTATTATGACATCTATGCTTTATAGTACTTATTCGTCTGCAACTGAAGCTAAGAGAACAGCCATTGCATTAAACTATGCAGTAGATATATTTGAAAAGATTGGTATAGAGCCATATTCAAATGTATCTGAAGAAGAAATTCTAAGAGGTATAAAAGAAATAAATACAGGAACAATAGTATCGCAGGGTAATGATGGAGGAACTAATGCAAAAATTGGAACTTATGATATAAATCTAAAAATTACTGATCCATATGGTGATAACAAAATGAAATTAGTTACACTTACAATTACGTATCCTGTTTCAGCAAAAAATACAGAAAAAATAGAATTAAGAAGATTAAAAACTTTTGTTTAAAAAAATGTGTACAAAAGAGAGGGTAGCTTATGAAAAATGAAAAAGGGATAACACTAATTGCTCTAATAATATATATAATTCTCATGACTTTTGTAGTTGCTGGAGTATCTGCAATAACAACTTCCTTTTATGGTAATTTAAATGAAATGGACAATTCATCTGAAAGTGCAGTATCATTTGCTAAATTCAATATGTATTTTATAAATGATATAAAGTCTGAAAATGTAAGAGTAGTAAGTAGTGGTACAAATTATATAGAATTATCTTTAAAAAATAAAAATGGAACCTCACAAACAATAAAATATTCTATACAAAATAATACTCTTTATAGAGATAAAATAAAAATATGTGATAAAATAAAAGATTCAAAAATTGTTGCAAATCAAGAGGGTAAAAAGGTTATTATAGATATATATTTAAAAATTGATAATTATGAAAAAACAACATCTTATATACTAGAACCAAAAAATTCTAGTAGTGGACCTATTATTGTTCGGGAAGAAGGATATATAATAATATAGACAAGGAGGAATAAAAATGGACTTAAAAAGAAGACAACCTATAGGAATAGAATTAGTAAAAAGAGGAGTTGTAAATGAAGAAGAAATAAAAACAGCACTTGAATATCAAAAACAACATCCAAATGAAAAATTAGGAGATATTATCCATAAATTAAAACTATGTGACGAAAGAGAGCTACTTAGTGCAATAGGAGATATATTTGGAGAAAAGACAATGCTTATTAGACCACATAATATAAAAGTTAAAATTGATGAATATATATCTCCAGATGTTTTAAGACAGAATAGTGCAGTATTATTTGACGTAGTAGATGGAAAAGCGTTAGTATGTTTTGCTGATACTGCAAACAGAAGAGCAATAGATACAATAAGATTATTACTTTTAAATAGAGGCTTAGTAATGGATAAGTACATTACCTTTAAGTCTAATATTGATGAAGTATTAAATAGTATGTCAGGAAGAGTATCAGAAAAAATAGGAAGTTCAAATGATGTTACATCACTTGTAGATAGTATAATAAAGACAGGAATGGAAAGAAGAGCAAGTGATATTCACTTTGAACCAATGGATAATAAATTAAGGATACGTTATAGAATAGATGGAGAATTATTTGAAGTTGCAGAAATTGCAAAAGAAAAGCAATCACAAGTTATAGGAAGATTAAAAGCAATTTCTAATATGCATCAAGAAAAACAAGAGTCACAAGACCGGTAGAATAACAATGTATGCAGATTATAACATTCGTGTATCTTCACAAAAAAATATATATGGAGAGAAATTTGTATTAAGATTATTGAAGAAGAACTCAAACGTTAGAGAAATATTTGAGTTAGGTTTCCCAAGAGATGAACAGTTAGTTAAGGATAGTTTTGATAAGAAAAATAGTATTACAATAATGGCAGCACCTACTGGTGAAGGTAAAACAACATCACTTTATAGTATAGTTGAGTATTTGAATAAACCAGAGATAAATATAACAACAATAGAGGATCCAGTAGAAATAAGAATACCAGGATTAAATCAAATAGAAATAGATGCAAAAATATCTTTTATTGATTCTTTAAGAACAGTTTTAAGACAGGACCCAGATATAATATTAGTAGGAGAGATAAGAGATAAAGAAACAGCAGAAATAGCAATGCAGGCTGGTCAAACAGGACACTATGTATTATCAACAATACACACAATAGATGCAATAGAGGTAATTACAAGACTTAGAAAAATGGGAGTCTCAAACTATGATATAGCTAGTACAGTTGCAACAACAGTTTCTCAAAGATTAGTTAGAAGACTATGTAAACATTGTGCAAGAGAAAGAGATTTTACACAAGAAGAATTAAATTTTATACATTTTGTTGAAGAAAAGAATAATGTAAGATTTAATTTAGAAGGTAAAAAGACGTATGACGCAATGGGATGTAAAGAATGTAATAATGTTGGATATTATGAGAGAGTTGGTATTTTTGAAATATTAACATTAGATGATAAAATAAGAGATCTAATTACAGCAGGAGCATCTACTCTACAAATTAAAGAAGAAGCAATGCAAGGAAGATATAGACCATTAATAGTTGATGGAATTAGTAAAGTATTAAGTGGAGAAACTGACTTAAAGGAACTTAATAAAAAACTACGTATATATTAATAAAATGGAGGATAAAAAATGGTTCAAATAGAAAGAATTTTAGAAGAAGCTATTCATAGAGATGCATCAGATATACATTTAATATGTGGAAATAAACCAATGCTAAGAATTATAAGGGACTTAGTAGAAGTAAGAGATAGTGAAATTTTAACAGAAGATGATATGAGTGAAGTATATGATTATTTTATAAGAGGAAATGTAGATAGAGATAAGATATTTGTTCAAACAAGAAAAGTAGATATGTCATATGAATATGGGGAAACAAGATTAAGGGTCAATATTTCTCTTCAAGATGATATTCCACTTTTTACTTTGAGATTAATAAAAAATACACTTCCAGAATATGAAAAGCTTGGAATACCAGATGTAGTAAGAAGAACAATTGAGCAACCACAAGGATTAGTATTAGTTACAGGAAAGACAAACTCAGGAAAAACAACAACTTTGAACGCATTGGTAAACCAAATAAATGAAAACTTAAACAAAAAAATATTAACATTAGAAAACCCAGTAGAATATAGGCATAAATCTAAAAAGTCACTTATAGTACAAAAAGAAGTTGGAAGTGGAAAAGATGCACTTTCATTTAGTGATGGTGTTAAAAACTCACTAAGAGAAGATTGCGATATAGTAGTAATACGGCGAGATTAGAGATAAAGAAACTATGGAAGCTGCAATAGAAACAGCAGAGTCAGGACATTTAGTTATAGGAACCCTTCATACAAAATCATGTGCAGAAACACTAGATAGAATGATAGATTTCTATGAAGTAAGAGACCAAGCAAGTATTAAATATCTATTATCTTCACTTTTAAAATTAGTTTTATCACAAAGACTAATAAAAGGACAAGATGGAAGTTTAGTACTGATTCCAGAAGTAATGGTAGTAGATAGTGTAATTTCAGGACTAATAAGAAAAGAAAAATTAGGTAAAGCAGAAGTTGAAGATGCTATTCAAAGTGGTACTGAAAAAGGAAATATTAGTTTTATAAATTCACTTGCAAAATTATTTGTAAATGACAAAATAACTTTAGAACAAGCTAAATCTCAAATAGAAGAGAAAAATATAGAAGTACTAAATAGAACAATAATGCAAATGAAAATAAAAAATGACAGAATGTTTTAAGAGAAAAGGAGGTATAAAGTAAAATGCCTATATATAAATATAAAGCAATGACAGAAAATGGTATGATAGTTACAAATACTATAGAAGAAAGTAGCAAGTATTTAGCTATTAAAAAGTTAAAAAGAAATAACTTAATACCAATAAATGTAGATAAATCTCTTCAAAGAACAAAATCTAAAAGAACAGTAAGAAAAAATACACAGGGAATTGATGAAATATTAAAAGATGTTGACACAACAAACCTTCTACTTAGTAGACAAAAATCAAAAACATCATATTTCGATAAGATATATCATGGAATAACTAAGTCAGATAGAATAACATCTAAAGATATTATAATATTTACTCAAAACTTTTATCTACTAAAAAAGGCGAATTTTAATAATATACATGCACTAAATACAATAATTGATAGTACAGAGAATTTTAGCTTTAGAGGTATATTAGAAGATATTTTAGCAGGTGTAGAATCTGGAGAAAATATGTATTCTACTATGGAATACTACGAAGATGTGTTTCCATATCTTTATATAAATATGATAAAAGTAGGAGAGATGTCTGGAAACTTAACACTTGCTCTTGAACAAGCTCTAAAATTTTTAGAAGATAGTGATTCACTAAATAAAACCTTAAAGGGAATTTTAGTTCCAAATATTATCCAATTTACTTTACTATTAGTAATGCTTATAGTTGGTACACTTGTTGCATTACCTACAATTCAGAATTTATATGATAGTATTGGATCTCAGGCAAGTTTGCCACCACTTAGTCAATGGTTTTCTGGAGTAATAAATTGGATACTTAAGTTTTGGTATATACCAACCACACTTATATTAGGTGCAATATCTTTGATATTTTGGTATATAAATACACCAAAAGGAAAATATAATTTTCATTATTTTAAATATACAATGCCAATATTTGGACAATTAATATTTGCAATTGACTTTTCAAGAGTAATGAGAGCAATGCTTCTAAATTTAAATAACGGAATGAGAATACAAGAAGCATTAGATGTTGCGAAGAATGTATCAAAGAATTATGTGCTTCTATCAATTCTAGAAGCTTCTATAAACAATATTTTAATAGGACAATCATGGATAGAGCCTTTTGAAAGATCGAAGTTAGCAACACCTATGATGACAGAAATGTTAAAAATAGGTATGGATACAGACCTAGCTCAGATGATGGAAAAATTACTAGAATATATGGAAATAGATATAAATAATTTACTTGATAAGACAATAAAAGTATTACCACAGCTTGTTTATGCAATAGTTGGTGTAGTATTAATATTCTTCGTGTTAGTTGTACTAGTACCATGTATACAGGTATATATGGGAGGATGGCTACTATCAGCATATGGACTGTAAAAAATAAATAGACATAAAAGCTCAGTTACAAAATAACTGAGCTTTTATAATTATCTACCACATTTACAATTATTATTATAATTATTCATAGGTTTTACACTTACATTTGGTTCCATATTGTTATTATTAACAAATATTGGATTTTGATTATTCATATAAAATTTCTTTGCAGCTAATTTATCTTGAACATTTCTTAAAGCCTCACCGAATCTTTGGAAGTGAACAATTTCTCTTTCTCTTAAGAATTTAAGAGGGTCTAATACATCTGGATAATCTCTACATAAATCTATTAATTTTTCATAAGTTGCTCTTGCTTTTTGTTCAGCAGCTAAATCTTCTTGTAAGTCTGCAATAGGATCTCCTTTAACAGCTATATATGCTGCTGTAAAAGGCATACCTGCAGCTGCTGCAGGATATACTCCAAGACCATGGTCAGTATAGTAAGGAGCTAAACCTCCTTTTTCAACTTCTTCAATAGTAGCATTTCTTGTTAATTGATGTACTATTGTACCAACTATTTCTAAGTGAGCTAATTCTTCTGTTCCTATATCATTTAATATAGCTTTTGCTTTTTGATCTGGCATACCAAATCTTTGAGATAGATATCTAAGTGATGCAGCAAGTTCTCCATCAGGTCCACCATATTGAGAGATTATATTTTTTGCAAGTTCAGTGTTTGTTTCCTTTATATTTACAGGATATTCTAATACTTTATCATAAGTCCACATAATTATATATTACCTCCTTCCCATGGCCATGGTTCTTCAAGCCAACGCCATTTATTGCAAGGATAATAAATGCTAAGTGGGCCATATACCTTTTGATATTTATCTTTTAAATCTTTTAAAGTCTTAGCATAATTATTATGAAGACAGATTGCTCTTTCATCATCTGGATGAGTATCTAGATATAATGCAAGTTCAATTACTGCAAAGTTATAACATTTAATATCATGTATTAATTCTTCACGAGTAGTATCATTTTCATTACAAGAGCATGAGCATGAAACTCTGTTTTCTATATTGTCTAATATTTCGTTACATTCTAAATCTTGATTCATCTATTACAGCCCTCCTTTATAACATTTGTATCCATAATATATTGTATTTCAGCCATAGACTGACCAGGACAGTATTCAGAAACAAGTTCTGGAAATATTGTTCCTTTATGAAGGCCTGAACATGGCATATAAGTGTTATTCATAATTTGAACTGGTACATAGCTTTGAGCAAACATAGGGTTCATAGGAAAACCATCATCTTCGTCTTCATCAAAGCCACAGCTACAATTAGTATTAAATGACATATCTTGAGTAGGAACATTGTTACATAATGTTTCATATTCGCTGTTATCATTTGAGCATGGGTTATTTAGGCAAGAGCAGCATCTTCTTCTGCGTCTACAATTACACATTCTAATTCCTCCTTATATTTTCTTGTATAATACATATTATGTAATAGGGACGACTTTAGTGAATAAAAACCCCAAACAATTCACAACAAGTTTCATTGTGAGTTGTTTGGGGAATAGTATGAACTTTCCTATTAGATAAAAAAAGACATACTCTTCTTTGAGTATGTCTTAAATTTTTATGCGTTTTCTTCATTTACATTTATAACTGCTTTTCCGTTATAATATCCACAGTTTGTGCAAGCTCTGTGTGGTAATACAGGCTCATGACAATGTGGGCAAGTCGCAATACTTGGTTTTTCTACTTTCCATGTAGATCTTCTTAATCCTGTTCTTGCTTTTGACCATCTTCTTTTTGGTTGTGCCATCTTAAATTACCTCCTTTATTACGACCTTATATTTATTTTAGTTCCAGAAATTTGTATATGGTTAATATGCAATTGACATAGAACTAAAAAAGTTTACTTTCTAATATGCTTAAATATTATACTAAAAAAGAGCTAGTTTGTCAAGCATTTACTATTAAATTTCTATAACTCCACCAATAGTCTTGCTATTTTTTCTAGTTGGAAGTATTTGAGAACCACCAGCGATAATTACTTTATCACCTTTTTCTAAGTATCCATCTTTTTCTAATTTTTCTATTCCTAATTCAAGTAAATCATTTATAGTATCTTGCTTAGGAATTAAAATAGGGAATACGTTCCATACAAGTGCTAATTGGTTATATGTTTTCTCATTTGAAGTTACAGCAAATACAGGGCATTTAATTCCAAGACCTGATAAATATCTTGCAGTATCACCTGTATCTGTATAAGCTACAACAGCTGCTGCATTAATCTTTTTAGCTATTCTACATACTGTATAGTTAATGTTATATTCTAAATCATCAGTTTCAACTTTTTGATATTTGTTATTAAATCTTTCCCAGTATTTTATTTTATCTTCAATGGCTGTAGAAATATTAACCATAGTATTAACGCATTCTAATGGATATTCTCCAGTTGCACATTCTCCAGAAAGCATTATAGCACCAGTTCTATCATATACAGCATTTGCAACGTCACTTACTTCAGCTCTTGTAGGTCTTGGGCTATGTGTCATAGATTCAAGCATTTGAGTTGCTGTTATAACTGGTTTTCCCTTTCTGTTGCAAAGTTTAATCATATCTTTTTGAGCTATTGGAACTTCTTCGCAAGGTATTTCTACACCTAAGTCACCTCTAGCTACCATAATTCCATCAGAATTATCTAATATTTCCTCTAGGTTATCTAAACCTTCTTGATTTTCGATTTTGCATATAATTTTAATATTTTTTCCACCATTTTCGTCTAATACTTTTCTAATAGCTAAAACATCTTCTTTATTTCTTATAAAAGAACCAGCAATATAGTCGAAGTTATGTTTTGCACCATCTATCAAGTCTTGAATATCTTTTTCCTTTAAGGCTGGTAAATTTAGATGAACTCCAGGAATATTGATGCCTTTTCTACTACCAAGTTTTCCACCATTTAATACTTTGCATACTATATCTTTTCCTTTGATTTCAGTAACTTCTAATGCAATTAGACCATCATCTACAAGTATTTTTGTTCCAACTTTTACATCATTGTATAATTCTTTGTAACTTACAGATACTTTAGAAATATCACCTTCTATATCTTCATTTACAAGTGTAAAAGTATCTCCTGATTTTAACGATATAGGTGCTTCTTTAAGCTTTCCTGTTCTTATTTCAGGACCTTGCATATCTAATAGTAATGATACTGGCTTATTAGCATGCTTTCTTGCTTCAAAAAATTTTTCAACTTTATTTTCTTGTTCTGGATAACTGCCGTGTGAGAAGTTTATTCTTACTACGTCCATACCAGCATTAATTAATTCGGCTAGTTTGTCTTCACTAGCTGGTCCAATTGTACATACAATTTTTGTTTTTCTTAATTGTTTCTTCATATTCTCCTTCTCCTTTTAAAAAAATATCTTATATAGTATACCACTAAAAATGTAATTTGTACACTTTTTTTTAAAATTTTTTCTTGCAAATAGCATAATTTTAGCATATAATTAATAAAGTTAAAGAAGTATATGATTATATAATCTTAAAAAAGGATAAAAAATAATTTAATTATTTTTTATCAATAGAAGGAATGATAAAATATGAAAACTCCTATATTTAAAGGTTGTGCTACAGCAATTGCTACACCTTTTACAGAAACTCGGTGTAAATTTTGATGAGTTTAAAAAACTTATTGAAGAACAAATTAAAGAAGGAATTGATGCGATTGTCGTTTGTGGTACAACAGGTGAATCTTCTACTATGACACTAGAAGAAAAAAAAGCTACTATCAAATTTTCAGTAGAAGTGGCAAATAAGAGAGTTCCAATAATTGCAGGAACAGGAGCAAATAATACAGCTTCAGCTATAGAGATATCAAAGTATGCAGAGAGTGTACGGAGTAGATGGACTTTTAATTGTTACTCCATACTACAATAAATGTACACAGGATGGACTTGTAAAACATTATGAGGAAATTGCAAAGGAAGTAAATATTCCAATAATCGTTTATAGTGTAAAGTCAAGAACAGGTGTAAATATAGAGCCTACTACATGTTTAAAACTATCAAAAGTACCTAATATCATTGCTATAAAAGAAGCAAGTGGAGATATTTCACAAATTGCAGAAATTGCAAATCTTTGCGAGGATAATTTATATATTTATAGTGGAAATGATGACCAAATACTACCAGTACTTTCACTTGGAGGAATAGGAGTAATTTCAGTACTTTCAAATTTGGCTCCAAGAAAGACATCAGAAATGGTACATAATTTCTTAAATGGCAATGTGGAAGAAGCGAGAAAAACACAACTTGAAAGCATACCATTTATAAAAGCTTTGTTTAAAGAAGTAAACCCAATACCAGTTAAAGCTGCATTAAATATTGCAGGATATAATTTTGGTATACCGAGACTACCACTTACAGAATGCACAGATAAGACAAAAGAGTTACTTGAAGACGAAATGAAAAAACTTAGAATAATATAAAAAATAGGGCACCTCCACTTTGGAGGTGCCTTATTGCCCGAAAAAGGACTAATTGCTGTAACTGTTATAGAGCTCGCGAGTCGGAAGGAACATGTACGGACCGTTATACCCTCCGCTGTTTAGTATCTCCAAGACTTTGGAGAACTTGGCATCCGAAGTAAGGCAGTGAATGACAGGGATGATAAGTGGAGACTTCGGCTTGCTGGAACTGCATTGGCTCAGGCTCATAGGATAAATCGTACCATCCATTGCATAATTCACAGCTGCCTGATAAACGGGACCTGTGAAGTCGCTTTTGTAGATCTCGTAATCATGTTGAGATCCAAAAGCTACGATGCCGACCTGAACCTTGCCATCTGCTGTATGGAGCATTTTTCTCAAAGTGCTAGGAACCATTTACAACATCCTTCCTTTTTATAGGCTATTTACATTGCTACACAAGCACAATGTACATATTATATTTTAACATATTTTAACAGAAAAGACAACAAAAACCAGTTGACATGTAAAAAAAGATAATGTAAAATAAAACTACAAAAGTAAAACAAGAACCAAAATAAAAAAGGAAAACCAAAAATGAAAACCAAACCAAACCATATAACCCTTGAGGCTGTACACACACACACACACACACACACGGTAGCCTTAAAGGCTTATTAAAATTAAATAAAATATATGTAAATATAAGGGCACAATGTTCTTGTATGTTATTTTCGAGTTAATAAAAATATTGTTAACTTTGAAAAATAATATATAAGAATATTGTGTCTTTTTGCTATAAATAAAAAAGAAAGGAAACCAAACCATGAAAGAAAATAAAAAAGGAAGAAAAATATCTGTAGGGACGATTAGAAATGGCACGCTCTACAAAGATATGACTAAAGAACAAGGAATAACACTAATAGCTCTAATAATCATGATAATAGTATTAGTAATATTATCAGCAGTAGTTATCCGAGGAATAGAAGGAGGAGGACTAATAAGTACCACAGAAACAGCAGCAGAAGACTACAATGTAACGTCATATAAGGAACAAATAGAACAAAAAGTAAGAGGAACAATACAAAGCTATAGTGCAAGAGGAGGAGAAATAGGAGTAGTAAAAATAGCAGAAGAGCTAAATAACGAAACACTATGGGTAAAATCAGCAGTAGCCAATATAGATACAAGCATAAACAATGAAGACATAATAGTAATAACAACAGATAAATATATATTTGAGATATATTATGATAGCACCTATGGAGTAGTATTTGTAGAATATATAGGAAAAGATGATGGGAAAGAAATACCAAACATAAAAGCAAGATACGAGAAAAGAGCAACATCAATATTAGCAGAAGCAAGAGGAGCAGAAAAACTAGAACTAATATATAGAGG
>CANRQN010000007.1 GCA_947641575.1 uncultured Clostridium sp.
ATTGATGCTGCTCTTTTTTCGTATCTTGCTTTTATGTTTGGTATTTCTTTTCCATCATCTTTTCCTATATATTCTACAAATACTGCCCCATAATTACTATCATAATATACCTCAAATATGTATTTATCTGTCGTTGTTATTATTACATCTTCATTGTTTATACTTGTATCTATATTTGCTACTGCTGATTTTACCCATAGTGTTTCATTATTTAGTTCTTCTGCTATTTTTGATGTATTTACTATTTGACCTCTTGCACTATAACTTTGTATTGTTCCTCTTACTTTTTGTTCTATTTGTTCTTTGTATGAGGTTATATTATATTCTTCTGCTGATGCTTCTGTAGTTCCTATTAAATTTCCATTTGTTATTCCTCTTATCACTACTGCTGCTAATATGACTAATACTACTATCATGATTATCAGCGATATTAGGGTTATTCCTTTTTCTCTTTTGATTGATTTTATCTTTTCTTTCATTTTTTTGTTCCCTTTCTTCTTTAGCTTTTTAACTTAAAATAAGTTAGAACCTTATAAATTTATTTTAAGTTAAACCTATTTAAAAGTCAATAGAAAAAATTTACATTTTTGTATTTGTTACCTAATATTGAAACTATTTTATATATTAAATGTATCTTATATTTGTAAGCGCAAATATATTTACCTATTAGTATCCTTTAATATATGAATTTATTTTTGTGTTTTTTCTTAACTTGTTTCAAGTTAAAATTTCATAATACCTTTTGATTTATTCTAAAATATATTTACATTCTAAAAAAATAGGAGGATATTTATGTATAATAGACTTAGAGAACTAAGAGAAGATAAAGATTTGACTCAAGTTCAAGTTGCAAAGATTCTTAATATGTCACAAACTGGATATTCTCAATATGAAATAGGAAAAAATGATATTCCAACTAGAATTCTTATAAAGCTTTCTTCTTTTTATGGAGTATCTGTAGACTACATTTTAAATGTAACAAATGAAATGAAGCCATATAAAAGGGCTTAAATACCTAATAATTAGTAAAAGTCTGTGTAAGTATATGTTTATATTATATACTTACACAGACTAATAAAATTTCTATTCTACTATATCTACCAAATTACTTTTTTCCATTCCTTCTAAGTTATAATATGTAGCTGGAACTAATCCTACAATTACATTTTCTGCAAGAAGCACTTCATTTGTAATCCACTCTTCTACCACATTATATGGTGTAAGTACTGTCACTCTGCAAGCAACATCTAAGTAAAGTCTATGTATAGTTTGATTTATTCCTGAGCTTACAAATTCTGACCTTACTTTAGTTTCCACTATTCCAGTATCTATAAACTTTATATTTATATCTGGTCCAATTCCTGATAAAATTCTAATTCCTGTAAAGCTTCCGAAATTTTACATTCATTTCATTTTCATCATCATTTAAAAACTTTTCTTGTATTTTTACTGCTACATCTGATGTAACTTCATTTATTGTTATAATATTTGATTGTAGCATTGTAACGTTTCCGTTTGTATCTCTATATATTTTTACAAAATCATCATATGTATATCTTTTCATTACTTCTGTTGCCATATTGTTTGATACTATTGTTGCCTTCGTCTTTGCAGCATCTTCACATACTCTATCTATTATTGGAGAAATTGAATTTACAACTGTAAAGAGTGTCATCATAGCTATAACTAGCACACAGATTATATTAAAAGCTAATTTCTTTTTAGGCTCATTCTTTCTGCCATTTGAAAAGCTTAATATTTTGACAAAAGGAAGCCTTATCTTTTTTCTTGTATAAATTTTATCCATAATTTATTTTATGCATTAGCTGTCATTTCTGTTCTACTACAACTACTACATTTTGGTATAAATAGTTGCATTCCAACATTTATATTATCTGGATGTTCTATTTCGTTTATTCTAGCAATATCAGCTACTGTACTTCTATACTTTTTAGCTATTTTCCATAAAGTATCTCCTGGTTTTACAAAATATATTACCATGCTATATGGATTACTATCATCTTCTTCTAGTTGTTCTATATTATCTATAACATTTATATTTTCTAAATTATATGAAGTTGTGCATAACTCTAGGTCTACTTTTGCCGATACATCTGACATATCCTTTGTAAATTCTTGAAATGTCGGAACTACATCTACATCTATAATACTATCTTTATTTACACTATCTACTTCTTGATTAAATGCGAATGGCACTGTTATATCTTGCACTTTTGCACTTGTTTCTTCATTATTTAAAAGTATGAATCTTAAGTTTAAATCTCCAGAGTATTTTACAGTACCTCTTGATGTATCTTTTTCACTAATAACAGCATTTGCAAATACATCACATATTTTATTATACTCCTCATCATCAAGTTTTACTTTTTCTCTTATATTTACAGTAGTTGTTGTTTTTTTCATATTTACCATTGTATTTACTTTGTTTTGATTAAATCCTAAATTTTTGCTTGGGCTATACATATCTTGTATTATGCTAATTTCTTTATTTCCAAAAACTCTGCAAAACATTTCTATTTCAATATCGACATTTATTCCATGCTCATCAACACCATTTGTCTTAACAACTACATTTTTCACCTTGTATTTTACATCACATAAGTCATCGTCTGAAACTCCTACTAGGTCTATAAATCCCATTACTGGTATATTTTCTTCTACTTTTCTTATTCGTCCGGTCATCTGTTAAATACAGCATTTTAACAGCTACATCTGCTTTTGCCAATACTTTATTATAGCTTATTTTTGTGTCTTTGTTTATTATGTTAAAATCTAAACTTAGTATTTCTAACAAATTATCTGTACTATCTATTATAATTGTTTCTTTTGCTTGTGCCTTTGTTCCGGTTTTGCCCTATTAGTGAATTCATTTTTAAAGATGTTAATTGTGATTGTATATCATCTATTCCATGTACCTCTCTTACCATTTGTTCATTTTCATTTAAAAATACTTTTGTTTCCACTTCTAGCATTACTTTAAAACTTACTTTTCTTCCGTTTAAAACTTTACATTCTACATTTTTTATTCTTATGGATTCATCAAGTGTCATTTGATTTTGAACTCCAGGAAAATCTAATATTTCTGTAAAATCTAAATTAGTATTAAATCCTCTTGTGTTTTGTCCTTCCCCATCTGCTAGATACATTAAATATACATTTACATTTCCATCTAGTCTAATTTTTCCTTCTAGGATTTCTTTTTTATATAGACATACATTTGCTGATGAACTTATATCACTTAATATGTCTGGTTTTGTATCTGGTATTATGGAATCACCTTCTACTGTTATCCCAAAAGTTTTACTCCCCATTACCTTGTTTATGCATAGACTTTCTTTGATAGTATCTATCATTAAAATTCTCCTCCTTAATTTTCTTTTTGATTCTTTTTATTATATATATGTAAAGAGGACAAAAAAATTCCTACAAAATTTCTAAATTTTAGAAATTTTGTAGGATTTAATATATAACCATAATATATATTAATATAATTTTTCTATTACTTCTTGTGTTTCTTGTTTTATTTTCTTAGGTTCCTCTACTTTTGGAGGTATTATTGATGCATAATTTTCTCCATCAAATACCTGAAGGTCAATTGTTCTTGTTAATACATCTGTATAACTATAGGTTGTATTACCTTCCTCTTTATTGTACTTTACAACGAATACACTAGGATATGCTTTCTCAAGTGTTGCCTCTTTTTCGAAAAATTTGCTTCTTCCTAACGCACCTTTTACAATTATCTTTTGTCCCTCTTTTTCTACTATATCTTCTCTTAAGTTCGAAATATCATCCCTATAAATCATTTGACCACCCATTTCTTTAAGATAGTCAAATTATATCATTTTTAGCGCTTAATGTCAAAAAAGGTTATTATTTGTAGAATTGGTGAATTAATTGATTTTACTGGGTTTTATGTGTTGTTTTTATTGAATATTACATTTATATTACAATTATATTACATATTGTAATATATTATTTTTTTCCTTTTGCAAACCTACCTCCTACTCTTTTTCCTTCATCATGAAGTTCGGCAGTTATATCTCTTGTTGTAATTATTCTATTTCTATCTGTAGTTGCAATTTTTTCTGCAACTACTAATGGATCCATAAAATCTATTAAAACCCTTGCTGGTGACGACGCAAAATTTGCACCGTGATGCCATAATTGCTTCAAAAAAGCTTTGACATGCTCCTGCAAAAATTACTATATCTTTATCAGGTCTTGAAAATTTTCTTGCTTCTACAACTGAATTTATGAAATACTTAGAGTTTCTATAGTTGTATATATCATTATATTTATCTCCTGATTTTATCATTCCGGTCATGTCCGTGTTATTACAACAATATCAGGGTCGTATTTTCTAATAAGACCTCCTATTACTTGTGGCTGTCTATTTTCAGGAATATTTTTTACTATAGCTCTTAAACCTAACTTTTTATAATATCTTGCTGATTTTTGTGTATATCTTTTGTCTCCATCTAAATGAAGTATCAAAGCATTTGTACTTTGATTTCTTAAATTTATATTCTTTAGTGACAATATATCTTTTGCTGAATTTGATATTCTTTTTTTTATTTTTTCGTTTATTCCCCTCATAGAAGTTTCTATTTGTTCTTTATCTATTTTTTCAAGGTCTTCTAAAGGTGCATCTGCTTCAATTCTATATTTTACTCCTCTAAGTATTACATATGCTCTTCCTGCTTTGGTCTTTATTATTCTTTCTACATAAAATAATATATCCTTATTATATGAAATTCTTCCAACAATGTCTCCTTTTTTTATTTCCACATTTTCCACCTCATATTATTTTATGAAGTATGAGAAAGAATTGCCAATAGCAAAATTTTTAGCAATTTTTCAAATTTTAGCTTTTTTGTATATATTTTTTTATTTTGCTAATAATAAGCGTGGATAAAAAATAATAATTGCTTGAAAGGAGGTTTTTATATATGGCTACACAAAAACATTTATATATTACTGGTACATCTAATGTTTCTTGGAAAGATGCAATTGTTCAAGCAGTAGCTGAAGCTTCTAAAACTATTGATTATCTAACATCTGTAAAAATTTTAGAACAAAGAGCAACTATTTCTGGTAAAAAGCTTTCAGAATTTTATGTTGATTTGGATTTAGCTTTTACTGTTGATAGAGAGAGAGAAGACTAAACTTGAAAGGAATGTATAATATTTATGGATAAAATACAAACAAATGCTGAGTACCAAACTTATGTTGAGCAAAAGTCTCCTAATTCTCCAATTTTAAAAAATTGCCTTAATGCTTTTTGGGTTGGTGGTCTTATTTGTATAATTGGACAACTTATTCTAGATTTTTGCAAATTTAGAGGTTTTGATACTGAGGCTTCAGGTACTATTACTTCTATCATTTTGATTGGTATTAGTGCTTTCTTAACTTCATTAAATTTATTTAATAAAATTGGAAAATTTGCAGGAGCTCGGTTCACTTGTTCCTATTACTGGTTTTGCAAATTCTATAGTTTCTCCTGCAATAGAATATAAATCAGAAGGTTATATTATGGGTGTTGGTGCAAAAATGTTTACTGTTGCAGGTCCTGTACTTGTGTATGGCATTTCTGCTTCTATACTAGTTGGAATCGTTTACTTGATTTTTAACACTCAAGCTGTTACTTTAGTTTAGGAGGTTCATATTATGCAAAAATTAGGGAAACAAACTATTAAATTCGATAATCCACCTACTATTTTAGAAACTGCTTCTATTGTAGGTCCTAAAGAATCTCAAGGTCCTTTAGCTAAGTATTTTGATACTTGTTTAAATGATGAATTTTGGGGAGAAAAAACTTGGGAAAAGGCTGAAAGTAAAATTATTAAAGAAGCTATAAGTCTTGCAATTAATAAGTCTAAAGTTCCAGCTGATAACATTGATTTCTGCTTTGCAGGTGATTTACTTAATCAATGTATTTCTGCAAGCTTTGGTATACGTAGTTTTTCTATACCGTATTTTGGTATTTTTGGAGCTTGTTCTACTTTTGTTGAAGGAATGATTTTGGCAAGTATTTTAACTTCTTCTGGTATTTCAGATCATTCACTTTTTGCAACTTCTAGCCATTTTTGTAGTGCTGAAAAGCAATTTAGATTTCCTCTTGAACTCGGAAATCAAAGACCTCCTACTTCTCAATGGACTGTTACTGGTGGAGCATGTGGTATTCTTTCAAGTACTGGCGAAGGTCCTTACGTAACACATGCAACTCCTGGAAGAATTGTGGATATGGGTATTAAAGATGCTAACAATATGCGGTGCTGCTATGGCTCCTGCCGCTGTTGATACTATGCTTGCTCATTTTAAAGATACTGGTAGAAAACCAAGTTATTATGATTTAATTGTTACTGGTGACCTTGGTCATATTGGTAAAGATATTGTATGTGATATGATGCAAACTTATGGATATAATGTTAAACCAAACTACAATGATTGTGGTGTTTTAATATTTGATAAAGAAGCTCAAGATACTCATTCTGGCGGTAGTGGCTGTGCATGTTGTGGTACTGTTTTTTCAGGATATTTATTTAATCAGCTTAAAACAAAAAAGTACACTAAAATTTTGCTTATTGCAACTGGGGCACTCATGAACTCTACTTCTTCTCAACAAGGAGAGAGTATACCTGGTATTGCTCACGCCGTTTCTATTGAGCTTGAAAAATAACAATTATTTTCCAAGCTAAGATTTTACTTATGTTATGAAATGGAGGTTAAAATGGATATGTTTTTTAGTAGTTTAAATATTATGGATTATATTTGGTGCTTTATTGTTGGTGGTCTTATTTGTGTTATTGCTCAGATTTTGATTGATAAGACTAAGATCACTCCTGCAAGAATTTTAGTATTATTTGTGACTATTCGGTGCAATACTTCGGAGGTCTTGGAATTTACCAATATATCATAGACTTTGCAGGTGCGGGCGCTACTGTTCCACTTACAGGCTTTGGTGCTAATCTTGCAAAAGGTGCTATAAAGGGTGTAAAAGAGTTTGGACTTTTAGGTGCATTTACTGGTGGTATCAAAGCTGCTAGCCGGTGGCATTGCTGCTGCTATATTCTTTGGGTATATTGCATCACTTGTTGCCAAACCTAAGATGAAAAAGCAGTGATTTGATATTTTCTTGATTTTATGGCTATTTTATAGTATAATATATATGTAAACCATTTTTGGTATGAAGATGGATAATCTTTTATTCATCTTTATATAATTATTCCATAAGGAGGATATTACATGAGTAAGTACATCTGGCGCAAACCTCCGGGAGAGTTAGAAATCGACCCTGATTTCTATGCTTTTGATAGTCATAGTGACTACCTGAGCTACATTATCAGTGATTTCAGTTCTCCTGAGTCCTTCATGGCTCACAGGCACATTGAAACTCTCAGACGCGATGATGAAGTTCAGTATACTACTGATGTCTATGGCAGAAATTGGACTTCCTATCATCCATCCAGAATCATTTCTGAAGAAGAGTTTGACCGGGACTATGACAAAGCTCTTTCCCAGCAAGATCCCTATTTGGAAATGTTTGAAAACTATGTTAGAGATGCTGCCGCTCCATTCACCAATTTTGAGGAGTTTATGGAGTATATGACTGACGTCTATGGCAAAGACTGGTCATCTGATGTTCCATCTACGACCCTCAACAATGAAGATCCCTTTAAAGACTATGAAGAAGCATTCTATGAAATGGAAGCTGAGGATACTCTCTGGTTAATTCACGATCAACGCATTGTAATTGACTATCTTTATGGTGCAAGTACTGAAGAATATGAGTATGCTGAGTGTTATTTCGAGCAGTTGCAAAGAGCTCATAATTCCGCAAAAGCCAGAAGATACAAGAGACGAGTTGATACTATCAGAATGCGTACTAAACTCGTTAAGCAGTTTATGCCTGGTAGCAATTGCTGGCATAAATATCAGCAAGCTCGCTCACTGATGGACAACTATTCTCAAGGAGGGCTAATACTTGATCACTATTCCAGTATTAGCAAAAATCGTATTATTATATTTGATGGTGGCAATATCCCTCCTATTCTTGTTGCTCAAAGTTGCAACATCATTCGCAAATTTAGGTACAGTGTAAAAATTGCTGGTTACTACGAGGGTTATTTCCTCTATACGGGTCGTTTCATCAAGTACAACCCTGCCATTTCAAGCAATCCCATCCTTCAGGAGTTGTCCGACCAAGAAGCTGATGAAGATACTGCTCCTAGTCGCAGTACTTTGCAAGAAACTCTCCATCCTTTTCACAAAAAGGATAAAAATTACCTTCCCAAAAAGAAATCCAAGTTGCATAAGAGTTGCAGTAAAGCTGTAAAAAAGACCCCTTCGGACTTGTCACCTGCTGTTTCGACTCAAAATCAGATGCCCAAACTCTGTCAGATGCCTGTGCATCTTCGTCACTTCATCAACAGCTAAACTATAAGGAATAATTATAAAGGGTCCCCGCTCTCTGGGGCCCCTTTATTTTACGCTTCTTCGAGACATTAAATTAAAATTGCAAAATATTAATAGTAGAGAAAATGTAGACTATTCTTTTAATATAATATTCTAGTAAATTACCTCTGAATTGTTATCTTTATTCTTATAATTTTTCAAAAAAAGTGGAAAAAAGTTTATTTATATGATATAATTTATTAAGTTAATATTTATTAACTTTTATTTTTACGAATTATATTATTTATAAATACAATTACGAATGGAGCTAAAATAAATGGATGTTTATTTTGAGGATTTTGAAGCTAATGGAACTACAGTAGCACCTGACCGGAATAACCTATATTGTTGATGAAAGTAAAAAAAGAAAGGGTTATAACTTTTCTTTTACTGGAACTTATATATTTGATGCAGATGATCCCGATATTCAACTTAAAGTACTAAATAGTGCAATTCGTGATTTAGATCGTATCAAAGAAGATTTAATGGAACGTAGAGGAAGACTTCTTAGGCAAAATGCAAAAAAACAATCTGATGAAATGGAATTATAATAAAAATGACTTTGTTATTAATTTCATATATACAAAAAAGTCTGGAAACATTTGAATTTCCAGACTTTTATATATTTTTTTTGCTCTTTTTTATCTCTTACTAAATTGTGGAGCTTTTCTTGATTTCTTAAGACCGTATTTTTTTCTTTCTTTCATTCTTGGATCTCTTGTTAAGAATCCTTTTGATTTTAATACTGGTCTATATTCTTTATTTGCTTCATTTAATGCTCTTGCTATTCCATGACGGATTGCTCCTGCTTGACCTGTAAATCCTCCACCCTTAACTGTACATAATACATCATATTTATTTAATGTATCTGTTGTAACTAATGGCTGTCTAACTATAACTTTAAGTGTTTCTAGTCCTAAATATTCATCTATATCTTTAGAATTAATAGTTATTTTTCCTGTACCTGGAACTAATCTTACTCTTGCTATAGAGCTTTTTCTTCTTCCTGTACCATAAAACATTATTTTTTCTGAACTTGCTTTAGGCATTTATTTTTCCTCCTTTAAAATTCCCATACTTCTGGTTTTTGTGCTTGGTTTTCATGTTCGTTTCCTGCATATACTCTTAGTTTTTTTATTGTTTCTCTTCCTAGAGTATTGTGTGGAAGCATTCCTTTTATTGCAAGCATCATTGCTTTTTCTGGATTATTCTTTAGCATATCTTTTGCTGAGGTTTCTTTCATTCCTCCGATATATCCTGAATGATGTCTATAAACTTTTTGATTTAATTTATCACCTGTTAAAATTACTTTACTACAATTGATAACAATTACATGATCTCCAACATCTAAATTTGGTGTAAATGTTGGTTTGTGTTTTCCTCTTAGTAATCTTGCAGCTTCTGTTGCGACTCTTCCTAGAGGTTTACCTTCTGCATCAATTATATACCATTTTCTAACGATTTCGTCTTTTTTTATACTATATGTTGTATTATTCATGGCAACTAATTTCCTCCATTCTAATTCTTCTATTTAAAATAACGCAAAAGTTTGTAGTTTACCGGGGAGTAACTACTATTTTTACATATTTTATCATAATACTTAGATATTTTAATATATTTTTTAGTATTTGTCAAGACTTACGTATGATTTTCTTCAATTTGCATATATCTATTTTTATTAGCTCTTAATTATTAATTTATTTCTTAGTTCTATTGTGTCTGGATGTATTAACCTACCTTTTTTTACCGACTTTTGTATAGTGAAGTCCAATACAAATAATATTGCTTTATCTAAATCCTTTTTTGTAAGTTCTCTTAATTCCTCCACTTCTGGATAATCCCTGTTTTCTTCTATCTTATCTGCCAAATAAATTATTTTTGCAAATGTATCCATATCTTTATTTCCTGTTGTGTGATACTCTATAGCTTTTTGAGTCTTTTCGCTTATATTAAATAATTCTTTAGCAATTGCTGCTCCTAATTTAGAATGTAAAAGACTAACTTGCTCTTTTTCTATTTCATCTGGAATTATTTTGTATTTTTTTAAAGCTAGTTCTATCTCTTCTTTTGAAAGCTCTTTTGCTATATCATGTACTAATCCTGCAAATTCTACTTCTTCTTCATTTTCTCCATAAGCTCTTCCAAGCTCTTTTGCCGCTTTCATTGCTCCTAACGAATGTTTATATCTCTTCTGTGTTAAATTCTCTTTCAGATACTTTTTTGCTTCTTCTATATCCATATTTTTCTCCTACTCTTCTTTCAAACTTTTTTGTGTTCTCTTTTTTAAATTAATTAAAAAGCTAATATTTAAAAGTATTATTATTGCGAAATTTATAATTCCAACATACCTTATATTTATAAAGTTTAGCTCTCCTATAGATAAATAAACTACATATGTATAAAGTGAGCATAAATTTACTCCTATTGGTACATAGATTTTCTTTCTTCCATTTAATATAAAATATATTACACTTATTATATCTGCTGCAAACATATATCTATCATGCATATATGGTAAGAAAAATGTCGCAATCATGATAGACCAAAGTGCCCCCTCTATTATTAGTTTACTATCAAAATTTACTTTTCTTGCTATTACATATATTGCAACTCCTAGAAATATTAATCCTGTAATTATTATCATTATCTTTGGTAAATATTCATATGGAGTTAATATTTCGTTAAGTTTATTTATTGGGTCGCAAAATATATTATATACTCCTGGGAAATTCATACTTACAAATTTACTATACTCACCTGCTTGACTTATATATACACTAATACAGTTCCAGATGGATTTTCCAAATATCACTGCTGGTAAGCACATAATAAAATTCATAATTGGCAGTATGAAAAAATAATATATATTTTTAAGCTTTGTTTTACTTAAAAAATATAAAACATATACTGGAAGTACAAATACAAACTGAAGCTTAAATGCAAAAGAAATTCCTAAAAATATAAATGATTTGAAATATCTTTCTTTTACTAAATAAATTAATGATATTATTATAAATGATACATATATACTATCACATTGCCCCCAAAATGATGAATTTATTACTACTGTTGGCAAAAGTAATATGATTCCATATACAGATAAACCTATATATTTATTATATCTATCTTTTAGTAATTCTTTCACAAGTTTTGCTGAAGAAAAAGCTAATATATAATCAAATACAATTGAAATCACTTTTATTGATACTACAGGATTAATTGGAATATATGTAAGAAGTGCAAGTATCGTTATGTATGGAGCATTATAATTTGAAATATCTAGTCCTATTCCTGAAAGCCCTCCTGCACCTTTTATATTATAAAACCACCTAAGTAAAAAAATTTTCATATCATTTGTTATAAAGTTAATTCCATAAATTCTTATAATAATTGAAATTATTGTAATTACAGAAAATCCTATAAAAAGGATTTCTTTTTGACTAATTTTTAATTTTTTTACATTTAATTCTTCTTTTGAATTATCTTCTTTACTCATTTTCTTTTTTCCTTATTCATATAACTCTTTATACATCCTATAATTCTTAAGTATCTTTCTTACATAATTATTTGTTTCCTTATATGGAATATTTTCTATATCTGTTCCATCTGGTTTTATAATACCTTCTTTTATCCATCTTGCAACTGTACCTATTCCTGCATTATATGCTGCAATCGCTAAATTATAATTTCCATTATAATATTTAACAAGATTCGCAAAATACTTTGTTCCAAGTTCTATATTTATATCTACATCATTTAAATCCATTTCTTCTATTCCAATTTCATTTGATACTTCTATTGCTGTCTTTTCCATAAGTTGCATAAGACCTATTGCTCCACTTTGTGAAATACTATCCTTTTTAAAATTGCTTTCTGCCTTTATTAGTGCAAATATCCACTCTCTTTCTACATTATATTTTTCTGAATACTTATCTACATATTCTGAGTATGTGTCTGGGTAATATATTCTTAATATTTTTTCATATATATTAAATCCCTTAAATAGAAAAATCATAATTATAAATGCAATTAATATAATTAGTATTTTTATCTTCACAAAGCGCACTCCTTTTACTTAAAATTATTTACATCCATACCAATCTTCTGCACTTGTTACTTCTGCAATTAGTGGAACTGATAATTTAGTAGCATTTTCCATTGAACTTTTTAGAATATCTATTGCTTCATTTTTTTCTTCTTCTGGAACTTCAAGTAAAAGTTCGTCATGTACTTGTAGTACAATCTTTGTTTTTAATCTCTTTTCTTCTATTTTTTTATTTACTTCTATCATAGCAATTTTCATTATATCTGCTGCTGTTCCTTGTATCGGCATATTTAGAGCCGCACGACTTCCAAATTGTCTTACCATAAAATTTTGTGATTTTAGCTCTGGTATGTTTCTTCTCCTTCCAAATATTGTGTTAACAAAACCATTTTCTTTTGCCTCTTCGTCTATTTTTTCCATAAATTCTTTTATTCCACTATATTTTTTAAGATACTCTTCTATATATTCTTTTGCTTCTTTTCTTGGCATGTGTAATTGTTCTCCAAGACCAAAGTCACTTATTCCATATACTATTCCAAAGTTTACTGCCTTTGCTTTTGTTCTTTCTTCACTTGTTACTTCTTCTAATTTTTTATTAAAAACTTTTGATGCAACATCACGGTGAATATCTATTCCATCTTTAAATGCTTTAATCATATTTTCATCATTTGCAATATGTGCAAATACTCTAAGCTCTATTTGCGAGTAGTCTGCATCTATAAATATTCTTCCCTTCTCTGGCTTAAATACTTTTCTTAAAAGTTTTCCTAGTTCAAATCTAGTTGGAATATTTTGAAGATTTGGTTCTGCACTACTTATTCTTCCTGTCGCTGTAACTGTTTGATGGAAATATGAGTGGATTCTATTAGTTTTTGGATTTATATATGGAAGCATTCCTTCTACATATGTTGAATTTAGTTTCACAAGTTGTCTATAATCTAATATCTCCCTAATAACAGGATGTTCATCTATTAATTTCTCTAGCACTTCTACATCTGTTGAATATCCACTTTTTTTCTTTTTCTGTACTGGAAGTTTTAAGTCCTCAAATAATACTTTTCCTAATTGTTTTGTTGAATTTATATTAAATTCCTGCCCACACAAATTATATATCTTATTTGTTTTTTCTTCTATCTCTAGTTTTATTTTTCTTCCATATTCTATTAGTTCTTCTTTATCAATCCATATTCCAGTATACTGCATTTCTGCGAGTACTTCTGCTGTAGGCATCTCAATATTTTGAAATAATTCCATACTTCCTTGTTTTTCTATCATATCTTTTGTTAATAAGTATAGTTTATTTATAGCATATAAATATATACAAGCTTTTGTTTTCTCTTCTTCGCCATTTTCTTCTTGCATACTAAATAAATTTAGCTGTTTTTCTTTTTCTTCTTTTTTGATATATCTTGATAGCTCTAGGTTTAAATATCTTAAACTTAAAGTTTCTATGTCATACTTATTCTTTATTGAGTCTATTATATATCCTGCAATTTCAATATCATAGCTTAAATTTCTTAAAGTTATTCCTAATTCTTTTAATAGTATATAATCTTGTTTTAATTTATATCCTATTTTTCTTATTGTATTATCTTCAAATGTTTCTTTAAATTCTCTTTTTATAATTTCCTTTTCTTTTATATAGTATACCTTATTTTCATAAGCTATACTTATACTTATTATTTCTTTTTTTATGATTTTTTCTTCTTCTTCGTCTTCTTTTGTATTTAGATAGTATATTATTTGTTTCTCTTTTTTTATTTTATCCTTTAACTTTTTTATATCTTGTTCTTTTAAATTTTCTATTATTTCTATTTCTTCAAGTGGATTTATTTCCTTTTCTTCATTTCTTAATGAAAATCTATCTATATATTTGTTAAACCTAAGCTTGGTAAATATTTCTAGTACCTTTTCTTTATCCCATTCTTTTCTTTCTAATTCTTTAATATCTTGATCTATTGGACTTTTTGTGTTTATTGTTCCGTAATTCTTTTGAAAGAATAGCTGACTCTTTTCCAGCTAATAACTTTTCTCTTAACTTTCCCTTTATTTCTTCTGCTTTTCCGTGCTTCTATATTCTCATACAATTTCTCTATTGTCTTATATTTCTTTATCATTCCTAAAGCAGTTTTTTCTCCTATTCCAGAAACACCTGGAATGTTATCTGATTTATCTCCCATTAAGCCTTTTACTTCTATTAATGCTCTTGGTTCTATTCCGTATTCTTCTTCTATTCTTTCTTTATTATAATCATCTTCTTCTGTTTTTCCTGCTTTTGTTCTTGGAATTCTTATTGTTATCTTATCTGTTGCAAGTTGGAAAGTATCTCTATCTCCCGATAAAATTGTTACTTCTATTCCTTTTCTTCCGTGCTTTTCCTGCTAATGTTCCAAGGATATCATCTGCTTCATATCCTTCTTTTTCTATTATTTTTATATTCATTGCATTTAGCACTTCTTTTATAAGAGGCATTTGAGCAGCTAATTCATCTGGCATGCCTTTTCTAGTCCCCTTATATTCACTGTACATTTTATGTCTAAAAGTAGGTAGCCTCATATCAAATGCAACTGCTATATATTCTGGATTTAAACTATCTATTATCTTAAACATTATAGCTAAAAATCCATATACAGCATTTGTATATGTTCCGATCCTCAGTTTGTAACATATTGCTACCCATTATTCCATAAAATGCTCTATTTAATATGCTGTTTCCATCTATTAAAACTAGTCTTGACATGTACTTTCCTCCTTGATTAAACTATCTTCCTTCTTCGTCTCCGTGATCTTCTGGTGCTACTGTGATTACCTTTTTCTTTTTTGCTATTTTAGATAATTCTTTTTTAAGCATCTTTACTTTGGCTGATTTACTTTTTACAAATCTTAAATTTATTCCTTTTAATGTTCCTACTGTTTTAGCCCTATTTAACCTAGAAAGTTCTTCACGTTCATATTTTAATTGCTCTTCTAAAATTTTTCTTTTTATTTCATCAGGAATTTGCCTTTGTTCTGGATTATACCCATATAACACAGCAAGTCTATCTTGTATTCCAGACAAATATGCATCTGCCTCTTCGCTTAAAACCCTACAAATATGTACTTCTCTATCTCTTCCTTGTCTACGATTTACAAATAAGCTATCTTTCAATCCAAAAAATTCCGAAACATACTTTGATGGTAGATTATCTCTATGTAATGTAGAACATAAATATATTTCTCCATTTTGTACATCTGCGAATTGTCTCTGCATATGCTTTTTTATTCCTTCAAAAACAATTATTCTTGCAGTTCCTATGCTTCTACTCCCTGGTGATGTTATATATGTATCTAGCTCTACAGAATTTTGAGTATTTGCATTATAGTACTTACTTTGGTCAAATGTTGGTTCTTCATATATTGTTAATCCACCTTTTTTTAGCATTTCCTCATATTCTACTTGTGAATGCATAAACTCCTCATACCCAGCTATAGATGGATTCGCTGTTTGACCTGTGCTTACAAATTCTTGGAATATGTCTTGAGCTGTTGTCCAATAAAACTGTTCATATCTTGCTTGGATATCACTTCCTGTATTTTGCTGTATATATTCTGACATATACCTGTTCATTTTTTCTCTCAGTTCACTTTTTTCATGAAATCCATTTTCTTGCATTTCTTTTTCAATATATTCACTTATACTTTGCACTTCTTGGTGTTCTGATAGCACTCTATCCCTTGCACATTCAAAAGCTTTTATCTTTATTTTATACATATCTAGCATGTCTTTTCTATATTGGTCATGATTTTCATATTGTGATTTTACATATTGTTTGTATCCCTCACCTGTTTTAAAATATTTTGTTATATCATTATATGTAAAAGGTTTTTGCCCTTGTGTTATGTATGTTGCAGCCTGTACTCTTCCTTCCTCATCTGTAGCTACTATAACACTATTTTCTCCTGAGTGTATATAGTCTGATATATCTTCACTTCCTGTTGTAAATAGTTGTCCGAACTCTCCCTTGTTTTTCCATTGTTTCTAAAACAACCTCTTCTAATGTTGCTATTTGTTCTAAATATTCTCTTTCATTATCCTTTGTGACTTCTACTACTTTAAACATAGTTTATCTCCTTTCTAAATTTATACTATCTAAATTCTTATTTTTAGTGCGCAAATATCTATCTTCCTCTGAAAATACACATCCGCAATATTTTTGCATATACAATCCTAGTTCTCTTGCTTTAGCTTGTCCTTCTCTAAAACTGACTCTAAAATCTCTATATAAAAATTGTATTCCATATTTTTTTGCTAATTCTTCTCCTTGTTTTTTTAATACATCATGTTTTTGGTATGGACTTATTAAAAGAGTTGTAGAAACTGCATCATATCCATTTTCTTTTGCATATTCAAAAGTTTTTTCAAGCCTTACCTTATAGCAATACTTTTCGCATCTATTTTCTAAATCATCTATTACATTTTTGCAAAATTTTCTTAAACCGTATTCTTCTTCAAATATAGCTTGTATCTTTATCATCTCTGAGTACTCTTTTAGTGTATCTCTTCTTGCTTTATACTCTGTATATGGATGAATATTTGGGTTATACCAGTACAAAACTGGTTCTATTCCTTCTTTTCTAAAAGTGTCTATGCATGATACACTACATGGTGCGCAGCATGTATGTAATAATAATTTCATTTAGATTCCTCATTTCTTGTTAGTTATATTTTAAAATTCCTCCATAATTATTTTGATATATAATTTCTGCATTGTTAAATAATATAAATTCCATTTTATCATAAAATTTATTCTTTTTAAAGTATATTATATAATTGGATTTGCCTATTTTTCCTATAGCATCAATGTATTTTTTGTATAATACATATTGTCCCCCATATTTCAAGGCGTCCTCTTCTATCATTTCATCATGTTTTGTATATTCAAGTAAACTATATGCCCAATATATTTGTTCTTCATCTCCTATAATCTCTGTTTTTTCCTTGCTAAAATCAATAATTTCCTTTGCATATTTTAATATATTAATTTCTTCTTTTTCTAAATCTTTAGGTCTTTTTGCTATTATGTATTTATTTACTTCAAAAATCTCTGCTGGATTAATAATCCTTTCATTTTGATTACTTTTAGTTATTGGCATATTTATTAATATTGTACAAAGTATAATAAGGCTTGTGTATCCCGTAATTATTGCATAAGTTATCTTTTTATCCTTTTCAAAAATATATATTAATGATAAAAAACTAACGTATATTAAAATTACCCACAAGGCAAAATAGTTTTTCATAATAAAATATTCTGAGACTTTTCCAAGTATATTTCCAATAAGCAAAATACTTATAAATATTACTAAAGCTCCTATTAGTATTATATCAAATGAAAATATCTCTTTTTTCTTATATTTTTGTATCATATAGTATATTACAAGTGGTATAAAAGGTAATATATTTGAATAATAATTTGTGTATGTATATCCTTCTAGTGAAAAACTATTATTTAATATATTCGATGAATATCCAATAGCTATTTCTAAGGCATCTTTTGTATTATGGCAAAAAATATTATATATTCCTGGTGCTAAGTGATATATATATCCTAAAATAAATGGTACTAGTAATGTTACTGATAAAATAATTATATTATCTTTGCAAAATACTTTTTTCTTTTTTCTATAATTATATATGCAAAAATATATCCAAAGAGCACTATATGTAAATGGTACAAACATATAATATGAACAAAATAGTCCAAAGTTCAAAAGTGCAAATATTATTAATATATAGTGAAATTTTAATTCTTCTTTTTCAAAATAATATATCATATGTATAATTGTGCATAATACTAATATTCCTAAGCTTAAATACTCAAAACCAAATAGCAAGCTGTTTAATGGATATCCCATCATAAAAATAATACTCACAACTAATGCTATTAATTTTGTATATCTGTTTTTAGCAAATTTTTCTAAAGCACTGTACATCATAACGCCTGTCAAGAATAATATAAATATTCCAAAAGCAATAAATATATTATAATAGTCTACTTCGTCTAAACTTTCTGCAAAACACTTCATTATTAGTCCTGAATTAACATATGAACCTATTTTTCTTCCTTGTAAATCGTTATATATTTCATCTCCTGATGTAGCATTTAACAATGCATCTTCTTCTGCAAACATCTTAGACGTTAAGTAATGTAATGATGGATCCCCTGTCTCATATTTTATACTAAGTGGAAAACCAAATTCCATATATGAAACTGCAAGTGTAGCAATTAAAATTATACATATACATATTAATCCGTGTTTTATCCAATTTATATTTTTGTATTTCTCTTTTTTTGTAGATTATAAATCCCATTAGCACTGTAAAAACTGCATTTATAATTGTAAGATTAAGAAGTGTAATTGGTACCACTATAAATGTTAGTATATAACAAACTAGTGCATTATAGCATAGTAGCATAACAAGTGCTATACTTATAAAACTAATAATATTTATTCTTTTATCTGTTTTCTTTATTAATATAAAAGTAATTAGTAATAAAATAATTGATATTACATATATTATCCCCATATTCTATTTCTCCTATTTTTCATATATATCAAACATATTTATTTCACCAGTTTTTTCATAATTTTGAATTACATAGTCTGTCACTTCATAAGGATGTTGCCAATTTTTCTTATATTCGTCTTTTCTAATAAGTAAAGTAAGGTTTGTTTTACTATCTAAATCTTCTATTATTCCGCTTCTCTCCATCTTTTCCTAAATTTCCTCTATTAAACATATCATAATTTTTGTTATAATTTTCCTCTGGTATCATATATATTGCTGCAATCGAATCTAAAATATATACTGTTTTTCCATTTTTTTCTTCTTCTTCAATAAAAAAATCTATCTCATTTATTCTTTCATATAAAGACTCGTCAATAGGTACATATTTAAAATGTTTTATATCTGTACGTAATTCATTACTTTGCACATATCCTATTATGAGATATATGGAATAGCAAATCGCAACAATTAGCAAAATTTTAGATAATGCTTCGAAATATATTTTTAATTCTTTTTTTAACTTTGTTTCTTTTTTACTTAAATATGTAAGAAATGCATATATAGAATATACAAATGAAATAACTGTGCATGCTGAGCCGATTACAAAATGTTCTTTATCTGCAATTGGTATTATTACAGCTATTGTTGCAATTGAATATACTAAAAGAATAGACAAATTTTTAAACCACTCTTTTTCTTCTAAGTCTTTTTTTATAAATGAAATCATATAAACTATAAACATTATAATTATTTGTACAGGTACTATTCCTGCAAGTATCCTTACAAAGTAATTATCCGATTTAAACAATGTAAAATAATTTACTTTGTTTGAAAATGTTGTAATTCCAATTATCGCATAGCTTATAAAATCTTCTAAAGTTCTACTTGCAATCAAGTAAATTATAAAAACTAAAACTGGAATTAATACTCCAATTAATCTCGTTCCTATTGTTTTTAGGATTTCTTTCAGATTTTCTTTGTTTGCAATATCTAATATTTTATAAAATATAAATATAAAAGCAAAAACAGCCCCTGAACTTTGTTTAAATAATATAGTGCAACCCGCTAAAATTCCAAGTAATATTTCTCTTTTAAAATTATAAACTAGCTTTTTGTCTTTATTTTTTAATTCAAAATACAATATAATTAACTGTATCAAAAATGATGACCAATTGTAGTCAAGGCAAAACATTTCTGAATATGTAAAAAACATACCGCATTATGAGCATAAGCGATATTCCTTTATTTATTTTTAGTCTTAGAATTACTTTATATATTACAAATAAAATTGCAGAAACTTGGATGCATTCTAAAATTCTAAATATGATTAACTCATTTCCAAATATTCTTAAAAAGATTGCGCAAATACATGGGAATAATGGTGTGAGAATTAAACTTATATCTCTATAAAGTACACCACCATCTGCAAGTACTCTTGAAAAATTATATAACCATATTTCATCTAAATTATTTATTCTTTGCACTAGTACAGAACCACTAACTAGTATAAGAAATCCTAAATATAATAATACATTTTTAAGCTTTTCTTTATTTTTCATTTTAATCTCCATATGTATATCCTAAATGTGTATATGCATCTGGTAACACAATTCTTCCCCTAAGTGTCCTCGACATAAAACCTATTTGTATTAAATATGGCTCATATGCATCTTCTATTGTTTCTGCGTCTTCTCCTATTGTTGCTGCAATTGTCTCTAGCCCTACTGGTCCACCTTTATATTTTTCTATCATTGTTTTTAATACTTTTCTATCCGTTTCATCTAAACCTAGTTCATCTATTTCAAGTTTATCTAATGCTAACTTTGCTACATTTAGTGTAATATTTCCATTTCCTAAAACAGCTGCATAATCTCTTAATCTTTTTAAAATTCTATTTGCAATTCTTGGTGTTCCTCTTGCTCTTCTTGCAACTTCTATCGCAGCTTCCTCATCTATTTCTATTTCTAGTATTTTAGCTGATCTTTTTACTATTTCTGTAAGTTCTTCTGTACTATAAAGTTCTAATCTTGAAATTATCCCAAATCTATCTCTAAGTGGTGCTTGAAGTGATCCTGCTCTTGTTGTTGCACCTATTAAAGTGAATTTTGGAAGGTCTAATCTTATTGACCTTGCACTTGGACCTTTTCCGAATTATTATATCTAAAGTATAATCTTCTAATGCTGGATATAAAATTTCTTCTACACTTTTATTTAATCTATGTATCTCATCTATAAATAAAACATCAAATTCTGATAGATTTGTAAGAAGTGCTGCCAAATCTCCTGGCTTTTCTATTGCAGGACCAGATGTTATTTTTATGTTTGAATTCATTTCATTTGATATTATGTTTGAAAGTGTTGTTTTTCCAAGTCCTGGAGGTCCATACAAAAGTACATGGTCAAGAGGCTCACCTCTTTTTTTGGCAGCCTCTATATATATCTTCATATTTTCTTTTACTTTAGTTTGTCCTATATATTCATCTAATGTCTTTGGTCTTAATGTCTTTTCTATTCTTTCTTCTTCTATTCCTTCTAATTCTGGACTAATTATACTGTTTTCTTCCAATATTTATCACCACTTGTATTATATATATTTTTGCTTATTTTTGCAATACTTTTCTGTTTTTTAAAACTTCATATATAATTATTCCTGCTGATACAGAGGCATTTAGTGAGTTTATTTTTCCTTTCATTGGAATTTTCACTATGAAGTCACAATTTTCCTTTGTTAGTCTACTCATGCCAGTTCCTTCACTTCCTATAACTACTGCAAGTGGCATATTATAGTCTTGGTTATAGTATGCAGTATCTGTTTCCATATCTGTTCCACATATCCACAATCCTTCTCCTTTTAGATTTTTTATTGTTTCATTTATATTGTTAACTCTTGCAATTTTTACATATTCTACAGCTCCTGCTGATGTTTTTGCAACAGTTGCATTTACTGCAGCAGCTCTTCTTTTTGGTATTATTATACCATGTACTCCTGCTGTTTCTGCTGTTCTAATAATTGATCCTAAATTGTGCACATCTTCTATCCCATCTAATACTAAGATAAATGGCTCCTCTTTTCTTTCTTTTGCCAAAGCTAACATATCTTCTACATCTGCATATTCAAATGGAGGAGTAATAGCTATAACTCCTTGATGATTATGACTTGTAGACATTTCATCTAGTTTTTTTCTATTGGTCTCTACTATTACTACTTTATTTTCTTTTGCCTTTGCTATTATTTTTGTAATACTTCCATGTTTTTCCCCTGATACTATAAATATTTTATTTATATCTTTTCCGCTTTCTAAAAGCTCTAATACTGCATTTCTTCCTTCTACTTGTCCATTTTCTTCCATCTCACTACCTCCATACTTCTCATTATTATATAATAACATAGTTTGCTTAAGCAGTCAAATGTTACAATTAAGGTAAAATGATGCATTTCTTTATTGTCTATTATAATAAACCTATCATGAAATTTGTTTGTTTTAGCAACTTTAAGAATAGGATATTCTTTATTGAATTTTTTAATATCTAAGTTTTCAATGTTACTTTTGTCAGATGTTAGGATAACAACTTTAGTATGGCTTTTCTTTTTATCTAACATTTTTAAAACACTATCATGAATATAATTGTCTATAATTAAAATAATGAAAAAACTTACGAAACCCTTCAAAGTTCGTAAGTTGTGATAATTTGGAGCTTCCAGTCAGTCCAATTGGCAATTAGCTACTGTCCAAAGTCCATATTTTCAAGCATTTCAGCTTTTTAAATCCATTACAAATAGTTGTCTAATGTAATTCTAATGTAAATTTTATTTA
Source organism: uncultured Clostridium sp. (assembly GCA_947641575.1). Lineage (GTDB taxonomy): Bacteria > Bacillota > Clostridia > TANB77 > CAG-508 > JAAWPK01. The sequence continues at coordinate 22,889 of CANRQN010000007.1, forward strand.
ATATTTTCAATAACATACTTAAAAATTTTCTTGTGTCCTTTATGATTTGGATGTAAACCATCAATAAAATCATCCTTTTCTAATATATCTTGCATTTGAATATACTTAACTTTGTTCTTCTTACATAATTCTTTTAATTCTACATCATAATTTAAAATAAGTTTTAAATCTCTATCATATTCTGAAATAATATCATTATCATAATATTTATTCGGCTTCCACAAAAACTTATCATCACTTTCTATTCGTGTTAGTCCTAAAATTACTAAATTACATCCTCTTCCTATAACATACTTTATAATCTTTTGTATATTAGTTTTATACTGTTCGATAGTATTTTTAATTTTTCCATTAAAAACTTGAGTATCATTAACTCCAATAGAAAGTATAACTGTATTTGTAAATTCTTTATGCAAAAATGCTTGTAATATACTATCAATTTTATCTAATATATCTAAACTTGTAGCCCCCGGAAAACCTACAACATGAACATAATTATTACATACTTTTGAATCATCTTTGTTAACAATATAATTCTTGAACATTGATGCCCATCCACTACTTTCAAAATCTCCAATTCCATATGTAATGCTATCTCCTATAATAATATAATTTGTATTCATTAATAATCCCTCCCCCTAAAAAATTATTATATTCTCAACCAATCATTAAAATCTTTGTTTGTTTTATATCGATAATCTAAATGCTCTAATATAACAATTATCTTGTTTCTAATCCATTCAATTTGTCTTTCATCTACATTTTCTATTTGAGAATGTATTGCTTTATTTAATATCGGTAATATTTCTTTAATTATTGCATATTCATTATCACTTATATAATCCTTTTCATGCAACTCTTTACATATTCCATATACTGGTTTAGAGGCTTCTAAGGCATACTTTTCGGCTAGTTTTCTTATTATTTTTTCTAGTTCATATCTACCCAAAACTAACATTGAAATTGAATCTTGTGCATTTATAACAGAATTATATGCATCACAATGAATTGTTTGGTTGCTTTCTTCAATACCATTAATAATATTTTCTGTTTCTTTAATGATATTAGGTTTTATCATATCATCAACTTTGTTCATTTCCTTTTCTGATATAATCTCTGCCTTCACTCCAAACATTTCTACTGATTTTATATATTTTATAATCCATGGCAAAAAAGCAATTAATAAAATTCCTATTGAAAGTGCATTAATATTTTCCTTTGCCCATTCTGAACAAATCATAAAAATAAAAAGTCCAAAGAAAGTAATTGAAAATACAACTTTAAAATATATTGTTTTATCTTTCATATAAATTCACCATTTTTTACTATATTTTATATCTTTATATCACACTTACGCCAAAAAATCTAGTATTATATTTACTTTACGAACTTTCGTTTTTAAATCTATTGACTTCTATTCGTAAAACTCATATAATATTGTTCAAAGGATGTGACTATTTTTCATGGATATAAACAAAAATATAATTAACTTAATAAAAAGAAATGATGTAAAGTTTAAAAATATAAAATTTATGCAAGACGAAAAACTTAAAAAGGAATTCTTTACATCTTTAAAAAATTATGAGTTTAAATTGACAGAACAATCTGCTTATGAAATAGCATTATGGATAGAATCAAACGAAAAGCATATATCTGCATCTCAACAAAACAACTTTACTAAATATAATTTAGGAGAAATTCTTTTAGTTGATTTAGGTTGGAATAATTATGATAGAGAATTCGCTTATATCCACCCTGCTATTGTTATAAAAGAAACCTATACTAAAATATTTATAGTTCCATGTTCAAGTGGTACACCTAGAAAAGATAAAAAAGGAAATATCTATCCCGAATTTGAAGTTGGAACACCTAATGATGGTTTTCAAAGGAATACGATAGTTATGTTATATGAAGCTAAGTACATCGACAAAAATAGAGTAATTTCAAAACTTGGAAAAACTTCTAATCAGTTCTTTGACAAAATCTATAATAAGTTATTTGAGCAAATATTTGAACCTATACATTATAAAATGGAGAAACTCATAAATAATCAATAATATTCTTAATTTTGCATATAATACTAATATAAATATAAAATTTTATATTTTCATTGACTTATCGTAACAAAAATGCTATAATAATTATAGATATTTGAGGCGGTATGCCGATGCCATAGGTTTTAATCCTATGATGAAAAGTAAAATAGCTTAATACTTGATGACAAGTGTTAAGCTATTATTTTTTGTCTAAAATTTTTGTCAATATCTTACATATTTTCTAATGTAATTCTAATGTTTGTAAAAAGAATTTCTAGAAATTATTCAAAATTGTATAAAAGTAAAAAATAGAAAGCTCTTTTGGCTAAAGGCTTTCGACATCTAAAAAAACTCTTGTAAATTTATAAAAATTGCAAAGAATTTTTGATTTTTGGAGCTTCCAGGCGGAATCGAACCGCCGACCCCTTCCTTACCATGGAAGTGCTCTACCTACTGAGCTATAGAAGCATATATTTTAGCCTAGCATTATGCTAGACTAAATTTCTTCATTATTTCTTATATTTTTTAAAGCTTTTTTTCTTATTCTTTGTATTGCATTATCTACTGATTTTACAGGAGATTCTAAATCTTCTGCAATTTTTACATAACTATCTCCCTTTACAAATTTCTTAAGTACCTGCTTTTCAAAAGTACTAAGTGATTTATCTATTGCATCTTCAACATTTGAATAATATTCTTTTTTAGTAATAGTGTCTAATGGGTCTTCTGCCATCTTATTATTTAATACATCTAGCAAAGTTTTCTCATTATCATCATCTTCTTCATATGATGATGTATTTAGTGATAGATATGAATTAAGTGGCATATGTTTTTGTCTATTTGATGTTTTTATTGCTGTAATTAGTTGTCTTTCTATACACAAATTTGCAAACGTCCTAAAAGAATTATGTTTATCTTCTCTAAAGCTTAATATTGCTTTATATAATCCTATCATACCTTCTTGAAATATGTCATCTTTTTCAGCGCCAATAATAAAGTACTTGCTTGATTTCATATAGACAAGTTCTTTGTATTTATTTAAAAGAAAGTTTAATGCTTCTTTGTTGTTTTCTCTAACAAGCAAAGCTATTTCTTCATCTGTCATTTTGTTAAAGTCTTCATCTAATTGAAAAAACTTTGTAGCTTCTTCCATTTATTTCCTCCTGCATAATTCCTTTGATTCTATTATATCACAAACTCCTTTAGTGTCAATAGTTTTAACTAATTTTGTATTAATATGTTTTATTTTGAGGTAAGTGCGATAAAGAAAGTCGTCCCTATTGTCGCAAAAGAAAACCCTCTCACAGTTATTATACTGTGAGAGAGTTTTCTTTTGGCATTTTCTGTTCTTCTGGATATAGTCGCAGTCAGAAATTCAATCCCTCATATCAATAATTTGCACCTTGACACATTTTTTGATGGAATTATAATTACGTATATCCCTTAGGATAACGCAACCTGCAAATAACACAGCTGCGATGCCGATGATACAGATAGCCAAGTAGCTGATAATCTGAGTGTTTCTTACATATACACCGAAACTGGTCTTACCAGATGTTATACACCAAGAGTAGATTTGATTATTCTTGGCTTTTGCATCTCTGGCTTCAACCAGTTCTTGCACATATGCAGTCCGCTCATCAGTCCAGCCATAATCATTGGCCTTATCTTCTGCCTCACTGATGGAGAGGTTATCGAAATAGTACTGTGCCGAGCTCCCAAGAACAGGTACTGCCATGCTCAGGCACATGATGCCTGCGAGCAGGATAATTCCCACGGCCCTGAAATACTTCCAGGTACCGAAGAAATTCCGATAGTAGCCTTTCAACTGTCTCTTCATTTTGATGTTGTAGTTCATACTGTCACTTTCCCTTCAAATTTATTACCCCTTGGGGTTAATACATTTTAATTATACCACAAATTGCTTATCTTTGCAAGTTTTAGCCTTATTCCATTCCAAGCACTTCTTGTTTTACTGTTTCTACTATTCCTTTTACATATCCATCTTCGTTATTCAAAAGATTTCTAAGGTTTGCATCATGGTTTATATATCCTAATTCTAACAAATACGCTTCTACCCCGTATATTAGAGTTACAGTATTTATTTGTACCATATGATTTATTTCTTCCATCTACATATGCTCCAGTTGCAATTCCTCCTGTTTCTCTTAGCATATATAAATATGGTGTGTTTTCTGTTATTGTATATGGTGCATAATTTCCCTTTCTTGCATCATTTACTGCATCTTCTATTTCCCATCCTTTAAATGTTCTTACATACACACCTTTTGCCTTCATATATGTTGCATCTAAATTTGAATATGTTGTATTTCCATATTTTACAATATTTGCAGCAAATGCTTCTGCTATTTTTAAGTTTAGTTTTGGAACAGTATATACCTCAACTCCACTTATTGAATTTCGTTCATTTATGCTATTTAAATGTATGGAAAATACATATTTTGCCTTCGAGTCTCCAACTATATTAACTCTTCCATTTCCATTATAAACAGTATATACTCCATAAGTTTCTTTATCTTCTGTTCCATCTCTTGTCATTCCAACTTTTAGTCCAAGTTTTTCTAATTCTGATTTTACTTTTTCTGCATATTTTAAAGTTAATTCTGATTCATTATATTTTCCGGTTCTCTGCTCCATTATCAGAACCTCCGTGCCCTGGATCTATTATAACATCATATACATTTTTTGGAAGTTTAGAGTGTTCTATATCTAAAGCCATATAGTTAGTACTTTTTTCTTCTGTTTGATAAATACTAAATCCTATATTTATTTTATTATTGCTTCTATTTTTTGTTATTGTGTAATATTCCACATTTGGATACTTTGTTCCATTTTTTATAGAATAGTATTTTTTCTGATTTTTTTCTCCATAGCTTACTTCTAATAAAACATAATGTTTGTCTATGCTTAAATTTTCTAGGTCTATTCCTTCATTTATTAAATTTGAGGTGCAAAAACTTATTTTGTCTGGTGCTATTTCATAATCTACTTTTATATTTTTCTTTTCTCCGTTTAATCCTGAAAGTAATAGATTTACACTATTTACATCCTGTATAGCTCCTTTTAATTCACCTTTTAAGTTTAAGTGTGTTCCATAAACAATGTATTCTGTTAAATTAGCTTCTTCTATTTCTAAGCTTTCAAATATTTCTTTTTCATGATCTTTTTCATTTTTTACCTTTCCAATTTTGCTAATAGCAAAAATCGAACCTACAATTATTAGTATTATTATTAAAATAAAGATTAGTTTTTTCATTATTCCTCCACTGCTTCATATTCATAAATACAGATTATTTTTGTCTCCACTTTATAATCATCTATTTTCTGATTCATTCTAAAGAGCTTTTGTTTTTTTGGCTCCAGCTTTAGTTTTCCCATATCTACTAGTATTTTGTCTGACACATTCATTCCAAGGGGTAATGTTCTATTTGTATTTTCATAATACATAATATTTGTCAAAGCTATAGCTTTTGATTTTTCATTTAATTTTATATTAAATAAATTTATTTTTTCTGCATCTTTTAATGTGTCTAATGCATTTTGTGGGTTTATATATAGTACTGCATATTTTTGGTTATTTAGTGCCTCCGTACTTGCAAAAAATGTATTTAATTTCATACCAAATTCAGATTTATCTAATGCATTTTCTAGCCTTCTTGTCATTTGCTCTAGTGTATTTATATAATTACTATTTTCTGTATTTTTATTAATTTCTAAAAGTCTAAATTTGCTCTTTTTTATTTCTCTATGTTTTGTATTTCCTAATATGTTTATTTTTGTTTTATCTTCTGTTATCCCTCCAAATATATCAAATTCTTCTGATGCAAATAACATTTCTTCTTTTAGTGCTTCCTCTTTTAGGTCTTGTATTCGTTTTGTAAAGTCTTTGTTCTCTTCATTTTTTAATGTATTAATATCATTAATAACTTCTGTACTTGCAAGGAATATGCTATCTCGTTCTTCCTTTAAATAACTTTGCCTATTTTTCTTGTCTTGCTTTTTCCCAAATTCTTCTAGGTCTTCTTCATAATCAAATGTCTTCTCTATTTGTTTTTGTACTTTTTCTTCTACTTCTCCTTCATTTAATCCCAGTAAATTGTCTTTATTTACAAATTTCCAAAATTCAAATATGCTTTTTTTATGCTCTTCTATCTCTTCTATATAACTTTTGGCATTTGCAATTTTTTTATCTAATCTTGAGATTGTATTCTCTAATGCTTTTATATCTAAATTTGCATTTTTGATTTGATTTTCTGTTCTTTCTAATACTTTTGTAATATCTATTAAATCTTCAATTGTATAGTATTCTTTATTATCATATATTAGTTCTTCTTTGTTAGATTTTTCTGGCATTTTTTTATTTGGCATTTGATTTTTATCTTTTATGTCTTTTACTTTTTTCTTGCCTTTAAAAAAGTATCTTATTTTTCCAAAAAAGCTTTTTTTACATTCTAAGTAGACACTTACTTGCTTTTGTCTTATTTGATATTCTTCTTGTCTTTCTTTTTCTATTTCTTTAAGTTTTTCTAATTTTTCACAAAGTACAAATACTTCATCTTTTTGCTCTTCACATTCTAATTTACTTTTTAAAAATTCTTCTTTTATAAATTTGCTTAAAGCTTCATAGTCTATCGTTTTTGATACACTTCCAGATGTATAGATAAATTCTAGTCCTCCGATTTTCAGCAATCTTTGCTTCAAATTTATATCTATTTGGGAATTCAGTTTCTAGTATAAATAGGGCTTTTATGAGCTTATAAAATCTTACTGCTTCTTCATCATTTTTCAAACTAATTTTATACATGCTGTTTACTTTTTCATATACATTAGTATTTCCAACTGCTTGGAAGCTCATATTTTCTTCTTTGTCGTACACCTCATATACAAGTGGCCACTCCTTTGTAAACTGCCACAAATATTTTTCTATATCTTGAACTTGTGATTTTGTATAATATCTTTTTGAATAGTCTAAATAACTTATTGGCACAAATATTTCCTTGTCAATTCCTGTTTTTTCATATTCTATTTGTTCTTTTATTAGATAGAATAAAGAAGAACAATCTAAGTCTTCTATTGGTGCTAACATATAGTATGTTTTTGAATATTCTGAATAGTATATTTGCCATAAATAATTTTCTTTATATTTTACTCTAAACGGAATTTCTTCATTTAGTCTTTTTTGTTCTTCTGCAAGTTCCTCTATCTCTTCTATTTTCATTTCACTTATCATTTTTAGAAATATTGTGTGTTTTAAAATACCTTCTTCTCCTTCTGGAATAAGGTATGTGTATAAAGGAGATGCCATGTTACTTTTTTCTTGCAAAGTATTCATTCTATTGGCTCTTGTAAGTAATATTTTTATTTTACTTACCTTAACATATTTATATACTTTGTATTTCTTTTCTTCATAATTTCTTGCGGGTCTTATTTCTGCTCCAATATTTTGAAGTAATATTTTTGGTATATTATTTAAATCTAAGTTTAAATATTCTAATTTTTCACCTATATCTTTTGTTCTATCTTCTGACATCTTCTCCCCCTATTTTTACATCTTTTGTTTCTTTACTATTTTACTTTTTTATTCTACTATAGATAGGCTTATAAATCAAGAGAAATTTGTTTAAGAATTTTTTAATTATAATTATTCAGACGTAATTTACTAGAATATCATATAAAACAATAGAATGCTGATGTAGGGGCGATTTTAATCGCCCGCAGACCACAAAGAAGATTCTCCTTTGTTTCTTCGAAGAAATTTCTTTAATAGCAATATAGCAAATTCTTCGAAGCCCGCGGGAGATCAAGATCTCCCCTACATTTCTCTATTATTTTAATTTGGCATTCTAGGAATACCTCTGAATAGTTACATTTATTCTCTTACTTCTTTATATTCATATACTGTTTTTCCAAAGACTAACTCATTTAATTTCTTTTGTAATTCCATTATAATAATTGGTGTAACTGAGATACCTGCTACAATTAGCCACTGCATATTGTTTAATGAACTTAAACTAAATATTTGTCTAACTGCTGGAATAAATACTATTCCGAACTTGCATTACAAGTCCTGCAAGGAATGCCATACACAAATATTTATTTTTGAAAAGTCCTGTTTTAAATATTGATTCTTCTGTTCTTATATTGAAACTATGTACCATTTCAATTAGTCCTAATGTGACAAATGCCATTGTTCTTGCTATTTCTAATCCATATAGTTTGTTTCCTATACTATATACAAGTAGTGTTAACATTCCAAGCATTGTTCCTTCTACAATGATTTTTCCCCATAGACCATCAGAAAAAATTCCTTTTCTTGCATCTCTTGGCTTCCTATTCATTATATTTTTATCTTCTGGTTCTAATCCTAATGCTATTGCAGGAAATGAGTCTGTAACTAGATTTACCCATAAAAGCTGAATTGCAAGTAGTGGTGAACTCATTCCAAGTAATAATCCCATAAATATTGTTACTATTTCACCAATATTTGTTGCAATTAGAAAATGTATTGCTTTTCTTATATTTTCATATATTCCTCTTCCTTGTTTTACCGCTTCTACAATTGTTACAAAGTTATCATCTGTTAAAATCATATCTGATGCATTTTTTGCAACATCAGTTCCGATTTAATCCCATTGATATTCCAATGTCTGCATTTTTTAGCGCTGGTGCATCATTTACACCATCTCCTGTCATTGCAACAACTCTTCCGTGTACTTCTAAATGCTTTTACTATCCTTACTTTATGTTCTGGCGATACTCTTGCAAATACGCTATATTTCATTATATCTTTTTCTAAAACATTTTGTGGAATTTTATCTAATTCTTTTCCTGTAATTGCAAGTGAATTTCTTCCTAATATTCCAAGTTCTTTTGCTATTGCCTTTGCTGTTAAGATATGGTCTCCTGTTATCATTACTGTTTTTATCCCCGCATTTTTGCAAGTAGCTATTGCCTTTTTTACACCTTCTCTTGGTGGGTCTATCATTCCAATTAATCCAACAAATACAAGCCCTCTTTCGATTGTATCGCTTTCTATTTCTTTTGGAATATTCCCAATATCTAAGTACGCAACACCTAATACTCTTAATGCCTTTTCAGCCATATTTGTGTTTTTATTTAATATTCTTTCTTTATCTGAATTTTCTATATTTCTTAATTCTCCATCTTTATATATTTTATCACACCTATTTAAAAGTACATCTACAGCTCCTTTTGTAATTATTCTATACTTGTCTCCGCACTTTATGTATTGTTGTCATTAGCTTTCTATCTGAATCAAATGGTATTTCTGCTATTCTTTCCATATTTTGATAAAGACTTTTTTTATTTATTCCATATTCGCTTCCTGCTCTTACTATTGCTATTTCTGTTGGGTCTCCTGTAAATTCTCCTTCGGTTGTAACTGAACAATCTGTACACATTGTTCCAAGTTCTAATACAAATTCTGTTTCTCCAAAAGTTTCTGTTACTTGCATTTTGTTTTGTGTTAATGTTCCTGTTTTATCAGAGCATATTACACTACTGCTTCCCAATGTTTCAACTGCTGCAAGTTTTCTAATTATTGCATTTTTTCTCGCCATTTTTGTTACACCTATTGATAACATTATTGTAACTATTGCTGGCAAGCCCTCTGGTATTGCTGCAACAGCTAAGCCAATTGATGTCATAAACATCTCTTTTATTGATATATGTTTAAATATTCCAATTAGAAAAATTGTAGCACATATGAAAAGACATACTGTTCCTAAACTTTTCCCTACTTCTTCTAATTTTCTTTGTATTGGTGTTTGTGGTGCCTCATCTTCTATTATTGCTTTTGCAATACTTCCTACTCTTGTTTCCATCCCTGTTTTTGTAACTATTGCCTTTGCATGTCCATTTGTTATCATTGTAGAACCCCATGCCATATTTACTATATCTCCTACATTTGCTTCTTCATTTAATTTGGCATGTTCATCTTTTAAAACTGGAACTGTTTCCCCTGTAAGTGAGGATTCGTCAATTTTTAGATTAAAGCTTTCTATCAATCTGCAATCTGCTGGTACATAGTTTCCTGCTTCTAATTCTACTATATCACCTGGCACTATATCTTCTCCATCAATATTTTGAATCTCTCCATCTCTTATAACTTTTGCAACTGGAGCAGACATCTTCTTTAATGCTTCTAATGATTTTTCTGCTTTACTTTCTTGAACTAGTCCCATTACTGCATTAAATACTACTATTGCAATTATAATAATTGATTCTATGTAATCGCCTGTCCCATCTATCTTTGCCATAACTGCTGAGATAGTTGCTGCAATTATTAAAATTATTATCATAAAGTCGTTAAATTGCTTTATGAATTTTAGTATTATGTTTTCTTTCTTCTTTTGACTTAATATATTTTTCCCAAATTCTTCAAGTCTTGCTTCTGCTTCCTCCCTTTTTAATCCCTTTTCAAAATTAGACTTTAATTTCCTCCTAATTTCTTCTTTAGATATTAAATGTTCCATTTGTATATTACACTCTCCTTTGTATAATTTATTTTTATACTCAATTCTATGAGACAAGTTCTTTTTTATTCTTGTTTTTTTCTAAGTTCTAGGAAATTTCATATTTTAATATGAAATTGACGTAGAAATTAGTTATACAAAACTTAAATTTTCTTTGCAAAGTATGAGCTTAGAAAATTTTAATTTTGTTTTCTAAGTTCTAGGAAATTTCATATTTTAATATTTTTCTAGTCCGCTTTTTGGCTCTCTTTCATATTATGTAAATAAGGAGGTTGATCTTTAGATATGATAAGTTCTATTATGCTTGCTCTTTCTACTAGCTTAGATTCTTTTGGGATAGGTATTACATATGGAATTAAAAATGCAAAAATTAAAATTTTATCTAAATGTATACTTGCTCTCATGTCTATTTGTTTTACCTGTGCTTCATTTTTTATAGGTGATTTTATAAATAGTATATTTTATTTGGAAAATTTAACTGGAGTTATAAGTTCTAGTATTTTTATTTTTATGGGAATTCTTATTATTATAGATCCAATTCCTTTTGATTTTAACCATTCTAACGGAATTGATGTAAAAGAAGCTTTTGTTTTGGGAATTGCTCTTTCTCTTGACTCTATGTTTATTGGCATAAGTTCAAGTATTGGTGGGCTTTACACTTTTTATTTTCCAATTTTTGTTACTGGTTTTCAGCTTATATTCTTATCTCTAGGTTCTTTTTTAGGAAGAAAAATTGCTAATAAGTTTAGTATTCCTGATAAAACTTTAAATTTTATATCACGGTGGATTTATAGGACTTTTTGGAATTGTTAGAATTTTAAAAAGTTTATTATGAGATGAAACAAACATATTAATGTTTAATGAAAAAGGAATAAGTTTTTATCTTTATTCCTTTTTTGTTATTTTTTTTCATATTCCCTTATGAATTCTTTTATTGACATGTTTATGAGTCTAGTAATAGATATTCCTGTTTTTTTATTTATACTATTCAAATTTTCCAAGTTTTCTTTTCTAATCATTAGACTCCTATATATTACTATCTCACCCTCTGGTTTTGGATAATAATTTATGTTGTCTTTTTTTACTAAATCTTCTATACATATATTTACCATATCACTAATTGTAGCATCATATTCTTTTTCTATAATTTCTTTTAGTCTTGTATATAATTTATCTTCTAAATTTATAATTTTTTGAATTTTATAATTTTCTTTTTTATATAGTCTATATATTGAACTCATTTGTTATACCTCCAAGTGTTAGTTTATAACCTTTTCACGTTTATTATACTTAATTGTTACATTTGATATAACTTAGTAAGTATGTATATTAATATACATACTTACTAAGTTATGGTTTACTAATTTTAGTGTATAATATAATTGTTAACTTACAATTTTCTTAGGAATTAGTAAGTTTGACGTATTTTTAATTTTTATATATATAAATTACTTTTTATTTTAGGAGGTTTTTATGACACAAAAAGATAAAAAAAATGATATTTGTTCTGATTTTTCAAATGATTTATTTTGCCAAGTTGATGTTGATTTAATTAATGAAAAACTTGAAGATAATCTTCCTGTTTTATATGCGAATGAAAATTATGGAGAAATTGATGATAAATTATTAGATATAAACGAAAAATTAGCATCTTCTTTTAGTCAAGCCCAAAAAAAGCTATTTAGAGAATATATAGATGCTTCTGCTGAGGCTAATTTTTATCAAAATTGTTTGGCTTATTATTTAGGTATTAAAGCTGGATCAGATATATCCGAATTAAAATAATTGATTTTATAAATAACTCTAGAGTAAAATTAATTTGTTACAATATTAAGGATAAGCGTATTGAAACTTTTGCTTATCTTTTATCATAATGTTCTAAAAATTCTTTTACTGCACCATTTAGTAATCTTGTTACCGAAATTCCTGTTTCCTTATGCATTTTTTGCAAATTAACTAGATTTTCTTTTCTTATCATCATGCTCCTATATGTTACAGTTTCAAGTTTTGGTTTTTCATAAAATATTGGGTTATTTCTTTCTATGTATTCTTCTACACATATATTTATCATTTCACTGAATGTAGCATCATAGTTTTCTTTAGTAAATTTCATTATCTTATTATATAAACTATCTTCAATGTTAATTGTTTTCTTTACCGTCCTGTTGCTTATTGAATACAATCTATCTATTGCACCCATGCATGCACCTCCTGCAACTTTTCATAGCTATTTTTTATTATATAGAATTTGTATTTTAAATAATACTTGTCAATATTACTGTATAACGAATAATTATAGGTTAGTATTATCTTGTCAAATGAAAATTATACGTCTAAAATAAAGACAATCTTCATATGATATTATCATGAATAAGAAAACTGTTAAAACTAATTTTATTTTTATACATTTAAAAAAGCATTTATTAACTGCTATTTTTGTTTTATTTGTGATAGGGCTTATTGTATTTTCTAGAGATAATTTAGAGGCTTCAAAAGAAGGGCTTACTCTTTGGGTAAGTTCTGTTGTTCCTGCTCTGCTTCCATTCTTTATTGCTTGTGAGCTTCTTTCTCATACTGATATTATTGACCTTCTTGGTAAGAAATTAACTAAGATTATGAGGCCTATTTTTAATGTTCCAGGAGAGGGTGCTTTTCCTCTTATTATGGGAATTATAAGCCGGATATCCTGTTGGAGCAAAAATTGTTACTAATTTTAGAAAGAATGGACTTTGTACCAAAGAAGAGGCTGAAAGGCTTATTACTTTTACTAATAATTCTGGTCCTCTTTTTATTATTGGTACTGTTGGTATTTCTCTTTTTGGAAATACTACCATTGGATTTGTTTTGTTTATAACTCATCTTCTTGCTTCTCTTACTGTTGGATTTTTATTTAGATTTTGGAAATTTAGAATTAATGATAGCTTAAATATTAAATCTACAAAAATTAATAATAGCAAAAAGATATCCCCTACTTTTAATAATTTAGGGACTATTCTTCAAAATAGTATTATGAGTTCTATAACGACTATTGTTATGATTGGTGGTTTTGTAATGCTTTTTAGTGTTATTATTTCTATACTTAATAATACTAAAGTATTTGATATTTTGAGTACTCTTATTTCACCTTTGCTCAAAACATTAAATCTTCCAGAGACTTTTGCAAATGGCTTTTTTGCAGGTATTGTTGAACTTACAAATGGTGTATCTATTATTTCCAAGATTCCCTTTAAGCTTGTTTCTGTAAATATGATTATTTGCGCATTTTTACTTGGATTTGGTGGAATTTCCATTTTGCTGCAAGTACTTAGTATTACTTCCACAAGTGATATTTCAATTAAACCATATATTATTGGTAAACTAATGCAAGGTGCCTTTGCTGCTCTTTATACATATTTACTAATTAGTAATTTTGCTTTTTTGAATTTTGATGTGTGAATGCCAAAGGGGACGTAGCAAAATGGCACTAGCTTAGTGCCATTTTGCTACGTCCCCTTTGGCATTTTACCTTAACAATTAGCAATCATCTATAATACCTACCTATATATCTATTACCACACCCGGCATCCACATCCTTGTGAATTATTATTGTTGTTATTACAATTATCAATTATTATATCATCATCGTTATCATTAATTAAATCTAAAATTACTCTCGTTATAACAGCTGACACAAAAGCAAGTATTGTGTATGCTATTACATATATTAAAAAGCTTGCATCAAATACTGCAAATGCCACAATTAGATATATTGCAAACGTCAAAGCTGCAATTTTTATTGGACTTTTTAATATTGTTTCTAATACAATTGAAATTATTATTGTTGCAACTGGTAGTGCAAAAAGTAATAATAAAAGATTCCCCATATTATGTATCTCCTTTTCCAAGTTCTAAAAAGAATTAGTATATTGCTAGGCATTTTAGATTAGAAATACCGGAGGCGTACTGATGTACGTTGAGGATTTTCTAATCTAAAATAACGACGCAAGATGCTGATTATTTTTAAAACTTTTTTATACATATTATGAGAAATCTATATAATTTGTTACTCTTCATATTTCACTTGAGCTAAATATAACCCATGAGCCGGGAGTGTTTTTCCTGCTCTAGTTCTTTCTCCAGATTCTATTATTTCTTTCAAATCTTCTACTTTAATTTTTCCGAAGTCCTACATCTACTAATGTTCCTGAAATAATCCTAACCATATTATATAGAAATCCGATTCCCTGTAAGCTCTATTATGACTCTATCTCCTCTTTTTTCTATATTTGCTTTATATATTGTCCTAATACTACTTTTATTACTTGTCCCACTTGCTTTAAAGCCTTTAAAATCATGTGTTCCTTCAAAATATTTTGCAGCATTTTTCATTTTTTCTATGTCTAGTTTTTGTGGAATATGATATTCTAAATGTCTTAATATGCTACTTCCTGTGTCTGAATTGTTTATAACATATCTATATGTTTTTTCTTTTGCATTATATCTTGAATGAAATCCTTCTTCCACTTCTTCTATTTTTCTTATTACTATAGATTTTTTTAAGTTACTGTTTAGTGCTTTTTTTAATTTTTCTAATTCTATTTTATTTTCTATCTTGAAGTTTGCAACTTGTCCGAAGAGCATGAACACCGTGCATCTGTTCTACCGCGAAGCATTTAATTCTACTTCTTCTTTTGTGATTAGTTGGATGGCTTTTTCTATTTCTCCTTGAATATTTAATTTGGTGGGCTGTTTTTGCCACCCACCAAATTCTTTTCCATCATATTCAATAGTTAGTTTTATATTTCTCATTTTTAAAGTTCGTTCCCTTCTTAAGGCACAATCTCAGTTTGTGAAAGAATTAGTATAGTGCTAGGCGTGCGAGGCAAATATTCCATGAGGCGTACTTGTGCACGTTGATTAGAAATTTGCTGAGCAACAACGATGCAATATGCTGATTATTTCGCAAACTGTTCCTCTACTGCTTTTTTTAATCTTGTATCTATGCTTTCTTTACCAAGTACTTGCATTATTTCATACATATCTGGTGTATTTGCTCTCCCTGTTAAAGCAATTCTTATAACTGTACTTATATCTCCAACATGACCTTTGTAATTTTCTGGATTTTGTTTATATTCTTTTACTTCTCTTGCATATCCAAATTCTTCTGCTAAATCTTTCATTTTGTTAAACCAAGTTTGTTTATCATCTGATAAATCAAAATATTTTTCTACATAAGCTGTAATTATCTTTTTGATTTCATTTGGTTCGTTTATATTTTGGTACTCATACTTTATTTCTGAATTTAGGAATATATCATCATACATATAGCTAATATTTTCTTTTACATCAGACCATTTTGCAATGTCTTTTCTAGGCTTTTCATTTCCTCTTTCGATACCTAAAACTTTTAGGGTATATTCTTTATCCTTTTCAAGTAATTCTTTTAGCTCCCCATCATATTCTGATGCCCATACAAATGCTGCATCATATACTTCTTCTTTTGTGTATCTTGAAATTACTGTTTTTGATATATCTAAAAGTTTTACCATATCAAATAAAGCACCACTTACACTCATTTTGTTTAGACTTAGCTCAAATTCATCAATACTTTGCATTTTATTTTGTTTTCTCCATTGCTCAAAGTTTGAATTTGCGATATTTAATAAATATTCTTTTGCTGCATCTGATGGAATACCAACTTTTGCATAATATTCTACTGCCGCTTCTGGATCTTTTCTTTTACTTAATTTTCTCTTTGCTCCATCTTCTTCTTTCATAATTGGTGCAATGTGTGCATATTTTGGAGGTTTTACTCCAAGTGCTTGGAATAACTGTATATGTACTGGAAGTGATGAAAGCCACTCATCTCCACGTATTACATGTGTTGTTCTCATTAAATAGTCATCTACTGCATGTGCAAAATGATATGTAGGAAGTCCATCTGATTTTATTATTACTATATCTTGATCATTTTCTGGAAAATCTACATTACCTTTTATTACATCATGGTGTTTTATTTTCTTTTCAGGATTTCCTTGAGATTTGAATCTTATTATATATTCATCTCCATTTTTTATTCTTCTTTCTGCCTCATCTAATCCAAGATTTCTACATGTTGCCCATGCTCCATAATATCCTGGTCTTAGTTTTGCATTTTCTTGTTTTTCTCTCATAGAAGTCAAATCATCTCCTGTACAAAAACAAGGATATGCAAGTTTTTCTTCTATTAATTTTTTTGCAAAAGATTGATATATTTCTTTTCTCTGACTTTGTTTATATGGTCCATATTCTCCTTTTCCATCTTCCTCGTTTATCATTCCTTCATCTGGAACCAAGTTAAACTTTTTTAGTGCATCTATTATGCCATTTACTCCATTTTCTACTTCTCTTTTTTGGTCTGTATCTTCAATTCTTAGCATAAATACACCATCAGTTTGTCTTGCAAGTTTTGAGCAAATTACACTTGTATATATTCCTCCAATATGAACAAATCCTGTTGGGCTTGGTGCAAATCTAACTACCATAGCTCCTTCTTTTAATTTTCTTTCTGGATATTTTTCTTCATAGTAGCTTCTATCTTTTATATTTGGAAATATTAAATTTGCAAGTTCTTTATGATCCATAAACATATCTTCCTTTCTTTATTAAACTTCCATTATAATTGGTAACACCATTGGGTTTCTTTTATTTCTTTGTAGTAAAAAATCTCTTAATGTATCTTTTATTGTTAATTTTATTACTGCCCAATCTGTAACATTATTTTCTTCTAATCCTTTTAGTTTATTTCTTAAAGCTTGTTTCATTTCTTCCATTAAGTTTTCTGATTCACGTACATAGACAAATCCCCTTGAGATAACTTCTGGTCCTGAAACAATATCTCCAGTGGCTCCATCAATTGCAATTACAACTATGATTAGTCCATCTTGTGATAAATGCTGTCTATCTTTTAATACTATGCTTCCTACGTCTCCAATTCCAAGTCCATCTACCATAACTTTTCCTGATGGTACTGCTCCTGTTACTTTTGCATCATTTTCTCCTATTTCTAATACTTTTCCGTTTTTCATTATGAATATATTTTCATGTGGTATTCCTATTTTTTCTGCTGTTTCTGCATGTGCAATTAATTGTCTATATTCACCATGTACTGGCATAAAGTATTTTGGTTTAATAAGTGATAGCATTAGTTTTTGTTCTTCTTGGCAACCATGTCCTGATACATGTATGTCTGCAAGCGAACTATATACTACTTCCGCTCCTATTTGCATTAAATCATCTATTACTTTTGATACAAATTTCTCATTCCCTGGTATTGGATTTGCTGATATTATTACTAAATCATTTGGAGTAATTGCTACTTTTTTATGTTCTCCCGCTGCCATTCTTGTTAGGGCTGACATTGGTTCTCCTTGACTACCTGTTGTAATTATTGTTAAGCTTTCATCTGGATAGCTTCTTACTAAGTCTATGTCTATTACTGTATTTTTAGGAACTTCCATATATCCAAGTTCTACTGCTGTTTCTATCATTTTTACCATGCTTCTACCACATATTGCAACTTTTCTTCCATATTTTACTGATGAATCTATAATTTGCTGAACTCTGTGCACATTTGATGCAAAAGTTGCAACTACTATTCTTTTTTTACAATGTGCAAATAATTCGTCAAATGCTTCTCCTATTGTACTTTCTGATTTTGTAAATCCTTTCCTTTCTGCATTTGTACTATCTGACATAAGTAACATTACACCTTGTTCTCCGATTTCAGCAAGTCTACCGAAGTTTATTTTTTGTCCATCAATTGGTGTATAGTCTATTTTAAAGTCCCCTGTATGAACCACTGTTCCAATAGGTGTATATATTGCAAAACTTACTGCATCTGGAATACTATGTGATGTTCTTATAAATTCTACTTTTATTTTTCCAAAGTTTACTGTTTCACCTTGAGATATTTCATACATTTTTGTACTTTTTAATAGTCTATGTTCATCTAGTTTATTTCTAAGCAATCCTAGTGTAAATCTAGTTGCATATATTGGTACATTTACTTGTCTTAGTAGATATGGTATTCCTCCTATATGGTCTTCATGTCCATGTGTTATAACTAGTCCTTTTATTTTGTCTTTGTTTTTTTCTAAATATGTTGTATCTGCTACAACTAGGTCTACTCCAAGCATATCCTCTGTTGGAAATGCTAAACCACAGTCTACTATTATTATTTCATCTTCATATTCAAAAACTGTAATATTTTTTCCTATTTCTAAAAGTCCTCCAAGTGGAATTACTTTTAGTGGAGATTTTTTTATTCTTACTTCTTCATTTAATTTTTTTGTATTTTTTCTTGGTCTTCTTTTTGCTCTAACCATTGTTTGTTCTTTATTAGTGTCATTTTTTTCAAGCATTTTGCTTGCTTCTTTGATTCTATTTTCTCTTTTTGCTACCTGCTTTGTATCTTTTCTTTGTTCAGGCTTAATTTCGTTTTTCATATTGCTAGTTCTTTTTCTTACTTGTCCTTCTTTTCTAACTCTTTCTTGTCTTATTTCAGGCTTTCTTTCTTCCTGATTTTCTTTTGCATTTGCCATTTTACTTTTTCATTCCTTTCTAATTTCTAAAAAAGTGTTGCTCCATCCAAACTAAAAGTTTCTCTTTTTATTAGCTTTTTGGCAGACTTCTAATATTAAATCACGAAGACACAAAGGGTTCAGCATCCCCTTTGTTTATCGTTATTTTATTTAGGTTTCCGTTCAACATTTTTTTGTACAAGCATTTTGCTTATTTAAAATCTCATCCTTACCATACTTTTAGTATGATACATACTGTTTAGGATTATACTATATTTTTTTAATTTTGTCAAATATGAGAATATTCTTCCAATATATCAAATATGTTTTCTGTAAGTTTCGCTCCTTCTTTTATTAATCCATTTGTTCCTTTTGAATTTTTTGAGAGTACATCTCCGTGGAACTGCAAATACTTCTTTTCCCTGTTCTAATGCTAAATCAGCTGTAATTAAACTTCCACTTCTTTCTTTTGCTTCTGTTACAACAATTCCTGAACTTAACCCACTTATTATTCTGTTTCTTTTAGGAAAATTTTTAGCTATAGCCTGCATATTTTCTTCATATTCTGTAACGACTGCTCCTCCTCCATCTAATATGTTCTTAAAAAGTTCCATATTTTCTTTTGGGTATACATGATTAAATCCCCCTCCCAAGACTGCTATTGTCTTTCCTTTTGCAAGTAACGCACCTCTATGTGCTGCTGTATCAATCCCTGTTGCCATTCCGCTTATTACATTTATTCCTTTTTTTGCTAAACCATAAGCTAAAGATTTTGTTATGTTTTTCCCATATTCAGTTGCATCTCTTGTTCCAACTATACCTATCCCAAAATCACTTAGTATTTCAAGATTTCCCATAATGTATAGTTTCTTTGGTGGATTATATATATCTAATAATTTTTTTGGATAAAGCTTATCTCCTATTTCTAATATTTTCATTTTATTCCTCTTTTCATATATCATATAACGGACTAACAAATTCTACAAAGCATAGCTTTTAGAATTTGTAACGTTCGCATATTTAATTTCTACGTCAGCTAAAGCTTCCTAGAACTTAAATAAAATAGAGATTAACTACACTTTGCTAAAGTGCAATTAATCTCTCCAACTTTTTAAATTATATATCTATCTATCTTATTTTTTATGTTTCTGTTTTGTAGCTTTTACTATATTTGTCATAAGCATTGCAACTGTCATAGGTCCAACTCCCCCCGGAACTGGTGTTATAAATGATGCTTTTTCTTTCACATTTTCAAAATCTACATCTCCAAAGATTCCTTCATCTGTTCTGTTTATTCCCACATCGATAATAACAGCTCCATCCTTTACCATATCAGCTGTTACAAAATGCTTCCTTCCAATTGCTGCAATTACTATATCTGCATCTTGTACTATTTCTTTTAAATTCTGTGTTTTAGAATGACATATTGTAACTGTCGCATTTTTATTTAGCAAACTTAGAGCCATAGGCTTTCCTACTATATTGCTTCTTCCAATTACTACTGCATTTTTTCCTTCTACATGTATGTTATATGCATCGATCATTTTCATTATTCCATATGGTGTACATGATACAAATGTATCTTGATTTAGGCAAAGTTTTCCTACATTGTATGGGTTAAATCCGTCTACATCTTTGTCAGGAGATATTCTTCGAAAAGCTTCGTTTATATCTAGATGTTCTGGTATTGGGCTTTGAAGTAGAATTCCTGAAATATCTTCTCTTGCATTTAGGTTATCAATTATATCTAGTAGTTCTTGCATTTTTATATTTTCTTCTAATAATATTTCTTCATATTCTATTCCTAGTTCTTGACATGCCTTATTCTTACTTTTTACATATGTAAGTGATGCTTTATCATTTCCAACAAGTATTACAGCAAATCTTGGAACCATCCCTTGCTTTTTTAATTCTTCTACTTCATCTTTTAAATTCTCTCTAACACTTCTAGCAAGTGCTTTTCCATCTATTATCTCCATATACTTCTACCTTTCTATTTTTTAACATTAATATTTTGTTAAGCCTATATAAACTTGAAGTCCGCGCATGGTAGTCTATATATTTTTTTAATTTATGAGCATCGACCCTACTTAGTTATTCATTGTACTGCATCTAAGTTTGTATCTAAACTATAAATCGTATATATATTTAACGCCTTGGAGAGCGGAATAATTAAACAAAATATATAGACTACCCGTTTGCAGGACATCTCTTTACTTTAAGGCTTAACAAAATATATAATACGTAGCTTATTTTTCGAATTTTAATATTGGCGTCCCCAAAACACTAAATACTTGGAAGGCTTACCACAACATACACAAGTATCAGATAAATGCTCTTCTTCAAATGGTATACATCTTGAATGTGCTCCAGTTAATTCTTTTATTTTATCTTCACAAGAAACATCTCCACACCACATTGCTTTAATATAGCCTTGATTTTCATTTATCTTATTTTCAAATTCTTCTAGTGTTTTAGCAACTTGTGTTTTTTCTTCTAATCGTTTTTTACAAAGTTCATACATATTATTTTGGATATCTTCAAGTGTTTTTCCTACTTCTTCTTCTAAATTTGCAAGTTCTATTTCTCTTTTTTCTAAAGTATCTCTTCTAACTATTATACACTTTCCATTTTCTATATCTCTTGGGCCAATTTCAATTCTAACTGGAATTCCTTTAAGTTCACATTCATTAAATTTAAATCCTGGTGTTACTTGAGAACGTCCATCCACTTCTACCCTAAATTGTTTTTTAAGAATCTCTTTTAGTTCTTCTGCTTTTTCAAGTACTCCTTCTTTATGCATTGCTATTGGTATTATTTTTACTTGTACTGGTGAGACTTTTGGTGGAAGCTTTAGTCCCCTTTCATCCCCATGTGCCATGATTAGTGCTCCAATTAATCTAGTACTAATGCCCCAAGAGGTTTGATATGCATATTCTTCTTTTCCATCTCTGTTTTGAAATTTTATTTCAAATGGTTTAGTAAAGTTTTGACCAAAATAATGTGATGTCCCAGATTGTAGTGCTCTACCATCTCTTGTTAGGGTTTCTACTGTATAAGTTTCTTCTGCTCCTGAAAATTTTTCTTTTTCTGTTTTTCTTCCTTTTAATACTGGAATTGCAAGTAATTCTTCTATTATTTTTGCATATATATCAAGCATTTTTTTAGTTCTTTCTCTTGCTTCTTTTTCTGTTTCATGTATTGTATGACCTTCTTGCCATAAAAATTCACGTGAACGTAAGAATGGTCTTGTTTCTTTTTCCCATCTTAAAACACTACACCATTGGTTGTATTCCATTGGTAAATCTCTCCATGATTTAAGCCATTTTGAATAAAGATTTGAAAATATTGTTTCTGATGTAGGTCTGATACATAGTTTTTCTTCTAGTTTCTCACCACCTGCTTCTGTAACCATAGCAACCTCTGGAGCAAATCCTTCTACATGGTCTTTTTCTTTTTGAAGCAAGCTTTCTGGGATTAATAGAGGGAAATATACATTTTGCACTCCTGTTTCTTTGAATAGCTTATCTGTATAGTCTTTTATATTTTCCCATATTGCATATCCATAAGGTTTGATTGCAATACATCCTTTTGTATCTGTATAATCTGCAAGTTCTGCTTTTCTTACAATATCTGTATACCATGTAGCAAAGTCTTCGTCAATATTTGCTATATCTTTAACAAATTCTTGTTTATCAGCCATTTTCAGTCTCCTCCTCTATATCTTCTCTTTCTTCATTTAGCATTTGTAGAACAGAAGGATATATTACTCCTGTTTTTTCTTCCCAGTTCTTAACTATTTTAATTGCTTGTTTTCTAGATGTCACTAATGTTTGTATCTCAAATGTTTTTACATTGTTTTCTATAATTTTACATTTTACTATAAATTCATTTTCACTTAATGGTATAAACTCTGCCCTTACTGCCGATTCACTTTGTATTTCTCTTAGCTCACCTTTTACTGTTTCATCTACTTTTAGTTTTATAATTCCAGGAAGCATATCAAGTGTTAAATCTAATGTACTTTTTCCTGTTTCTGTTATTTCATATACTTCAGTTTCTTCTTTTTCATATTTAGTTATATATTTATTTTCTTCTAAATCTAATAAAAATTGCTGAAAGTAAAAGTAATTCATGTCCTGTATTGATAAGACTAGTCTATATAGTGCATCATTATTTATAGGATTTTCCATTATTGATAATAAATATAGTATTAGTACCTTGTTTTCTGCAAGTGTTTCATTATCTGCACCAAGTTTCACTTTTATGCTTCATTCCTTTCTCAGGCTAGATGTTTTTCTACTTCTTTCCAAACATCTTCTTTGTATATTTTTCTTTCTGAAGAAAATGGTAAAATAATTTCTTCAGAATTTATGTTTAATTCTTTTTTTATTTCAAATATTGCTTCGTCTACCTTGGTTACTGCAATTTTATCTGCTTTATTTGCAATTATTATGTACGGTTTATTTGTAGTTTTTATATATTTATACATCATCTTGTCATTTTCTCCTGGCTTATGTCTAATATCTAAAAGTAGTACAATTAATTGTATATTTTCTCTTGAGAATAGGTATTCTTCGATGAAGTTACCGACTTTTTCTTGTTCTACTTTTGACATCTTACTATATCCGATATCCTGGGAGATCTACAAAGTAAAATGTTTCATCTATATTGTAAAAATTAATCTGTCTAGTTTTTCCGTGGTTCACTACTTGTTCTAGCGAGTGCTTTTCTATTTATTAATGTATTTACAAATGATGATTTACCGTACATTAGATTTTCCTGCAAGCACAACTTCTGGTAAGTTTTTATTAGGGTATTGTTTTTTGCTTACAGCTGATATTTCAAACTTTGGATTTTTTATTTGCATATTTATATTCCTCTCTACTGTTAAAAAAAGAATTAGTATATTGCTAGGCGCGTGAATTCAAAGAAGAGCGAGGTGTACTAATGTACATTGAGCTCTTTTTGAATGAACAGCAACGACGCAAGATGCTGATTATTTTCTTAATTTATCTATACCGCCCATGTATGGTCTAAGAACTTTAGGTATGTTTACACTTCCATCTTCGTTATAGTTGTTTTCAAGAAATGCTATTAGCATACGTGGTGGTGCAATTACTGTATTATTTAATGTATGTGCAAAATATGTTTTGTTTTCCTTTTTGTTCTTTATTCTTATTCCAAGCCTTCTTGCTTGTGCGTCTGTTAAATTTGAGCAGCTTCCAACTTCAAAGTATTTTTTTTGTCTTGGGCTCCATGCTTCTACATCTACGCTCTTTGATTTTAAATCTGCTAAATCTCCAGAGCAGCATTCTAGTGTACGTACTGGTATATCTAAGCTTCTAAATAATTCTACTGTGTATGACCACATTTTGTCATACCATTCATAGCTTTCTTCTGGCTCACATACTACAATCATCTCTTGTTTTTCAAATTGATGTATTCTATATACTCCTCTTTCTTCTATTCCATGTGAACCTTTTTCTTTTCTAAAACATGGTGAATATGATGTCATAGTATATGGCATTTTTTCACTATCTAATATTTTTCCTTTGAATTTTCCTATCATTGAATGTTCACTTGTTCCTATTAGATACAAATCTTCTCCTTCTATTTTGTACATCATTGCATCCATTTCTTCAAAACTCATAACTCCAGTTACAACGTCTGAACGTATCATAAATGGAGGGATTGCATATGTAAATCCTTTATTTATCATAAAATCTCTTGCATAACTTAATAGAGCTGAATGTAATCTTGCAATATTTCCTGTTAGATAATAAAATCCATTTCCTGCAACTTCTCTTGCTGAATCTAAATCTATTCCTGAAAAGCTTTCCATTATTTCTGCATGATATGGAATTTCATAATTTGGCACAAGTGGTTCTCCATATTTTCTAACTTCTACATTTTCACTGTCATCTTTTCCAATTGGAACTGATTCATGCATAATATTAGGTATTTTCATCATTATATTAGTTATTTCTTGTTTATATTCGTCTTCTAATTTTTCTATTTCTACTAATTTTTCATTTATTTCTTTTACTTCTAATTTTATTTTTTCTGCTTCTTCCTTTTTTCCTTCACGCATAAGCATACCAATTTTATCGCTTATTTGGTTACGCTTTGCTCTTAATGTATCTCCTTCTAGTGTTGCCTCTCTACTTTTTTTATCTAATTCAATTACTTTATCTACTAACTCTAACTTGTGATTTTGAAATTTCTTTTTTATATTTTCTTTAACAAGCTCAGGGTTTTCTCTAATTAATTTTATATCTATCATAATATCTTCCCCTTTTTAGTTATTTATTAGATAATAATACCATGTTTTTATACTTTTTGCAATATAAAAATAGAAATATAGTAATCACCCCTTACATTTACTCTACTGTTTTGATTTATCATTCTAGTATATATCTAAAACATTAATAGAAATTATCATGCAAAAAAATGTAGCTAAGATTTTCTAAACAATAAATTGCTATAAAATCTTAGCTACGCATATTTAGTTTTATTTTATTAGTCTCTATCAAATAATAATTTTATTGCCCATATTCCTGAGATTCCGACTAGTATATATATTATCTTACTTATCCATGGTATGGCTCCAAATATTGCTTCTACTATATTTACATTAAATATTCCTATTATTCCCCAAACTATTGCACCTATTATTACTAGGATAAGAGCAATTGTATCAATAACTTTCATAATTTCTTCCTCACTTATCAATTTGAAATTATATATTATGTATTATGCTCTTTACTAATTTTTTTATTCTTAATTTTATTTCCATTTTTTTCTTTTTTAAATTAATTTATCTATAAATATTGCATATGCAATTTCTGGGTCTTCTGTACAAACATAGTTTACTGCACCTATTAGCTTTCCGTTCTTGCAAAAGTGGTGCTCCACTCATTCCTTGAACTATTCCACCAGTTTTTTTAATTAATTCTTCGTCTAATACTTTTATTTTTATATTTTTGTTTTGATTTATGTAATCAATTCCTATAACTTCTACTTCATAACTTTTAGGCTCTTTTTCATCGAATGCCATTATAATATTTGCTTTTCCTTTTTTTACATTATAAAAACATGCTGTTTCTACTTCTTCATAAGTTTCATTAATTTCTTCTACTGTTCCAAATACTCCATATCTACTATCTTTATAAATATATCCTATATGGTTTGTTCTATCTATACTAGCTATAACATTTCCAGTCTCTTCTTTAGTTGCTTTATTTATTCCTTCAAATTTTATATCATAGCACAAACCTTTGACAGAGTTATTTTTGTTTTCTTTTATTGTGGCATGTCCTAGTGCTGCAAATTGATTCGTATTTTTATCTATAAATGTTACTGTTCCTATTTTTCTTGATGATGTTGGAACTGTTCCATCTTCATTAATTTTAACCTCTTCACTGTCTATTTCAAATCCCATTAATCTGCCGAACTAATAATACTTTTTGTGGCTTACTACTTATAAATGGCAATATTATAATTATACTTAATAATATAATTATAAGGATCACTGCTTTCTTTTTCATCTACATAACCTCTCTTATAATTGTATTCATGTTTTTGAAATTCATTCGTGTTTTTTATTCCTTTTGTAATTTTTATTTCATTAGTTATGTAAATGCATTTACTATTTTATCATCCTTTACATAATTTTTCAATAGTTTTTTTGAATTATGTAAATATTTCTTCTTTATTTTCTAAATAATTTGCAAATTCATATATAATATGCTATACTTATGTTAATTTGCATTTAGTGTAAATTAATTCTTTTGAAAGGAGTAATCTTTGTGCGACTTCGGAATATTGTTTACAAGTCACAAAACCTTATTTTGCAACAAGTACAATCTTCTGAAAGTACAACTTGCATTATTATGGGAAGTGGCTATTCGTTATCATTAGATAGCGAAAACAAAGTAATACATAAAGACCCTTTGTTTTTCCCTCCAAGCGGGAAAGACTATGGTGATTACAATGTATTATCTTTGTTCTATCCATTTGAATGCAAAGGCTTATCTCAAGCAGCTCTTGAACTCGCAGGGTACATAAATAGCTCTATGAAAAACTACACTCGCATTGTTCTTCATGGTCATTCCAAATGCGGAAGTTGCTTTGTAAAAGCAGCCAAATTCTTGGAAAGACGAGTATCCATCGTTTCTGTTTCGGCTCCGCTAAATTGTAATGGTACACCAATAACCAGCAGTGACTTTGATTTGAAATTAAGCAGTTTTGAGAAACCCATATTCCATGCAATTTTTTCCGATCATAATGTTGACAAGGATTTGCGCACTGGCTCTGAATTTCTTCAAAATCTTGATTTAAATCATCTCTCTCGGCATAATTACATAATTATTGTATCAGAGTGCAAAAAGTTCTCCATAATTCCAATTGATGCTTATCTGAATTGGTTTAATACCGCAAAGGGTATATATGGAGATGGTATTATTCCAAAAGCAAGCCAGATTCCGAGTCACAAGCGCTTTGTAAGAATCCTTGCAACCCATGCAAGTTCCATGAAAGCAAGCATGCCATTTGTGAAGTCCATTTTGTAAAAAGATTACATTTTTCCATATCGTAATTCGAATGGTAAAACCAACAAGTCAGTTGCAAATAGCTGACTTGTTGGTTTCTTTATTTACTATGAAAATTAATACTTTGATATAGTATCTAATTATTTGAGCTTTCTTCACCTTTATGTTCTAAGCTTAAATTATGCATAGCAAAAATCTCCTAAAACTTTTATTCCTTTTCATAAGAATTTTTTAAGATTAATTTTATATTTTCTTAATGTTTTTTTGTAAATTTTGGTTTATAATATAAATATGGAGGTTTACCAATGAAGGATAACATATATGATAAAAAATTTAATTTTAAAAAGCTTATATTTTTACTGATTTTACCATTATTACTTTTGATAGGTATTTTTATATTTCTTATTCTCTCTAATAACCCTATCATAGAAAATACTACAACTGCTGTCAATAACTATATTACTAACTCTAATGTAAATAGTTCTAATTATGATACAATAAAACAAGATGAAAATGAAAAATATACTGGTGTTGGTCAGCAAAAGGTTCAAGGTAAAAATGGATATTTTACAACTTTTTCAACTGCTACTAAGGAATTACCTAATCAATCATCTATTCCAGCAAGTTCTAGTATAAATAATAATGATAAATTATATAAAGAGTATAAGCAAAATGGTTCTTCTACATGGAGTAACAATCCTTACTGGGAAGGAACAATGGAAACTGATGGATGTGGTATAACTGCTCTTTCAATTATTTTAAGTGGATATGGTAAGAATTTTACTCCAGAAATGCTTAGGGTTAGATATTTCCCTGTTTTGAATATGGATAATTTCTCATCTGAACTTTCTAATACCTTTGGAATTAAAAACTCTGGTTTCTTTTTTGATAGCAAACATTTATCTAATGAATACATTGATAAACATCTCCAAACTGGTAGACCTGTTCTTGTTTGTGTTTGGAACAAGCCTACTGATAATCGTTGGACTACTGCTTCTCATTATATGGTACTACTTGCAACCGACTGTAATGGTATGGTATATGTTTCTAATCCAAATGGATTAGAAAATAATAGTAAAAGTTCTGGTTGGTATGATTTAAATGAGATTACAAAATACATTGCCAAAGCTTTGTTTGTTGAAAGTTATTAAATAATCATTTATTGATTTCTATACTTTTTTCTTTCCTACTTAGAGAAAAATAAAAAAGTAGAATTCTTTAACTAAACACTTGCTAAGAAATTCTACTTTTTATTTGTTTTATTCTATATATATTCTCGGAACTCTCTTCCCTATAGAACAAATAACTTCATATGGAATTGTATCTAAATATTTTGCAATTTCTTGTATATGTTCAATATCTTTTATTATTGTTACTTTATCCCCTACTTTCACTTCTTGATCTACTTTCACAAATAGCATATCCATACATATATTTCCGACAATACTATATGCTTTTTTATTAATATATACACTTCTACCTGTATTTTTTCTTATAATTCCATCTGCATATCCTATTGGAATAACTGCAATTCTCTCTTTTCCATTTACTTTATATTTGCCATTATATCCTACTGTTCCATTTCCTACTTCATTTATTTGTATTACTTCACTATATACACTAAATGTTGAAGATAGTTCTATTTTACTATTATCCATAAGTCCATACATTGCAATTCCTAGTCTGCATCCATTTGCATACTTAAGTTTTGGATATGTAATTAATGCATCACTTGCACATATATGCACAATAGGAATACTATTTAAATCAATATCTCTAGTTATTTCTTCAAAGCTTTTAAATTGATTTACTGTATCTTCTTTATTTCCTGAATTATATATATGTGTATAAATACCCTCTAATATCAAACTGCTATTTTTAATTATTTCATATATTTTACTTAAGTCATTTTTGTTATTTGTTCCTAATCTATTCATTCCAGTATTTATTTTGATGTGTACTTTTAACTTATCATGTTTTACATTCATTAGTTCTTCTAAATATTCTAAGCTACTTATTGTGACAGTAATATTCTTATCTATACACTCTCCTATAAATTCTTTTGGAATAATTCCTAGGCATAAAATTGGTATGTCTTTTATGTGTTTTCTAATTTCTATTCCCTCATCTAAAGTTGCAACTGCAAGATAATTGCATCCCCCTTTTATTATAGATTGTATCGTCTCTATATCCCCATGACCATATGAATCCGCTTTTACAACTCCAAAGTAATATTTGTAGTTATCATATTCATTAATTAATTTTTTTACATTATTTTTAATGTTTTTCAAATTAATCTCTACATATGTATTTCTATACATGAAATTCCTCCTTTATTTAAATAATTATATAATATCTATTTACGATCTTCAACAATAGTATATAAAATTTTAAGTATATATGGTATAATTTTATTAATTAAAATGTAGGAGTTTTCAATGTATAAATATTATAATAGTTTAAATAATAAACTCAAAAATTATTTTAAAATTTTAGAACCTAATTTTCCTGAATGGTTACATGAATATATTGATACAAAAGAGTTATTACAACAAAAATACATAAGTATAACTTGTGGAACTATATATTCCAAATTATTTGAAAGCAATTTTTTCTTTTCTAGTCTAGATCATTCTGTTGCTGTCTCATTAATTATTTGGCATTTCACTCATGACAAAAAGCAAACTTTATCTGGACTATTCCATGATATAGCAACACCTGTATTCAAACATTGTATTGATTTTCTAAATGGCGACTACATGTCACAAGAATCTACTGAAGATTTGACAAATGAAATAATAAAAAAATCTAAAGAAATAACTACATTACTTAAAAGAGATAATATAAAGATATATGAAGTGGATAATTATCATCTTTACCCAATAGCAGATAATGATACTCCAAAATTATCTGCTGATAGATTAGAATATTCTTTATCAAATGCATTATTCTCTTATAACTTATTAAATTTAGCAAACATTAAGGAAATATATGATGATATTGAGATACAAAACAATGAAGAAAATGAAGTGGAATTAGGATTTAAAACAAAAAAAATTGCTAGAGATTTTGTAAAAGTCACAAGCAAAATGTCAGTAATTTATCGTGAAGATAAGACTAGATATTCTATGCAATTTATTGCAGATATTCTAAAAATGTTATGTCTTGAAAATAAAATTTCAAAGAAAGATTTATATAGCTTGAAGGAAAGTGAAGTAATTGATATTATAGAAAATTCTAAATATAAAGAGATTTTTAATATTTGGAGAAATTCAAAAAAAGTTAAAGTATCTAATGAAAAACCAAAAGATGTCTATTTTGTTCATCATGGTTCAAAGATTAGATATATTGACCCTTTATGGAATGGAGAAAGAATGTCTAAAGCTTGTAAAATTGCAAAAAAAATGATAGATAATAATTTATCATATAATATGAATAATTATGTATATTTAGATTTTATTTTTCCTGCTTAAAAATAATTGACTTATCAATTGCTTAAATTAGTATAGTATAAAAGAACAACAGTGGCATTAACCCTACTTTAATAGTTAATGAAATTAATAGCCTTAAAACTTTAAAAGATGATTTAGAATTAAAAAAGAATAATATTTTAAATAATTTAGATAATAAGCCTAAAGTAACCAGAAAAGATATCGGAGAATATTTTTACAAATTTCAAAAACTCCTAACTTCTTGCAATATAAATAAAAAAAGAACTGATAAAAACATTTATCAGTAACTTAACATTAAATAACACAGAACATCAGATCGAGGTAACCCCTTATTTATTAAGGGTGTGCGACAGTGGAGCATTATTCTTACAAGTTACGAACTCTCTTGTTCTCTTTCTAAAGATATTATATATCACTCTCAACATTCCTTCAATAATTTTGGTGAATTTCGTTTAATTTATTTATTATCTATTTATTTTATAGTATAATAAAAAAGACTAAAAAGTTACATAGATAAGATGTTTATATAGAATATTTAACAATGAAAGGAGTATGTAAAACATGGACTTCAAAACTCTCATTTTTAATAGAATATTTAATATGAATAAACGAAAACTAGGAGTAATCATTATAATACTTTTAGCTTCTATCTTAATTCTATTTCCCTTTATAGATACTAACTTTTTCTATTCTAATAGGATAAAAAACAGAATTAATATTTTGCAAGAGATTACTAAACTAGATATGGATAAGATAAATCAAGATGAAAATTTATTAAAAGAGTATAATAGCATAATAAAGGAAATAAATGAATCTAACAATAATTATATAAATAAAGTATTAAATAATAATAAGAACGAACATTTTGTAGGAAAATTTATTAGTGGTGGAATTTTATGGTGGATGCTTGGAGTATTTATGCTTTTCTTTTATAATATATTTAATAAAGAAAAAACAACAGAAGGAAAAAATTGGGGAACTAGAATTGGTGGATTTATTCTATGTATTCTTATTGGTGCTTTTATAGGTCTTATATGTTCAATAATACCAATAATTTATAATAAATGGGTAAATTATATAATCGTTCCTGTAATAGTACTTATATTAATGATTTTATTATTATATAAAACAACATCTAAAAATAATTAATTATAAAGGAGGCAGCATAAATGAATACAATTAAAACTATAGATTTATGGACAGAACAACACGATAACCATTATGAATGCTTCAATGGTGCTTTTGTAGATGGATTTGAAAATTGCAAAGCGCCATTTGATACATATAAAATTATTAAAAATTGTAATTGTATAATAACAGTTAATAATCAATATATTAATATTCATAACAAGCATAATGCTATTACTTTTTATAAAAATAGCAAACCAGTTAGATTAGTTGTTATAAATAAAGATACAGATATTGATAAATGCATAAAAATAGCACTTGAACAACATTTTGAAAATTCTATATTGAAAGATTACTATGTTAAACATAATATAAAATCATTTATCATTGATATGAAAGAAAAAACAATTTATAAAGTAACTGACAATACTAAGGTAGAAATAGATGTTGGATCTTGTGATAGATGGAAACTTCTACATAATATGCTAAAAGGTAGCTATACAGAAAGTGATACTTCTTATGGAAATTTTGAAAGTAATAGATATGAATTTATGCCTAATTTGTTTATAAAATATGAACTTAATACAGACACTGAAAAGTTTGAAATAGAGCATAAATGTGCGTTTATAAATACTTTAAAGACTAGATTAATACCTATACAAGAGAATTCACCATTAACTAGATAAATTTGAAAGGAAATTGTTAATATGTTAGAGGAATTTTACAATAGAATAAATCTTAAATCAGAATTATCTGATTTATCAAAAATGATATGTGAAAAATATAATTTAGGTCAATATATATCAGAAGAAATCATATTGGTAGGATATGAAGATTTTAACTTTATATTGGCGACTGATACAGGTAAATTTTGTGTAAAAGTATTTAACAAAGAAAGAACTTATGAAGATGTAAAAAAGTATATTGATAGAATAGAATTAGCAAATTCACTTAATATTAATACTCCAAAAGTATATAATTGTGATAATAGTACATTATGCGAAATAGTATTGAATGATACAAAGTTTAGATTATGCGTATTTCAATATATAAATGGAAAGAGTTTTTATGATTTAAACAAAATACCAACTGAAGCAGAAATTAAAAATATTATTGAACAAATGGCTCATATTCATAATGCGAAATTAAAATCTGATTTCATCTATGATAAATGGACAATAACTAATTTTGTAAAAGAATATGAAGAAAAAGGAAAATACTTAGATAATAAATATAATGAAATTTTTAAATCTTTAATTAATAAAATTTCAAGTATAAACTTTGAAGAACTACCTACATCTTTTGTTCATGGGGATATTATTAGTTCAAATGTTATGAAAGATAATAACAATAAATTATGGATTATAGATTTTGCTGTATCTAACTATTTACCTAGAATTGTTGATTTAGCAGTAACTGCTTGTAATTTATGTCTAAATCCTGAAAGTATTGATAAAACAATAGAAAGTACAAAAATGATATTAGCTGAATATCAAAAGTATAATAAATTGACTGATTATGAATTAGCATGTTTTCCGCTATTTTACGATCTTGCTAATGCAATGGGAATACTACAAATTAGTTATTTAAATAGTCTTGGAGAAACATCAGAAGAAGATGCATTTTGGCTATCTGAAAGTGAAAAAGGGTTAAGTTTTAGTACTCCTGATTTTTGGAAAAATATTCTTTAATATATAATTATAAAAAGACAATATTACAATTATAACTAATTGGATTATTGTCTTTTTATGTATTTACAAATTTACAATTTTTTCTATTATTTCTATATCTTCAATTCTATTAATAGCAAAACACCTTTTGCCTAAATCCTTTATAGAAGCACCTAAATGATACATCTCTTTGTTATCTATTACTATAAACCTATCATGAAATTTGTTTGTTTTAGCAACTTTAAGAATAGGATATTCTTTATTGAATTTTTTTATATCTAAATTATCAATATTACTTTTATCAGATGTTAGAATAATAACTTCTACATTCTTCTTCTTTTTAGCTAACATTTTCAAAACACTGTCATCAATATAATTGTCTATAATTAAAATTTTGTTATTTGCTCTTTTTATAATATCTACAATGATGCTATATGCATCATATATTTGACCATCAAAAAATATCCTTTGTTTGATAGTTTCTTCCAACTGAAGTTGATTAAATACTTCATCAAATTTTTTATCATGCTCTAATAATTTATATTCCATATTTGTTAATCTTTCAAAAACTTGTCCATTAATCATTAGGAATTTTCTCATTTCTATAAATGTATTTACAATTCTTATACTTACATTAACTGCCACTTCACTTTTTAATAGTCCAGCAAGCATAGTAATTCCATATTCAGTAAATACATAAGGCAGATATTTTCTATGTTGTCCTCTTCCATTTTCGTTTAAGGTGAAATTTTTGCACCTTAAAGATTTATATTCTTCATTAGTCAATTGAAAACAATAATATTCAGGAAACCTTTCTATATTATTTTTAACATTTCTATTAAGGTCTTTAGTTGCATATTCAAAAAGTCTCGCCACATCACTATCTAGCATTACTTGTTTACCTCTTATTGTGTATATTAAACTTTTTATATCTTCATTTGTTAATTCATTTTGAATTGCTAATTTATTTTCTTCCATAGATTCACATCCTTTTCTTACTTTATATATTCTAAAACATTTGTTCTTTATTGTCAAGACTTTTGCAATTTTTAATTTTAAAATTTATACTATTGAAAAGATATAATGCAACTCTATTCTGCTGTGCTGAATCCATCTCCATAATTTTACTTGATACAAAAATTGTATAAGGGTAATTAGCAAAGTTGATAGTAGTAGTTCTATATTCAGTATTAATTTCTTTTAATAAATTATCAAAGTATTTACACATTTCTTTTTTATCATATTCTAAATCAGTATGACTGTAATTATCACACATACATATTGCTAGTCTTAATTTATTTTCTAAATCCATTTCTTTTATCAGTTCTATTACATAATTTATTTTTTCATCATTCATATTTTTTAGTTCCTTTCAATTTTTATTTTTGGGGTATGGGGTGTAAAACCCATATTAAAATTTGTGCGGGAGTATAAATTCATTGCTTGCTAGGACACAAATTTTGCATTTGGCGTATAGACAAATGCAGTGCTTGCTAGGACAGGAATTTTTAAATTCCAAAAAATCGTATTTTTTTCTTGAGATATTTTTTATTTCACTTTTTGTAAAATTTTCAAATCGCTTTATGCAATTTCTGATAGAACTCTTGGTATTAATGTTAAATAATCTACTACATTTTCGTCATCAATATATGGACAATTTATAATTCCATTTTCATAAAAATTCTGTTTTAGCAATTCGTTATATATTGTTAAAGTAGCATTATCATATTCATTATTTGCGATTTTTGTATTAGAAAACACAAAATAATCTTCTTGTAATTTTTCTAATTCTTGTTTGTTAATTGCTTCTTTATAATGAAATCCAACATTATTATTTTTCAGTATTTCATATAAATAATTGATGTAGTCTGTACTACTTTTTGATATAAATTCTTCTGTGAATTTTATTTTTCTATTTAAACTCTCAAAAATAAATGCAAAGTCTAACTTGTTTTTGAAGATAACTTCATTATTTTCAATATCACAATCTAGCTTTTTCAATAGTTCTATTGTATATTCTTTAAAGTCATTATTAGGAGCAATTTGCTTTCTTTTCTTATTTAAGTTTTCTATTTCTTTCTTGATACTATCATTTTTATTGTTAATAGTTTCAACATTTTAATTATAGATATGAAAAAACAACCTACAAACTTTAAAGTTCGTAAGTTGCTATAAATTGGAGCGTTTTAGGAGGTTATCTGCGAAAAATATGCCTATTTTTTATAGTGTTCCTCCCACATTTTGTTCAAAAAAATAATTTGATTAATCAACTGCATATATTTTCAATTATTATCCTTGTTATCTTTTAAATACATAATTTTATAAATACCCACATATGCTGAAACTATAAATAAAACTGGTAAAGTAAAGAATTTTATTGGTGGAATACTATAAAATTTAATAATATATAAAATAACATTATATAAAGATAATATTGAAAACAAACTCATAATAATTATAAATTCTTTTTTTGTTATAGTATACTTTGCTTTTAATTTTTTAATTATTAAGAACATTATAATAACACATAACATTGCTATTGCAAATTTAGAAAGTGAAAATACCCATTCATATGGCATTTTATTTCCAGAAATTAATCCTAGTAAACCACCTTGTCCACTATAATAATTCATAAAATATGTGTTATAATCCACACCATATAAAATTCTTGATATAATTTGCTCATTAATTATAATATTTAACAATAATTGTAATACTGAACTAGCCAAAAACAAAATAACTGTTGTAAAAATATTTTTCTTCAAACTTCCTTCCCCCTTACAATTAATTGTGTATTAATGACATTATTATTACTAATATGATTGCCAATATGGGCATTCCTAAAATTAAAAATCCTAAGCAACGTCTTAATAATGTATATTTATTGCTACTACTATCATGTTCTACTTGTTTTTCTTCATTTATATCATCTTCCACTTCTATTTCATTAGATATAAATGGAGATATTAATTCAATTGATTTATTATAATCTTTTTTACTTACAAAAACCCTCTTTTCTTGAATAGATTGTCCCATATATAAATTCATATAGGATCCACTACCATCATTTTTTCTAATAAAAGGAATATTATTTTCTGTTAATATAGAGCAAATTTGATTTATTTCATATTCATTTGAAGAAGAAAATAATTGAGTCTCTATTTCTTCTTGTTTTCCTTCCATAAATTCATGCCTCCTAAATTTGTTTTTAATAATCTAAATTGTTTGTGAATAATATTTAATAGGAAATAAGTAATCACCATTGTAATTATTACCTATGCTAATATAGTACTATAAAATTAATCAAATAACAAGTCTAACTCTAAAAATCGATATAATTATTCTTCATTATTTTATAAAGGGCTTGGGACTTAGTCCCAAAATTCGAATTTTGACTAGGGAGGAAAAATTCAGTGCTTGTTAGGAAATATATAGGAGTACAAAAATTGTATTTATCTTGAATTTTTCCTCTAATTTTTCTATTTTTGATTACTAATTACTGCACCAATTTTATAATTTTGTTTCTTTGATTTTGAGAAAGTTTTGTTATCTTTTACAGCAACTAATCTAATCAATTTTTGTTTTTCTTTGTTCAATTTTAATTCAATTTCTTCTT
>CANRQN010000008.1 GCA_947641575.1 uncultured Clostridium sp.
TGCT
Source organism: uncultured Clostridium sp. (assembly GCA_947641575.1). GTDB lineage: Bacteria > Bacillota > Clostridia > TANB77 > CAG-508 > JAAWPK01. The sequence goes on from CANRQN010000008.1 coordinate 5, forward strand.
AATATTACCAGTACTACTATCATTATTATTAGGGATATTAATGTTATTCCTCTTTGTTCTTTTATTTTCATCTTTTTGCCTCCTATTTATGATATCTACTATTTTAAGTATATACTGTTTTAGTAAGTTATGCAATAAGTACATAAGATTTATAATATTTTTGTAAATATTTTGTAATATATTTGTAAAGGAGAAGATTATGCTAGAATTAAATGTATTAGAATTATTAAAAAAGAAAGGAAAAAGTAAGTATTGGCTATTTGTTCAATTAGACATGACTTATACAAACTTTAATAACATTATTACTAATAAAACTAAGTCTATAAAATATAGTAATATTGAAAGGTTTTGCGAAATTTTAGAATGTAAACCAAATGATTTATTTACCGACAAAAAAACTGGTTAAAATACAAAAGATACTAGAGTTTAATTATTCTCCAGTATCTTTTATTAGAATTTTTTTGAAATTGTACCCAAAAGTTTAATTTTCAAATATTTTTGCAAATTCTTCGCCGTCAATTTTCTCTTTTTCTAATAGTATTCCTGCAACTACATGTAGTTTATCTATATGTTCTTTTAATATATTTTCTGCTCTTTCATATGCTTTGTCTATAATGCTCTTTGTTTCTGCATCTATTACTGATGCTGTTTGTTCTGAGTAATTCTTAGATTGTGCTAAATCTCTTCCTAAGAATACTTCTTCTTGACCTGCTCCAAACATTATAGCTCCTATAGTATCACTCATTCCATATTTTGAAACCATGTCTCTTGCAATTTTTGATGCTCTTTCTATATCGTTTGATGCTCCTGTTGATATATCATTTAAAATTAAGCTCTCTGCAACTCTACCTCCAAGAAGTGATACTATTGTTTCTTCCATTTCTGATTTTGACATAAATGATTTATCTTCACTTGGTCTATACATTGTGTATCCACCAGCCATACCTCTTGGTACTATTGAAATTTGGTGTACATCATCTTGTGTTGGTAGGAATTTACTTACCACTGCATGACCTGCCTCATGGTATGCAACAAGTTTCTTTTCTTTGTCACTTCTCACTCTTGTTTTCTTTTCAGGTCCCATTGTTACTTTTACCATTGCATCTTCTATTTCCATCATTCCTATTTCCTTTAAGTCTCTTCTAGCTGCAAGTAACGCTGCTTCATTTAGTACATTTTCTAGGTCGGCTCCTGAAAATCCTGATGTGTTCTTTGCTATTGTTTTTAATTCTACTTCATCTGATATTTTTTTCTTTCTTGCATGTACTTCTAATATTTTTTCTCTTGCTCCTACATCTGGTGCAGATACTACTATTTGTCTGTCAAATCTTCCTGGTCTTAGAAGTGCTTTATCTAATATATCTGGTCTATTTGTTGCAGCAAGTACTATAACTCCTTCATTTGCTGCAAAACCATCCATTTCAACTAGTAATTGGTTTAAAGTTTGTTCTCTTTCATCATGTCCTCCACCAAGTCCTGCTCCACGCTGTCTACCTACTGCATCTATTTCATCTATAAATACTATACATGGTGAATTTCTCTTAGCTTGTTCAAATAAATCTCTAACTCTTGATGCACCAACACCAACAAACATTTCTACAAAGTCTGATCCACTTATTATGAAGAATGGAACTCCCGCTTCTCCTGCAACTGCTTTTGCAAGTAATGTTTTACCTGTTCCTGGGCTTCCTACAAGTAATACTCCTTTTGGTATTCTTGCTCCCATATCTGTAAATTTTCTAGGATTTTTTAAGAATTCTACTATTTCTTCTAGCTCTTCTTTTTCTTCATCAACTCCTGCAACATCTGCAAATGTTATTTTATTCTTATCAGCTGATGTCATCATTCTTGCTTTGCTTTTTCCAAAGCTTAATGTCTTATTATTTCCGTGAAGCTGATGAGTTCATTGTTAGGAACCAGAATATTAGTGCTATTATAAGTAAACCAAATGGAGATAATATTTCTAATATTGTTATTAATATTGATTGTGATTTTTCTTTTAGGTCTATTGTTCCTGATTTTAGATAGTCTGTTATATAATCCATAAAGCTTTCTGTACTTGGTATATTTACTTCTTTTTCTATTGTACTATTTTTCAATGTTACATTTGCTGTTTTTCCATCATATGCCATTTCTATTGCTGTTACTTCTGATGTTTCTATTTTATTTATAAGTTCTGCATATGTCATTTTTGTATCACTATTGTCTAAAATAGAAGTAAGTAAAACTATAAATATTATTCCTATTATTAGCCACATTGCTAATGTTTTTATACTGTTTTTCAAAGTCTTCCTCCTTTAGTTTAAAAACCTAGAATTTATGGTCTTAAACTTCATTCTCATTTTCTTACATGGCATATTATCATATTTAGAATTTGTTTTCAATACCTTTTTTGAAACTTTTTTTGCCCCAGACCATGCTTATATGTAAGTTTTGCTACGGATTTGCTAGTTTGGACGTATTATGTTTTTTTTGTTACAAAAAAATACATTTTTCCCCTATTTACTAGGATTTTGAGGCTTTTGTTGGGCGTCAAGTACTTATTCCCTATATTATTTGCGCATAATTCTATTATATCTTTTATATGAATTTTTCCTATTCCATTACTTGTTCCTAGCAACTTTTTTATACATAAAAGTATTATTCTTGCTTTTATAGCTTCATGCTTTTTATTAAACTCTTTCAAATTTAATATTATTTCCTCTTTTTCTTGTTTTATAACTAATTCATTAAAAACTTTTTTTGTTTCTTTTTCTAAATAGTCATTATCTATTGTTATAACTTCTGATAATCTATTTAATGTGTCTATTATATTTGGATTAAACTCTTTTTTGATTAATGGTATTAATATATTCCTTACTTTGTTCCTTGTATATATGTTTTCATCATTTGTTTTATCATGCCTAGGGTTTAATTCTTTCTCTTCACAGTACTTTTCTATATCTGTTCTATCTATTTCTATTAATGGTTTTATATATTTTTTGTCTCTAACTGCCTGTATACCCTTTAATCCACTTGTCCCTGTCCCTCTTAATATATTCATTAAAACTGTTTCTGAATTATCACATTTAGTATGTGCTGTTGCAATTTTATCTCCATCATATTTTTCTAAAACTTCATTAAAAAATTTATATCTTTCTTCTCTTCCCGCTTCTTCTGTACCTAATTTTTTTGATTTTGCTATTTTCTCTATATTTAATTTTTTTGCTTCAAATGCTATAGCTCTTGCCTCGCAGTATTTTCTAACAAACTCCTCATCTGAATCAGCTTCTTCTCTTATCATATGATTTACATGCGCTACTATAATTTCAAAATTTATTTTTCCCTCTTTTTTTAAATTGTACAAAATATCCACAAGGCAAATAGAGTCGGGTCCTCCAGAAACACCGACTACAACTTTATCATTATTTTCTAATAAATTATATTTTTTTATTGTATTTAAAACTTCTTCTTTTAACATATTTAATCCTTTTAATAATCTTCGTGATAACGCTCTATACTTGCAAATTTTGTGTAACTTCCAAGCCATAAAAGTTCTACTGTACCTGTCGAACCACTTCTTTGTTTTGCGATAATTACTTCTGCAATATTTTTCTTTTCGCTTTCTGGGTTATAGTAATCATCTCTGTATAAAAATACTACAATATCAGCGTCTTGCTCAATTGAACCAGATTCGCGAAGATCTGAAAGCATTGGTCTATGATCATCTTTTCTTTGATCTGGACTTCTTGAAAGCTGTGATAATGCAATTACTGGGACATCTAGTTCTTTTGCAAGAATTTTTAAAGATCTACTTATTTCTGCTATTTCTTGCTCTCTGCTTCCGTTTTTTCTTCCTCCTGAACCTGTAATTAATTGTAAATAGTCAATTACAACAAGTCCTATATTTTTTTCTAGTTTTAGTTTCCTGCACTTTGCTCTTATTTCTGTTATTGAAATTCCGTGGTGTATCATCTATATAAATTTCTGATTCTGATAATGGCCCGAAGTCCCTCTGATAACTTTATTAGGTCTTCTTCTTCCATCTTTCCTGTTCTTAATTTATTACTATCTATCATAGTTTCACTTGCAAGTATTCTTGTTACAAGCTGTTCTTTTGACATTTCCAAACTAAATATAGCAACAGGTACATTTGCTCTTACTGCTGCATGACTTGCTATATTCAATGCAAAAGCTGTTTTTCCCATTGCAGGACGTGCTGCAACTAAAATTAATTCAGAACCATGAAGTCCTGCTGTTTTATTGTCTAAATCTACAAATCCTGTAGGTATTCCTGTTATAGCCTCTTTTTGATTATATAGTCTCTCTATTTGTGCAAATGTTTCTATCAATACTTCTTTTATTGGAGTATATCCTTTTTGGTTTCTATTTTTTAGCAAATCAAAAACATTTTTTTCAGCTTTTTCTATAATTTCATTTACCTCAAGTGTTTGGTCATATCCTAAGTCTATCAATTCATTAGAAGTTTTTATTAAACTCCTAAGCATTGATTTTTCTTCTACAATTTTTATATAGTTTTCTGTATTTGCTGTGGTCGGAACTTTGTCTGAAAGTTCTGCTATATACTCCAATCCACCACATACATCTAGCTTTCCTAAAGATACTAGTTCATCTTTAACAGTAATCATATCTACAGGTTCTGCTCTTCCATATAGTGCAAGCATTGCAGAGAATATAAGCTTATTTTCTTCTCTATAAAAATCCTCTGGTTTTAGAACTTCTACTGCATTAATAACTGAGTCTTTATCAAGTAGCATTGAACCAAGAACTGCTTGCTCTGCTTCTACATCATATGGTGGAATTCTTCCTACATTCATTTTTAGTATCCTTTCTTACTTTTATATTCAATTGAAAATTGAAAAGAATTAGTATATTGCTAGGCAATTCAAATCAAAAAAGCGGAGGTGTACACTAGTACATTGAGCATTTTTTGTATTTGAATTAATGACGCAAGATGCTGATTATTTTCAATTTTATTCTGCAATAATGTTAAGTTTAAGTTTAGCTACTACTCCTTCAAATAGTCTAAGCTCTACTGTATATTCTCCTATATTTTTAATCTGATCTTTAATTACAATCTTCTTTTTATCTATTGTTTCTTTAAATTCTTTTTCTATATTCTCTGATATTTCTTTTGAAGTAATGCTTCCAAAAGTTTTACCGTTTTCTCCTGCTTTTGTTTTAATTATTAATACTTCTTTTTCAAGTTTATCTTTTATTTTTATTGCCTTTTCTTTTTCTAGTTCTTTTCTGTGTGCTTCAGAAGACTTTTTAGCAGACCATTCATTCATATTTTGCTTATCTGCTGGTATAGCAAGTTTTTTGGGAAACAAGAAATTTCTTGCATATCCATCATTTGCATTTACAAGTTCTCCTCTTTTTCCCATACCTTTTACATCGGTTTGTAATATTACTTTCATACCTCTCTCCTTAATCTAAATTTTCTTCAAAATATTCGTTTATTTTATCTATAAGCTGTTTTTTAGCTTCTTCTAATGTTATTCCTGTAATTTGTGCACCTGCAACTGTATGGTGTCCTCCTCCGCCTAATTTTTCTAAAACTAACTGAATATTTATATCTCCAATTGATCTACCACTTATAAATACTGTGTCTTTTACCAGTCCAAGTACAAATGACGCTGATATATCGCTTATTGTTAACAGCTCATCCGCAGCTTTTGCACATATTAATCCTGCATTTTCATCATTTTCTTCATATATTGATATACCAATTGTTTCTCTTATTACTTCTGTATTTTTTACTACTTCTGCAATTACATTATAGCTCTCTAAGTCACTTTGGAACCATTTTTTTACTTTTATTATATCTATGTCATTTTTTCTTAAATAAGCTGCCGCTTCAAAAGTTCTAACTCCTGTTTTAAATGTGAAGTTTTTAGTGTCTACCATTATTCCTGCATATAGACTTTCTGCTTCAAAAGTTGTTAGCTGTGCATTATTTTTTGTATATTGTAAAAGTTCTGAAACAAGCTCTGATGCTGATGAAGCATATACTTCATGGAACATTAGTATACTATTTTCTATATAATCTGGACCTCTTCTGTGATGGTCTATTATGACAATTTTGCTTGTCTTTGTAAGTAATTCTGGGACTTCTACATATGATTTTTTATGTGTATCTACAATTATAAGTAAAGTATCTGGTGTCACAATATTTAAAGCTTGTGATTTATCTATTATAACATCTTTGTATTCTTCTTCCTCTTCTACTGCTTCAATAAAATCTTTTAGTGTCATTCCGTAGGTATTATTTACTATTTTTGCTGTCTTTCCAAGTGATTTTGCTATTCTATATACTCCAAGACTTGAACCCATTGAGTCTATATCTCCATTTGAGTGTCCCATTATTAAAATATTTGGAGCTTCTTCCATTAGCTCTTCTAAAGCTGCTGCAACTGCTCTTGCTTTTACTTTTGTTCTTTTTTCTACTTCTTGCTTTTTCCCTCCATAGAATTCATATTTGCCTTTTCTTCTAATTACTGCTTGATCTCCACCTCTACCAAGTACTAGATCCATTGCCTCTATTGCTAATTTGAATTTTTCACTATTTGAGTTTCCCTCAGCACATATTGCAATACTTAGTGTTGTAGGCATTATTCCTTCTGTTTCTGTGTTTTTAGTTTCTTCTAAAATTTCAAATTTGTTTTCTATTATTTTATCCAAATATTTTTGTTCAAATATAAATACTATTCTATTTGTATCTGTTTTTAATGCTATGCCTTCAATTTTTGAAACCCAATCATAAATTTTAGTTTCAATCTCTGCTGTAACTTGAGACTTTTCTTCTTGTGTCATATTTTGTGTTAACTCTTCATAGCTATCTAACATTATTATTCCTGTGCAAGATTTACCTTCTTCAAACTTTTTACTTATTTCTAAGAATTCTGTATTATCTATAAAATACATTGCAAACATAATTCCGAAGTTTTTTCTTTCTATTTCTTGTTTTTGCTGGTATTATTTCTATTATTACTTTATAGTCTCTTTTTCCAATTTTTATTTCTTTATATATAATTGGTTTATCACTTTTCTTTTCACCATTTTCAAGTTCTAATATCACTTCTTTTACCATATCTTCTATGATATTTTTTATATCTATATTTCCAAATTCTGTAACAAAACTTGAACTTTTCCATGTAAGTTCTCCGTTCTTCTTCTACTATTGCAAGTGGAAATGGCGAATTTATCAATGCATTTTTTGCGATTGTATCAACATTAAAAGTGAGCTCTTGTATATGTTTATCAAGCTCTGTTTTATTTTTATTGTTTGTCCAAAATGTATATGCAAGTAGTATTCCATATAGCAAAACTGATGGTGCTATAAAAAGTACATTTTGTATACACAATATGACTAATATTATCGCTATTACTACTAAATATACTCTTGTTTTTGTAAATATACTTTCAAATGTTTTTCTTGTTTTGTTATCGGACATAAAAATCCTCCTTTTATTACATAGTATATTTTATATTAAATACCTTAATTTGTCAAGGTTTATGGGATTCTAACATCAAAAAATTATAACTATTCAGAGGTCTGCCTAGAATGCTAAATTACAATAATACTACATTCTCAAATATTTATTAAATCAACGTGATTTATTTATTTTTATTATTGACATTGTAAATATTTTTTAGTACAATGTATATAATATATAAAAGAAAGGAAGTGTTTCATATGGCACAAACAAATGTTAATATTAGAATGGATGCGGAGTTAAAAAAACAATTTGATAAATTCTGCTCAGATATAGGAATGTCAATGACTACTGCTATATGTGTTTTTGCAAAAAAAGCAGTAAAAGAACAAAAAATTCCATTTGAAATTACTGCTGACCCTTTTTATAGTTCTGCCAATATAAAAAGATTAGAAAAAGCAGTAGCTGATTTAGATGCTGGAAAAGGTAAAAAACATGAAATTATGGAGGTAAAAGATGAATAAAATTTGGCAAGATGACGCTTGGTGAGACTATCTTTATTGGCAGAAACAAGATAGAAAAACTCTAAGGCGTATAAATCAGATCTTAAAAGATATTGACCGAAATGATTATAATGGAATAGGAAAGCCTGAGGCTTTGACTGGAAATCTCTCAGGCTTCTGGAGTAGACGAATCGATGATAAAAATCGTATAGTTTATAGGATTTTAAACAATCAAATTGAAATCGCACAGTGTGGTTCTCACTATCGTGACAAATAGCTTAGTTTATTATTTCAAGTCCGGCAAACTTTGCCATAAGTCTCTTATGCCCTACTTTATCGAAGTTTATATCTACTTTATAGTCATCTTCCTCTTTTTCTACATAGTTAATAGTTCCCTCACCAAATTTTTTGTGGTATACTCTTGTTCCTTCTTTATATTTTGATATATCTATATTTGCATTCGTCTTTTTGTTACTTAATCCATTCAAAAAGCTTTCTGGAGTTTTGAATGAGAAACTATTTGCTGCAACTGCTTTTCCAAAGGCTGAATTTTGATCTATACTGTATCTTTTTACATCCCTATTTCCATATGTCCATTCATATTGATTACTATTATCAAATGTTCCTTCTAAATTACTTTCAGATGTAACAAGTGAGCTATCTTCGCTTAAGAAGTCTTCTGGAATTTCTTTTAAAAATCTTGATATGCTATTAAATGATGTAGAACCAAATATTGTTCTTGATTTTGCACATGTCATATACAAGTGCTCTTTTGCTCTTGTTATTCCAACATAACATAGTCTTCTTTCTTCTTCTATTCCATTTGGATCATCTATAGACTTAGTACCTGGGAATATTCCTTCTTCCATTCCTGCCATGAATACTACTGGAAATTCAAGTCCTTTTGCACTATGTAATGTCATAAGGGTTACTTGTTCTGCCGATTCTTCTAAATTATCTATATCACTTGATAGTGTAATACTTTCTAGGAAACTTCCTAAGTCATTTTCTGCTTCTTCTTCAAATTCCATTGTTACTGTTAGAAATTCTTCTAAGTTTTCTATTCTATTTTCTGCTTCTTTTGTATCTTCTAATTCTAGTGCTTTTATATAACCTGTGTTTTTTAGTATTTTTTGTGTAAGTTCTGTAACTCCTATATCTTTTGAACTTGCTGATAGTTCATCTATGCATGACACAAATTCACGTGTTGCTGCGTGGACCCTACTTAGTCCATAATTTGCTGCATTTTTTATAATCTCATACATTGAAATTCCTTCTTTTACAGCTATTTCTTCTACCTTTTCTAGACTTGTTTTTCCGTACACCTCTTTTAGGTTCATTTATTATTCTTTTTAAACTTAAATTATCTTTTGTATTATATACAAGTCTTAAATATGCAATAATATCTTTTATTTCTTTTCTTTCGTAGAATTTTAAGCCTCCGAATGATTCTATATGGTATGTCTTCTCTTCTTAGAATGTCTTCTATACTACGTGACTGTGTATTCATTCTGTATAGTACTGCAAAATCTGAATATTTATAGTATTGTGTAGATTTTAATGCTTGTATTCTTCCGAACTATGTAACTTGCCTCTTCATATTCATTATTTGATAGATTTGCAGTTACTTTATCTCCTTCGTCATTTTCTGTCCAAAGTCTTTTCTCATATTTTACTTCATTATTTTTTATTACTTCATTTGCAACTTTTAGTATATTCTTTGTGCAGCGGTAATTTTGTTCTAGTTTTATTATTTTAGTTCCTGGAAAGTCTTTTTCAAAGTTTAATATATTTGATATGTCTGCTCCTCTAAATGAGTATATTCCTTGGTCATTATCTCCTACAACTGTAATATTTCCATTTCTTGCAGACAAAATTGTGATTAGTGTAAATTGTGCTTTATTAGTGTCTTGATATTCATCTACAAGTACATATTTAAATTTTTCTGAATAGTATTCTAAAATTTCTGGATCTGCAATTAGTATTTTTATTGTATAATTTATAATGTCATCAAAATCTAGTGCATTATTATCTCTTAGCTTTTTCTGATATAGTGTATATACTTCAGAAATCACTTCTTTTCTGATTTCATTATTTGTTCTTTTAGCATATTCTTCTGGTTCTACCATATCATTTTTGGCATTTGATATTTCTGACATAAAACTTCTTTCTGTAAACATTTTGTCATCCACTTGAAGTTCTTTCATACATTCTTTTATTAGACTTTTTTGATCTGATGTATCAAATATTACAAATGATGATGTAAATCCTATTCTGTCTATAAATCTTCTTAATATTCTTACACAAATAGAATGGAATGTTCCTATCCACATATCATTTGCAATATCTCCTATTAATTTTGTTACTCTTTCCTTCATTTCATTTGCAGCTTTATTGGTAAATGTTATTGCTAAGATATTCCAAGGTGCTATATGTCTTTCTTCAATCATATATGCAATTTTATGTGTTAAGACTTTTGTTTTTCCGTGAACCTGCTCCTGCAATTACAAGACATGGTCCATCTACTTGCAAAACTGCTTCTTTTTGTTTATTGTTTAATTCTTCTATTATATCCATTTTACTTATTTCCTTCCGTTTTTTAGATTATTCCTAATATATGTTCATATTCAATAGGTTTATTTTCACTTATAACATATGCTTCTTCCAAATCAAGTTTAGCTTTTTCTATTTTTTCTTCTAAGTTTGTATGTATATAGCAAAGTACTTCTCCAGCATTTACATTATCTCCAATTTTCTTTTCTAATATTATTCCTGCTACATGGTCGATTTTGTCTTCTTTTCTTATTCTTCCTGCTCCTAAATCAAGTGATACTTTCCCGCATTTTTCTGCATCTAGACTTTCTATATATCCAGATTTTTTTGCTTTTACTTGGATAATATATTTTGCTCTTGAGATATTTTTCAAGTAACTTACATCTCCGCCTTGTCTTTCTACTAATTCTAAGAACTTTTTATATGCTTTTCCGATTTTCTATATTCTTACTTGCTCTTTCCTTGTTTTCCTCTATATTTTCTCCAAGTCCTGCAAGTTTCATTATGTATGCTGAAAGAGTTAATACAATTTCTTGTACATCCTTTTCCATTTTTCCATTTAATGCATTTACTGCTTCTTCTACTTCTAAAGAGTTTCCGTATATTTTTTCCTATTGGCTGATCCATATTAGTAATTACACAAACTGTTTCTATATTTGAAAGTTTTCCTAGATTTTTCATGATTTTACTTAGCTGCTCAGCCGACTTTTTGTCTTTCATGAATGCACCTTTTCCAGAAGTTACTTCTAATACTAGTTTATTTGCTCCTGCTGCCATCTTTTTACTCATTATGCTTGATGCAATAAGTGGTATGCTTTCTGTTGTAGCTGTTACATCTCTTAGTGCATATAATTTTTTGTCTGCTGGTGCCAAGTTTCCAGTTTGTCCGTATTAAGCTTATTCCTATTTCTTTTATATTATTTTTAAATTCTTCTAGGCTTAAATCTGTTCTATATCCTGGAATTGATTCTAGCTTGTCTATTGTTCCTCCTGTAATTCCAAGTCCTCTACCTGACATTTTGCAGACCTTCACTCCAAGGGATGCCACGATTGGCATTATTATAAGTGTGATTTTATCCCCTACTCCTCCACTTGAATGCTTATCTACTATTATTTCTGATATATCACTTAAATCTAATACACTTCCTGATTTTGCCATTGCTAAGCTTAAATTTGTAGTTTCTTCATCTGTCATTCCATTTATATATATTGCCATTACTAAGCTTGATGCCTGATAGTCTGCTATTTCTCCTTTTGTATATCCTTCTATAAAATATTCTATTTCTTCTTTACTTAATGCCTTTCCATCTCTTTTTTTGGCTATTATATCTATAATATTCATTTGTTCCTCCATCATTAGCTTTTATATTATATACTATATAATAAGATTTTATAAAATACAAGCGAACAAAACAAGCTTTTGCAAGTTTTTATCTAAATATTTACATTTTTAAGGTTTTATGTTATACTAATTGTATATTGCTTTGAAAGGATTTTTTATTATGGATAAAGATTTATATAGAATTATGAAAGATTTGATGGAGCAAAAAGGAACTGATAGTTCTGATGTTATATATCTTGGTACAATTTTTATAGAAGAAGAAGGACTAAATCGGAAATGTAAGAATTGCAAAAGATATAATCGCAATGATTGATACCACTCCTGATGGAAGTCTATTTATAAAGTATTATGATGAAAATCAAGATTTAATTGCAGCTCGTGGAACTGATGGAGAACTTTATCCAAGTGAAGCTTATATGAATGATGATTTAGGTTTCTTAAGCGAGATTAATGAGCTTGATATAGAACAAGGTTTATCGCTTAACGAACTTGACGATGAACTTACAAAAGTAGCAAAGGCTCTCGGAATTAGCAAAAGTGATATTTTATCTATGTCAGAAGTTGAACTTGATAAAATTATAGAAGAAAAGGATTCTATTGGATTAGATTTATCAAATAATAATAGTTTAAGTGATGAAGAAAAATCAAAACAAAATGAAGCTGCACTTAATAATTTAACTGCTAAACAAGAAATTGACCTTAGTAGAAAAATTGATAATAAAATTACTTTAGCTGATGTTTTAGGTGTTCCATCTGGCTCTAAATTAATTGTTGTAGATTCTACCAAAATTCAAGATAATGAGAATACTACTCGTTTTTCTTGTGTTATTAAAACTCCAGATGGTGAAGTTCAAAGTGCTGACATGCTAAATCAAGTTGGAGGTAAAGATTCTGATAAAAATGTTTATGAAACAAATAGAGATGGATCAGTTGTTGAGAAGCAAAATGTTCAGTCTTCTTTTGCAATAGATTCTCCATTAATTAAAAATAGTATTTTAACTATAAGAATAGGTCAAATGGGAACTGTTGAAGTAGGATATGGTCAGATGGATAGGACTTCTCATAATGATGCCTTTACTCAAAGACTTGAAACAAGAGAAAGATATCCTGTGACTAAAAGAGTACGTGATGAGTTTAATCAAAACAAGGGATTAGACAATGTTTCTAATAAAATGGATGAAATAAAAAAACATGAAGAACATGGATGTAATAACATGACTTTAGCTGAAGCTGATGGAAATCCTAATACTGGTCATATGCACAGTATTTCTGAAAATGCTGCTGAGATTATTTTGTCTGACGAAAACGTTGGAAGAATCATAGATGATGTTTATACTCCTAATGAAGTAGCTGAGCGTTTCGAGCATATGCAAGAAAAATACCCTGATAAAGACTTTGATGAACTTGTAGAAATAACTAAAAATGAGCTCTCTAGTGAAGCTGAACATATGCATGGAATGGATAGAACACATTAATGTTTTGTACTTCTAATTTAATGTCTCGAAGAAGCGTAAAACTTCTAAAATACCAAAAATTGCTATTTTAGAAGTTTTTTGTTTTCTTATATTCTTACTGCAATTATTCCGAACTAGAAATCCTAATACGTTCCCTAAAGCCGACATTCTTCCTTTATATAATTTATTTGCTTCTGGTAAAAGTTCTCCAGTTACAACATATAACATTGCTCCTGCTGCAAAGCTTAAACATATTGCTATCACATTTTGTGATACTCTTCCGCATCACGCTTCCAAAAAATGCCCCGAATTCCTGTTGTAATTCCTGATAGAATTACAAGTATTATTACTTTTAAGCTGCTAATTCCTCCGCTTTTTCATTGGTACTGCCATTGATATTCCTTCTGGTATATCATGGATTGCAATTGTTATTGCAAGTGAGTATCCAAGTTTCAGTGAAGCCTCAAATCCTGAACCTATTGCAAGACCTTCTGGTTTTGTTTAAAGTAGAATGTTTTATAAATATTTGTATGGTATAACTTTATTTTTCTCATCTAAATTAATAAGTTTATCATACATACATATAATTCCACCCTCTCCTACTTCTCCTATTTTTTCTAATACTTTAAAATTAGAAATCATATCTTTAGTTGGATTTGCAGATTTTTTTATCTCTATTGGATGTAATTTTCCATTTTGTTCTATTATTAAGTCTATTTCTTTTTTCTCTTTATCTCTATAAAAGTAAAGTGGTGGTCTAAGTTCTCCATTATTATAATAAGTTTTTATAATTTCTACTATTACGAAATTTTCAAAGAAATTCCCTGCCATATTTCCTACTTCTAATACATCTTTATTTTTCCATTTTGTCAAGTACGAAACTAACCCTGTATCTAAAAAGTAAACTTTAGGTGTTTTCACTGCTCTTTTCATTATATTATTATAGTATGGCTCTAATAAATATACAATGTTTGAAGAAACCAATATTGATAACCATCTTTGTGCTGTTGGAATACTTATCCCTACTTCGTTTGCCACAGTATTCAAATTCAATAATTGCCCAATTCTGCTTGCAAGTGCTGTCATAAATTTTAAAAATGTTAGAGTATCACCCACTTGTGTCAAATTTCTAACGTCTCTTTCAATATAAGTATTTACATACATTGAATAAAACATTTCAAAGTCACTTTCTTCCTGATATAAAGCTGGCATTGTTCCTTTATGAATTATATCCCAAATTTCATTATATGGAATATCTAAATCGTATTTTTCTCTTTCTCTAAAATATTCTTCGGTTGGTATAAATGGTTTATTAAAATCTATCTCTTTTATTTCTCTTAAACTAAGCCCCAAAAGATTTAATATTCCTATTCTTCCTGCTAAACTCTCACTCACATCTTTCATCAAATGAAATTGCTGTGAACCTGTTAAGTAAAACACCGCCTTTTCTTCACTATTATCTAGTTCTATTTTTATATATCTAAGCAAATCTGGAGCATATTGTATTTCATCAATGATTAATGGCTTTTTATTGGATTTTAAGAACATATTTGGATCTTCTTTTGCTGACTGATTTAATATCATATCATCTAATGTAATATAATTTAAATTGGATTTTAGATTTTTAAGCATTGTTGTTTTTCCAACTTGCCTTGCTCCTGTAATCAAAATCGCTTTAAATATCTTTTCTTGTTTTTTTATAACATTTTCAGCACTTCTTTTTATATACTTCAAACATTTCGCCTCCATTCGACTTTTTTAACATTCAATATTATTATAGTCGAATTATTGTTTTTTGTCAACACTTAATCTCATTTAATTTCTTAAAATTAAAATATATATCTATTTGTTTATCTTGATGAATTTTTATTTTATTTATAATTACTTTCATTAGTTCTGGAGTTGGCTTTTCTAATTTTAGAAACTCCTTAATTACTTTTGTAATATCTTTACTATCATCATCTTCTAAATCTTTTTTATTTTGCTTTATCTCTTCATATTGTCTTTGTTTTTCTTTTATCTGTTCATTATATTTGTTTAATACCCTCTCACAAATTTCTTCTGTGATTTTACCTTCTAATTTATCCATATACATTTTATCAATGTTGTTTTTTATTAGTTCTATTTCTTTTTCTATGTTTTCTAGTAGCTTTTTGTAATCATGGACTGTTTTGCTATTCTTTATATTAATTTCTATCTTTTTATTGTCTATGTCTTGAAATAGCTCTTTTATGTATTTTAAAACTTTGTCTTCTAACTGTTCATAGTTAAAGCCGTGGCAAGTGCATATCCCAAGTTTAGAGTTTCTACGATAGTTATTACATATTGTAAAGAATTTATTATTTCTTGTATCTCTTTTTATTCCAATTTTATGCCCACACTCATAGCAATATAGTAATCCATCTAATATAGTATAATTCTTTTTTTCGTGCCTTTCATATTTCTGAACTATAACCATTTTTTGAACTGCATCAAAAGTTTTCTTATCAATAATTGGCTCATGGGTATTCTCTACAATATACCACTGCTCTTTTGGGTTTTCTTTCATTTTCCTATTTTTATAACTTATTCTACTTCTTTTATTTTGAATTGTTGTTCCTGTATATATTTCGTGTGATAATATGTTTTTAATAGTCTTGTTACTCCAGAATACCACCTTATTGTATCTTAACTGACTTGCTGTTGGAATTTTGTTATCATTTAGATAATCTCGTATAACCCCTATCTGATTTCCTGTTTTTGCCATTTCAAAAATAGTTTTCACAATTTTTGCTTCTTCTTCACAAATTACTAAATGATTTTTGTCCTCTTTATCTTGCATATATCCAAGTGGCGTTTTTCCTCCTACCCATTTCCCCTGTTTTTGCATTGTATGCAGTGCTGTTCGTATCTTTTTTGATAAGTCTTTAGAATACATATCATTTAGTATTGATTTGAAGGGTGCTATGTCGTTATTTCCATTGTTATCTAAAAAAGTATCTATTCCATCATTTACTGAAACATATCTTATATTTTTCTCTGGAAACCAGTTCTCTATATACTCTCCTGTTCCTATATAATCACGACCTAAACGAGATAGATCCTTTGTTACTACCATGTTTATTTTGTCCTGTTCAATATCGCTAATCATTCTAATAAATTCCGGTCTATTGAAGTTTGTTCCAGTATAACCTTGGTCTATGTAAATGTCTATTAATTCGTATTCTTCTCCTAGATTTTTTACATATTCTTCTAATAATATTTTTTGATTTTTAACACTTTCGCTATCATCATATCCCCTGTCCATATCTTCTTTAGATAATCTTATATAAATTGCTACTTTGAAAATTACATTTTTTATTCTTTCAAGCACTTATGCCTCCTTCCTATGCTTGAAAAATAACTTGAATTCATATTGTGATTATATCTTTAGGAAATATATAAGTCAAGTTATGAATTCAAATATAATCGTTTTAAGCATTAAGATACTTTGCTTTCTAATAAGTTCTTTAAGTAGAAAGCTAATAATTTTTCTATTTCTTCTCCTTCATCACTAAAATAAACATTTATCTTAAAATCATTTTCCATGCTTTTCCTCCTGATACAATATATTAAAATGATTACAAAAACAGACTAACAAAATCTAAAAAAGCAAAGCTTTTAAGATTTTGTAACGTTTGCATCTTTTATTTCTATGTCAGCTAAAGCTTCCTAGAACTAAAAGAAAAAGAAGAGATTTTTTCTTCTCTTCCATACTATTATTATTGCGAGAGCAAAAAGGTTCTCGGGTACCCACCCACAGGCTTGCCTGTGATGGTGGGTGAGGTTCTTATAAATCTTTATTTTCTTAAAACAATGAAATGATTTTGAAGTGTTTTTGAAACATGATTTTGCATATAATTTTTTATTATCCATTACTACTTTATCTTAACGACTTTTTCTATGCGTGTTATAAAATATAATATTTTATCTATTTTTAATTTTCAACATATTGCCCTATTGTTTCCGCATTAAAAGTTCCGCTATATAAAGCATCACATAAATTATAAATAGTATCTAATTTACTAATGTCCTTTTCTCCTTTTAAAATATCATACATCGTTTGTGTTAAGTTAAAACTAATATCTATATTTACAGTATTACCAACATAAGCAAGCTGTGGAAAATATCCTTTAACTTCTTTAAAGTTAAAACTATTAGGAAAGTTATCTATTATTAAAAATGAGAAAAAATATGCTGCCCCTATAGCATTTGACTTATAAGTTGATTCTGTCCAGACTTCACTTGATTTTGCTTCTGCTACAAGACTCTCCATACAAAGAAAAAAACCTCTTTCTTTATCTTCAAAATTATAGCCAAAGTTAGATGATACATATATAAAATTACTAATTATTATAGAAATCCTTTTTAATAATCTATCCTCTTTTATTTTTGCTAATAATGATATTTTATTATCCTTTCTCGAAGAAATTGCGTTTTGCTTTAATTTATCAATTATTTCCATAAAGTATTCCTCCATTATTACTTCTAAGAATATTTTTTATAAATGAATAAGAAATCAAACTCAGTAAGTTCAAATTTTTTCAATTCATATATTTCTATGGAATTTTTTAATTTTAACTCTTATTCTTTTTTATTTTACTGAATATATCAATTTATTTTAAAGAATTCTTTTCAATATTTAGATTACTTTTTTAACAGCTCACGCAGGAAAGTGCTAATAAAAAGCACATTTAACACGTAAAAAGCCAAGCTTTTTAGATTATTAAGTTTATTTTTTTGTATTAACTTCTTAATAACCATACCTACGTAGGGAATTTAATTTTTTTATTTTCCCATG
Organism: uncultured Clostridium sp.; assembly: GCA_947641575.1. Taxonomy (GTDB): domain Bacteria; phylum Bacillota; class Clostridia; order TANB77; family CAG-508; genus JAAWPK01. The sequence goes on from CANRQN010000008.1 coordinate 18,115, forward strand.
CATGGTATTTTTTTGTTTTATAATATTTTCGTTAATCATCTATCTCAAAGTCAGAAAAATCTGCTTTTTTATCATTATGAAAAATAATATTTACTTCTACCGAGCTAATCCCTAGTATTTCTCCAATTTGAGTATTGCTCATTCCTTGTGCTTTCATTTCTTGTATCGTAGGGCGCATTGCTATCTTTTTTAACCATCTTCCATATTCAACTAATGGTTTATAAAATTTTGTATCTCGCAATGTATTAGATAGCTCATTAATCCTACTCTTAGCTGATTGTAGTCCACCTTTCTTATTTGCATCTAAAATAAGAAATTTTATACTAGCCTTATCTGCAATTTCAGGATGCATATCAAAAGCATTTATTACTAATTCTATATCTTTATCTGGTATATCAGCTTCCAGATTATGTAAGGCGGTTAATGTTTCAATGAATTTTCTTCTTCCTTCTGTAGATACGTCTTCTTCACCATCTAACTCTAAATCATCTTCTTTTTTGGCTACTTTTTTATATCTTTTATATGCATCTGCATATCCTTTTATTTTTCGTTTTCTTTCTTTGGCGAAAGCTTTGCTCACAGTTTCTTGCTCTTTAATTTCTTTTTTTGCTTGTTTCTGTTCTCTTTTTAATCTTACTTGTTCTTGTTGTTGTTCTTTTTTTTCTTTAAATTTCATTAATTGTGAAAATTCTTCCAGATCTTCTTTATCAGCAAATATTTTGTCAGCTAATCTTTTTAGTACTGTCAAATGAGAAACACTATAGTTCATCTTTTCAGATATTTCTTTATATGTATATCCTTCTTTTCTATACATTAATAGTTCAAATGCTTCTTTTTTTATTCTAAACTGATTTTCTTCCCTTTTTCTTTCTTCTTCTTTTTTCCTTTCTCTTTCTTTTTTTCTCCTTGCTTTTTTCTGTTCTTTTCTTTTTTGTTCTTGAATTAATGCTAGTTCTTCTTGAGTAAGCCAAGTGCCATTTTGTACACTTTTTCTTCTTATTTTATATATATATCCAAGGCTACAACTCATAAGTTCAGCAGCTTTCTCCATAGTTTTACCACTTTTTATGTGTTCTTTTAGAACATTTATATCTTCTTGATGTTTCTTATGAGTTTCTGCTTTCCTCGCTTGTCTTCTTGCTATAATCTCTTCCTGCCTTTTTCTCTTTTCTTGCTCTAATCTTTTAGCTTCTACTTCTCTTTCTTTTATAATTCGTTCTTTTTCTTCTGGTGGTAAACCTTCAAAAGCTTTTTGTGCTTCTTCTGCTTCTCTTTCTTTTCTTAAAAGTGCAAAACTTTCTAATTCTTCTTTAGTATACCAGCCATTTTCTTTAGCATAAGCATTTTTTATATCAACAAGAGAACCATAATTATATTCTGTAATAAAGCCTGAAATCTCAACTAATGTATAACCTAATTCTGTATATTCTCTTATCTTTTTTGCTATTCTCTTATGTTTTCTTTTTAGTTCATTTTCTTGTCTTTTTCTCATAGCATTGTCAGCCTCTTTTTCGGTTATTATCCCTTCTGCTATTAGCCTTCTTTTTTGGTATAAAACTTTATGCATTGTAAGACTTTTTGTTTTATCACTTTGAACAATTTCTGCTGGAGTATATCCCTTTCTTACTTTATCTAATATAAACTCTACTTGTTCCTCTGGAGATAATTTTACTCCTTTATTCATTGTTTTTTTAGCACCATTTTTTCTATTTTCATCTACCTGTTCTTGAGTTATTACTCCTTTAGCAATAAGTTCTTTTATCATTGGTGTCACTTCATTATAACTAAATTCTGGTCTTAGCTCTCGTATTTGTGTCATAGTTAATCCATTATTTACTGAATCTGCAACAAATTGCAAATCTGCTTGTCTTTTCTTTTCTCTTGCTACCTTTATTTCTTCTGATGTCATTATTTTTTTGCGTTTAATATCTCCAAGATAAACATCAAAATCGTAAGGTGGTATAGATAATTCTTTTCTTATATTATAATTTTTCCAACCTCTTTTCAAATATTCAACAATATTTTGTATCGTCGTAGAATATTCTGGAGAAGTTCTATCAATTATAATATTACCTTCTCCATTAATTGCTGTCTCTACTTCTTCTCCTGTTATTTTACCGTTCTTCTATTAGAACATCTATATGCCACTTTACTGCTGTTTCACTAAGGCTTAATTCTCTAGCAATCTGTGCCTTTATATATTTTTGTTTTATTAATTCCAAAACTTTCTCTCTATCTTCTATTGATTTGTTGTGTCTTCTTTCAGCCTTTTTGGTTCCCTTTGACTTTCTAACTTTTGACTTATCTAAACCTTGAGCATTTGGATTCTTCTTAAAATACTCTGCAGAAGCTGATTTAATTTCGTCTTCTGTAATTAGTCCTTCAACAATTAAAGTATTTTTCATTTTAGAAATATATGTCCTTGTATAACCAAATCTAGCAATCATTCTACGTACAGGAAGCCCTTCTCTATATGATTTTAAAATTACTTGTTTATCTTTCTCATATTCTTCTGGTGTAGGAATTTTTTTCGTCTTGCCACTCATAAAAACTTTCCTTTCAATCTCTTTAATATTACTTATCCTTAGAACATCAATATATTTATATCATAAAATTGTGCTTTTTTCAATGATATGAACAAAATTCACAAGCAAAGCTTAAACCTTTCCTGCAAATTGTATTATGAAATTTTATACAAAAGTTTTTTATTAAATATTGAATATAGTTTTACTTTCTCTCCTAATAAAAATGGCAAAGACCTAAATCTTTACCATTAAAATGAATTCAAATTATCCCAAGCATTTATACACTCTACTTTGCCTCAAACCTTCTGGAATATTGTGTAGTGCGAGTCCAATTCCTACAGCTATTCCCGTTTTTAGCAATGTATTTTTCTTTGCTCGAAGTTTATTTTGTGCAACTATATCACATATTATCATTGTTATAATTCCAAATGTTATTCCTGTTATAACCTTGCTAAATTCTGCAAGTTCTAGTGCTTCTGGTATCAAATCAAAACACACAATAGACATCATTAATCCCGATGCAAATGATAGTATAAAGCTTAATGATTTATTAGTTGTATTTTTAAACTTTACTCCTATTATTCCTCCTATTGTTGTTCCAAATGTCCCAAAGAATAGCCCTAGCATTGTGCTTTTTAATATGTTCATTTATACCTCTTTTCGGTTAATTTTATGCAGAATTAGCAGATTTTAGAAGTAGCAAAATTATTTTATCTTCCTCCCATTCCGGCCTCCGGCCACCACCGGCCACCGCCTCCGCCTGAGAATCCTCCTCCGGTATCCGCCACCACTTGAGTAGTTTCTTGAAGCTCTTTGGCTTAGTCCAGTAGTATATGCTTTTTGCATACTTCCAAGTAACGCCCCTTCAAAGCTCATCCTATTCATCATATACATATATGTGTATCCGTGACTTATCATGTAACTCTCGTCTTGAAGCTGAGGATATCTTATTTTTAGCTGTGCTAATACTTTGTCTGCTATTCCAAATGCTGTCGCATACACCAAATATTTCTCCCAAAGTACTAGTTCTGGCACTTCTCTTTCATTAAGTAATGAAAAATCTTCCATATATTTTTTAAGTGCTCTCCACTGTTCCCTTTCATTTTCTCCCTTTTGTGTAAGTGTTCTTAGATTGCTTCTAATTTTAATGCAAAGTATCCCACAAATAATGCATAGTATGGCTACAAGTGGAGGTATTATAAATATTGCTGCTGGTATACAAAATATTGCTACTACAAAATAAATTGCAGATTTGGTACTCCATTTATCTGCTAGTTTTTCGACTTCTCTATTATAGTTTCCTTTTGTTTCTTCAGCAGATTCAGCTATTTTTTCTAATCCTTCTATCTTTGCTAAGAATGATGTATCATTTTTCTTTGCATAATTTTCTATATCTTTCATAGATATTCTATCTTGATTTATACTATCTTTGTTTTTCTTTTTAGCATATTCTTCTACTTTTATTAATAAATCATATATACTTTTTTCATCTTGTTTTAATGAACTTACATCTACTCCTTTGTTTATTACAATGTAGATGTTATTCTTCTTTTCTTGACTTTCTTCAAATGCTATAACTTTTTTTAAAGCTAAATTAAGTATTGTTGCTGATACTATTTTTGCTACATTATTTGTAAATGCTCCTTTTTTATTAAAATAATATAGAAATGATGCTTCTCCAGGTGTTGCTTCTTCATCTGGGAAATCTCTAAAGTAGTCTAGCTTCATTTCTGGTTTTATTTTTGTTTTCTTAATTCTTGATAACTCTTTAGCATATTTTATAATTTTTAATATAAAGAGTATTAATATGATAATTGCTATAACAATAATTGCAATTATTATATTATTTGCTCTTTTTCTGCTTGCATTTGCTTCATCTGCCCATTTTCCCTCTTCTGAAAGTATTTTTGATAGTTTATCTATACCATGTATATTTAAGTTTCCAGTAAATATATTATCTGTTGTAACAACTCTTACTTCTACCATTGTTCCTGTGTTTAATTTGCTTACTTCAAATGAAACTGTTTCGTTATCTACTATTTCTATATTTCCATTTAAAGGTCCATGTGCCCAAACTTTTAAATCTTCTCTATTTCTTACTTCTTTTGGTAATTTTATAGTTCCAGTTACATTATTTGCAGGAATCCCATTCATTTTCCCTATAAATTGCCAATAAAATTCTGAACAGTCATTGTAATTTTTTACTGCATCTTCTATTGTATAACTTATTTTATAGTTTTTAGTCTCAGTATCATCTATAGATACTCCCCATGCTATTTCAAATTCATTATAAGTTCTTTGAAGTGCATAATATCCTCCCTTTTGTACATGATATGAATAGATACCGAGTATTTATAAAATCTATTTTATTTCCATTTGTTAGTATTTCTGAAACTTTTACATTTGTTACTCCTCCATATTTAGTGCTATCTGTTTCAAAAGTTTTAAATAGAGTATTTGTTTCTTCTACTCTTATATTCCAATTTTCTACTACATCTGCTGTTCCATCTGAGTTTAAGATTACATCATAGTGTAAGTTATTTAATTTTTGTGAACCTGCATATGATGTGGTATTGAATAAAAATGCTACAAATATAAATGCTAGAAATGAAATTAAATATGCTATTTTTTTCTTCATATGTGTTCCCCCTTTTACTTAGATTATATAAGGGAAGCACTTTTTAAGTCTTCCCTTATCTTTTTTATTCTCCTTTTAATTTTTCTGCTCTATCTGCTGTAATTAACCCTTCTATCATTTCATCTAAATCACCATTTAGAAAGTTCTCCATTTGATATATGCTTAATCCTATTCTATGGTCTGTTATTCTTCCTTGTGGGTAATTGTATGTTCTAATTTTTTCGCTTCTGTCTCCTGTTCCCACTTGACTTTTTCTTGCATTTGCAAGTTCTGCATCTTGTTTTGATTTTTCTATCTCATATAGTCTTGATTTTAGCAATCTCATTGCGTATTCTCTATTTTGTACTTGTGATCTTTCTGTTTGACACTCTGCAACAATTCCTGTTGGTTCGTGTATAAGTCTTACTGCTGATGATGTTTTATTTACATGCTGTCCTCCTGCTCCTGATGCTCTATATACTTCCATTTTTATATCTGACGGATTTATTTCTATTTCTACATCCTCAACGACTGGAAGGATTGCAACTGTTGCAGCTGATGTATGAATTCTTCCACTGCTTTCTGTATCTGGAACTCTTTGCACTCTATGTGCTCCACTTTCAAACTTTAGTTTAGAGTATACTCCCTTCCCTGTAATCATGAAAGTTATTTCTTTGTATCCTCCAAGCTCTGTCTCATTTTCATTTAAAATGTCTATTGACCAATGTTTCTTTTCTGCATACATTGAGTACATTCTAAATAATGTCCCTGCAAATAGAGCTGCCTCTTCTCCTCCTGCTCCTGCTCTTATTTCACATATTATATTTTTGTCATCATCTGGATCTTTTGGAATTAATAATATTTTTATTTCTTCTTCTACCTTTGGCAGTCTTTCTCTTGCCTCATCCATCTCAGCTTCTGCAAGTTCTTTAAGATCTGGATCTTTTAAAAGTTCTTCATTTTCTTTTATTGTTTTTTCTAGTTTTTTGTATTCTCTATATTTTTCAACTATTGGCGTTATTTCTGCATGTTCTTTCATTAATTTTTGCCAGTTTCCGAGTGTTTGCAATTTCCGCTGGGTCACTAATTTTTATTGTTAATTCATCATATCTTTTTTCTACGTCTTCTAATTTTTGAAACATACTAACCTCCGTAATTTATAATAAACATATTATATAATCTTTTGAGCCTATTGTCAATTGTTTCCGCAAGTAGCATAACTATGGATTAGGTGCGACAATAGGGACGGTTCTGTTTGTCGCATCAATTTTGAAATGAGTGGAAAATTTAATACTTGCACTTTTTTTATGATGCGACAAACAGAACCGTCCCTATTGTCGCACCAGGTTGCAAAAAGTGGAAATTAATTTGAAACTTTTTTGAAACTTAAATGCATCTAATAATTATAAAATGATTTACCATAATTTATTTAAATAGAGTTGCACCTTCAATATCACTATTGGAGGTGCACTCTATTTATTTGAGCTCAACTTTGTTATATTCTATATTTTTTTCATTTAAAGCTTGAATTTCCCTTTCTGTGCAAGTTAATATTATAATTTGCTTATTTTTATAGTTCTCGTTTAAAAAATCTAATACATTTGTTAATCTTGTTTTGTCAAAATATGCAAAGGTTTCATCAAGTATTATCATCATATTTTCCTCTGTTAATTCATTTATACTAGATATTCTAAGTGAAAAATAAAGCTCGTCTATTGTACCTCCACTTAAATTGTTTGCTTTTACATACCTCCCGGTTTTCTGCTTCTAATAAAAGGTTACCTTCCTCATTTACTTTTACTCTTTTGTATTTTCCACAAGTTATATTTTTTATTCCATTTGATAAGTTTTCAGTAAACTTTGGAGTAATACTTTCTTTCATTTCAAGATAAGCTTGTTCTAATACTTCTTTTGCTATATTTATAGTTTCATCATATTCTATAAGGTCTTTTATTCTTTCTTCATTTAGTCTAAGTTTTTCTTCTATTTCTGTTAATTTTTCTAATTTTTCTATAATATTTTGCAAAGTTAATTCTTTCTGACTAATCTTTAATTTTAAATTATTTATATAATTTTGCTCTTCTAATATATTTTGTCTTCCTTCTATTTCATTTATATCTATTTTTGAATCTGGATAGTCTAATCTTAACTTATCCTTTTTTATTTTTACATCTAATTCTAACTTTTCTTTTACTTCTTTTATTAGTTTTTCTTTTATATTTATTTCTTCATCTATAAATTCTTTTCTTTGTTCTATATTTCTTTTGGTTTTTCTTATTTCTTCATATTCTTTTTTATATGTGTTGTTTTGTTTTAAATTTTTTATAAGAATTGATACAAAAGATATAATTGTAATTACCGTACTTATTAGTGAAAATACTTTATTTACAAACATAAAAAGAATTATTGATAACAATGCAAATAGTATTGGTACTATATATAGCATATTTTTAAATTTTTTCATTTCATTTTCTGGTTTTATATTTTCTAACTCTTCTTCAAGCTCTTTCTTACTTTTTTCTAATTCTTCTTTTGCTTTTATATGTATATTTATTTTTTCTTCTTCAATCTTTGATGTGTTTTTTATTTTTTCCATCTCTAAAAGCATTTGAAGTACTATTTCTTCTTCTTTTACTTCTTTTTGGATGTTTTTTATTTCTTCTCCTATTTCATCTCTTTGGGGTAATAAAGTTTGTAATTCTTTTTTCTTTAAGTTTAGTTCTTCTACTTTTTGCTTTACTAAATATAGTGGCTTGGTTGGGCTTTTTATTGTTCCAATTTCTTCTCCTTGTATTTTATTTAATTTTCCGAATCACCTTTTGAAAAGAAATACTGTCTTCACCTGTTAGCATTATATTTGATGCCTTTTGTATAAGCGAATTTTGTGATTTAGAATTCATTTCTACTTCTTTTTGATGTATTATCATTACTGTTTCAAATAAGTCTTCATCTACTTTTGTTTGTTCATAAAAAAATTTATTACCACTTGTCTTATCTATTTCAAAATTTTTGCTTATGTCATTTGCATTTTTATCAAATATATACGGATTCTTTTTTGCAAAGTTTCTATATATTTCAAAATTTTCTCCACTATCTAATTCATAAGAAATTTTACCTGAAAATTCTCCTTCTTCCCATGGTAAGTATTTATCATAGTTTGATATTTCTTTTCCGTTTTTGTTTTTACTTACTCCATAAAACATACTGGTTATAAAATCTAAAAGCGTAGATTTCCCACTTTCATTTTCACCATATATAACATTTATTCCGCTTCTTTAATTCTATTTCTTTATTTTTTAGTTTTCCGAAATTATTAACTTGTACTTTTTTTATATACATTATAAATCTCACTACTTCCTTTATATTCAATATGGTTAGGAAAGAATTAATTATTTTCCAACCTCAAATGCTGATAGTCCTATCTCAATTGCTCTTTCTAATTTCTCTTTATCTTCTTTTTCTTCTTCAATCTTCTTAAGAAGTCTTTTTACAAATATACCTTTTAAATTATTTTGTAAGCTTAAATTATTTAAGTTTACTTCTAGTTTTGTTTTGTCTTTTATTTTTATTATCTCTGGATTTGTTAGATATTTTAATATTCCAAGTAAATTTAGCTCTATTTTTCTGTTACCTATTAATACTATTTTTATATATTTTCCTTCTGGCATTTTTTCATCATTTATTTTTTCTATTAATTCTTCTTTTGATAATATATCAGTTACATCGATTTCTATTTCTATAAATTCTTTTTCATCTACTGAAATAAATTCAATTTCTAGTGCTTTTGTTTCTTCTTTTATATCTCCCACTATCATTCCATGAGGCCCTAGTTCATCAAATCCAAGTGAAATTAGTGAACCTGGATATACTATATTATCCATATAGCATGGCTTATGAATATGACCCAGAGCTACATAGTCTAATCCTAAAGTCTGTAATTTAGACTTTAGGATAGGATTATATTTTGTATCATCATTTTTTGCTCCATCTAATGCACAGTGTGTAAGCAAAATGTTTACTTTATCTTGATTAACTGCTATATCTATTTGTTCTTCTGATTTCATATAAAAATCTTCAAATCCATAACCATATATGTTTATATTTCCACATTCTACTTTTTCTAATTTAGATGTAAATATCTTTACATTGCTACCAAAAGTAAAGTTTGCATATGGAGAGCCCTTTATATATGGGTCATGGTTTCCTGGAACGATAAATATTTTTGTTTCTGGAATTTCATTAAACATTTTATTTATATATTCTATAGTGCTTTGTTTTACATACTCTATTTCGTATAAGTCTCCAGATATAAACAAATATGGAATATTATTTATTTTTATATATTCTATTACTTTTCTAAATGCATTTCTTTGTTCTAGTCTTCTTATTTCTGAAAATCCCTTTTCTTCTAATACTGTAAATGGTCTATCAAAATGCACATCTGCTATATGTACAAATTTCATTATCTATCCTCCTTAGTTTATATTAGAAATTATATATTGCATAAGGAGAAAAGTCAATAGATTTACCAAAAAAATGTTTGCAGTTTTGCTAGAGGTTTGGTGTAACAAAGAAATCCGTCCAAATTGACGCATTTATCTTTCGAAATCCTGTATCTTCCTAAATTCATATCCCATATTTTTTATTTCTCTAATTACTTCTTCTAATATTTCTGCATTGTCTTTTGAAGTTGCATGAAGTAAGATTACTGCTCCTGGATGAATATTGTCTAATATTTTTTTCTTTCCATATTCTGTTCTGCCTTGTTTGTTCTCATCCCAGTCATCATATGCAAATGACCACATTACATGTGTGTATCCAAGATTTTTTGTAAGATATAATGTTTTTTCACTATATTCTCCTTTAGGTGGTCTTAAATACTTCATTTCATATCCATATTTTTCATAAATAACCTGATGTAGTTTCATTACTTCTTCATTTAAGCTTTCTTCTTTAAGGTCTGGCATACTTTTATGATTGACTGTATGGTTTCCGGACTGTGTGTCCGTTCATCTATCATTCTCTTTACAATATCTCCTGCTGAATTTACATAGTGGGCTGTTACAAAAAATACCGCTGATACTTCTTCTTTCTTTAGTGTATCTAATATTTTTTCTGTATATCCAGCTTCATATCCTTGATCAAAAGTTAGATATACATATTTTTTCTCTTTATTTCCCATATATATACCATCATATTTTTCCATAAGTTCTGTATTGACTTTTCCGAAGATCTGGCTGTGCATGGTTTTCTGCTCTTTTTACTCCCCAGCCTATTTTTGTTCCGATTTAGCACATTTGAACTTGTTAGCATGCTTGCGTTTTCTATGTCATATGTATGAACAATCCATATGGCAATTGCTGTTAGTATTAAAACTAAACCTGATATTTTTTTTATAATTCTTTTTACCAATTCTACTCACCTTGCTCTTTTTATTTGCATATTAGTCTTTTTCAAAATTTTCTATGCAATAAATAATATGATTATATTTTATTTATTATTCTAATCGTTTTTTGTCTTTTTTTGTTTTATCTTATTATTAGTTGACATTATCTACTTTTTGCTTTAATATTAATTTTGTCACATGGAATATTTTGGAAATTTTAGAAGGTGATTAATTATGGAAATTTATTTGAGCATTTTTTTATTTATACTTTGTGTTATATTCCTTTTGCTTACTTTATTTGAATATAGAAAGCTAAGAAAGGCTAAAAAATCTTTAGAAGAAGCTAATTTACGAGTTAAAAATCTTGAACTTTTATATGACGATTTACGTTCTTTTAGACATGATTTCTTTAATATTATTCAAGTCATTGATGGCTATATTAAAACTAATGATATGGATTCATTAAAAAAGTACTATGATGGAATAAAGAAAGACTGTAATGATTTAAATATTAAGTCAGCTCTTAGTACAGATATTATTAGTGAGCCTGGGATTTACAATTTAATTACTTCTAAATATTATAAAGCTAAAAATATTGGTCTAGATTTTAACATTAATATATTAACTAAAATAAGCAGTTTTTCTGTTAGTCCATATATTCTTTCTAGAATATTAGGGATTCTTATGGATAACGCAATTGAAGCAGCTTGTAATTCTATTGAAAAGAAGATTACTTTTGAAATAATACCTACATCTAATAAAATAAATATTACTCTTATGAATTCTTATTCTAATAAAGATGTGGACTTAGATAAAATCTATGAAAAAGGTATTACCACTAAAAAAGATGATCACAAATCTCATGGAATTGGTTTATGGAAAATTAATAAGATCTTAGAACATTATGATAATATGAATTTAAGATCTTCCAAATCTAATGATTATTTTATTCAAACCCTAGAAATTTCAAAAGCCAATAGTTAAATTAATAGCTATTGGCCTATATTTATTTTATTTCTATATCTTCTAATATCTTCCATGAACCTATCTTTTCTGGAATAGATATAAATTCTTTCTCTTCTTTAGTAACTGGATGCGTGATTTTTAATTTATATGCCCAAAGAGTTATTTGTTTCCCGTTTCCCCTTGTTCCATATTTTTGATCTCCATATATGCTATGCCCGGATATTAGCAAGCTGTACTCTTATCTGATGATGTCTTCCTGTATGAAGATGAATCTTTAAAACTGATAAATTTATATCTTCATCATATTTTAAAGTTTCATAATCTAGTTTTGCATATTTAGCATTTTTAGTACCTTCTTTTACGACTTTACTTATATTTTTACTTTGATTTTTAAGTAAGTAATTTTCTAAAGTACCTTTTGAGTTTTCCATTTTTCCGGTCTACTATGCATAAATATTCTTTTTGTATTCTTCTTTCTCTTACATCATCACTTAGTCTTGCTGCTGCCTTTGATGTCTTGGCAAACACCATTACTCCGTCCGAACTGGTCTATCTAACCTATGTATTAAAGCAAGATAGACATTACCTGGCTTTTGGTATTTTTCTTTTAAGTATTCTTTTATTATGCTTAGCATACTAATGTCTTCTGTTTTATCTTCTTGTGAGGGTATATTTGGTATTTTTTCTACAACAATTATATGGTTATCTTCATATATTACTTTTAATTTTTGCATTTATTTTTCCCACTTTCCATATATTCCACATGGTAATACTAATTTAGAATCTTTCATAGGAATTCCTATTTCTCCTGAATATACTTTTCCTTCATATCTTTTTGGTATATTTAAATTAAGTATATTTTCTAAAACCTTGGCCGAAATTCCTGTTGTGTATGAGTTTATTAGGAAAAATAATGGATTATCTGATAATACTTGCATGCATAGTTCTACTAAGTCAGATATATTTTCTTCAAATTGCCATACCTCTCCATTTGCGCCTCTTCCGTATGATGGTGGATCCATAACTATTGCGTCATATTTATTTCCTCTTCTTATTTCACGGTTTACAAATTTAACCACATCATCTACAATATATCTTATTTTTTTGTCTGCTAAGCCTGATGAAACTACATTTTCTTTTGCCCATAGTGTCATTCCTTTTGAACTATCTACATGGCATACGCTTGCTCCTGCTGCTAAACAAGCTACAGTTGCACCTCCTGTGTATGCAAATAGATTTAGGACTTTTATTTCTCTTTTTTCTTTTTTTATTTTGTCTATCATCCAGTCCCAATTTACTGCTTGCTCAGGAAAAAGTCCTGTGTGTTTAAATCCCATTGGTTTTATATTAAAGATTAGGTCTTTATATCTTATACTCCAACTCTCTTCTAATCTTTTTTTATATTCCCAATTTCCTCCACCAGTTTTACTTCTTTTATATATGGCATCTGCCTTTTCCCATAATTTGGGTTTTTGCTTCGTTTTCCATATTATTTGTGGATCAGGACGAATCAAGATTTTTTCGCCCCATCTTTCTAATTTTTCACCATTTGCCATATCTAATAGTTCGTATTCGCTCCAGTTTTTTGCTATATCCATTACTATTTCCTTTCTTTGATTTTAGTATATTATACTAGAAAGTGTACTAAAAAAACTGATAAGAAGTGCCACATATATTATGCAAAAAACTGCACCTATACCTAAAGCTATAATAAATAATTTTTTCATTTGTAATTCCCCCTTGATTTATTTTTATTCATGGGAATCACTTTTTAGTACAAGTTTTAGTACAAAAATTATTATCTTATTCTAAATTTTCTTTTATTTTTCTTGCTAAATTTTCATTTATTCCTTTTATTTCTGTTAATTCGGTTATTTCTGCATTTTTTATTTTTTGTATACTGCCAAACTTTTTAAGTAATTCAGTTTTTTTCTTTTCACCTATTCCTTCTATTTCATCTAAAGCTGATTTTGACATTTCTTTATCTCTTAGTTTTCTATGATACTCTATTGCTGTATCATGAACTGTATCTTGAAAATTTGTTAATAAATTAAGTAGTTTTTCTGAAAGCTCAATATTTTTCCTATTTTCATCTATTAATCCTTTTGTTCTATGTTTATCATTTTTTACCATTCCGATATATTGGAATTTGTACATTACATTTTTCACATGCTGAAAGTGCTGCTCTTATTTGCGTTATTCCTCCGGTCTACAAAGATTAAGTCTGGTAGTTTTCCAAAGCCTCCATTTTCATTTTCTAAAGAACGTTTTATTCTTCTTTCTATAACTTCTTCCATACATCTTGGATCATCTTGCCCAAATACAGTTTTTATTCTGAATCTTCTAGAAAATGATTTATTTATTTTACCGGTCTACAATTGCACACATTCCGAGCTACTATGTTTGTTCCTGATATATTTGAAATATCAAAGGTTTCAATTTTTCTTGGAAGTTCAGCTAAATCAAGTTTATCTTTTATTTCATTTAAAATTTCGTACTTATCTTCTTGTTTGTTTTCCAATGTAACTTTTGCATTATTTTTTGCCATTTCTACAAATCTAAGTTTCTCACCTTTTTTAGGTGATTTTATTTCTACTTTTCTACCTGCATTTTCTGATAAAATCTCACATAAAACTTCTTCGTCTTCTATTTCTTCTTCTATCATTATTTTACTAGGTACATTCTCACTTCCTAGATAATATTCTTTTATAAATCCTGAAAGGATTTCCTTTGTTTCCATATCTTTTAGCTCATTTAAAAAGTAATGTTCTCTTCCTATCATTTTGCTTCCACGTACAAAAAAGATTTCTACACATACTCCCATATCATTTTTTGCAGTTCCTATAACATCTATATTGTTTTCTACCATATTAGATACTTTTTGCTTCTGTGCGATATTTTCTATAGCTTGAATTTTATCTCTTAAATTTGCTGCTTCTTCATATTGTTGCTTAATAGCAGATTTTTTCATATCTTCTTCTAGTTCTTTTTTTACTTTGTCTATTTTTCCGCTCTAAAAACATTATAATTTGATCTATCTGTTTTCTATACTCTTCTTTTGAAACTTCATTTGCACATGGACCTAAGCATCTACCTATATGGTAGTTTAAGCATACTCTTTTATTTGATTTAAAATTTCTACATTGTCTTATTTTAAATCTTGATTTTATAAAGTCTACCATTTCTTTGGCACTTCCTGGATTTGCATATGGTCCAAAATATTTTGAACCATCTTTTACAAATCTTCTTGTCATGTATACGTTTGGATAGTCCTCTTTTATTGTTACTTTTATATATGGATAACTTTTGTCATCTTTTAAAAGTACATTAAATTTAGGTCTATTTTTCTTAATTAAATTACACTCTAAAATTAATGCTTCCGCTTCATTATCTACCACTATATATTCAAAATGGTCTATCAAAGAGACCATTTTTATTATTCTATTTGTCTTATTGTTTTTTCTAAAATACTGTCTAACTCTGTTTTTAAGTGAAATTGCTTTTCCAACGTATATGATATTATCGTCTTTATCCTTCATCAAATATACACCGTGGTTTCCCTGGAAGCTTTTTTAACTCTTCTTCAATATTAAACATTTTATTCTCTTTTCTAGCATTTTTTTATTTCTAGAGGGAGTTATATTTATTTTATCGAAGTGACACGTAGCTAGGAACAAGAATAAATAAATATAACTCCCTCTAAATCAAATTATCCTTCTAGATAAGCTACATAAGGAAGATTTCTATAATTATTATCTATATCAAATCCAAATCCTACTATATATTTATTTGGAACTTCAAATCCCAAATAATCTATTGGAACTTCTACTTCTCTTCTTTCCTGTTTGTTTGCTAATGCACATACTTTTAAAGTTCTTGGATTTTTTGATTTTAGATGTTCTATAAGATACTTCATGCTTCTTCCTGTATCTATTATGTCTTCAACTATAAGTACATCTTTACCTTCTATTGATTCTCTTAGGTCTGTCATTAAAGTAACTTCTCCTGTAGAGTTTTCTCCTTCATAGCTTGATATTGTTATAAATTCGTATTTTAATCTTGTTTTCATTTTTAATGTTAACTCTACTCCAAAGAATACTGCTCCTCTCATTACACATATAATTGTTATTTCTTTTCCTAGATAATCTTTATCAATCTGCTCAGCAAGCTCTGTAATTCTTTTGTTTAATTCTTTTTCACTTATTAATTCTTTAAAATTATGGTTCATATATTCCTCCATATATTATAAAATATTAAAAATACTATATATATTATACTATCTATAAAAAAAATTTGCAATATCAGTAACTTTCTTATTTACAAAATTTTTTGCTTATGTTATAATGCCAAATATAAAGGAGTGAAGTCTTTATGAATCAGATTTTATATACTTCAAATGGTAAGCCAAATGGGCCACTACCAATTAAATCAGTAGCTAAATTTTTTGCTATTTCTCTTATTGTACTTGGAGTAATTTTCTTTGGAGAAGCAGCTTATGCACAGTTCTCATTTAATAGTTCTAGTAGTGCTGAAATGGATACTACAGCTCCTGAAATCTCTTTTGCAAAAGACCGGAAATACTGGTACTATATCTGTTAGTCATAATAAAGGAATTACTTGGGTGAAATACCACTGGAATGATGAAGATGATATTATTTCTTCTGGTAAATCAGAAAAAGAAGTTATAATTGATAGTTTAGGTATTCCTTCTGGTATAAATACTCTTTATGTTGAAGCTTTAGATGATAATGGAAGATCTACAAAGACTTCTTATGAATGCAAATATGATGGAATTGCAATTGATTTATCTGTTGTAGATAATTCTGATATGAAAATTGTTGCATCTGATGTTAAAGGAATAGCTTCTATGACTTACAAATGGAACGCTGATCCTGAAGTAACTGTTTATCCAAATGAAGAAGGTGATATTTCTATTGAAACTAAAACTGAAATTCCTTCTGGATTAAATACACTTTATATTACAGCTGTAAACAATGAAAATATTACACTAACTAAAAAGCAAGAAATTAAAGGTAATAAAAGACCTGAAATATCTTTCTATATAATGGATACTGATTTATTCGTTACTGTTAAAGACGAAGAAGGTGTAGACAAGGTTATTCAGCAAGTTAATGCTGGTGAAGAAGAGACTTTTGAAGCTAATGGTGAAAAGGAATTTACTTATAAATATCATGTAGGAGAAGAACGTATATTAGTTACTATTACTGCAACTGATATTGAAGGGGTTTCTAGAACTATAAAAGGTAAAAATTATTAAAATGGAGATTGCCGTTATGATACAAGAAGTATTTGTAGTCGAAGATAAAGAAGAATTAATAAATAGTTTAAAATGTGAATTAAAAAAAGGTTCTAATATTTCATTAAAACATATTCATCCTTCTAATTTAAGTGATCATTTACTTGATATTCCTGCTTTAATTCTTATTAATGAAGATTTACTTGCAGATGTGAATGTTAATGAAATGTGTAAGCTTATTAGAAATAATGAAGATAATAGTTCTACTCCTATAGTAGTTCTTACTTCTGATACTTCTTCTGAACATGAAATAAGTATCTTAGAAGAAAATGTACAGCTGTGTATAAAAAAACCAGTAGATAATAAGTCGCTATATTATATAATTAGAAATTTAGTGGACCTTATTCTTATAAATAGAGGTATAAGTCCTCTTACTAAGCTACCTCGGAAATATTCCTATCCAAGCAGAATTAAAAAAGCGTTTACTTAAAAATCAAAATTTCGCAGTACTTTATTTTGATTTGGACAATTTTAAAGCATATAATGATACTTATGGCTTCCTTGGTGGAGATGAAGTAATTAAACAGACTGCAAGAATTATTGTTAAGAATGTTAACTCTGATGAAAATATTCATAATTTTGTTGGCCATATAGGTGGAGATGATTTTGTAGCACTAGTTACTAATGAAAACTATGAAGATATTTGCCAAAATATTATTTTAGAGTTTGATAAAAAAATTCTTGATTATTTTTCAGAAGAGGATAAAGAAAGAGGATACTTAGAAGTTCCAAATAGAAAAGGAATTACAGAAGAATTTCCTCTCGTTTCTATCTCAATTGGTATTGTTGAAGTTCCAAAAGGAAGATTTGCAAATATATTAGAAATTGGAGAAGTTGGAGCACAGGTAAAACACCTAGCCAAGGTAACTCCTGGCAGTGCTTATGCAATAAATAGAAGAATATGTAATAAATTAAATATCTAAAACGGAAGTCATATAAAACTTCCGTTTATTTTTGTTTTATTGTAAAACAAAAAGGTTCTCGGGACCTCACTCACAATCTTTGATTGTGTAGTGGGTGCGGTTCTTATTTTTTAATCTTTTCATATATTTTAATATATGGGAGGAATTTTTTGTGTTTGTTTTTAAGAAAAAAAGGTTTTTTTTGATTTTGTGTTTTTTATGTATTTCTTTTGGAACTTATTTTTTGGCTGCTGATAATACAAATGTAATAGATACCAAAAATAGAAGTTATGATATTACTCAAGTATCAGCACTTCCTGTTACAGAAAAAGTTGTTGTTATTGATGCAGGTCATGGTCGGTGAAGATGGCGGTGCTATACGGTCAAGGTGGCGTACTTGAGGCTGATATTAATTTAAAAATCGCTTTAAAGCTTCAAACTCTACTTGAAGAAGCTAATGCGACAGTGATACTTACTCGTTCTGATGAAAATGCTATATACGAACTAGATAGCAAATCTTTAAGGCAGAAAAAAGTTTCTGATATTAAGAACAGAGTAAAAATTGGGAATAGTTCTGAGGCTGATATTTTTATTTCTATTCATTTGAATAAAATACCCCAAGGTCAGTATGATGGTTGGCAGACTTTTTATAATTCAAAAAGCGAAAGACGGTAAATTACTTGCTGAATCTATTCAAGCATCACTTTTAAGCTCTACTAAAAGGGAAAATAAAAGAATTGCTAAATCTATAAATAATATTTATATTGTTGATAATGTGGAAATTCCGTTAGCACTTGTTGAATGTGGTTTTTTATCTAATCCTGAGGAAGCAAGGCTCTTAACTACAGATGAATATCAAGATAAAGTCGCTTATGGTATTTTTGTTGGAATTACAGATTATTTTAATAATGTTCAGTAGGTATCTCAGAATGCTAAATCGAAATAATAGCGTAGCGGATTGATCTGCGAGCGACGACGGCATCGCCCTTTCTTGTTTTACATAATTATTAACAACTAAAATAAATTATTGTATACTCATTAAGTAACAGTTTTATTCTGTTCGTGCCCTATCAACTAATAAAATTGGAGGTATTGAGAAATGCGTATGAAAAGAACTCAAATGGTCTCATGCCCTACCTGTAATAGGCGCGGTAACGGTGATGGTAAACTCTATTTTAATTTCGGTCACAGCTCTTTCACTTGCCCCACTTGTAAGGGAAATAAATATATTACCTGTGAGGATTTCGTCCGGCGCGAAGCTATCAATTTGGGCTATAGTGGCAGGATGCTTGATGAGTATGTGAACAACTATTTTAGGCGCAATTAGTTGATTTTGAGAACCTTTAATAAAGGTTCTTACACAAAAGGAACTCTCTAGCTAGGTTAGAGAGTTCCTTTTTGCTGTTAATTTGTTTTCAAATACATAGCTACTGCATTTTTGATTAGCTCGTTTATTGATATGTTTTGTTCTATTGATTTCATTTTGGCTCTGCTATGAAGTTCGGCTCCTAGTCTTACATTTAACGAACCTTTGCATTGTTTTTCAGGTTCGTCGCCTTCTGCTTTGCATACGCTTAAATAAGTATCTATTGCATCTTTAAAATCTTGCTTTAATTCTTTTACAGTCTGTCCTTCAAATGAAATTGAAGTATGTTTTAATCCTTCTACTTCTCCCCAAAAACATTCGTCTTCATCACTATATTGTATTCTTGACCAATATCCCTTATATTTCATAATATCACTTTTCATTACAAAACCCTCCATTCTTTTAATTCCTTTAAAATTTTTTTAATTTGATATTCTTTTAGTATATTATTTGGATGTGGTTTATGTAAGTAGAGTATAATATCCTTTCTATGTTTTTGCAACTATTTTTAGTCGCAAATTTGCTCGATTTGATTTTTTTCATTTACTACTAGTTCTATTTCTCCGCATATGTCTGTCCTATAAATCTGTGCACCGAAGGCTTTTTAGTCTTTCTAATACATTTTCACTTGGATGTCCAAAAGTGTTGTTTTCTCCGAACTCCAATTAGTGCAATTTTGGGTTTTACTGCTTCTAAAAATTCTTTTGTGCTCGATGTTTTTGAACCGTGGTGTCCGAACTTTTAAGATAGTTGAT
This sequence comes from uncultured Clostridium sp., assembly GCA_947641575.1. GTDB lineage: Bacteria > Bacillota > Clostridia > TANB77 > CAG-508 > JAAWPK01. The sequence continues at coordinate 37,949 of CANRQN010000008.1, forward strand.
TTTAATACTTGTAAGTTATTCTTGTATTCTTCTAATATTTGTTTTTCTGCTATTTCTTCTATGTCTCCTGTAAACAAAATGCTAAAATCTCTATAATTTAGTTTAGTTACAACTGAATTGTTATTTAAAATATTTTCTTCTATTTGCTCTATTGAGGGCCATAGTATTTTGAGTTTTATATATTTTTCAATGTTTATTTCGTCTCCGCTTCTTTACAACACTAACCTTTATCTTCTTCTTTTTTGCAAATTCTTTAAATTTTTCGTAGTTTAAGCTTTCTTTTCCTTGTCTGCAAATTACCACTCTTTCTACTTTTAAATTTTCCATAACTTTTATTAATCCGTCCGAACATGATCTGTGTCAAAGTGACTACAAACCATATAGTCAAGCTTCTTTATTCTTCTGTTTAAAAGGTATGGAAGTAGTATCTTTTCTCCGTATATCATAATTTTCGCTACCTCCTCCATCTATTAAAATAGTTTTATTCTGAGGAGTTACAATTAAGCATGAGTCTCCTTGTCCTACATCGATAAAATATATTTTCAATCTATTTGTTGGAACTAACTCTATAGAATTTGGAATTAAAATGATTATTATAATTATTGAAATAATTTGTTTTTTGTATTTAAGTATTTTTTGGTGTTTCTTGGTTTTAAATAAATATAGTGATATAAATATTATTAAATAATATAAGATAATTTGATATGTGTATGGCACTTTTATATATACTTTTGAAAATGGAATTTTTGATGTTATAGATGTAATACTGATTATTGATTTAATTAATATTTGATAAGGCTTTCCTAATATAGTTGCGATTTTAAGAAGTGGAAAAGAAATTAATATGAGCATGAATCCTAATATTATGATTAAGCTTATAATATAGCTTGTTAAAATATTTGAGATTAAAAATGTAAAAGATATGTTTTTGTAAAAGTATATCATGATTGGAAATATAACAATTTGAACTGACAAACTAACTGATGATACTTCTTTTATATAATTAGCAAATTTTCCTTTTGATTTTATTATTTTATCTATCCAGTTTTTTATCGGTTTTTGAAAAGCTATTATTCCGAATTACTCCTCCATAAGAAAGTAAAACTGAATTATTTTGTAAATTATATGGATTATATATTAGAGTTATTAGAAGTGAAATGCAAAGATTATTTAAAATATTGCTTTTTTTATGTAGAACTTTTGAGAGTATTCCAAGTTCTGCCATAATGCATGCTCTTACAACTGATGTAGTAAAACCTGTTATAAACATTAGCATTATTAAAAATATGCTGCTTATTGCGTTTATTTTAGGTTTTGAGGCTTTTAACTTTGAAAGTAAGGTAGTTAATCCTATTAGAATAAAACCGAACGTGTGCACCAGATACTGCTAAAATATGATATATGCTACTTGTTCTAAAATTTTCTACTATTTCCTCTGATATTCCTTTTGTATCTCCGAAGTAGTATTCCGCTTTACAAGATAACTATCCTCTCCTAATATTTCATCCAGATTCTTCTCTATTTTTTGTTTTATATTGTTTGATATAATAAGTAAAGGATTTAGATATGTTTTCTCTGATGCTTTTGTTATTTTAGATACTGTTACAGTTCCATATATATTTTTTGTTTTTAAATAATTTGCATAGTCAAATGCTTTATAATTTGTAGCTTTACTTGGAGTTTTATATTCTCCGAATAATTTCTACTTTTTTCCCATATTCTAGTTTTATATCTTTTTTTGTATATATTATTAAATTGGTATTTTTATATTTTTCATCTCCATTTATGCTTTGTACTTTAAGTGTATATGAATTTTTGTATTCTGTTTCTTTTGGAATACTTGTTATAATTCCTACTAATTTAATTTCTTTTATATTTATATATAATGTATTAAATCTGTTTTCTAAGTACATAATTTGTATATTAGAAACTATGGCAAAAATTAAACTAATTATAATATATTTAGGTATTCCTCTGAACTTATATCTGCTCTTTTTATCTCTTTTCTTTGATTTGCCTGCTTTATTTGAAATCAAAGAAAATGCTAAAAATAGCAAAAAAATAACAGGGGTAATATTTGTTTTCAAATATCTCCCCCATATTAAACCGGTTATATATCCAACCACTAAAATTACTAATGGTTGCATATCTCTTCCTTTCTAAAATTATATTACACGACTTGCTGTTACAAAGTAGTATCCTCCACCTGTAACATTTGATGTTATAACTCCTTTTCTAGAGTTAGCTGCGTGGATAAATTTTCCTCCACCTATATATATTCCTACGTGTCCTATTTTTTTACTTTTACTTGAACTAGAGAAACATACTATGTCTCCTACTTGTAGTTCTCCTTTACTCACCTTTCTTCCGTTTGATGCCTGACCGCTAGATGTACGTGAAAGTGATACTCCAAAGTGTTTATATACATATGATGTAAATCCTGAACAGTCAAATCCGCTTGGCGAACTTCCTCCATATACATATTTGCATCCAAGGTACTTTTTAGCATATGCTACAACATCTGCACCAGTGAATGTTCCTGTGACTTTTGGTTCTTGTGATGCTGATTTTGCAGTACTTTGAGTATTCGTATTTTTTTCAGTTTCTGTTTTTGCTGTATTTGTTCTTGATTCTGAGCTTCTTGATGTTGTTTGAATTTCTGTATCTGATATATAGTCTATTGATACATATCCTCTATTTCCATCATATTCTATTTCTGCCCAACCATCGCTTTGTTCAAATACTGTAACTTTTGTATTTCTTGTAAGTTTTGTAATTATTTCTCCTGTTGTGTTTGGTGTTTTTCTAAAATTTACTGAATTTCCTGAAATATATCCTATTTTTTGTGTTGATGAATTATTATTATCTTCAGGATTTGAAGTATTCTGTTCTACTTCTTTTGTTTCTATATTTTCTGTTCTAACCCAGCCTGTTACTGTCCCAAGTTTTATATAAGACCAACCATTAATTTCACTAACTATCTCTACTTCGCTTTCTTCTTCTAGTGTTTTTATAATAAGTGAATTTATAAGGGGTGTTATATATATTTTTTGTCCTGATGCTAATACAGTTTTTGTTTGTTTTTCTCCATCTTGATTATTTTCAATATTTTCTGTGTTTTGATTAATTGTGTTTGTATCTACAGTATTATTTGATTCGTTTTCTTTATTATCATCCTTATCTGAATTTTCGGTGTTTTTACTTGTTTCTGTTAAAACATTTATATACTTTGCTGCTACATATCCTACTTTTTCTCCAGATTTTATTTTATACCATCCGTGTTCTTCCCCTAATATTTCTATTTCATTATTTGCTGATAAATAAGAAATCGCTTCTGAATCTGTTGAAGCTTCTTTTCTTAATGTTAAAGTATCTGCTGTAACCTTTCCTGTTGACGCAAGACTACATAGTGCTGTACAAAATAATGTGGATATTGTCAATAAGGATATTACTATACTTTTTTTCATAAATCATCTCCTACTTTTTCATCACACAACTTTAATTATACTCTTTTTTTATAGATTTGTCAAATTTTTGCTAAAATTTGTAAGGTTTATTCACTAATTCTTTCTATAATTTCCTTGCATTTCTGAAAAAGTCCGTATTTATCTATACATTCTATTTGTCTATCTTCCATTACTAATTTTCCATTTATTATTGTATGAGAGACATTGCTCCCTTTAGTATTATATACAAGATTCGCAAATACTGTTCCTGATGGATTTGTTATTTCTGTATTCTGGTCTATTAATATAATATCAGCTCTCTTTCCTTCTTCAATACTTCCTATTTCTCTCTCAAGTCCTAATGCCTTTGCACCATTTATTGTTGCCATTTTTAGTACTTCATAGCTATCCATATTTTTTGAATTCTCAAATACTCCTTTTTGCAAAAGTGCTGTAAATTTCATTGTATCAAACATATCTAAGTTAGAACCACTTCCTTGCCCATCTGTTCCGAGTGCCACATTTACTCCTGCATCTAACATTTTTTGTATCTTTGCAATTCCACAACCTAATCTTAAATTGCTTATAGGGCAGTGCACAATACTCATATTAAGCTTTGCAATTTTTTTAATTTCTTCTTCTGTTAATTTTACACAGTGTGCAAGTATTGTATGTGTATCTATAAAATAATCTTCTAATGCCTCTACTGGACTTTCTACTTCATAATCTCTTCTTATATCTTCTACTTCTTTTTGATTCTCACAAAAGTGCATATGTATAGGTAATTCGTTTTCTTTTGCAAGTTCTACCATTTGTTTTGTTGTATCTCTTCCTGTTGTATATAATCCATGTATTCCAACATTTAGTGTTATTAAATCATATTTATTTCTATAGTTTTCTATTAGTTCTGTTAATTCTTCCATTCTTTCATATTGCATATCTGCTATGTCATTAACTGTTCTTGTCAGTTGAAGTCTCATACCTGTCTCTACTGCTGCTCTGATTGTTTCTTCTTCCATAAAATATTGATCATTTGCACAAGTTGTCCCTGTTGATATCATTTCTGCACATGACAAAAGTGAAGCATAATATATATCATCTCTTGAAAGTTTGTCTTCCATTGGCCAAATTTTCTTAGTTAACCACTCTTGCAAGGTATATCCATCTAGTGTTTCTCTAAAGATACTCATGCTTAAATGTGTATGTGCATTTATTAGCCCTGGCATACATACTTTTCCTCTTGCATCTATTATATATGCTCCCATCTGTGGTGTTATTTCTTCTTCTATCTCAGTTATAACTCCATTTTGTATATAAATGCTTATATTCTCTTCATATCTAGGTCTTCCTTCTGACATTGATATTAAATTACAGTTTTTAATTAATATATCCATATATTTTTCCTTTTTGACTTTTTTGTAATTATATAGCAGAGATATTTAATTGTCAACTTAGGAAAAGAAAAAAACATGGAAATTTCATGAAATATTGCAATTTGTAATATTTCGTGAAATTACCCTGAGAAAAAACATTGCATAAAATATTAGCCTATTCTCTGTGGCACACACGCACTTATTTGGCGCCCATCATTCTATGCAAAAAAAGAAGACTTTTACCTTAAAGGCTACTTTGTCTTCTTTTTATATAGCTAATATTGAAATTATGCTAATTCTACAACTGCTCCTGCTTCTGTAAATTTAGCTTTTAATTCTTCAGCTTCTTCTTTAGCTACGTTTTCTTTAACTGTTTTTGGAGCTCCATCAACTAATTCTTTAGCTTCTTTTAATCCTAATCCTGTTGCGTCTCTAACAACCTTGATTACTTGGATTTTGTTTGCTCCTGCATCTTGTAATACTACATTGAATGAAGATTTCTCTTCAGCTGCAGCTCCTGCTGCTGCTCCTCCAGCTGCTGGTGCAGCTGCTGCTACTGCAGATACTCCATATTTTTCTTCAATTCCTTTAACTAATTCTGATAATTCAACTACTGTTAAGCTATCAATAGTTTCTAATAACTCTTCTATTTTTGCCATTTTATTTTCCTCCTAAAAATTTTAATTTTTTAAATTTTAATAATTCGAACAAGAATTGGTATATTGCTAGAAAAGCTAGGTTAATTACCACAGATTTACTAGTGTATATTGAGGACAGATTAACCAACGCTTGACGCCGCAAGATGCCGATTATTGTTTGAATTAAGCTGTTTGTTCTTTTTGTATACGAACTTGATCGATTGCAACTGCAAATTTTGAAATAGTTCCAAGCAATCCTCCAGCAAGCATTCCAATAAGTGTTTCTCTTGATGGTAGTTTTGCAAGTGTTATTATTTCTTCTGCTGTCATAACCTTTCCTTCTATTACACCACCTTTTATTTTATAAAAGTCGTGGTCTTTTGTATATTCATAAATTGCTTTTGCAGGTTCTAAGTAGTCCTCTTCGCTTATGATTACTGCTGTTGGTCCTTCTACTGCTGTATCTAATCCTGTTATTTCACATTTTTCTAAAGCTCTTTTTGAAATATTGTTTTTGATTATTTTGTATTCTGTCTTTGAATCTCTTAAAGTTTTTCTTAGTTTTGTAACGTCTTCAACATTTATTCCTCTATAATCTGTAAATAGAATTAGTTTTGCATTTTTCATTTTTTCTGCAAGTGCATTTACTTCTTCTTCTTTTTGTTTAATTATGTTCTTATTTGCCATTCTTTCACCTCCTTTAACTCAAATAATAATCAGCATCTCGCTACGTTGCTACTCAGTCGATTTCCACTCAACGTACACAAGTACGTCTCATGGAATATCTCCTTCGTGCGCCTTGCGATATACTAATTCTTATTTGACTTCTATATATTAAATAAAACTAAAGTCTTAAGTTTTTATCCTATGACACTCCAAGGATAAAGACTTAAGACTTTTGTCTCTTTTCTTTTTTCCTCGGTAGGTCTTATTTTTTGCCTACTGTCTTAGGATATATTATATTTTTTAATTACTTTTGGTCTATGAATAGTCCAGGTCCCATTGTTGTTGTTATACTTACGCTTCTTAAGTATTGACCTTTTGCTGCTACTGGTTTTGCTTTTATTATAGCATCCATAACTGTATTGTAGTTTTCAAGTAGTTTTTCAGCTCCAAATGATACTTTTCCAAAGCCTAAGTGAATTATGTTAGTTTTATCTAATCTATATTCAACTTTTCCTGATTTAATATCAGCTATTGCTTTTGTAACATCCATTGTAACTGTTCCTGATTTAGGGTTTGGCATTAATCCTTTTGGTCCTAATACCTTTCCTAATCTTCCTACTACACCCATCATGTCAGGTGTTGCAACTACTACATCATAGTCAAACCAGTTTTCTTTTTCGATTTTTGGTATTAGTTCTTCTGCACCAACAAAGTCTGCTCCTGCATTTTTTGCCTCGTCAGCTTTTGGTCCTTTTGCAAATACTAATACTTTTAAAGTTTTACCTGTACCATTTGGAAGTACTACTGTACCTCTTACTTGTTGGTCTGCATGTTTTGAATCAACACCTAATTTAACGTGTAATTCAACTGTTTCATCAAATTTAGTTTTTGGAAATTTTTCGATTAATTCTAAAGCTTCTTTTGCTTCATAAAGTTTTCCTTTTTCTAGCAATTTTTCAGCTTCTTTATATCTTTTTCCTCTTTTCATTTTTTACCTCCTTTGGTTCAAACGAAACACAATTTTTGTATTTCTCCCAATTAAATATTTGTTTATTTTTTGGTTGCAGAAGAATTGTTATTTGACTAGGTGCGTGAGGTAAATATTCCATGAGGATACTAGTGTACACCAAAATGGAAATTTACTGAACAGCAACAACGCCAAATGGCAATTATTCTGTAACTGTGACTCCCATAGAGCGAGCTGTCCCCTTAACCATACTCATTGCTGTCTCAATTGATGCTGCATTTAGGTCTTCCATTTTTTGCTCAGCAATTGCTCTAACTTCAGCTTCTGTGATTTTTGCTACTTTTTCTTTGTTAGGTTTACCAGAACCTTTTTCTATTTTTATTGCTTTTTTAATTAATACAGCTACTGGTGGTACTTTTGTTATAAATTCAAAAGATTTATCAGTATATACTGTAATAACTACTGGTATTATCATCCCAGGTTGGTTTGCTGTTCTATCATTAAATTCTTTAACGAATTGCATGATATTAACACCGCTTGAACCAAGTGCTGGTCCTACTGGTGGAGCTGGTGTTGCTTTTCCAGCTTCTATTTGTAATTTTATTACTGTAGCTACTTCTTTTTGTGCCATCTTATATTTGCACCTACCTTTCTTTCTTCAAACAATAAGCTACGTACTACTGCGTCAGATATTAGTTAAATAATCCTTAGACAGGCATGAGCCTAGTCTGCGATTATTTACCTCATCTTCCTTGTATTACTTGCTTCTTGTTTTAATTTTATTTCTAAATTTTTATATTAAATCTTTATTATTAGATTTTTTGAACTTGTGCAAACTCTAGTTCAACTGGAGTTTCTCTTCCAAACATTGAAACAAGTACTTTTACTTTTCCTTTTTCTTTGTTTATTTCTTGTACTACCCCTATAAATCCTTCTAATGGACCGTTTATAACTTTTACAGATTCGTTTACTTCATAATCTATTTTTACTTCTACTTCTTCAAATCCCATGTTTCTAATTTCTTCCTCTGTAAGAGGTATTGGATTAGTACCTGAACCAACAAAACCTGTTACTCCTCTAGTGTTTCTAACTATATACCAAGTTTCATCAGTTACTATCATTTTTATTAAAACATATCCTGGGAAAACTTTTTTTAAGTTTGCTTTTCTTTTTCCATCTTTTATTTCTATTTGCTCTTCCATTGGTACTATGATGTCAAAAAAATATTCTTCTAGCTCTCTATTCTTAACCATTTTCTCTAGGTCTGTTTTTACTTTATTTTCATATCCTGAATAGGTATGTATTACATACCATCTTGCTACAGAATCTTCTTTTTGATGAGCCACTTAAATCAAGCCTCCTTAATTACTCTGATACATTCTCTATATTTGCTGTATCATTTGCAGTTTCATTTTCTGCTGAGTTGTTTTCTTCATTGCTTACATTGTTTGTATTATTATTTTCTTCTACTTCATTTACTACTTGATTTTGTACCTTTGTCTTTAATTTGTCTATTCCGTAAGTGTTTAAAGCTTCAAACGCTAGGTCTAATACAAATACAATAGCTGTTATAATTAATACAATAACTATTACTATTATTGTATTGTTTATAACTTGATTTTTTGTTGGCCAAATAACTTTTTTTAGTTCTGCTTTAAAATCTTTCCAAAAGTGTTTTTGTTTTTTTGGTGTTTTTTCATTTTTCTCTGCTTTTCCCATTTATAGAACCCTCCATTAAATAAAAGTTATTTAGTTTCTTTATGTGTTGTACGTTTTTTGCAATATTTACAGTATTTTACTATTTCTAGTCTATCTGTATTATTTCTTTTGTTTTTAGATGTCATGTAATTTCTTCTTTTACATTCAGTACATTCTAAAGTAATATTTTCTCTTGGACCTTTTGCAGCCATTAAAATACACCTCCGTAATTATTTGTTCTAAAGTTTATTCGTCATTCATTTTATTTTAAGGTTTGTGACTTTGCCTTACGCATAGTCAGCTTTTAACGATGTGAACACGTACAACCTTAAGTACGTGTTCACATATTTTATCATAATATTTCTTGTTTGTCAATATTTTAAGAGCATTTTGATTTATTTTTTATAGCTATTTTTATCTATCTCCCTCTTCTGGTTGCAATGCTGGTCCGTCTGCTGGTGCAAGTGTTGGTTCTTGACTGCTTCCTCTATCAGAGACTACTGGAGCTTTTGGCACTTTCACTCCATCGCTATATGCTTCTCTAAATGCACTTCTTCTTCCTTTAAAAGTTATTTCTGGCTCTTTAGATTTTAATGCTTTTTCTCTTGCCTCTTTTGCTTCAAGTCTTTCTAAACTTTCTTTTGCATGTTGCTCTCTTGTATGTGCTACCTTTTCAAATAGTTTTATTTCCTTGTCACTGAATTTTGAGCCCCATGCTCCTTTACGTTCTTGTATTTCTCTAAGAGAAAGTCCTGTTACTTCTTTTAATATATCTTCTCTTGTTTTATCTGCTTCTGCAACTGGTACATCTTTATCTGGCTGTGCTGGTGTTGGTTCTGGCTCAGTTTGTTCTGGAGTTTGAGTTGCTTCTGCCGATGCAGGTGCTTCTCCTTCTCTTCCTCCACTAGGTGGTGCAGGTGGGTCTTTTCTATCATCATCTTTTTCTCCAAAGTATCTTGCTTTGAATTTTTGCCACCAACTTGGCTCTCCTTTATTTTCTTCACGGAATTTTTTTACAAACTCTTCTTCTCTTGCTTTGCCTAATGCCTTTCTTTCTTCTTTTGATAACTTCTTGTTTGCTTCTCTTGTATCCATAAATTTTGCTAAAAATGGTAACCATTTTGCAATTTTTGGGTTTCTTTCAGACCATGTTTTTGCTAAAAGTGTATTATCTGGTTTATCATTATCATCATGTTCTGGTTGTTCATCTGGTTTATCATTATCATCATGTTCTGTTCCTTCATCTGGCTTATCTAACTCTGGTTCTGGAGCTGGTGGTATGTAGTAATCTCCTCCTCTTGGCATTGCTCCACCTTTTGCTCCTTTTCCATCTTTATCTTTTTCCTTTTTATCATCTTTGTCATTTTTATCTTTTTTATCTTCATAATTATTCTCATACTTATCTAATTCAGATCTTTTTACTTGTACACCAATCATTTGGCTTAGATCATCACTTGTTAGTTCTCCTATTTCCATCCATCCATAGCCCTTAAGTATTGTACTCCAAGGATTACTGCATTTGTTTATGACTCTTGCAATTTTCTTTTGACCTTTTTTTATTGATTCTATTCTTTCTTCTGGCTCTTTTGCAGCATCCATCGCTTGTGTCCATTCTTCTTCTGTACCAAGCTCTGCTTTTTCTGTTCTTTTTTCTTCTATCTCTCCTAAATAAGCATCTATTACTTTTTGTTTTCTACCTTTTGCTTTTGCTTCTTCCATTTCTAATTCGATTTCTGCAATTTCATCATCTATTTGTTTTGCTTTTTCTGCATTTTCTATTGCTTTTTTTGCAGCCTCTTCTGCAGATGCTAAGTCCTCTTTTGCTTCTGCCATTGCAGATGTTAAAAGAACATCTTGTTTTTCTGCATCTACTTTTGCTTCTTCTATTGCTTGCAACCTTGCTTTTACCCTTGGAAAATATTCAAGCATCTCAGCTTCGTTTTCAAGTTGTGTTCCTATAAGAGTTAATTCATCAAGTGATGTCATTGTTTTTGCTTTTTCTTCATCGCTTACATCTTCTGGTGCAATAACTCCGCTTTATTTCCTCTTCTCTTAGTATTTGATTTGTTTTTCTTTTTGCTTCTTGTGATCTAGCTCTTCTTTGTGTTCTTGCAGTATCACGATCTACTAATTCCATAGCTTGATTTATCTCTGCAATTCTTGCACTAATTTCTGTTTCTGACTTTCCTACTAAAGATTGATATACAGTTTCTAATAATACTCCACGTACTATAAAACTATTATTTGCGACTTCTCTATAATCTATTTTTTTACTTTTTTCATCAGCCATACTTTATTCCTCCTAATAATTTTAGTTAAAAGTCTCCTAATTTATCATACATCATAATTATACTACTTTTGTCAAGATTTGTCAAATACTTTTTATGTTAATCTTTTTCAAAGACCTCTCAGCAAGCTTACCATATCTTTCTTTTTTATCTTTTATCCTAATTCCAAGCTCTGGAAGTATCCCGAAGTTCGCATTCATCGGCTGGAAATTAGCACTTTCTGTGCTTATATATTCACTTAATGCTCCAATCATGGTTTCTTTTGAAAAAACTACTTTTTCTTTTCCTTTTATTTTATGTACCACATTAAGACCGTACTAGCATTCCGTGATGATATTGATTCTACGTAGCCTTCTACTCCTGTTATTTGACCTGCAAAGTAGATATTGTTATTTTGTTTTAGATTATATGTATTATCTAATAATTTAGGTGAGTTTATATACGTATTTCTGTGCATTACTCCATATTTTACAAATTCTGCATTTTGAAGCCCTGGTATTTTACTAAATACTCTTTTTTGTTCTCCAAACTTTAAATTTGTTTGGAAGCCTACTATGTTGTATAATGTACCTTTTTCATTATCTTGTCTTAACTGCACTATTGCATATGGCCTATTTCCTGTCCTTGGGTCTGTAAATCCTACTGGTTTTAGTGGTCCAAATCTTAAGGTATCTATTCCTCTTTTCGCCATTACTTCTACTGGCATGCAACCTTCAAATATTTCTCTTTTTTCAAAACTATGTAACTCTGCTGTTTCTGCATTTACTAATTCTTTCCAAAATTCCTCATATTCTTCTTTATTCATTGGAAGGTTTATATAGCAAGCTTCTCCTTTTCCGTATCTATCCCCTAAGAAACCTATATTCATATCTATGCTTTCTTTTTCTATTATAGGAGCTGCTGCATCATAGAAATATAACTTATCTCCTTCTGTTATATCTGCAATTTCTTTGCTTAAGCTATCTGTTGTAAGTGGTCCTGTTGCAATTATAACAATATTATCTTTTATCAAGTCTTTTAAATGTATATCTTCTCCGAATTTCTGCTTCTTCTATTTTTATATTTTTCATGCTTTTTATTTCTCTTGTGACAGCTTCAGCAAATTTTTCTCTATCTACTGCTAGTGCTTGTCCTGCGGCAACTTTCGTTTTATCAGCACATTTTATACATAGGCTATCTAACATTCTTAGCTCTTCTTTTAAAAGACCACATGCATTTGTAATGGCGTTAGATTTAAAAGAATTACTACATACTATTTCTGCAAAATTTGAATTTGTATGTGCTGGTGTATATTTTTTGGGTTTCATTTCAAATAGTGTTACATCTATTTTGTTTTTTGCTATTTGGTATGCCGCTTCGCATCCAGCAAGCCCTGCACCTATTACTATTATCATTCTAATTATATCCTTTCTTGATTTTAATAGAATTTTATGTTATAATAATTTTAGATTATGTCAAGCACATGTCGTCTAAATTTTTTAAGGAGGAAATCTCATGAAGGAAATTTTTAGTGCCTTCAACTGGTTCTTCAGCCTGGACTTCCGGGTTGCAATGTTTCTCATCATTATCTGCTGCTTTGCTGCCGTTGTATGGAAGATTTTACACTAAGGTTTCCCATTAAGACCAAAGTCGCTTGCCCGGTGGGCAGGCGACTTTATTTTATTATTATTCTAATACATATTTTTTAATTAGACTTACTCCTGATATAAATGTTATTAAGATTATTGATATTAATCCAAAGTATATTTGAGTTGTACCTGTTTTTACTGCTAATATTACTGGTGCATCATCTATATCGTCTTCTCCTGGTACCTTATTATCAGGTGTTGAATCCACATCTGGTGAATCACTATCATTTCTGTCTTTGCTAATTTCCGCTAAATTTATTTTTTCTCCTAAATTCTCTGAATTGTTTATCCATGTAAGTACAATTTGAACAGTCGCTGTTTCTCCTGGTTTTAGAAGAGTATTCTTTAGATAGTCTGTTGTTACAACTCCATTTTCTACTTCTTTCCATTTCCATTCTTTGTTGTCTTCTTCTATGAATTTTAATCCTTCTGGTATGTAGTCTTTTATTTCATCTGCATATCCTTCTATTTCACCTTCATTTGTAATTTGTATTGTATATACATATTTGATATTTATTTTCTTTAAGTGTTTTGATTCTATTTCTAGTTTTACCGGTGCTTCATTTTTTGAAGTTGCAGCTGTGTGTCCTGTGTCTGTTATAACTGTTTTGCCATCTAAAGTTACTTTAGTTTGTGAAACCCATTTTAGTAAGCTTAAATCAAAGTATTTTACTTTTACATTGTCATAATCTATATCGTCTTCGTTCTTTCCATCTTTGTTGTATACTTCATCTCTTTTTGGTACTGAGTCTATATCATCATCTGAATCGGCTGATATTTGTGCCACATTTACTATTATTCTTGATGCTTCATCTGTAGTTTTTGCAACATATGTTACTTTAAATGCTACTTTTACTTCTTTATAGTCTGGATTTGTCTCACTTATTTTTCCATTTTTGTTAAATGCTTTTATTTGATTTTTTCTTCCTGTGGCTTTTTCTTGTTCTTCTGATAAGTAGTCTGTAACTATGTATTTTGCTTTACTTACATCTGTAGTTTCTTTTTGCTCTTCATCTAACATCTTCCATCTATATTCTTTGTTTAAGTTATTGTCTGGTAAAAATTCTAGTCCTTCTGGCATATCGTCTGTAATCTCATTTGCATAACCATCAGCTTCACCTTCATTGTATACTCTTATTGTGTATGTAACTATGTTATTTGTCTCAAGTTCTACTGGTACTTTTGTATGGTTATATATTATATGTCCGTCTTTGTATGACACTTCTGGTACTCTGTTGTTTATTTGAGTATCATTTACCCCTGTTATAAATTTCCTAAGTGCTAAGTCAAAGTCTGGTCTAACAAGTACTTTTTCAAAGTCATCATCATCTTCTTGTCCTGGTACATATGGCTTCTTAGATTCTTCATTCTTATAGTTTGGTCTGTCTTTATCTTCTGGAATTTCGAAGTCTTTATTTGGTTGTTTATCTCCAGCTGGTTTTGAATCTCTGTCTTCTTCTACTATGTTTCCTTCTTCATCTCTTATTTCTGTTATTTGTGCTAAATTTGTTAATATTCCATGTCCTAATGCTTTTTCATCTACTTTGCATACTATTTCTACATCTATATAGTTTAGATTTTTGTTTCCTTTGTAAGAAGTAAGTAGTTTTCCATTTTCTCTATCTTTATATACTACATCTCCTGCTCTATTATTTTCTGCTGTTATTGTTGTTGTTACTTCTCTTGTGGTTTTATCATATTTCCATCCATATTTTTTGTTTGTTTCATTGTCTTCTAAATATATTAGATAATTTGGTAAATAGTCTGTAATTTTGCTTACATATGCATTTATTTCTCCTTCGTTGTATACTCTTATTGTGTATGTAACTAGTCCACCTTTATTTACCATAATTGGTTTTTTAGTGTGGTTATATTCTGATGTTGTGCTTTCTCCTTTATCCATTATAGTTGTATCTACTTTTGGTTCTCTTGAATTTTCTCCTGTTAATTTTTCTCCATCTACTGCTGATATGAATTTTCTAAGGCTTAGATCCACTTCTGGACGTACTATCATTACTTTATCAAAGTCATCATCGTCTTCTTGTCCTGGTACATATGGATGTTTTCCTCCTTGAGTATTATTAGATTCTTGGTCTTTATAGCTTGGTCTATCAGCTTCTTCTGGTAATTCAAAGTTTCCATGTTCTCTATCTGATATAGAATCTCTATCTGTTACTTTTTCTGCTGGTTTTATTAAATTTCCGTCTTGGTCTTTTATTTCACCTTTTATTAAATTTCCATCTTCATCTCTAATTTCTGTTACTTCAGCAAAATTTGTAAGTGCTGTTTCATATGGTGCTGTTTCCATTACTTTTGCTGATATTTCTATATCTACATAGCTTAATGTATAAGAGTCCTTTGGATCTTTGGCCATAACATTATATTCTGCTGCTGGAATTAATATTTCTTCTAATGATTTACCTTTTAAGTCATCATATTTTAGCTTCCCTCCAGCTCCTGTTATTTTACAGCCTGGCAATGCGTTTCCATCTTCATCAAATAATGGTGTAGTTATTGCTGTTTCTCCATTTTGGTCTAATCCCCATTTTGTACCATCATCTTCTCCATATGGCATATATTGCATATATGGTGGTAAGTGGTCTGTTACTTCTTTTATGTATGCAGGTATCTCTCCTTCATTATATATTCTTATTGTATATGTTACTACATCACCCATTTTTACTGGTAAAGCTTTCTTTGGATGTCTATATATTGCAGTTGTTTGAAGTTCTCCGTTTATTACTTGGTTAAATTTGCTTGTATCTACTTCTGGTTCTCTTGAATCAGCTCCTGTTAATTTTTCTCCATTTATCCCTGATATAAATTTTCTAAGTGCTATATCTGCTACTGGCACTTTTTCTTTTACTTCTACTATTGGTTGTTCATTTGCTGGATCTTCTCCTGCTAGGTATACTGTAATATCTCTATTTGGTTTATATATTCCTTGTGTTTCTTTTGCAGCTTTTTTTGCTCCTTCTATTAATGCTTTATATAGTCTTGCTGCACCTTCTTGTCTTTTAGTTCCATAGCTTTCTTCTGTATTAAATATATCTGAGAATAATCTATATTCATTACTTGTATCAAATCCTGAACCTGTTATTCTTGTATATATAGGTAGTAAATTTTCTGAATGGTAATCTGATATTTCATTAGTTGTACCTTTTGTAACATTTGTAAAGTACCATATCGCCATTTGCTGGATTGCTTCTATATCTGCTCTTGTTAATACATTTTCTTTCATTGCAGCAAAATTTAGACTTGTTCCATCTATTCCATCTCCAACTTCATTATTGTATCCAGCATATTCTATTAAATATTCAGTTAGTTCTTCGTCACTTGCTCCTTCTAATAGCATATGATCTAGTATCCACATTACTGAATTAAAATTTGCTTCATTATTAAATATTGTTACTTCTGAATGTAAGCCTGAAAGATAATCTCTTACTGCTTCATAATCTCTTATCATATTATATTCTATATTATATAATACAGGATCTGGGTTATAGTTTGGTCCTCCTGTTTCTGTCGTAAATCCTAATCCTGCTCTTAAGCAGTATAAGTCTTTTACATAGTTTGCTTCTGTTACAGTTCCATTTTCTGTACATGTTACTAGCTTCCATACATTTTTAGTTCCTGTACGATTCTCTCCAAATTGATGTGCATATTTTGCTGTATATTCTCTTTCTGCTGTTTCACCTGTTGTAGGGTTCTTCGCAGTGTATTTTACTGTTGCTGTTCTATCTCTAGTTATTTTTACATATCCTAGATTTGAGATTGCAGCCTTTGATGTGTTTAGGAAAGCAAATATTATTATTAAAAATACAAATGTTAATGTTCCTGTAATTAGTTTTCTCGTTTTCATACTTTACCACCTTTTTTATCTTTTTTCTTATATTCTATTTTACATTGTTTAGAAATAAAGTCAATAGAAGTTTTTGGTATTTTTTTTGACTTTAAAAACCCCCACAAAACCTCTTTACGGATTTGGTTTCTGTGAGTTTTGTTTTTTTTATTACAATTTCATTACAATTATACAACATTTTTGTTACAATTTCAACATATTATGTCAAGATTTTTGCAAAAGTCTTATTTACCTAGTTCTTTACATTTTTATTTTTTGTTGTCATATTTTTCTTTCTATCTGAATATTATATATAGAACTTAACCTTAAATATTTGGTCTTGACATTTTTTATTATTTTTGTTATTATTATTAGGCAATATTTTTGCAGGTATAGTTTAGTGGTAAAACATAACCTTGCCAAGGTTAAGTTACGGGTCCGATTCCCGTTACCTGCTCCACAAAAGTCTTGAGACAGTGGTATTCGGCGATATAGCCAAGTGGTAAGGCACGAGTCTGCAAAACTCTGATCCCCGGTTCG